>JAHYIY010000018.1 GCA_019429255.1 Desulfuromonadales bacterium | reverse complement strand
GAGCTGGATATCATCCTGGTGGAGTATCGCCAGCTTGATTAATATTCGACAAAAAGTGATCTGATTAGTACTGATCTTCCGCTGTGTTTAACGACAATGCACGTCATACCCGCGAAGGTGTGTATCCAGGGGGGCTGCTCAGATTTCTGGACTCCCGCTTTCGCGAGAGTGACGACTTTTCAGAGGAGAGCGGAAGATTGGTGCTAATCAGGAAAAGTGATAATTAATGGCAGGATCATTAAAATGACACAGACAAAAAAGACAGCAATCAGCCTGGTTTTTTATCAGCGTAATTATTTGGCCGACAAGTGGCGGCAGATGGTCAACCAGGCAGAGCTTGACGCACTTTTTGCTGAGTTAAGCCGGGAGTTGGCTCCTTTAGGTTTCGAGTTAGACATCGTAGACGATGAAACGAGCATGGATATCAAGGGTTATGGTGATCTGCTCAACAGTGTTCGCGTTCGCTGTCCAGCCCACGGGTTTGGCAATATGTGCCTTGGACATATTATTGGTGCCAGTAAAAACCTCAACCTGACAGAAGACCTCCGTCGTGGTGTTAATCGGGTGTGTTTTGCTCCGGAAACTATTGAACCCCAAGGCAGTGACAAGGTTGTCTGTCATAATTGCGGTTGCGGATGTTAGACAGGCAGAATAAAGCGAGTCAGGAGTCAGGAGTCAGGAGTCAGGAGGTTGATAATCGTATCAACAACCTGTTTCACTGTTTGGCCGCTGGTGGGGATTTGCAGAAACTGGTGGTAGACCGCTTCGCGCTCACACAGTAGTTGCTTGATCCGCTCCAGTGGGTTGGGATGTTGCAGGAGGGGACGAAGCTGTTTCTGCTTTTTGACGCGGTTGAGAATCTCTTGCGGCGTTGCGCTCAGACAAAAAATGCGTCCATTTTGCCGCAGTATCCTGATGTTTTCCTGATTGGTAAAGAACCCTCCCCCGGTAGCAACGACCAGGTCACAGCGATCAGCCAGTTCTTGAGCCACCGCAGCTTCCATCTGCCGGAAGGCAGCTTCTCCTTGCCGGGCAAAGATCTCCGCAATCCGGCAGTTGTTGCGCTGCTCAATTAATTGATCAGTATCGATGAAGGTTGCGCCTATACGGGCAGCCAAAGCAGCCCCGATGGTGCTTTTGCCTGTTCCCATGAAACCGGTGAGAATGATATTTGGTTTGCTCACGTGATTTTAGGTTCCGGACTAAAAGGATTATTGAATATGCCGCCAAAAAAGATAGGGGTATCGAATGATGATGTCAAGCAAGGTTGAATTTAATCGTATTTGTGTTGGCTTTAATCTGTCTTTCTGATATGTTCGCTCTCTTTTTCTCTAACCAAAATAGCTGTTTTGTAAAGGATTTATAAATGATTGAAAACATCAGAAATATCGCCATCATCGCTCACGTTGACCACGGCAAAACCACACTGGTGGATGCCATGCTGGTCCAGTCGGGGGTGTTTCGCGAACATCAGGTCATCACCGAGCGGGTCATGGATAGTAATGATCTGGAAAAGGAACGTGGCATCACCATTTTATCGAAAAATCTGGCAGTGCAACGCGGAGATCTGAAGATCAATATCGTTGATACCCCGGGACACGCTGATTTTGGTGGCGAAGTTGAGCGAATTTTGAAAATGGTCGATTCGGTTTTGTTGCTGGTCGATGCTTTTGACGGTCCAATGCCACAAACTCGCTTCGTCCTGAAAAAATCCCTCGATCTGGGGATCAAGCCGATCGTCGTTATCAACAAGATCGATCGCCCCGGCGCACGACCCGAAGCGGTTGTCGATATGGTCTTCGACCTGTTCTGTGAGCTGACGGCCAATGAGCAGCAGCTTGATTTTCCGATTGTTTACGCCAGTGCCAAGTTTGGCATCGCCAAGGCCGCGCTGGAGGATGAATCCGACAACCTGGACCCCCTGTTTGACATGATCCGTAATCGCGTCGATCCCCCGGCCGGTGACCCGGCTGCCCCCTTTCAGATGCTGATCAGCAGTATTGATTATAATAAATTTATCGGTCGCACCGCGACCGGAAAAATCGCCAATGGCACCATTTACGCGGGTGATCAGGTGGCGCGGATTGATCGTGATGGCAAGGTGACTAACGGGCGTATTACCAAATTGCTTGGTTACCAGGGGCTGCAACAGATGGAAATCAGCGAGGCCAGTGCCGGTGATATTATTACCATTGCCGGCTTGGAAGATCTGGGAATCAGTGAAACCCTGACCGATGTTGAGAATCCACAAGCCCTGCCTTATGTCGCCATTGATGAACCAACCCTGTCGATGAATTTTATCGTCAACAATTCCCCTTTTGCCGGGCGTGAGGGCAAATGGGTGACTTCACGCAATATTCGTGAACGCTTGATGAAAGAGTTGCGCACCAATGTGTCGTTGCGCGTCGAAGATACCGCCAGCACCGATACCTTTAAGGTGTCCGGACGGGGGGAATTGCACCTGTCGATTCTCATCGAAAATATGCGCCGTGAAGGATTTGAACTCTCCGTCTCCAAGCCGGAGGTTATTTACCGCGAGGTTGATGGGGAAAAGTGTGAGCCGATTGAGTATCTGGCCATTGATGTGCCTGAGGAATACCAGGGAACAGTGATCGAAAAACTCGGTCGCCGCAAGGCTGAAATGACCTCCATGCAGACCATGGAAGGAACTAACCGGGTTGAATTTCTTATCCCCGCCCGTGGGCTGATCGGCTTCCGTACCGAGTTTATGACGGATACCCGCGGCACCGGCGTCATGAACCACAGTTTTCACAGCTACGCCCCCTACAAGGGACCGATTGAGGGGCGTAAAAATGGCGTGTTGATTGCCATGGAAGCCGGTGAGACTGTCGCTTATTCGCTGTTCAACCTGCAGGATCGCGGAATTCTGTTTGTTGGCCCCGGAGTGCAGGTCTACGAAGGGATGATCATCGGCCAGCATTCGCGTGAGAATGATCTGGTAGTAAATGCCTGCAGAGGGAAAAAGCTGACCAACGTGCGGGCATCGGGGAGTGATGAGGCGGTGCGTATCATACCACCAAGAAATTTGTCCCTTGAACAGGCACTCGAGTATATCGATGACGATGAGTTGGTGGAAATTACCCCCAAATCGATCCGCTTGCGTAAGCGCTATCTGGATGCTAATGAGCGTAAGCGTTTTGAAAAACAGTCAATCAAGTAATTTGCTTATCCACTTCGTTGCAGTTATAACGTTTAGAGGATCGGGACCGATGCGACCCTCTGATACACTGGATCCTGCGACTTTGCGCAAGATGACACAGACGTAAATTTCTGGAAAAGAACCTGCCGTCATTCTGCGCGAAGTCGCAGAATCCACATTCTGTTTTCTGATTTTCTGGAACCAAATAGATAACCAGATAAAATTAGATCGGGTGCAAAAACAGTCTTTACGGGTTTTCAATGCTCAAACGTTTGATTTTTTCTACCAGGGTCGTGCGGTTGATGTTCAGCAACACCGCTGCACGCGCCTTGACCCCTTGCCCCAGTTCCAGCGCCTGCTGGATCAGTTGGCGCTCTATGTCAGCCATCATCTGATTGAGATCGATCCCTTGCGGGCTGACCTCGGGGGCTGAAATCCTGGCCATGGGGCACTGGGAGGCGATGTCCGGCGGCAGGTCTTCACAGGCAATGCTGCTGTTGTCGGTCAGGGCCACCGTTCGTTCAATCACATTTTCCAGCTCTCTGACATTCCCCGGCCAGGGGTAGTTTTCCATCGCCTGCAGTGCTGCAGTACTTATACTGATCGGTTTGCGCTTCATCTCGCGACAGGTCTTTTCCAGAAAGTGTCGCGACAGCAGGGCGATATCCCCACGCCGCTCACGTAACGGTGGTAGTTGAATGGGGATTACATTGAGGCGATAGTACAGATCTTCACGAAATTGGCCGGATTTGACCTGTTCATCCAAATCAATGTTGGTGGCGGAAATCAGGCGGATGTTAAGATGGATCTTTCTGCTTGATCCGACGCGCTCACACTCATGCTCCTGTAATACCCGTAACAATTTCATCTGCAACTGCAACGGCATATTGCCGATTTCATCGAGAAACAGGGTGCCGCCGTTGGCCAATTCAAACTTGCCCGGTTTGTCAGCAACGGCACTGGTAAAAGACCCCTTGATGTGCCCGAAAAGTTCTGATTCCAGCAGATCGGCCGGTATGGCTCCACAGTTGATAGCGACAAAAGGGTACTCAGCACGGGGACTGTTGTAGTGGATGGCCTTGGCTACCAGCTCTTTGCCGGTTCCTGAAGCACCGAGAATAAGGATGGTGGAATCGGTAGCTGCCACTTTCTCCATGCGGATGAAGACGTGTTGCATCGCCTGGCTGCTGCCAATGATGTTGTGAAAACGGTAACGGCCGTGGAGTTGTTGGCGGAGATACCGGTTTTCCGAAACCAGGCGGTTTTTTTCCAGCGCTTTGGCGACCTGGATACGCAGTCGCTCGAAGTTGAAGGGCTTGCTGATATAGTCAAGGGCTCCGGCCTTCATGGCTTCGACGGCGGTTTCGGCCGAGGCGTTACCGGTAATCAGAATGACGGAGGTTTGTGGAAAATCAACCTTGACCTGTTTTAGAATGTCGATGCCGCTGACGCCAGGCAACAACAGATCGCTGATGATCAGGTCAAAGGTTGTTTTTTTGAGCAGCGCAAAGGCCTCTTCAGCTGTCTGGGTGCTCTTGACACGGTAGCCGTCGCGCGTCAGCAGGGTCGAAAGGGAACGGTTGCTTTCGACTTCGTCATCGATCAACAGAATCTGGGGGTGATGGGTCATGTCTCACCTCGGATAGGCGTCATTTTATTGACGTCACCTTAGCATAAAGAGGTGTCATCCTCAAGCTTCTTGCGCAAACTAAACTGGAAATTTACCGATGATCATTTGTGCAAATTTCTCTCTTCTCCACTTCTTCATCTTCCCGCTCAACCTGCCGGTGCAGCTAATAATCTGAAATGTTGGTGCTGAGCATACGGGGTGCTGAATCTTTTTGCCGCGCAAACAACAGCAGACAGATGTTTTTTGTCATAGCCATTACATATAAAGTAATAATTTATTTTTGTGTATGCTGCTGTTTTTTCAGACAAAGATTTACAGGTTAGCTGCAGGGTTTCTTGTTTTGTACCTTTTCTGATAAGAGTAAAACACTATTCTAGCTTGACAAAGTCCGTCTTTTATTGTTTCTTTGCTACTGTAAAGTTTGGCAAGTTACTGAAATTTCGATAGAAGTTTATTTATAATAAAAAAATTTAGCGATCTCAAAAATTTACATATTTGATATTTGTCCCCTGTCAAGGAGTAGCCAAGACAATGAATATAACGAAATTTAAAAAAATTATGGCAGCTAACCGTGGCGAAATTGCGATCCGGATTTTTCGCGCCTGCACCGAGCTTGGCATTTCTACCGTTGCCATCTATTCTGAGCAGGATCGCCTCTCCCTGCATCGTTACAAGGCGGACGAGGCCTATCTGATCGGCAAAGGGAAGGGGGCTATTGATGCCTACCTGGGCATCGATGAGATCATCGACCTGGCGCGCAAAAAAAATGTTGATGCAATCCATCCCGGTTACGGTTTTTTGTCTGAAAATGCGGAATTTTCTGCCGCCTGCGAACGTGCCGGTATTGCTTTTATCGGACCGACCCCTGATATCCAGCGGCGTTTGGGCGATAAGGTGTCGGGCCGCAAGGTTGCTCATGAAGCAGGTGTTCCCATTGTCCCGGGTACGACCGATCCGGTCCGCACTGAAGAAGAAGCTCTGATCTTCGCTAAATCATCCGGCTATCCGATTATTGTTAAAGCCAGTGCCGGCGGCGGTGGTCGCGGTATGCGCGTCGCTAATAATCAGAAAGAACTGCTTGAAGGGTTGCGCAGCGCAGCGTCTGAAGCACAGGCATCTTTCGGGGATGCAACGATTTTTCTCGAAAAATACGTAAAGAATCCAAAACATGTTGAAGTCCAGATTCTTGGCGATAAGCATGGCAATATGGTTCATTTTTATGAGCGCGATTGTTCGATCCAGCGTCGTCATCAAAAAGTCATCGAAATTGCACCATCCCTTTATCTGACGCCGAAAAAACGTGAAGAGCTCTGTTCTTACGCTTTGAAAATTGCCGGCTCGGTTGGCTATATCAACGCCGGGACAGTTGAGTTTTTGATGGATAAAGAGGAGAACTTTTACTTTATCGAAGTCAACCCGCGCATTCAGGTAGAGCACACAGTCACTGAACTGGTCACACTGCGTAACCTGGTACAAGCCCAGATCCGTATCGCCGAAGGGTATAAACTCAGTGATCCGGAAATTGGCATCAAGAGCCAGAAGGATATTGAGCTGCGTGGCTTTGCGATTCAGTCACGGATTACCACCGAAGATCCTGACAATAATTTTGCGCCCGATTTCGGTACGATCAAAGCGTACCGTACTGCGGCCGGTTTCGGTGTTCGTCTGGATGCCGCTGCCGGTTATGCCGGCGCTGTGATTACCCCCGATTATGATTCCCTGCTGGTCAAGATTTCAACTTGGGGCCTGACTTTTCTTGATGCCTCGCGCACTATGCACCGCGCCCTGCAGGAATTCCGCATCCGCGGTGTTAAAACCAATATCGGTTTTTTGGAGAAAGTCATCACCCATCCGGTGTTTCTCAAGGGGGACTGTGATACCTCCTTTCTTGAAAAACATCCGGAAGTTTTCGAAGTGCGTGTCAAGCAGGATCGCGCCAACAAGATTCTCAATTATATCGGTGATGTGACGGTCAACGGTTATCCCGGTATTCCGCCCCACAAGGCTCTGAAGTATAGCTCTTTGCGTGAGCCGGAAATCCCCGAAATTCCCTATGGCCAGCAGCATCCACGGGGCACACGGGATATTTTGCGCGAAAAGGGGCCTGAAGGTCTGGCGCAGTGGGCCCGCAATCACAAACAATTGCTGATTACTGATACCACCATGCGTGATGCCCATCAGTCCCTGGTAGCGACCCGTTTCCGCACCTTTGATCTCGATCGAATCGCTGAAGCCACTGCGCACTTAGGGGGCGGGTTGTTCTCCCTTGAGATGTGGGGTGGCGCTACCTACGATGTTTCCATGCGTTTTTTGCGCGAGGATCCGTGGGAGCGGCTTGACCGATTACGCGCCAAGGTGCCGAATATTCTGTTCCAGATGCTGCTGCGTGGTTCCAATGCGGTGGGTTATACCAATTACCCCGATAATGTCGTTCAGGAGTTTGTTGGCAAGGCGGCCGAGAGCGGCATCGATGTCTTCCGTGTCTTTGATTCCCTGAACTGGACCAAAGGGATGCAGGTGGCGATGGATGCCGTGCGTAAGAGCGGTACTATTTGTGAGGCGGCTATCTGTTATACCGGCGATATTCTTGATCCCAAGCGCGATAAGTATCCGCTGGAATATTATGTTTCCATGGCCAAGGAACTGGAAAAAATGGGTGCCCACATTCTGGCCATCAAGGATATGGCAGGACTGATCAAGCCCTTCGCTGCCGAGAAACTGATCAAGGCGCTGAAAAATGAAGTCGGCTTGCCGATTCATCTGCATACCCACGATACGTCCAGTAACGGCGGGGCTATGCTGCTGATGGCGACCCAGGCCGGCTGCGATATCGTTGATCTAGCCCTGTCCTCTGTGTCCGGTTTGACCGCGCAGCCTAATATGAATGCACTGTTGGCAGCCCTTGTGGGCACCATCTGGGATCCGCAAGTCAACAACGACGGATTGCAAAAGCTGGCTAACTACTGGGAAACCTGCCGGTCTTACTATGCCCCTTTCGAGTCGGAATTGCGGAGTGGTACGGCGCAGGTGTATTACCACGAAATTCCCGGTGGTCAGTATTCCAACTTTAAGCCGCAGGTCGAAGGGCTTGGTCTGGGTCATCGTTGGGAAGAGTGCAAACAGATGTATCGCACCGTCAACGATATGTTTGGTGACCTGATCAAGGTTACGCCGTCATCCAAAATTGTCGGCGATATGGCGATGTTTATGGTGCAGAACAATCTGTCACCGGAAGATGTTTACGAGCGCGGTGAAGATCTGGCTTTTCCCAAAGGGGTTGTCGATTTTTTCAAGGGGATGATCGGTCAGCCCTATGGCGGTTTTCCAGAGCGGTTACAGCAGATTATCCTGCGCGGTGAACAGCCGTTAACCTGTCGTCCCGGAGAGTTACTCGAACCGGCGGATTTTGTCCTGAAAAAGGACGAACTCGAGAAAAAGCTCGGCCATAAGGTTTCTGACCGCGATGTGCTCTCGGCCGTGCTGTATCCCGGCGTTTATGAAGAATATGATCGTTTCCGCCAGGAACACAGTGATGTTTCGGTCCTGCCGACCCCGGTGTTTTTCTACGGTCTTGATATCGGTGATGAAGTCACCATCGAGATTGAGCCTGGCAAGACCCTGATCATCAAGCTCAGTGCCATCGGTCGGGTGCGGGAGGATGGAACCCGTCATATCTACTTTGAGCTCAATGGTGAACCTCGGATGACGACCGTTGTTGACCGCTCGGTGGAGACTGATTTCAGGAGTAATGTCAAAGCGGATCCCGATAATGGCCATGAGATCGGCGCACCGATGCCGGGAAAAATCTTCAAGCTGATGGTCAAGGAAGGGGACACCGTTGAAGAGGGGGACGTGCTGCTGATTACCGAAGCGATGAAAATGGAGACCAACGTTAAGACCCGCCGCGCTGGTGTCATCAAGCAGCTGGTTTTTGATGAGGGAGATCAGATTGAGCAGGGGGATCTGCTCGCTGTGATTGAATAAGTTTTTCGCGACGTTGATGCTAATGCAGCCGGGCCCCTTTTATTGCGGGAGTTCGGCTGTTTTTTTGCAGCAAACTGTCGGGATCAGTAATCCAGAAGAGACTCAAGTAGAGAACGAATCTCTGTGCTGTCGCCAAGTTCCAGCGCTTTGCGGGTGATGGTTTCTGCTGCGCCGCTGTCGATCTGGTTGATGATATTTTTAAGTTGGGGAATGTAGGGGGCCGACAGGGAAAAATCACGGATACCCAGGCCGATCAAGGCCAGCAGGCAAACCGGGTCAGTTGCCATCTCGCCACACAGACAGAGTTCAGTGCCATGCTTGCGGGTGACAGCAACCAACTGGTCGATGCTCTGCAGCACCGCCGGGTGGAGAGGGTCATAGTGGTTCTGCACGCGCGGATTGGAACGATCGGCCGCTAGCAGGTATTGAATCAGATCATTCGTGCCGAGGGCAAAAAAATCTACTTCCTGTGCCAGATGGGGGGCCAGCTGAATCGCCGCGGGAATCTCGATCATCGCACCGATTTGGAGATGAGGATGATAGTTGATGCCCTCTTGCTCCAGTTGCTGCGCTGCTTGACGTACCAGTTCTTTACAGGTGCGGATTTCATTCAGGTTAGAAATCATCGGAAACAGCACGCGCACCGGACCGGCAGTGGCAGCCATGAGGATAGCTTCGAGCTGCACTTTGAAAATATCGGGATAATCAAGGCTGATGCGTACTGACCGCCATCCCATAAAGGGGTTGTTCTCCTGGGGCTGGCGGAAATAGGGGAGGGTCTTGTCGCCACCAATGTCGAGGGTACGGATGGTAACCGGCATGCCGGAAAATTTTTCGACGATTTTTTTATACCATTGATACTGCTGATCGCGATCGGGAAAACCACTGTGGGTCATGTAGAGGAATTCGGTGCGATACAGGCCGACCCCCAGCGCCCCGTGATTGATAGCGACATCAACGTCGCTGATCAGGCCGATGTTCGCGCGTAAGAAGACCTCATGACCGTCCCGGGTCGTTGCAGTGACATCGCGCAGCAACAGCAGCCGCTCTTTTTCCTGCACACGATCCCGCTCCAGGCGCAGATATTCGTCGAGGATGCTGGTGGAAGGATTAGGATAAAGACAGCCGGCGTTGGCATCGAGAATCAGCTGATCGTTGGGACTGATATGGATAGTGGCACCTGCAACCCCGATTACTGTGGGGATGCCGAGGCTCTTGGCCATGATCACCGAATGGGAATTGGCCTCGTTGGACTCCAGCACGATGCCCTGGATTTTCTCATGGTCAAGGATTGCCATGTCTGAAGGAAGCAGTCGTTTGGCGATAAGAATACTGGGTTGCTGCAGTTGCAGGCCTTCCGGCGCCCGGCCGACCAGATTGGCAAGCAGCCGTCTGCCGACATCTTCCATGTCGGCCGCGCGCTCGCGCAGATAGGGGTCTTCCATCCGGGCAAAGGCCGCGAGATAGCCATTGATCACCCGTTTTAGGGCATAGGGGGCACTGTGGCGTTCTTCGATCAGGTGATGCAGGCGTTCGATGAAGCCCCGGTCTTCGAGGATCATCAGATGGGTGTGGAAAATGGCAGCATCTTCCTGGCTGAGTTGGGCGGCAACCCGCTTTTCCAGATACAGTGTCTGAATACGGGTCTGGCGCAGGGCTTCGTCCAGGCGTGTCAATTCGGCGTTGATGTCGATGTTGCATTCATCAAAAATATCGGCAAAACCGTAGTCCTGATCGAGGATCGTCACCGAACCGGTGACGATGCCGGGGTACGCCATTTTGCCGTAGAGAGCGATGGTTTGCTGCGCTGGGGAGGTGCCTGGTTCGGATGCTGACGCAGCAGGCGCGGGCGGACCGGGGATTTCATAGCGATGCAGGGTGTCAAGCAGTCTGGCATTGACAACAATGGAAGCCACCTGAAATGCGATGGTTGTCAGGGTTGCCAGTTCATCTTCTGAAAAGTGGTGAATGTCACAGGTCTGGATAACCAGAACGCCGATAGAAGCGCTGCGATCTTGTAAAGGGATGCCGACAAAGGTATGGAATTGTTCCTCTCCGGTTTCGTGAAAAAAACGAAAATCAGGATGATTCCGGGGATTACTGATGGCCACTACCCGTTGCTCTGCTGCTACCTTCCCCGTCAACCCCTCACCAATCTGCAATTTGACCTGACCGATCGATTCGACGGTCAGACCGTGAGTCGCCCGTAACACCAGAGTCCGTTGATCTTCATCGAGCAGATACAAGGAGCAAACTTCCGAGTGAGCCCGTTCGGCAACCAGGTGAACTATATTGTTGATTGTTTCATCCAGGTCATGGGAGCGGAGAATAAGCGCGCTGATATCCTGCAGGGTGTGCAGTCCGAGCTTCAGATCTGATGTTTTTTTTACTCTGGTCATGAACGATCAACAGCTGAGGGTTAGAGATGGATGCGCCGGCATTCTAGCTTACCCCCGGGTTATTTGCGAATATTTTTTCAAGTTGGAGGTGGGTGGGAAAGCCCACGGCTTTAAACGCGAACCAGGTAACGGCCGACCTGATCGCGGTAATGGCAGGCGACCAGGTGACCGCCGGTGAGCGGTTTTAATTCAGGCGCCTGTTGCCGACAGAGGTTATCCGCATAGGGGCAACGCGGATGGAAATGACAGCCACTGGGTGGATTGACCGGCGAGGGTATTTCCCCGGCCAGTGCCAACGGGCGAGCATGTTTCGGGTCAGGAACAGGAACGGCGTTAAGCAGCGCTTCTGTGTAGGGATGGCGAGGGTTTTTATACAGATCCGCCGCGGTGCAAAGTTCAACAATGTTTCCCAGGTACATGACAGCAATGCGGTCACTGACATGTTCAATAACAGCCAGGTCATGGGCAATGAACAGATAACTGAGTTGTTGTTCTTCGCGCAGTTGTTTGAGCAGATTGAGAATTTGCGCCTGAACCGAAAGATCAAGGGCAGAAACCGGTTCATCGGCGATAATCAATTCCGGTTCCACCGCTAAGGCCCGAGCGATACCGATGCGCTGCCGTTGGCCACCGGAAAATTCATGGGGGTAGCGCTGTTCGTGCTGTGCCGACAAACCGACTTTTTCCAGCAGTTCAATGACTCTGGCGCGAATCTGGCCGGCCGGCACAAGCCGGTGGATGATCAACGGCTCACTTAAGATGGCGCCAACGGTCATGCGTGGATTGAGTGACGAGAAGGGATCCTGAAATATCATCTGCATGCGCCGCCGCCAGGGACGCATTTTTGCCGCAGAGAGACCGGTCAGCTCAGTACCGGCATAATAAATCTGCCCCTGATCGGGCTTGAGTAGTTGCAGGATCAGCTTGCCGGTAGTTGATTTACCACATCCGGATTCGCCGACCAGACCCAGGGTCTCGCCGGCCTCGATGGTAAAAGAGACATTGTCTACCGCCACAAGTTTGCCTCGATTGCGGCCAAGTGCATCAGTCACATTGAAGCTTTTTCTTATATTTTTTACTTCAAGAAGGGCCATGATTATGACAGTCTCCAGCAGCGTACCAGGTGGTTGTTCGTAACCTCTTTCAGGGCCGGGCGCTGCTGCTGCTTTTTGTTGCACAGGCAGGTACAACGTTCGGCAAACAGACAGCCTTCATGATTTTTGGTCAGATCAGGAAGCTGCCCGGAGATGGTGGCGAGGCTGGTTTTTTCGCCAATACGTGGTACGCATTGTAACAACCCAATGGTGTAGGGGTGGAGCGGGTTGGAAAATACGTCGTTGATGCTGCCCATTTCTACAATCTGGCCGGCATACATGATCGCAACCCGCTCTGCATTACTGGCGACAATCCCCAAATCGTGAGTAATCAGCAGGGTTGCCATGCGGCGTTCTTGTTTGAGTTTCAGCAGTAAATCCATGATCTGGGCTTGAATGGTCACGTCAAGGGCGGTCGTCGGTTCGTCAGCTATCAGCAGTTTCGGATCGCACGCCAGGGCTATGGCGATCATGACCCGTTGACGCTGACCACCGGAAAGCTGGTGAGGGTAATCACGCAAGCGCCGGATCGGGTCGGAAATACCAACCTGAGCGAGGCTCTGGGCAGCATGGTCGAAAGCTTCGCGGCGCGAGAGCCCCTGATGCAGGCGTAACACTTCAGCGATTTGATCGCCAATCTGTAAAACCGGGTTCAGGGAGGTCATCGGCTCCTGGAAAATCATCGAGATGTCGTTGCCGCGAACTCGCCGGATTTCTATCTCCGGCAAATGCAGCAGGTCGCGGCCATCGAGATGGATCTCGCCACCAACGATACGCCCCGGTTCGGGGAGCAGGCGTAAAATGGAGAGGGCGGTCATCGATTTGCCGCAGCCCGATTCACCTACCAGCGCCAGGGTCTCGCCCTGCTCGATGTGAAAAGAGACGCCGTCAACGGCCTTGAGCAGACCATTGCGGGTGAAGAAGTAACTCTTGAGATTGTCGACGTTCAGACGTGGTGGCATGCGAAAAAAGGCTCCTTGTTAGGCTTATTCATGTGTACACGCTGACGCTGAAATGGTCAAGGGGTGCCGGTCATCGCCGCCTGTATCCGATTTTTTTCATTAAAACACTAGCGTTACGTCAAACAAACAAGAATAATAGGCAAATGAATTGTAACTATGTTGATCTGCATATCCATACCACCTGTTCCGATGGATTTTTTCAGCCTGAGGAGGTCGTGCAGCAGGCAGCGCGCGTTGGTCTGTTGGCTATCGCATTGGCTGATCATGACAATATCGATGGGATCGAACGTGCGACCGTGGCCGCCGGCCCCCTGGGGATCGAAATCATCCCTGCGGTAGAGTTGTCAAGCCAGTGGCACAACTACACCGACATGCACTTGCTGGGTTACGGCTTCGATTATCGTGATCCCCGCCTGATTGCTGAATTGAATCAGTTTCAGTCGTTTCGTGCCCAGCGCAACGAACGTATTATCGCTGCGGTGAATCGTAAGCTGGTGGGCGAAGGACGTCCTCCGATCGCTGTGGAAGAAGTCCGCAGGCTGGCCGGTGGAAGTATTGGCCGACCGCACATTGCCCAGGTGTTGCGTGGGAAAGGTTATGTTAGCGGCAATGAAGATGCTTTCACCCGTTATCTGATTCCCTGTAACGTGGAAAAACACTATTTTCCCGCTGATGAAGCCATTCGTCTGGTGCATGCCTGCGGAGGCATCGCGGTTCTGGCTCATCCCCCCTATGTGACCCGCGATCGGCGGCAACTGGAATATCTGGTAACGGAACTGGTAGAGCTGGGGCTCGACGGGATCGAGGTCTACAATAACGGTTCCGGGCTGGAGGACAGTGATTGGCTGATCCGCCTGGCGCAGCAACGGGGTCTGGTGATTACCGGCGGATCAGATTTTCATGGTGAGCCAGGCTCCGCTATTCAGATTGGCTATGGACTACGTGGTATCAGAGTCCCCTACGATTGTGTAACACAGATCAAGGAAGCCTTGAACCGGCGCGCTCAGCCTATCCGTTGGGCATAGCTTCCTCAACAGTCCCGCCAATCCGGCCGGCGTTTTTCGAGAAACGCCAGCATCCCTTCTTTTTGATCAGCCGTTGCAAAACATAGCCCGAACAGGTCCGCTTCATAAGCAAAGGCGCGATTCCTATCCATTTCCATCCCGTTCGTGACTGCTTCCTTGATCAGTTGCAGTGCCATTTTCGGTTTTTCGGCAATGGTCTGTGCCAATTTCTGCGCTCGGGGCATCAGCTCGGCAGCGGTTACCACCTCGTTGACCAGACCGATTTGTGCTGCCTGACCGGCGCTGATCCGTTCTCCGGTCAACATCAATTGTTTTGCCCTGCTGCTACCCACCAGGCGCGGCAGGCGCTGGGTGCCACCCCAGCCGGGGATGATGCCGAGATTGATCTCCGGTTGTCCGAGCTGGGCACTGTCCGCGGCAATCCGGATATCACAGGCCAGGGCCAGTTCGCAGCCACCGCCTAAGGCGTAGCCGTTGATGGCGGCAATAAATATCGTGCTGCCGTTTTCAATTTTATTCAGCAGCAGCTGGGCAGTGGTTGCCATCCGGCGGGCGGCGATGGGGTCAAGAGGCTGCATGACGCTGATATCAGCGCCGGCGACAAAGGCTTTGTTACCGGCGCCGGTGATAATGGCGACCTTGACGTGCGGATCGGCTTCGATGGCGCTGACGGCAGCATCCAGTTGTTGCAAAGTCAGTTGATCCAGGGCATTAAGGGATTCGGGACGATTGATGGTAATCAGGGTAACGGTGTCAAGCCGCGTGCTGATAACCCGTTCGTTGGAAGTTTCCATGTAAGATTCCTTGTGGTTGATGTATGAGTAGAAATTCAGGCGTTACGGATAACCTCTACCAGTAGCGCAGTGACCTTTTCCATGTCGGCAACCGTAACCTGTTCCTGGGGCGTATGTACCTTGTTCATGCCGGTTCCCAGAATCACCATCGGAATACCATGACCATTAAAGATGTTGGCATCGGATCCGCCGCCGGCGGCGGCAACCTGTTGAGGACGTTGTAGTGCCTTGCCGGCGTTCATTACCAGTTGCACGATGGGGGCTGTTTCCGCTATCTGCATGGCGGGAAAATCTTCCTTGATTTCAATCGCCATGGTTGCATGGCGGGTTTCGCCGTCAATCATCACCGAGCTATTGTTCACCTCTTCCTCACAGCAGCGGATGATTGCTTCGGTGACCTGCTGCAGGCGTTCCGGCAGGTGGCTGCGAACCTCGCCGTGCAGACTGACCAGTCCGGGGATAATGTTGGTGGCGATACCGCCGTTGATGGTGCCGATGTTGGCTGTGGTGTGTTCATCAATACGACCTAAGGTCATGCGTGCAATCGCCCTGCTGGCAATCATGATGGCGGATATCCCCTGTTCCGGACAGACGCCGGCGTGCGCCTCAAGACCATGAATGTCGATCTTCATGCGGTTGGCAGCGGGGGCACGGTTGATAATCCGGTCAATGCCGGTGGTGTCGAGAGCGACTCCTTTAGTGCCTTGCAGCGTCGAAAAATCGAACTCTTTTGCCCCTAAAAGCCCCCGTTCTTCACAAACGGTGATGACGACCTCAAGGGGGCCATAGGGGATATTGTTTTCGCTGAGGACCTCGATGGCTTCGATCAGTTCGGCGATGCCGGCTTTGTCATCGGCACCCAGAATCGTATCGCCGGCACTGGTGAAAACCCCGTCATTTAACAGTGGTTGAACATTTTCAGCCGGGCTGACAGTGTCCATGTGGACACAGATAATGAAAGCGTCACCTTCACGGGTACCGGGAAAACGCGCGATCATATTGCCACTGTCGCTGCCGATAGCGGCACCGGCGGTGTCAAAAGTCACATCGGCACCAAGCTGTGAAAAGCGTTGTTGCAGATAGGCGGCGATAAGGGCTTCGCGATATGATGGGCTGTCAATCGCAGCAAGGCGAAAGAACTCGTCACTGAGACGCTGGTTGTTGATCATGATGTATCATCCTGTTGCTGATCCCAAATGGGGCATGATTGAGTAAAAGAAAGACGTAACTGTTCAGCAGCGGATCGGGGCTCCTATGGCAAGGGACGCGATTGTTTCCCGTTGGGTCATCCATGGTCATCCATCACCGCTTGTTGTCGCCGTCCATGGCGACAAACACCCTTGCCACAGGATCCCCGACCCTGCGCGAGGGACAGCCGCTGAACAGATTACGTGTTGCATAGTTACAGAAAGACAAGCATCAAAAGTATTTGTTCAGCACCGGATCGGGGCTCCTATGGCAAGGGACGCTTTTCGTCATCCATGACCGCTTGTTGTCGCCGTCCATGGCGACAAACACCCTTGCCACAGGATCCCCGACCCTGCGCGAGGGACAGCAGTGAATAGATACCATCAGAATACAGAAAAAGTGCAAAAAAACCAATTGATGGACAGCGTAAAAGAAGAACTGCTACATTTACCGGTCATTAACGTTATCATTGCTGGGGAATCCGGATGAATCTCTCATTGAAAATTACTGCCGATGAATAAGGTGACCCCCCCTCGCAACTTGGCAGGTTGGTGTGGTCGTCTACTCATTGTCGATTTAACCCATCAGAAAAGCTGGGTAGAGTCGCTTTCTGCCGATTTGCTGCACGACTCTATCGGTGGCCGCGGTCTGGGCGTACGTTTGCTGCGTGATACTTATCAGCTCGACCCTTTCAGCGCCGCCATGCCGTTGATTTTTGCCGGTGGCCCACTCTGCGGGACGATTGCTCCTGCCTCAGCGCGGTTAAGCGTTGTCTCCCGTTCACCCTTGACCGGCACCATTCATGCCAGTTCCTGTGGCGGCGCCATGGCCTTGCAGCTTAAAGCGGCCGGATACGATGCGTTAAAAATCACTGGAGTCAGCGCAGCGCCGGTACTTCTGTCGATTGCCGGTGATCAGGTGCAGATTGAATCGGCAACACATTTGTGGGGGCTGCCCGTCAGTAACACCCTTGCCGCGTTGAAACCCGTTGGTGGTGCGGCGATTATCGGCCCCGCCGGCGAACATCAGGTTTTATACGCTAATATCATGACTGCCGAGGGAAGCGCCGCCGGGCGTGGTGGGCTGGGCGCAGTGATGGGTGCAAAGCGGCTCAAAGGGATTCAGATTGCTGGAAAGAAGCCGGTCGTTGTCGCCGATGCCGAAGGGGTTGAGCGCAGCGTCAATGATATCATGCGGCTACTCAACGCCGCGCCGGTGATTTTTGGTGAGTTGGGTTTTGCCGAATATGGCACGCCGGCGCTCATCGATCTGTTGGCTCAGCGGCGGATGGTGCCGACAAATAATTTTCGCGAGACATTTTTTGCCGAAACATCCCGCTACGCGGCACCCGCTTTGCGTCGGCGCTACCAGCCGGTCAGCCAGGGATGTCATGACTGCCCGATTGCCTGTAAGAAAGCAACCAGGGATCAACAGCGTTTACCCGAACACGGCAGCTTGAGCCACTTCGGTGCTCTGCTGGGTATCAGTGACCTGGATATCATTGTGGCGGCTTGTCGGCTTTGTAACGATCTGGGGTTGGACACCCTTTCTGCTGCAGCAACTATAGCGGCCTTCAGCGAGGCATCAGGGGAAGGTATCCGTGCTGAAGATCTGCCGCATCGTCTCGGGCAGATTGCCATGCGCCAGGAAGATGGTGATCTGCTCGCCCAGGGCGCCCGGCGTCTGACGACAGCGCTTGGCTGCCCGCATCTGGCGATGACGGTTAAAGGCCTCGAGCTTCCTGCCTACGATCCGCGCGGAGCCTATGGCATGGCGCTGGCGTATGCTACCAGTAATCGGGGTGCCTGCCACCTCCCGGCCTATCCGGTAGCCCATGAAATACTCCGTAAGCCGGTAGCCAGCGACCGCTTCGATTTTGCCGGCAAGGCATGGATGAATATTGTTGCCGAAAACACTCATGTCGTGGGAGATTCTCTGGTGGCCTGCCGTTTTGTTTTTTTGGCCGCCGGGCTGGAAGAATATGCAGCGCTGCTAACCGCGGTAACCGGTGTTGATTTTACAGCGACACAATTGCTCGCCGGCGGTGAGCGGATCTGGTTGTCGGAACGTTATTACAATCAGATGAACGGTTTTACCAGCGCGGATGACATGCTGCCGGAACGTTTTTTTCAGGAACCAGGATCCAGTGGTCACGGAATTTCCATACCGGCAATTGACCGGCAGCGCTTTCTGGACGAGCGGGCGCGCTATTACCGTCTGCGTGGACTGGATGACAGGGGGCAGGTGCCTTCCCATTTTTTGGAAAATCGACTGTGATCAGACAAGTAGAAAAATATCGACATCAGCTTGAACGCGATGGTGCCGTGCGCCAGGGGCGCGTCGCCCTGGTGGCACAGGATGATCTGATCCGCGAAGCTGGTGCGACCGATCTGTGTCGGATCGGGCGCGCCTTACTCTCAGAAGTCAAGTCTATTGCTCTGGTGATAGGCGAACCCTGGTTGCCGTTTCAGAATCTCTATCCACTCTGTCTGGCACCGGAGTCCCAGCGCATCGCTCCGCTTGATACAGAAACCCGTACCTTTCTTCATGATATCCCTCTGGTGCGCCGGCACCATGGCCGGATTGACTGGGCAGACGTTGCCGGACTCCTGGGACAGCGCAAAGGCGTGCTGGTGGAAGGGGTTGGGATCATTGCCGTTGGGTCGGTGACCGTAGAGCAGGGGTATGTCAACTTTTCTACCCTCTATCATGCGCTTTTTGTTGGTTATCTGCTGCATTTGTTGCAGGATGAGCCACGGTGTGCTGAAATAGTGGAACTGGGCCCCTTGCTCGAACAGCTCGCTCATCCTATCCCGCAGCTGCTGGACGATATTGCCGCTGGACCCTTTGCTGATGAACATGCTGTGCGTAAGGCGATTGAACAGGCGGGACAGCGTACTGTAGAACTGCACCTGGTTGATTCTTTTTTCGGCAATATATCCTGCCATGTGAACAATCAGCTGATGATTTCCCAGACCGGTGCCAGCCTTGATGCATTAGCCGGCTGTGTTGATCTGGTGCCGGACGATAATTCCACCACCGCGGGGCTTACTGCATCCAGTGAGCTGCCGGCCCATCGCGCCATTTATGCAGCCACCGGAGCGACGGTAATTCTTCACGGCCATCCGAAATTTACCGTCCTTATGAGTTTGCTCTGCGATGAACAGGGGTGCCATATTGCTGATTGCTGGAAAGACTGTCCGCAGGTCAGATATCTCGGGACCGTTCCCGTTGTCGCCGGTGAGGTTGGCGCCGGCGGGATTGCCAAAAACCTGGCACCGGTCATGGCAGATGGAATCGGTGTTGTTTATGGTCACGGGGTGTTTGCTGCCGGCACGGTCGATTTTCGTCAACCGTTACATAAAATGATTGCCTTGGAAAATTGGTGTCGCAGGGAATATCAGCGGCTACTGGGTCAAAAAATAGCTGGGCATGAAAAATCAGGAGTTAAAAGTGGGAGCAGGTAACATACAAGACGTACCGGTCGAGGAATTGTCGGTTATTGAGCTGTCGAAACAGGGGCGTCAGAAGCTGCGTTCACGCAAATATGACGAAGCCTGTCAGCTGTTTTTTCTGGGGTTGGAGAGTGAACCGGAAAATCCCTACCTGCTCTCTGGAATGGGTGATGCCAGTCGCGAGATGGGGAACTTCGAGCTCGCTGAAGACTGTTATCAGAAGCTTCTGCACATCGATGAAAACAACCTGTTTGCCTTGCGCGGACTCGGTGATGTTTACAAGAAACTGAATCGCCATGCCGATGCCATCAGCATGTGGGAGCGCTATCTGCGCCTGCGGTCACTCGACAAGCATGTGATGTCGCGGATTGCCGACAGTGCCAAGGTGCTGCTGCAGTTTGAGCGAGCAGAGCAAATGTATCTGAACATTATTGAGTTCGCTCCGGATGATCGTTTCGCCCTGGCGGGACTGGCGGACTTACAGCATCGTCTGGGTAAAGACGCCGAAGCTATTCAGATTTATGAAAAGATTCTGACTCTTGGCGGTAGCTCTCTGCATATCCTCACCATCCTCGGCAAACTGTGCTTGCGACTGTCTGATTTTGACCAGGCTGAAATTTATTTTCGCCGTGCCCTTGAGATCGACGCTGATAACCCCTATGCCCTCTATGGTTTGGGCAATTGTTACCGCTGGCATCGGCGCTATCACGAGGCTATTGAAATCTGGCGGAAGATCCTTGAAGATTCCGACGGCACTCAGATCCTGCATACCCGCATGGGCGATGCCTATTATCACCTTGACATGAAGGAAGAGGCCGCCCGGTCTTATCGGCGCGCCATCGGCTTTGGCCGTGATCCTTTCTCCATGGCCGGGCTTATCTGTTTGTCAGTCGATACGAACGATCTGGATACGGCGGTTACTACTTTTTTCGCACTGGTGGTGACGGATGACGACCCTCTCTTTCAACTCGACATGCTCAGCCGGCGTTTTGTTCGGGATCAACATCAGCATTTAATGCAGGGTTTCTGCCGGTACCTGTTACAGCTTGACCGTTCCGATCAGCGTTTAGGTAAGGATCTGGCTTCCGCTCTTGAAAAACTCTGCTGATAACAACAGGTGATTCTGATGAATTATCTGGCCCATCTGTATTTTTCCGCGCCGCGGCCGCTGGCCTGGGCCGGCACACTGATGGGTGATTTTTTCAAAGGGAGTCATTTTGGCGAACTGCCGGATGACCTGGTAACCCACCTTAAGCTTCACCGCCGGCTGGACACCTTTACTCTTAACAGCCCACCTTTCCAGGCCAGTCGCCGGCGTCTTTGTCCCTCTTTCGGCCATGGTCGCAGTATTCTGGTAGACGTGTTCTACGATCATTTTCTAGCCTGCCAATGGGAGCACTACTCTTTGCAGCTATTGCCGGAATTTGCTCATGGTGTATATAGGGGGCTGCACGTCTGTCATCACTATCTGCCGCTAAGTCTGCAGGAGCAATTACCGCGAATGATAGCAGGGGACTGGCTGACATCCTATCGACAGGAGGAAGTCGTTGGGCGGGTGCTGCAGCGTCTGGAACAACGACTGAATCACAAAATTCCCCTGGCCCAAGGCTTCGAGCAATTGCATCAACATCGCGAAAAGCTGGAGGAAGATTTTACTGCTTTTATGTCCGCTGCCACCGGCTATGTCGAATTGTTACCGGCCGGGGAGCTTCACAGCTGCGCCGGTAGCGGCCAGTCGTTCTCAAAACCGGGGGGATAAAAATGTTCACGGGTACGGTTAAAGTAGCCATACTGAAGGCGCGGAATTTTTTGCTTGAGCAGATCGAGCATCTTCTTCATGCCGATCCCTTTCCCTTCGGCACCCAGGGTTGACCAGTAGAGCAGGGGGTCAATGCTCAGATTGCGCATCTGAATCAGATCGATTCCTGTTTCATCTACCAGTTTCAGCAAGGCTGCCATTTCATCCTCACGGTCAGTGATTCCCGGAAAAACCAGATAGTTGAGCATGGTAAAGAGACCCTGTTGCTTAGCGCGGCGGATCGACTCCAGCACATCAGCAAAGGAGTAACAGCGTGGACGGTAATAGGCGTTGTAGAAATGTTCCTGCACCGAGTTGAGGGAAACGCGGATGGAATCGAGCCCGGCTGCAGCGAGCTGGTCGATGGCAGCGGGTATAGAAGCGTTGGTGTTGAAATTGATGGTGCCGCGGTCGGTCTGTCGGCGCATCTGTCTGATCGCAGCAGTAACGGTATCGATCTGCATGATCGGATCGCCTTCACACCCCTGGCCAAAGGAGACAATGGCGTTCTCGGCTGTTTGTAAATGAGGGACAGCTACGGCACAGATTTCTTCAACGGTCGGGACGAAATCGATGCGATCCTGACTGGCCTGGCAGGCTTTGGGCTCGTCCTGCAGGGAAATACAGCCGAGACATTGGGCATTGCAGACAGGCGAACAGGGCAAGGGAGCTTCCCAGCGGCCAAAAAATAGATTCTTGGCGGCAAAGCAGTGATAATCAAGGGCGCAGCGCGACAGTTGTACCAGCAGCCGATTGTCAGCTTCACGCTCAAGGCGCTGACGCACCAGTGGCTCCAGTTGGCGATCGTCAAAGTGCTGGGGCTCCCACTGGCGGTTGCGATCGACCCGAACGGCCGCTACATAGAAACACTCTTCTTCAACACACCAGCCGACAGCGGTATAGGACCAGAGGGTGAGTTCAACCGGTTTATTCATATAATCGGCGGCCGGCAACAGGGTGCGGGTAAAAGCCGGCGTGACAAAAGCAGAAACCGCCTGGAGAGAACCTCCGCCCCATGATTTTGGCATCCGGGTCACAGTTTTTTGCTGACCATTACGACGATCAAAACCGATGGGTGGCGTCTTGGGAATGGTAAACAGGCGACTGCCCTCCGGCAATGGAATCATCTCGTCCGGGTCCGGTTGGCACAAAGTCAGGCCGTTCATTCCCGCCATGAGGAGATCCGGATGCTCAAATACCTCGCCCCGTTCATCAGCTACCAGGGTCAAAAATGTTTTATTTCTGCTCATCGATTCATTCCTTTTCACGCAGGCGCCGAATATAGCACAGAAGGGCGTCGACGAGAACCTCCAGTGCCACTGAACAAAGGCACACTTGGTAACTGTATATTCCCCCAAATAAGGTGTCCATTGAGCGCTTTTCCTTTACAATAATGCTTGTATTTGATAGAAGAAATCTGATTGTTTTCTTTATCATTTTACCAGACAAAAAGATTGCCCGTTGTCTGTGGATACCCTGAACCCTGTGCGGTTTAGCTTGATCATCAGGAGTTTTGCTCATGAAAAAAATCTTGTTCGGGTCTGTTTTGGTATTTTCCCTGTTCCTGGCGGCCTGTAGTGGCGGCGATAACAAATACGGCGCCGGGGTTGATCCTGCTGCTCCCAAGGTACAGGTTAAGGACATGTTTTTACGCCCGGAACTGATGGGGCAAACGGTGACCCTGGAAGGGCGCATCGTTAGTCAGTGCGCCTCCAATGGCTGCTGGTTTTATCTGCAGGATGACACCGGCCAGGTCTATATCGACCTGGCGCGCAACGGCTTTGAGTTGCCTTCATTACCGAACAGAACGGCCATCGCCACTGGTACCGTCGCCAGATCCCAGCAGGCTTTCTTGCTGATTGCCACCGGGGTTGAAGTGAAATGACCAGCTATGTGAAACTTGCGGCCAAAAATATCCTGCGCCACCGTACCCGCAGCTTACTGACCATGCTCGGCATTGCCGCATCGGTTGGTGTACTGTTCGCCGTGTTATCCTTCAATAAAGGGTTCACCGAAGGCCTGGCGGTTGAGCTGGAGCGCACCGGTCTGCATTTCATGATCGTACCGTCCGGCTGTGCCCACGAGGTCGCCGCGCTGGTATTGCACGGCGCGGTTATCCCCAAATTTCTCGATACCGGAGTGATGGAGCATGTCGAGCAGACCGCCGGTATTGATCTGGCAACCCCGATTCTGGTGGCGCAACTGCCCGACCAGCAACGGGGCAAGATCGACCTGATCTACGGCATTGAGATGAACGTGCTCGAAGCGATTAAGCCCGGGTGGGAAATCACCGGCACGATCCCGCGCCACGAGCATGAGGTGCTGCTTGGTTACGAAGTTGCCCAACATGACAACCTCAAGCCCGGCGATCACTTCTCCTCGCCGGCAGAAGGTGTTGATCTGGTCGTTTCCGGCATTGTCGGCTATTCCGGCAGTCAGGATGATGCCTTTGTCTACCTGCCGATACAAAGCGCCCAAAACCTCCTCGGCTATCCCCAATCGGCCACCGCCATCGGCGTCAAGGTCGATGATCCGACCCGCATTGGCGCCATTACCGAGTCCTTGACCTCATCAGTACCCGGTATCCAGATTGTCACCATGGGTGAAGTCATGAATTCCGTCTCCAATCTCGCCGCTGCAGCGCGGGCCTTAAGTCTGGCCATCGTGCTGATCGCCATCCTGATCAGTGCCGTCGGGGTGATGAACTCGATTCTCATGGCGGTGTTTGAGCGCACCCAGGAGATCGGCATGATGCGCGCCGTCGGGGCCTCACGCTGGGACATCTTCCGCATTATCCTGAGTGAAACAACCATTCTTGCCCTGGTCGGTGGTGTCGTCGGCATTGTTTTGTCCACCCTTGGTGCTCGATTGATTGAAACCTTTGTCCGCTCCGTCATGCCCTTTGTTCCTTCCGGCGACCTGATCCGTTTCGAGCCCATCGTCGCCCTGGGAAGCGTGGCATTTATCTTTGTTATCGGTCTTTGTGCCGGCATTTATCCAGCGGTCAAAGCATCAAAAATTAATCCAGTAGAGGCGATCAAGGGATGATTGAACTTAAGAATATCGAAAAAACCTATCGTCGCGGGGTGGAAAATGTGCGCGCCTTGCGGGGCGTCAACCTGACCATCGACGCCGGCGAACTGATGGCCATCGTCGGCCCTTCCGGTGCCGGCAAAACCACCTTGCTGCACATCCTCGGCTGCCTTGACCAGCCGACCAACGGTGATGTTGTTTTTGATGGTGTCAATACCGCCAGTATGCCCGAATCACAACTGGTCAAGATCCGCCGCGAGAAGATCGGTTTTGTCTTCCAGCAGTTTTATCTGATTCCCGGCTTAAGCGTTTTTGACAATATTGCCCTGCCGTTACTCTTCAGTAAAAAACCGGCGCAGCGCAAAAAGATTGAACAACTGGCTGAAATGGTCGGTCTGGAACATCGCCTCAATCATGCTCCTGCCCAGCTGAGCGGTGGCGAGATGCAGCGCACCGCCATCGCCCGCGGTCTGGTCAATGATCCGGCGATACTCTTGGCGGATGAGCCTACCGGCAACCTGGACACGGAAAACAGCGAAAAAATATTTGCTATCTTACGGCGCTTGAGTGATGAGGGGTTGACAACCATTATGATTACCCACAACCCGGAGCTCGCTGCCCGCGCCGAACGGACCGTCAAGATCAGGGATGGTTTGATCTGCCCCTGAGATATATTCATTTATCTGTAATTATCCAGCATTATCCTTGCGCAGGGTTGGGGATCCTATGGCAAGGGTTTTTGTCGCCATGGACGGCGACAAAAAGCGGTCATGGATGACCCATCGGGGAACAATCGCGTCCCTTGACATAGGATTCCCAGCCCGGTGCTGAATAGATACCTTTCTCTTAATCCTTGGCTGGGGGTGGGCAATCGGGTAATCTGTCGCCATGAAGATCCTGTTAACCACCCTGCATAGCCGTTTCATCCATGCCAGTCTGGCCTTGCCCTATCTCAAGGCTTACTGCCAATCGCTTTGTTCAACGATTCAGATTCTTGAACTAACCCTCAATCAACCCAAAGAAAACCTCCTCGCCCAGATTGTTGCGGCTGAGGCCAGCGTGGTCGGTTTTTCCGTCTATCTGTGGAACCGGGTGACGACATTAGAGCTGGTCAGCTGTTTGAAACAGATTAACCCTGACTGTCGGATAGTGCTTGGTGGTCCGGACATCTCTTTTGAATCGGCTGATTTTTTTCAGCAGTACCCGGTAGATGCGATTATTTGCGGCGAAGGGGAGGTTCCCTTACGGCACCTGCTGAGTGCCTGGTGCGCTGGCGAGCAGCCAACCCCGCTTCCCGGAGTGCAACTGCCGGGTGAACATGCTACAGAGCAGGAGAGTCTGCTTGATCCCCTCGACCAGTTACCGTCACCCTTTGCTGCCGGGCTGGTCGCTCTGACCCGTGGCTTGGTGTATTACGAGAGTAGCCGTGGTTGCCCGTACCGTTGCAGTTTTTGCCTGAGTGCCCGCAGCACCCAGGTCCGCTCTTTCTCCATGGAGCGCATCAAGGCTGACCTTGGGCTGTTGATGAACCAGCAGATCAAGTTGATCAAGTTTGTCGACCGCACATTCAACTACAACGCCGAACGCGCTCGTGAGATCTTCCGCTTCATCCTTGAACACAACCGTTCAAGTTCATTTCATTTTGAGATGGGAGCCCACCTTCTTGACGAAGCAACACTCCAACTTTTGGAAAAAGTTCCAGCCGGGATGTTTCAGTTTGAAATCGGGGTTCAGGCGGTCCTGCCGGAAACCTTGCAGCGCGTGTCCCGTACCATGTCGGTGGATCTGCTGGCCGCTAATGTTCGCGCCCTGCGCGAACGTACCCGCATTCATCTCCATCTCGATCTGATAGCCGGTCTGCCGGGCGGTGGTCTGCTGGAATTCTTTGCCGCCCTCGACTGGACCTACGCCTTGGGTGCTGATCACCTGCAGATAGAACTGGTGAAACTGCTACCAGGGGCGCCACTGCGCCGCGAGTCAGTAGCACAGGGTATCTGCTATGACCCGGCGCCCCCTTACACCGTGCTTGCCACGATGGAATGGAGCTTTGCGGACCTTGAGCGGGTGCGTGGCATCGCCCGCTTGAACGATCTGCTGGTCAACAGCCATAAGTTCCCCCGGCTGATCGCTGCACTGTTGGCCAGGGCGGGTTCATTGTCAGGCTGCCTGGACGATCTGAATCGTTTCTGGAGCGAACAACAGTTGCATGCCAGTAGCCGGGCTTTACGGCAAGTAGCTTACGAGTTGAATCGTTATCTGGCGCAGCGTTTTTGTGGGGATGTGCTGATGGGTCTGAGAGAATGTCTGGCTCGCGATTACGCTCATAGTGAACGGGTGGTCAGCGGTTCCGCCCCTGATTTTTTCAATCAGGACCTTACACCGGATGAACAGGCGCGGGTGCGCCGGCGCGTTAAAGAGGAATTGAGCGAATTAGACCGTGACGGCAAGGTGCAGTTTTTCAGCAGCCTTTTTTATCATTTACCCGAAGCGTCCGGGCGACAAATTATCCTGTTTATTTATGTCACCAAAGCATCGTCGGGTGTTGAGGTAGAGGAATTGATATTATAAGCAGGTTGTCATCGTGTTGCCCAACAAAGAAACGGCCGGGAATTCCCGGCCGTTTCTTTGTTGGTTTGGTGGTTAAATCCTTTGCTGAAGACTATTGGACGGCGTAACCACAGGCCACATCAACCCGTCGGTTCAATGCCCGCCCCTCTTCGGTTTTATTGTCGGCAACCGGCTTTTCTTCGCCCATGCCACGGGCGACCATTTTTGCTGCCGGAACATTGAAGCGCTCAACCAGAGCATTCTTGACTGCCACCGCACGCTGCTCGGAGAGGGTCTGGTTATAGGCTTCAGGACCGGCACTGTCGGTGTGACCGATGAGAGCAACCTCGTGGCCGGGGTAATTGCTAATACAGGCTGCAGCTTTGGCTAATTCACTATCAAACTCGGTTGAAACGTTTGCGCTGTCAAAACCAAAATTGATGCGCAAAGAGAGGACGGTCGGACATCCATCAGTATCAACCCGGACACCGGCCGGGGTGCCAGGGCACTTGTCGAGGTAGTCCGCAACACCGTCACCATCGCTGTCAAGCGGGCAGCCCTGGGTATCAACGGCAACGCCACGCGGGGTGTTGGGGCATTTGTCAAGGTGGTCGGGTACACCATCACCATCGCTGTCAAGCACAACCGGGGCTGGAGCTGGTTTTGGGGCAGGTTCAGTCAGGAAAACGGTAGCAACAAACTGTGCCATGGCACCGGCGTCAGCCAGGTTGGCGGCTGTTGTCGCAAAGCCACACTGCCCGGCCTGGGCAACTTTCTCAAGTACTTTATGTCCCATGGAATTGCGCTGATTGCCAACGGCTATCGTGTAAATACACAAGTTGTCACCAAGCTGCTCCTTTGCCTGTTGAGCTGCAGCAGGTGCGTTATCCATGTCTAGGCCGTCACTGATGACAATAATCGCGGATTTACCGCCTGCGGTTTTTAAATCCTGCGTGGCAGCGTTAAGAGCTGCTGCGAGGGGGCTGGTGCCGCCAATGTATTGGATTGTTCCTAGGCGATCGTGAAAAGTCTGACGATCGTGGCGGGTCATACCATAGATTAAATTAGTTGGGTTTTTCGATTGATAACTGTTGTGGCCAAAAGTACGCAAGCCTGAATTATAGGTCAGGTCGGCTGGAATCCCCTGGTTAATACGACTGGCAATGTCCCTGGCTGTGATAAAATATTTTCCTCCCTCTTCCATGCTCAACGATGAGTCGATAATGATCTGGAAGTTATCGATCTTGGCAGCCTTGCCCCCACTGTTAACAGCTGGTGCTGTCAGCGGTTGTAAAGGTGGTTGGGGTACCGGCGCGCAGGCACTGACAAGGGCGATGAGTGCACACCCCGTGAAAAATTTCATCCATCCATTCATGATTCGTTCCTCCTTGATAAAATTGCGAAATTGCTTGAATAAATTAATCTGGTTAGCTATTTGACTCCAGTAAATCAGAAAACAGGATATGGATTCTGCGCCTACGCCTCGCTTCGCGCAGAATGACGCCCGTTTTTTCCATCATCGTCCTTCTGTGTCATCCTGCGCGAAGTCGCAGGATCCAGATTATTAGCAAGTCGCATCGGTCGCGATCTTCTAACTGTTATGCTGGAGCGAAGTGGATAACCTAATAAATTAATATCATGTGGTTTGGTAAATGCAAGGGGGGGCGGAAGGTTAATAACCGTCGTTCAGCCTCGGGTAGTGGTCAGGTCCTTAGCCGATATCTGTGCAGATTCAGAGAGTTAGTAGAGCTGTTAAGCGCTGAACAGAAGACGCATTATTTCTCATTAAGAACGAAGTTTTAGCGTCAACCGGCCAGGTGGTTTGGCCTCATTAGGTTCTTTACCGCGTCTAACCGTCCTTTTTAGGCTGGACTTTAGTTAAGCCGATCAAGGATCCTTTCCAGTTGAGTCAAGCGCTCATCAATATGGTGAATCTGCTCTATTGTGTTGATAGCACGGATTTCACTGGGGCAGGCATCGCAGCCTTCGCAATAATGACGAGGAGGTTGCTGGGTCAACAGGTCGATGAACAGGGTTGCAGATTCATCCATTAATCCGACATGTGAGTATTTTTTTATTGCAGCAGCACGTTCCTGTTCACGAGATATCAGACTGTGGCCCAATTGGAACAGGCGCTGCAGCCAGGTGGTATGAAAAATTTCTGTAGCCTGGTTGAGATCCTTGCCGGCGAGATACTCCAACGCCAGATTGAGGATATCGTAGGTTTGTTGCATTGCCTCACGCACTTCTGTCGTTGACGACAGATCGATCTGATCGGCGCTGAATTTGCGGTTCACCAGGTGCAACATTTCGCAGGCCAGTTCATGGGGGATACCCTCTTCAAGAACCGCGGCCAGAAAATGATGCGGGGTCGCGCTTTTAAGCAGTGCCAGCGGATTAGGCAGGTTGTCTGCCTCGAGACGAAAGTCCTGTTTATCGCCAACGACAAATGTTTGCGGATTCGTCCTGGTATAGATCACTCTGGCGTCCATGGTCGGAACAATGCCCAGGTCGAGCAGACGGTCGCTGCGTCTTTGGTAAACCTCTTCCTCGAGAATTGACATGCTTTCGCTGCGAATAATTTCCATAATCTGCAGATAATGATTCTGTTCGCGTTCCTGCCAGATGTTGAACAGGGACCCGAGGATCTTTGCTGCGTCGTCTGATTTGTATTCAATGTCGTAAATGGCTTCCATGCGCTTGGCGTTTTCAGCATCGTCATCATCGTAGGCTTCAAGGCCGCGGATAATGGTCAGATGTTTGCCGAGCATCAGGGCGAGAATTTCCGGTTCAGTCTCACGTGCTAACTGGCGGATTTTTTCTTCATCGCAGTTGGACAGGAACTCCAGCCAGTTTAGTGCTGCTTCCGGGTTCAGGGTATCCAGATCCCAACAATCCAGGTCGAGGATCAAGGTAATCTGGGCCGGGGTGGCAAGGGAAATCAATTCCAATGAATCTTGCGCACCGATTTCATTAACGGTCAGATAGAGTTCCTGGGGATGTAGCCGCGGAACAACAATTTCCGGCTTACTGCTGTTAATGATCAGATGGTATTTTTCTTTGCCTTGTGCTTGATGGATCTGCAGTAACTGTTCTTTAAGGGGCATCTGATGGAAAGCCACCGGCACTGCAGCAGATTTGTTCGCAATGTGGTTTTTTTTGCTCATGGGAAAGAAAACTCCGGTCAGCAGGTTGGATACAGTGTGCTCGTTTTTATGTTGTGTTAGGTCTTAAGTGGGCTTGAGGGACACTCTAAAACAGTGGCGGCAATAGCGCAATCAGCTTGTGGCTGAAAGCTGAAATGCGCAACAGACGCCTTGCCATTGTTGATGGCGGCGCAAAAAAACTCATCAACTGCTGCGCCAGTCTAAAAAACAGTCGCCATCATCTCACTGCTTTGATGTAAGCAGGTCTCATGGTTCAACCTTGGCACGCCTTGCATGTGGCGCTTTGCGCTTAGCCACCCAACCTGATGCTTTTTGCCAAAGCATCATTGTTAATAACTTCATTTTTTTGCCGTGAATTGATAGGGTGTCGTGACACCTTGAGTATTAGTATATCCGGACTTCTCATTCATGGCTAAAATCCAGTCACGACAATCTGTTAAAAACAAGCTGACGCTGCTGTTGATGCTGGTCAGTGTGGTTTTATTAGTCATTGTCAGCCTTGTCGTGCTGATCGCCGAGATCTTTGCCACCAGAGCCGCCTTGGCTCAGGAACTCCGGGTACTTACTGCTGCCGTTGGTAATAGCAGCCGTCAGTCTCTGGTCCTCAGTCAATATCAAGAGACAGAAAAGTTTCTTGCCGCCTTGGCAAGCCAGAAACATATTCATGCGGCGTATCTGTTCAATGGTCAGGGCGACCCGGTTGCTGAATATTTAGCGCAGAAGAATTCTGCGTTTGCCTGGAAGTTTCTCGAAATCGACTTCGCCGCTGATAACAAAGCTTACTGGACAACGGCAACAGAAGAACGAATCAATTCGTGCTTTTCTCATCTCGGTATTTTTACCCCGATATTCTATGAAGGAAAACGGGTTGGCACACTTTATGTGCTCAGTGACCTTGACGCCCTTTATGGACGGTTAAGTGGTGTTGCCTTCGGCACGACCCTGGCGCTGATGTTGTTGTTTGTTTTTTCATGGATTTTTGCCGGTCGTCTGCAAAAGCCGATTTCTGAGCCTTTGCTGAATCTTGCCGGGGTAATGGAGAAAATATCAGTTCAACAGGATTATTCGGTCCGGGCGACAAAAATGAGCAACGATGAAATTGCTCAACTGGTTGACGGTTTGAATCATATACTGGATCAGGTGGAGAATTACCAACGCCAACAGGCCCGTTATCAGGACCATTTGGAGTTAACGGTTGATCAGCGCACGACGGAATTACGTGCTGCTGTGTTTGAGCTGAAAAAGGCGCGCCGCCAGGCTGAAGCGGCAAATGAGGCTAAATCGCAGTTTTTGTCACGAATGACCCATGAGTTGCGAACGCCATTGATTGGTGTGCTGGGGATGAATGGCCTGCTGCAGCGCACCCCGCTGTCGGAGCAGCAGCGCATATTGGTAAATACCGTCGATAAATCGGGCAACGATCTGCTCGCATTGATCAGCGATGTCCTTGACATTGCGCGTATTGAGGCGGGCGTGCTGGAACTGGATATTGATGAAATTGAACCGGCCCGAATTGTCGAGGAGGTGGTTGAGTTGCTGGCGCCCCAGGCTCAGGCCAAAGGGGTGGAACTTCTTGCTGACATCCCCCGGGGGGCACTTGTTGCGGCGCGCGGGGATCGGGCGAGAATCTGGCAGATTGTAATGAATCTGATTGGCAACGCAATCAAGTTTACCCCAGCAGGGTCGATTACTGCGCGGTTGCAATTGATTCCGGAACATCAGGGGAAAGGGCGATTTATCATTGCGGTTGAAGATACCGGTATTGGTATGGACGCGACAACCAGCCAGCGTATCTTTGATAGTTTTTATCAACACAATGATCTGTCTTCAGAAATCAGCAGCGGCAGCGGTCTGGGATTGTCGATTGTCAAACAGCTTGTCGATTTGATGGATGGCCGGGTCAGTGTTGCAAGTTGTCCTGCTGCTGGTAGCTGTTTCACCGTTGAATTGTCCCTATTGTTGCTTGAGCATCATCACTCTGCCGCCGTGACTGACTTGTCTGGTACTCAGGTCATTGTTGCCGTTGCTGCATCACCCTCAGCGTCTGTGCTCGAAAGGCAACTGACCGAGTTAGGTGCTGACGTAGTCCATGCCCCCTCTGCAGTAGAATGTCACCAGTTGTTGCTGGATCTACAACGCGTGGGATCTGTTTGTCATCTCCTGTTGTTGGACCACGACTGGTACATTCAACGTGACGAACAAGACTTTTGTGCTCAGTTGACGGAACTAACCAGGCAGCTTGTGCTGGTCTGCCGTGATTCGACGGTTAAGATGCCGGTGGTTGATCATGTGGTGCTACTCCATCAGCCCTTTACCTGGCGCAACTTGTTTGAATTGCTTGCGCGCATCCCTGTTCAACCATGTGAAGTGTCTGGGCCGGCTGTGCCCCTGCAACCTGTTGCCGACATCGATGTCCATGGCAATTTTAGTACTCATCGAGTGATTTATCTTGGCCGTCATGCCGCTGAGCGGCAGTTACTGCGGCTGACTTTGGCAGCGTGGCAGATTGTGCCGGATTGCGTAGATGATATCCATGATGCTATGGCCATGTGTCGTCATAATGATGTTGTTCTGATGATTCTTGATACTTCTGAGCTTACAGCTAAGAACCTTGACCAGCTGCTGAAGTTAAAAGAAGAGCTGCCACCCTGCTGTCTAATCGGTGAGCATAAACCTGCAGATCTGCTGACCTTGCCAGTTATCGGTTACCTTGATAAGCCGGTCTCTAAGCTTGCGTTGCATCAGATTCTCGATCCATTACTGACAAAAGCCGACAGTGATCCCTCCATGGCCGTCGAGGAGGTAACCAGATGAAGCGCTCGTTGCCTTTAATTGCACTATTGTCCTGCATTGTCCTGGGTGTTGTTCTGCTGCTCTGGTTTGGTGGAATATTTCAAAAATATCTTGGCACGACAGGGAACCTGGTGGTTCATGCTCCGCTCATCCAGCGCTTACCGCTCGGTTCAGACGTAAAGTTTCAGCTTGACGGCAGTGGTTTTGATCGCGATACCAGGGTGAGCCTGGTCTTGGATGTCAGTAACCAGGATTCGATCGTCAATCGCTACCCGTTGGATGGTTATTACAACTCCAGCCTGATAGTCGGCGATTTTCTGCTTCTTGGCAGCAACGATGGTTTGAAATTAATCAGTCTTTCTGTCCCCGACTCACCCCGTATACTCGAAACCTATCTACCCGGACGTTCGGTTGTTGATCTGCACTATGGTGGCGGCAAGGTTTTTGTATCCTGCGGTCGCCTGGGGCTGGTTGTCATGGCTCTGCAGGAAAACGGACTCAGGGTTGAGGCTGAAGTCTGGACCGGTGATACTGTAATTAGCAGTTATTTTCACGCGGGTTATCTGTATGTGAATAATCTCTCACAGTCTTTGCTGGTTTATGATGCGAGTGATAGCGCCCGGTTTCGGCAGGTGGGTCAGCTACATCATGCAACTACTGTCAGAGGGATGGCCTTCAGTGGTAATCAACTCTTTCTCCATGATCGCAGCGGCATACTTTACCTTTATGATTGCAGTGATCCCACCGCATTGTCCCTGATTGACCAGTTGCGTTTTGAATCTGTTGTGCGTGCGGTTCTGGTGAAAAATACGGTGCTCTACGTTGCGTTGACAGACAGTCTCTGGGCTTTTGAACTAGGGCATGCGGCTCGGCTGGGTCAGCTGGAATTACTTAAGGTTTGGGATCAATTCGGTTCCATCATGCGCCTGATCGGAGGGGAAAATCATCTCTATCTGATCGATCGGAGTGTCGGCGTGCGCATTTTTGATACGCGCGATCTGACAATGTCAGAACAGAAGTCATTTGCCGAGGGGCTGCAAACTCTGGCAGAAAACGGCGACTATCTATATTGTGCCGGATCCCTGGAAGGATTGTTGACAATTGATCGCCGGCAGTTGCGATCGCGACAGGTAGTAAAATGGATTGGTTCCTTGCTGGGGGTAACCGATGGAATCGTTGTCGATGGATTTTTTTATCTTAGCTTAAACCGTGCTGGTGTTGGCGGTGTCGCAATTGTTGATCAGCAAAAAGGTATTGCTACTCCTTTTGCCGATGCACCAGCACCGAGTTCCTCTCTTGCCCGTTATCAGAACCTTCTTTTTGTAAGACAGATGAACTCAGGCGTCAGGGTTTTTGATATGACCATTCGCACCAGTCCACAACTGCTCGCTGAGTGGCCTGACAATGAGGCAAATCGCCTACTGGTCATCAATGATTATCTGATCAGTTACTCCCTTCGAAATGGTTTGCAGGTGACTGCTGTTGCCGACATCGGCGCAGCGCATGTTGTTGATCAGGTGGAAGCACCACAGATTGTTAGTATGGTTGCAGTGAATGACTATCTGATGGGTGTGACCTATGATCAGGGTCTATTGATCTATCGCGTCCACGATAGTGGCAAACTCGAAAAGGTCAACCGATTCCGTCCACCTTTCCCGGCACAACAGTTTGACCAGCAGGTCGATATCCATGTGCAGGATGGCTTGGCCTATATCGCCAACGGGCGCTCGGGATTGTTAATCGTCGATGTCAGTGACCCAACAAATCTCCAACTGGTCGGCACCATTGCCCCGCCCGGATATGCTAAGGGAGTGCGTTTCCATCAAAATCTGGTCTATCTTGTTACTCTACGCAATGGAGTTCATCTTGTTGATGTGACGCGACCGGCACAACCGCTGTTGATTGGTACGATACCGCTGAGCAGATTGTCGAAGTTTTTGCTTGTCGATGATGGTCTGCTGTATTTTTTTCAGGATGCGAGTGGCATATCGGCGATACCGCTGCCTATCTTTGCCCAAAACGTTAGATTGCGGTCGCGCAACCGCTTAAACGTTACCATGCCGGCACCGTTTTATCCGGGGCGCTATAATCTGCTGGTCAGCAATCACCATGGTACGGTTACCCATAACGGGGTTTTTGAGTTTTATCAGCAACCGGAATGACATGAAAAGCACAACGGATGTTGGCGTGACGAGGTTATATCAATAAAGTTCCATGCGTATTCTAGGGTTTGTCATATCTGCGGCAGTCCTGCATCTTGTGCTGTTGGCATTGAGCCTGGATAACAGCAGCGAGCAAATCGACGAATTCCGTATCGGTGTTGCCCTGGTGGAGCGGCAGGTGGATTCGTTTGCTGACGATGCTGCCATGGCAGCTTCCGCCGCGCAGGAGTCTTTTGCTACTGATTCCAGCGCGCATTCTGCTCTTGATTCGCTCGACAGAAAAGAAGTAAGCGACACTCAAGAACAGGTCGATAAGCCGACTGTGCAGGGGTTGGCGGTCGAGGTTGACGATAGCAACTCCAGGCCGGATATTCAGCGGCCCGTTGCTGCCGAAAAATCCCTGCCGCCGGAAGATCACCAGCCACAGTTGCTGCGTGAGGCGATTGATCATCGTTCGCCGGAAGAAATGTCATTGTCATTGCATCAGCCGATTCATCATGTAGCAACTGAGGCCGCGTCACTATCACAGGTTTCACAAGCGCGCCCGGAGGGGTCGTCAGCAGAACCGGCGGCCGGCGCGGCGGGAAAGACGGCCGGCGAATCTGTAGCTTTGCAAGTGTCAGCTCTACCCCGCTATGGACATCATCCTGCGCCATCCTACCCGGGCATTGCCCGGCGCCGCGGTTGGGAGGGGACTGTAGAGTTCAATGTCAGAGTCCTTGCCACCGGTGAAGTTGCTGAAATAACACTCAAAAATTCAAGTGGCTATAAAAGCCTTGATGATGCTGCGCGCAGGGCCATCATCCGTTGGCGGTTTATCCCTGCAAAACGCTACGGCAAGGTGGTTGAGAGTTGGGTTGTAGTACCTGTCCACTTTATCCTGAATTCACAGGCACGAACGCGTTAATTAGCCTTGATCCGGAAGCTCTGGACGTACGCAATGCGGTTTTTCTTGTCGTTAACGAGTTAAATTATCCCTGTTGTCGCCCTTGAGCTGACAAGGGTATGCTTTTAGCACTGTTAATTTGTTGGTGCGCTTCTGTGACTCTTTTGCTGCGTTACGAGGATTTTATGAATGAGGCCGATAGGCAACGGGATATGTTGCAACGTTTAAGTAGCTGTGCAGAAGCATTGCGTCAGTATGCTGATCGATTGCCCGGCACAGAGCAGGAATCAACTGCCGCGCTGATTGATCGATTTCAGGAGTTGTCGTTACGGGCTGCGACTGAATATCTCAACAGTGTACAGAGGATTGCTGACAAGGTAAGTTGCTCGTTGTCGAGGAGTGGGGAGTTGCCATCACGATTACAGCAGCTTGAAAGCAGGAACTTCAGCCTGGCGGCAGAATGGCTGGAGCAGTTGGCACGTTTGTACCGTGGTGGCATGCCCGAACCAAAGGAATTGATTTCTAGTTTGCTCTACAGCTATGCCTTGCTTGAGCAGGCAGTTTGTGCCGCACGCAATGAATGCGTCAAACCGACCGATTTGTTTGATGAGGATCCGCTGGTAACGTCTGCAGCATGGATCAGCTACGTTCGGGATAACGACCCCTTTGCCGATGACCCGGGCTTTGGTTATCTGTTTGATCTAATGCAGAGAACGTTAAATCACGCTACAGATGTCAGGACGAATATTCCTGTGGATCCTTTCCGTCAGGATCCACATATTGCCGCTGCTCGACCAGTCGATATCTGTGCCCAAAACCCTTGCAGGGCGAGGGATGACGAGGATAGCAAACGAGATTAAATGGGTGCTTACACTATCCAAGTGGTCATAATATTCGTTGCAAATCTTTTATCAGCATGCTAGAAACCACCCCTTGCAGATACGCATGCAAAAGACTTAAGCGCCAGTAGCTCAGCTGGATAGAGCAACGGACTTCTAATCCGTAGGCCGGGGGTTCGAATCCCTCCTGGCGCGCCATTTTTGTTTGACAAGCTGTTATTTTTTTCATATAATACCGAAGTTTTTCTGGTGGGTGTAGCTCAGTTGGTAGAGCACTGGATTGTGGCTCCAGATGTCGAGGGTTCAAGCCCCTTCACTCACCCCATTTAAACGTGAACAGTGCTCATCTTCCACACTCAGTTAGCCCGTCAGACCGGGTGGGTATGGGGGGTGAGCATTGTTGCTTGTCGTGTTGATGTTGTGCGGATGTGGTGGAATTGGCAGACACGCTAGACTTAGGATCTAGTGCCGCAAGGCGTGGGAGTTCGAGTCTCCCCATCCGCACCAGACTTTAAGGTTAGCTTTTAAGTATTTGTTCAGCACCGGATCGGGAATCCTATGTCAAGGGACGCGATTGTTTCCCGTTGGGTCATCCATGACCCCCGACCCTGCGCAAGGATAGTGCTGAATAGTTACTCTTTTAATTCAATTCACCGGGTTTTGCTATCTGCCCATATCTCCATATCCCAATGATGCAAATATTGCAAATCAGGAAGGACAGTTAATTAATGAATGTAACAGTCGAAGATTTGAGTCCGATCAAAAAGAAGCTCACCATCGAAGTGAATGCTGATCTGGTTGCCAGTGAACTTGACGGCGCTTTTAAAAAAATCGCCAAGACCGCTAATATCAAGGGGTTTCGCAAAGGCAAGGTGCCCAAGCAGATTCTTGAACAGCAATATGGTCCTAAGGCCCATTACGACACTATCGGGTCATTGATCAACAATAGTCTTTATAAAGCAATGATCGATCATCAAGTTGAAGCTGTTTCTCAGCCTGAAGTCGTACAGACCGGAGCGATTGAAAAAGGGCAGGCCTTTTCTTATGAAGCGGAAGTCGAGGTACGCCCTGAAATAAAGGCACAGCATTATACCGGCCTCGAGTTGGAAAAGGAAAAGCTGGTTTTTGATGATTCTGCAGTTGATCAGCAACTGGAGCAGATGCTGCAGTCCAAAGTGCAACTGGTTGCAGCACCGTCCGATAGCGCCCGCGATAATGATACCGTTGTGATTGACTTCACCGGTTATATAGATGGTGAAGCCTTTGAAAACGGCGCCGCACAGGATTATCAACTCGAGCTTGGTTCCAACAGCTTCATCCCCGGCTTTGAGGCTCAGGTAGTCGGCATGAAGCGTGATGAGGAAAAGGACGTCAACGTCACTTTCCCGGAAGCCTACGGTGCCGAGAGTCTGGCGGGTAAAGATGCTGTTTTCAAAGTCCTGCTCAAGGAAATCAAGGAAAAGAAAATCCCTGTCCTGGATGACGACTTCGCTAAAGAGATGGACGCGGACAGTCTGGAACAACTCAAGGAAAAGATCCGTGACAACTTGAAGGCTCAGCAGCAGCAACAGATCGACAGCCAGTTGCAGGAAAATCTGATGAACGCCCTGCTTGAAAAAAATCCTTTTGATCTGCCCGACGGGATGGTTACCAACCAGCTGATGTATCTTAAGGACAGTTTTTCACAGCGGCTGAAAGCTCAAGGCATGTCGCTGGAAATGTTGGGGATGAACGACGAAAACTTCAACAAAACCTATTGGGACATGGCGACGCAGCAGGTTAAGGGTGAGCTGCTTCTTGATGCGATTGCCAAGCAGGAGCAAATTGTTGTCGAAGAGGCCGAGGTTGAGCAGAAGTTCGCTGATTTTGCCGAGCAGAGCAATACGCCGCTTGCGCAGGTAAAAAAATTCTTCGAAAATGATCAGGCGTTACGTGGTCTCAAGGGGCAATTGCTGCAGGAGAAAGTCTCTGCATTTTTGTTGGATAAAGCCGTTGTGACCGAGGTTGAGCCGAAGTCTCCAGCGGATGGTAACGACTCTGAAGACGCAGAAAAGGAGTCCTGATCATGCCTTTGGTGCCGATGGTTGTCGAAGATAGCGGACGTGGCGAACGTGCCTACGATATTTATTCGCGTCTACTTAAAGACCGGATCATTTTTTTGGGTGGTGCCATCGAAGACCACATGGCCAACCTGATTATCGCCCAGTTGTTGTTTCTTGAGTCGGAAGACCCGGACCGGGATATTCACCTTTATATCAATTCACCCGGAGGGGTGGTGACAGCAGGAATGGCCATCTACGATACCATGCAGTATATCAAGTCTCCCGTTTCGACCATCTGCGTCGGTCAGGCCGCCAGTATGGGAGCGATTCTCCTCGCCGCCGGTGCTCCGGGTAAGCGCTACGCATTGCCTCACGCACGGATTATGATTCATCAGCCCCTCGGTGGTTTTCAGGGACAAGCTTCTGATATTAATATTCATGCCCGTGAAATTCTGCGTATGCGCGAGTCCTTGAATGAGCTTCTCGCACGTCATTGTGGGCGAGAACTCGATAAGATTGCTGCCGATACAGAGCGCGATTTTTTCATGGATAGCGAAAATGCGCGCGATTATGGTATCATCGACGACATTGTTAAGAAAAAACCCGGTCGTCAGGAGTAATGGAGGTACACCAGGTGAGTTCTAAAGAAGAAAACAGCCATCTGACCTGTTCGTTTTGTGGAAAATCACAAGAAGAAGTCAAAAAGCTCATTGCCGGCCCAACGGTTTATATCTGTGATGAGTGTATTGAACTCTGTAACGACATTATTGATGAAGAGGCGCGGCAGGATCACTCTGTTGCCGGTAGCGGCAAGAATCTACCGAAACCATCAGAAATCAAGGAAGTTCTCGATGAGTACGTCGTTGGTCAGGAGCGCGCCAAAAAAATTCTCTCGGTAGCGGTCTACAACCACTACAAACGTATCGAATTTTCTGAAAAAAATGACGATATTGAAATTCAGAAAAGCAATATTCTGCTTCTTGGTCCGACCGGCAGCGGCAAGACCCTGCTCGCCCAGACCCTGGCCAAGGTTCTGGATGTCCCTTTTACCATCGCCGATGCCACCAATCTGACCGAAGCCGGCTATGTCGGTGAAGATGTCGAGAATATTATCTTAAGTCTGTTACAGGCAGCCGATTATGATCTTGAAAAAGCGCAAAAGGGGATCATCTATATCGATGAAGTTGACAAGATCGCCCGCAAGTCTGAATCTCCGTCAATCACCCGCGATGTGTCGGGCGAAGGGGTACAGCAGGCGCTGCTGAAGATTATCGAAGGGACAACTGCCAGTGTACCGCCTAAGGGCGGGCGCAAACATCCGCAACAGGAATTTCTCAAGGTCGATACGACCAACATTCTCTTTATTTGCGGCGGCGCCTTTTCCGGACTGGAAAAGATCATCAGCAAGCGCATCGGTTCCAAAGCAATGGGTTTTGGAGCCGAAGTTCGTTCCTTGAAAGAGGAAGATCTGGGTGATCTGTTATCCAGGATTCAGCCTGGTGATCTCTTAAAATACGGCTTGATCCCGGAGTTTGTCGGCCGCATTCCGGTGATAGCAACTCTCAACGAGCTTGACGAGGAAGCGCTGGTTCAGATTTTGCGTGAACCCAAGAACGCTCTGCTCAAGCAGTACCAGCGCCTGTTTGATATGGAAAATGTTAAGCTGAAGTTTACTGATGGTGCTATGGTTGCGGTTGCCAGAGAGGCCTTGGCACGTAAGACCGGTGCCCGCGGCTTGCGCTCGGTACTTGAAAACTCGATGCTGGATCTTATGTACGATATTCCTTCCCAGGATCGGGTCAGGGAAGTCGTCCTCAATGAAGAAGTGATCACCAAAGGGAACAAGCCGATTGTTCTCTATGATGTCGCTGAGAGTGCCTGACGCAATTATAATCATCGCACACATCATTGTTTGATCGTCTGGAGCGCAGGCCCTTTTTAACGGCGTCTGCGCTTCTTTTGTCTACAGGGGTGAATAGATGTCGGATGACTATGCCTACGTTGCAGATCAACAGCCGTATCCGTTGTTGCCGTTACGCGATATTGTTGTTTTTCCCTTTATGGTTGTTCCTCTTTTTGTTGGACGATCCCTTTCAATCTGTGCTCTTGAACGGGCGGTAGAGAATCCCAGCAAGCTGATCTTTCTAACCACACAAAAAGATCCAGGCAACGATAATCCCACCGGTGATGATCTCTATGCTGTCGGCACCTTGGGTAAAGTGGTCCAGCTTCTAAAACTTCCCGATGGTACAGTTAAGGTGCTGGTTGAAGGAATTCGTCGCGGAGCAATACAATCATTTGTCTGCGGAAACGATTTTAACCAGGTAGTTATCACCGAATTGCAGGAGGATGTCTCAACCCGGACAACAGAGCTGGAAGCTGTGATGCGGGCGGTGACCAGTGCATTTGACAGCTATATTGCGTTAAGCAAGAAGATCCCACCGGAAGTCAGTGCTGCTATTGCCGGCATCGATGATCCATCACGCTTTGCTGACACAGTGGCGGGTCATCTGCAGATTACTATTGCTGAAAAACAGGAAGTTCTGGAGGTGCTCGACCCGTCACGGCGGCTTGAGCAGCTGCTGATGTTATTGGAACAGGAGACAGAAATTCTGCAGATCGAGGGGCGGGTGCGCAGCCGCGTCAAGAGTCAGATGGAACGCAGTCAGAAAGAATACTATCTGAATGAACAGATGCGGGCGATTCAGAAGGAACTCGGTCAGCAGGATGAATTCAAGCAGGAAATTCTGCAGTTTGAACAGCAGATCGATAGTAAAAAGATGTCACCGGAAGCTCAGGCCAAGGCCGGAACCGAGATTCGCAAGCTGAAGATGATGTCACCCATGTCGGCTGAAGCTACCGTGGTACGCAATTATATTGAAATGCTGTTGTCATTGCCCTGGGACAAGTCGACGCGTGACCGCCACGATCTGGTGAAAGCAGAGCAGATTCTTGATGAGGACCACTATGGGCTTCACAAGGTAAAAGAACGTGTTCTTGAGTATTTAGCAGTACAGGCGCTGGTGAAAAAAATCAAGGGGCCGATCCTGTGTCTGGTTGGTCCTCCAGGTGTTGGTAAAACCTCGCTGGGACAATCGATCGCCAAAGCATTACAACGAAAATTCGTCCGTATATCGTTAGGTGGTGTTCGTGACGAGGCGGAAATACGTGGCCATCGGCGCACCTATATTGGTGCCATGCCGGGGAAGATTATTCAGGGACTGCGCAAGGTCGGAGTAAAAAATCCGGTTTTCATGCTGGACGAAATCGACAAGATGAGCACTGATTTTCGCGGTGATCCATCGTCAGCACTGCTTGAAGTACTGGATCCGGAACAGAACAGCAGTTTTGGTGATCATTTTCTTGATATCGACTACGATCTTTCAAGTGTGCTTTTTGTCGCGACAGCCAACAGCCTGCATGCGATTCCTCGGCCCTTACACGACCGTCTTGAAGTGATCCGGATTGAGGGATATTCCGAAGAAGAAAAGTTGCATATCGCGCGGCGCTATCTGCTGAAAAAACAGATTGCAGCCCATGGCTTGAAAGCTGATCAGGTTCAGTTTTCTGATGCTGCCATCTACGAAATTATCCGTCACTATACGCGGGAATCAGGTGTTCGTAGCCTTGATCGCCAGATTGCCGCCGTGATGCGCAAATTAGCTAAAAGGGCGCTACTTGAGGGGAAGAAAAAACACTTCAGGGTGACAGACAAGCAGATCACTAACTTTCTTGGAGTGGCACAATTCAAGTACGGGGTACGCGAAAAAGATGATCAGGTCGGCCTGGCCACCGGCCTGGCCTGGACGGAAACCGGCGGTGAACTGCTGGTGATTGAAGTAACAACCTTCCCTGGGCAGGGTAAATTAACCATTACCGGACAGTTAGGTGAAGTGATGCAGGAATCTGCCCAGGCCGCTTTAAGTTATATCCGTTCGCGCTGGCAAGAGCTGGATCTCAAGGAGGATATGTTCTCTGCGTTGGATATTCATATTCATGTGCCGGAGGGGGCTGTACCTAAAGACGGACCATCCGCCGGGATTACCATCGCGACAGCGCTGGCCTCGGCCTTAAGTGGTCGGCCGATTGCTAAAGAAATTGCCATGACCGGTGAAGTGACCTTGCGAGGACGAGTTCTTGCCATCGGCGGATTGAAGGAAAAAATCCTTGCTGCGCGGCGCGGCGGGGTTGCGCGGGTGATTATTCCGGCAGAAAATCGCAAGCATCTGACGGAATTGCCACAGGAACTGTTAAAGAGTATTGAGATCGAAACCGTCGAACATATGGATCAGGTTCTTGCCCTGGCTTTGCTCCCTGTACTGAAGCAGAAAAATGAGGTCTGAGTTTTAATTACAAAAACTTTCTCGAGCCCCGTCAGCGCAGGAAAAAGAGCTTGACACATTTTTTACAAACCTGCTATACCTTACGCGTTTTCGGACGGTTCATATCAATCAACAAACAAGGAGGTCTCCCGTGACTAAAGCGGATCTTGTCAGTGCAATGGCAGAAAAAGCAGAGCTTAATAAAACCCAGGCCGAAGAAGCGCTTAAGGCATTCATCGAAACCGTAACCGGCGCACTTCAGTCTGGCGACAAGGTTGCTCTGGTTGGTTTTGGTACCTTCAGCGTTGGTGAACGTGCCGCACGTACCGGTCAAAATCCGCAGACAGGACAGAAAATTGAAATTGCTGCAGCCAAGGTACCAAAGTTCAAGGCCGGCAAGGCGCTGAAAGATGCCGTCAATTAATTTTCGCACGTCACGGTAGAAACCTTTTATTGTTTAGTTTTGGAAACAGGAAGCATTTGCCGTCCGGCATATCATTCTGTCCGGACGCTTACAAGCTTCCTGTTTCTGTCTGAAGAGGGGCTGTAGTAGAGTCGGTTACAACGCCGGCCTGTCACGCCGGAGGTCGCGGGTTCAAGTCCCGTCAGCCCCGCCATTTTCAGAGTTTTAGGGCGAATAGCTCAGCTGGGAGAGCGCCTGCCTTACAAGCAGGATGTCGGCGGTTCGATCCCGTCTTCGCCCACCATTTTAAGGGGCTGTAGTAGAGTCGGTTACAACGCCGGCCTGTCACGCCGGAGGTCGCGGGTTCAAGTCCCGTCAGCCCCGCCATAAAATCAAGCACTTAGCCGACATTGGTTAAGTGCTTTTTGTGTTTGTGCCCATTCTGTGCCCAAATTTTATGATGTTGACCGTCGGTTATCCGATATTGCCGTTTATTAAAACCGATGGTCACTACTTTTCCGACCTTCGGTCTATTTTGGGCCGGTGCCCACGTATTTTTAATTAGTTGTGAAGTGCAAAATCGTGCCAAATGCTAAATAATTATAAAATGCTAGTAAAAATGCCTTCCTTTGACCTTCGGTACAAAATAATCTTGAGTGACTTGAATTGCAGGATTTGTAGGAAGGTAACGTTGACCACCGGACAAGCCATCAGTTTAATGGAAGGCAAGATATGAGAAAGTAGCATCTGAAATGCTCGCTCAGGGCAATCTTTTTCGTTCATGCTAATGGTGCTGCCGCGTTCATTATTGCCAAAAAGGAATATTCGCGTTAGGTTTGTCACCACAACCCCCCGCCAACGTCACTTTAAAATCCCATGGGCCACTTAAAAGGAGGGGAGTAGTCTAACAGACGTTTTTACGACGGTTATGCGTCGTAAAAAACATCATCTCGTGAGTCCATAAAATATGCCACGAATCACTGTAGAAAACTTGATGTCCGCCGTTCAGGTGATCAGAGAAATGGATCGCAAAGACAAAGAGGCGATTTGCGACGAGATATTTCGTGATCAACCAAATCTTCTCGCGTCAGTATTGGCGTTGACGAAAATGTCTATTTCTCCAGCGCATGTAGAGGTAGTGCTGGAAACTCTTATGGTGATGCACCTCGCGCTTAAAGAATCTGATGAAAGAATCCAGACCATTACAGAAGAGGACCAAGAGCGCGAACTTCAGCGACTCACGGCCTCGCTAAAGTTTCCAGAAGGAATGACACCTGAATTAACGGCAGAATCAATCAAGAAATATGTCGGTTACCAAAAAGAACCATGGTTGCTTGCTTACGTCATTGCACTGCTACAGGACAATAAAGTGCTTATGAGCACCAACGAGAATTCCAAATATCTGGTGTTATCAGCGCTGAATTTGGTCGCGTGTGTTGCGAATGCACAGAATGACTAGCTCTTCGATGCGACTCTGACTTCGCTGCGCTTTGACCGCGCAGCCTATGGGCTTCATTGAAATAATGTCAAAAAAAATCCCCCTTTTTGAATGCGACAATCCCGCCTGGCGATCCGAGCGGGATTTTCTGGTAACACAGGGTTTATTAGATTCCACGGGTTTGCCAAAAAATATTCCTCAGAGCAATGCAGTATCATATGAGGTTCTTGCAAAAGGTCTAAGCTCCCAGGCTTCAGGACTTCACCAGTGAGTGCTTGGCCCCATTTTCTGAAATAAGTGGAACACAGGGCTTTCTGGGAGACTATTTTTTCGATTTTGGACAGACGTCTCCCTCGTAGCCCAGCTTTTTCGTTCTTTGACAATCAGCAACCAGTGATTTTAAGCAACTGGTCGGCAAACAGGGTGATGATGCCGAACATGGCATGATATTTTGGTCTTGAGCTTCATCGGTAACCTCCTGACTGTTATTTGGCGTCGTAACCTAATAATATCAGATAGTTGCCTTTGAGGCTCGACTTTTTACAGCTTTTTCTCTATATGCAAAATGTTGCATCTACTTTTGCAAGAGGCTCATATATAAGATTGGGGGATGGGTGTCAGATTCACGGGTAGCGGAAACGGTTAGACAGTTCTTATGTGGATCACGTAAAAGTCCTTTCATGAGCAAAAAAGCTCTCCAGGCAAGGATTCCCCATGGTGCCAGCAAAAAAACGTGCCCAGACATCTATGCATTGATCTTACTTATCAAAAAATCAAAATTATCCTTTTATATAAACCATTAATTCAATAGAATGGCTTGAAAGGATTCCACTATGCCCACTTTTTTAGATGATCTTCCTGAAGTTTTTGTCTCAACCACAGCCATCTCTGCGCTGGTTCATCAGGCTGTTAAAAGTGGCAAACTCAGAAAACTCGGATCGCGTCTATACACCAAGGATCCGTCATCCCCGCCAGAAGATATTGTCAAAAGAAACTGGTATTTTCTTTTACGGGATTACTATCCGGATGCACTCATCGCTGATCGAACCGCCATTGAGAACAAACCGGCTGCCGATGGTTCAGTATTCATTGTGTCATCCAAGAAACGCGAAACCGTCCTGCCGGGAATTACCTTCAAACCAAGGCAGGGAGTTGGTGCCCTGGAGACCGACAAGGTTTTTGTTGGTGGTTGCTTCTTAGCGTCCACAGCACGGGCGTATTTGGAGAATATGCGTGTATCACGAGGACGAGGGGGAAGTGTGTCGCGTACCCTTAGTCGCAGGGAAATGGAAGAACGACTGGAGCAGCTTATGAGGCAGCGCGGGGAACCATTTATTAACACGATCAGGGACCAAGCAAGAGATATAGCAAAAAAACTGAAAGCGGAAAATGAGTTCAAAAAGCTTGATGAGCTGATCGGCTCACTGCTGGGAACGCGGGATGCTGAACTGCAAAGCGGTGTTGGCAAAGCCAGAAAAATGGGTGCACCCTATGACCCGGACCGGCTCGACGCTTTCATAAGGCTCTTTGAGGCTCTGCATCGTAGCGCGCCAGTTCAGAGATTCTCTCTCGCCACGTCACCACAGGCCAAGGCAAACCTGGCCTTCTTTGAGGCCTATTTTTCCAATTTCATTGAAGGAACCGAGTTCGGTGTCGATGAAGCAGCAAACATCGTGTTTGCAGGGCACATCCCTAGTGACAGGCCAGAGGATGCGCACGATGTTCTGGGAACCTTTCGCATTGTTTCTGACGAATCAGAAATGGCAAAGCTGCCGAAGAAACCGGATGAATTGAAGCGGATATTAACATCCCGACACGCGGTGTTGATGCAGCTGCGCCCGGATAAACTTCCAGGACGGTTTAAAGAAAAAAACAACCAGGCAGGGACAACCCTTTTCGTTGCCCCGGAATTGGTTGGAGGAACCCTTGAGAAGGGATTTGAAATCTATCGTTCTTTGGAGATTCCCTTCTCCCGCGCAGTGTTCATGATGTTTTTGATCAGCGAAATCCATCCCTTTACTGATGGAAACGGACGAACAGCACGCATTATGATGAATGCGGAGCTGGTAGCTACTGGAGAACAAAGGATTATCATTCCAACAGTATTCAGAAACAACTATCTCTCTTCTCTAAAGGTCCTGACTCATAATGGTGTGCCAGAACCAATTATCCGCACCCTGGATTTTGCTCAGAGATACACTCGCAGTGTGAACTGGGATGATTTTGAAGAAGCCAGACGGCAACTAAACCTGACAAATGCCTTTCTCGACCCAAACGAGGCTGACGAGATAGGAAAACGCCTTGTGCTCTATCAGGGAGGTTAGGAAAGGAGCCTGATTATCACACAATTGACGACCCGGACGGGATTTTCTGGTAATGCAGCATTTATCTGCATCTGGCTGATGACTCGGCCTTTTCGGGCCATCAAGAGTAAATAACGGTGCCTATGAAAAAATCGAACAAGAAAAAACCGACATGGAGTGACCTCAAGCGCCAGCTTGCTGACCTCGACCGACCGGCGCTGCTCGGCCTGATCCAGGATCTCTACGCCGCCAAAAAGGAAAATCAGGCTTTTCTCCATGCCCGTTTCGATCTCGGTGACGATGTGCTTGAACCCTACAAATCGACAATTGATCGTTGGGTTTTTCCGGATGTGATGTGTAACCAGGATTATTCTGTCGCCAAGGCTAAAAGGGCAATCTCCGATTATAAAAAAGCTGTTGGGCGCCCGGAGGGGATTGCCGAGTTGACGGTGTTCTACTGCGAATCCTGTACAGATATGCTCGGCAGTTGTGGTATGGACGATGAGGGCTATTTTGATGCCTTGGTGAGGATGTTTGAACAGGCGTTAAGGACGATTTTGGTGCTTGATACCCGCCAGCAAGACGTCCTTATTGAGCGACTTGAGCGCGTCAGGCATGAAGGTCACAACTGGGGTTGGGGTGTTGGTGAGGACATGGATGATTTGATGGCGGAGTATGGATTTGGCGAGGAGTAACCAAGGGCTGAATGACCAAGATGAACTGCGATGGTTGCGCGATGAGAACGCCCGCCTCAAGAACTTGCTGATCCAACACGGTATTCCCTGCGAAGAACCGACTATCTCTGAACCCGCTCCTGCCTCAACGCAATCCGTATCAGTCCCAGCACATCTCACCACCGATACCAAGATCACCCTGTTCCGTCGTCTGTTCAGGGGACGTGAGGATGTATACCCCCAACGCTGGGAATCGGCCAAAGGCAAGACAGGCTACTCGCCAGCCTGTGGCAATGAGTGGAAGCCCGGCGTCTGCCATAAACCGCGAGTTAAATGCGGAGACTGCAGCCAGCGCCAGTTGCTGCCGGTAACCGATCAATTAATTTACAACCATCTGGCAGGCAAACAAACCATCGGCGTCTTTCCTCTGCTTGCCGATGACAGCTGCTATTTCCTCGCGGCTGATTTCGATGAGGCAGACTGGCGAGAGGATGCCAAGGCCTTCATGCAATCCTGCCGGGAGCTTGACATCCCGGCGGCGCTGGAAATTTCCCGTTCCGGCAATGGGGCTCACACCTGGATATTTTTTGCTGAGCCGGTTCCCGCCCGTGAGGCCCGGCTGCTTGGGGCTGCGCTGATCAGCCATACCTGCGACCGCACCCGCCAATTGTCCTTGGCCAGCTATGACCGCCTTTTTCCCAACCAGGACATCATGCCCAAGGGTGGCTTTGGTAACCTGATCGCGCTCCCTTTGCAGAAACAACCAAGAGACTTGGGTCGCAGTGTGTTTGTCGATGATCACCTGCAGCCGTACCCGGACCAGTGGGTTTTTCTGACATCCATTCGTCCAATGTCTCGGCGTGATCTGGAAGATGCCATTTTGCGAGCCAGCGGTGGCCGTCATCCCCTGGATGTTGCCTTGGCCGCTGAGGATGAGGACAGCAAACCCTGGCAGCGTCCATCACCTTTGCCGGCCAGGATTGTTGGACACCTACCGGAGTCGTTGAAACTGGTGCTGGCCAACCAGATTTTTATCGCCAAGGCTGGTCTGCCGCAACCGCTAGCCAATCGCCTGATCCGTCTAGCTGCCTTCCAGAATCCGGAGTTCTATAAGGCCCAGGCCATGCGCCAGCCGGTATGGAATAAGCCGCGAGTTATCGGCTGCGCAGAGAACTATCCCCACCATATCGGCCTGCCACGAGGCTGCCTCGATGTAGTGCTCGACCTGTTACAAGAGAACGACATCCGTCCTGATATACAGGATGAACGTCTACCCGGACGCAAGGTGGCTGCCAAATTCATCGGCACCTTGCGCAAGGACCAGAAGGCAGCGCTACGGGAAATGCTCAAACACGAGGTCGGCGTGCTCTGCGCGCCAACGGCCTTCGGCAAGACAGTTACCGCCGCCACCCTGATTGCACGGCGCAAAGTGAGCACGTTGATACTTGTACACCGTACCGAACTGCTGAGACAGTGGCAGGAGCGGTTGACGGGATTTCTGGAAATTCCCAAAGGTGGATTGGGTTTCATCGGCGGAGGTAAAAATAAGCCGTCCGGCAAGATCGACATCGCTGTCATGCAGTCGCTTTCACGTCAGGAAGATTTGGGTGGGCTCCTGGACCAATACGGGCAGATCATCATTGACGAATGTCACCACCTGTCGGCCGTCTCTTTCGAGGCAATTCTCAAACAAGCCAAGGCGAAATTTATTGTGGGTCTGACCGCCACGCCGATACGGCGAGACGGTCATCAGCCGATTATCTTCATGCAGTGCGGGCCGATACGGCACAGCGCAGCTAAACCGGAAACCGCCCCGGCACAACTGGAAGTATGGCCGCAAATGTTGCCCGCGCCAAAGATCCCGCCGGATTCACCGATTCAGGAGGTTTTCCGCATCCTTGCCAACGATGCGAAGCGCAACCAACGCATCGCCGGGAATGTCCTGGCCGCCTATCGGGAAGGACGCAAGGTGTTGGTGCTCACCGAGCGCACAGATCATCTACCGCTGTTGCAGGCGGCGCTGGAGAACGAGATTGAACACTGCTTTGTTCTCCATGGACGCTTGTCGAAAAAACAGCGAACGGCGGTCATTGCGGAACTGGGTGTATTGGAGGAGTCTGCGCCCAGGGTTTTGCTTGCTACCGGCCGCCTTATTGGTGAAGGTTTCGACCACCCTCCACTCGACACGCTGGTGTTGGCCATGCCGATCTCCTGGAAGGGAACCTTGCAGCAATACGCAGGGCGCCTGCACCGGGAACACGCCGAGAAGCAGGATGTGCGCATCTATGACTATGTTGAGGTTGATCAGCTTCAGCTTTCCCGCATGTGGGACAAACGCCAGCGCGGTTATCGGGCCATGGAGTACAAGATCAAACTGATGGAGACCGATATTTTGGAAGACGGCCGGACGATAAAATAGTGCAACTTCGTATTTGAGTGCGGTTGTCCCAGAGAAAACGACCATAAGAACACGAAAATCCCGCCTGGCGATCTGAGCGAGATTTTCTGCTAATGCAGTATTCTTGGTATTCTTACCTTCGATCAGCAATCAGGCACCCTATTAAAATAATAAAATTAGAGGATAGCGATTTGAACTCAGGACTTAAATTATCACGGCTTCGCGCAACAAAATTTTATTCGTTGGAAAAAATGTGGCTGCCTATCAACACCTACACGCCAGCCGATTTGGGAGGTCAGAATGGATCAGGATTTTGCATCGCGACTAGCCAGAGCGGATGCGCTCAAGCAAGCAGTGTTGACCGCACGCCAAAAGTGTCGAGAAGCGAGAAAATTGGTTAATCGAGCGAGAGACGGCCAAAAAGTCGCCCTTATACGGCTACAACAGGCAATGGAAAGACTCTCGGAATTGCAGTCAGGGCGGGGTGAGAAGCTTGTGAGCGTCGGGCCAGCCACTGTGTTCGAATTCTGGATCGACGTGCCAGGGTACTCCGGCCCTGTGAGAGGGACCAAATCGAGAGTCACGCAGTATGGTGACTTTGAGTATATCAGCAACACCAAGGGCACGAGTAAGGGCGGGTTAGGCGGCGCGTTGGTGGGCGGCGCGCTGCTGGGGCCCACTGGAGCGGTGGTGGGTGCCTTAGCTAGTCGCAGGACGACGGTAGAGACTGATGTAGAGGAGGTTGATAATCGTCAATTTGAGCTTGAAGTAACGGGCCCAGGGTTTGCTTGGTCAACGGTACAGAACCCAGACACTGAGTCGACATTAAAGAAGTTTCGAGACGTTACAAACGCACGCGGTTCCAACAATGATGATGTTCGCACGCTGGCTTCTGCACAATCATCGCTCGTTGAGTCATTGCGAGAAAGCTCAAGTCGGGCGGCAGCTGCATGCGAATCAGCAGCAGCTATTCTTAATGAACGGACTGATGCATATATCCAAGCATGGGATGTATATACATCCGCGCGTCTTCCGCTGCTTGAGGATCTTCGTGCGCGGTGGGCAAATATCGGTATCGCCGCTCGCGTGGGGTTCGTGGTTTGCGGACCTGTCGTCCTTGCCTCATTGATCGTGTTGGTCACAGTAACGCTAGCGCGGAACAATAATGCAGACATCTCGCTTATCGTATGGACGACTGCACTTTACATGCTGGCCTTGAGTGTGACCTTCGTGGTTTACCTATACCGTGTGAGACTTGTAGACAGCATGAAGTGGCGCCTGAAAATGAGACAACAGGCGTATAAGCAATGAACCGACCTATAGAAAAGGAGAGGTTCATGACCAAACACCGTCATCGTCACAGGTGCCGACGTCAAAGCCAAGGTCGCCATGGCAGGCCTGTCCGAGGCCAAAACTCTTGCCGAGCTATCTAGTGAATACGGGGTTCATCCGACCCAGATCACTCGCTGGAAGCAAGAGCTGATCATCAGTGCCCCCGACCTGTTCGGCGAGGTCAAGAAGAAGGACGACAACCATAAGGCCGAAGTTGCCGAGCTGCACCGTCAGATCTATGGTGAGGAGGTTGAATTGCTAATCGATACCATGGCGGCATTTAATCGCTATTCCAATCGAGTGTAGCCAGATTCATCTCATCATCATGTCTTGGGGGTTGATCCTTTGCGTGTTTAAAGATCAGTCAGGCAATTACCATAACCAACACACCCCACAGACCAACCCGGCAATCGCGATATTTCTCGATTAGCACCATCAACAGAACACGAAACGCCCACGGATACCAGATCGTGGGCGTTTCTTATGATGCAGGGTTTGTAGGAAGGTAACGTTAACCACCGGATATGCCATCAAATTTAGTGCGGAACAAGAGATGAGAACACGATCTTGGACAATTTAAAAAATGCCATTAGTGGGACCTGCCATGCCTTTATCTTTAAAAAATCTGCTTCCGCTATCTTGGTGAGTTATGAGAATTCGCCACAGCTAGCGGCGTGCTTGCTTCGGCAGCGAGGTCGAAGGTTCAAATCCCCTCAACTCCGCCATTTACTTCTCACTGCATTGATAGATCAGCTGCACATCGTCCTGCGACAAGCTGTCTAACATCAACAGCTCCTTTGGCAACTGACCAGAGGCTGGTGCTGACGAATTCGCTGTCGAGGCCGAAAAAGCGCACCAACAGATAAATGGTGAGCGGGAAGCCGTACATCTCCGTATACAGGGCGATGATAAAGGCCTGTACCGCCCCGGCGCTCGCCCACTCACGCCAGTTCTACGGCGCAACATAGCGATAGAAAAACCAGGATATCAAAACGATGACGATCATCGCGATACCCCATGCCCCAGTATGACTGATCGACTCATTCATGACTCAACTCCTGTATGTCGTCGCTCTAACGTCCAGGGCCTCGTTATAGCGTGAACTTGCGCAGACGTAAGGCGTTGGTGATCACTGAAACGGAACTGAAGGCCATGGCGGCACCGGCGATCATCGGGCTGAGCAGGATGCCGAAGAAGGGATAGAGCACTCCCGCTGCGATGGGAACGCCGGTGGCATTGTAGATAAAAGCGAAGAACAGGTTCTGGCGGATATTGCGCATAACGGCTTGGCTGAGACGCAAACCACCCACAATACCGCGCAGGTCGCCCTTCACCAGGGTCAGGCCGGCGCTCTCGATGGCAACGTCCGTGCCTGTGCCCATGGCGATGCCGACATCGGCAGCGGCCAGTGCAGGCGCGTCGTTGATCCCGTCGCCCGCCATGGCAACGCGATACCCCTTGGCCTTTAATTCGTTGACGATGCGTTGTTTGTCCTCGGGGGACACTTCGGCATGCACTTCGTCTATCCCCAGTTCGGTGGCTACGGCGTTGGCGGTGCGCAGATTATCCCCTGTGCACATGACGACCGTGATCCCCATTTCGTGTAACGCTGCGATGGCCTCCTTCGAGGTTTTCTTGATCGGATCGGCGATGGCGATGAGGCCAAGGAGCTGATCGTCGCGTGCCGTCCAGATCACCGTTTTGGCCTCGCCTTGCAGCCGCTCGGCTTCCTGGCTTAAGTTGCCGGGGATGGTGATGTCGTCCGCTTCGAGGAAGGTCCGTTTGCCGATGCGAATCATCTTGCCATCGACCCTGGCCTGGACGCCACCTCCGGTGGTGCTCTTAAAGTCGGTGATGACCGGCAGTTTAAGGCCCACTTGCTTCGCTTGATCGACTACGGCGCGGGCGAGGGGGTGCTCGGACTGAGATTCAACAGCCGCCGCCAGACGCAGCAAGTCGTCGGTTTTAACACCGTCCGGCACGTGAATATCGACAACCGACGGCTTTCCCTCGGTGAGGGTGCCGGTCTTGTCGGTGATGAGGTGCGTGACTTTCTCGGCGCGTTCAAAGGCTTCGGCGTTTTTGATCAGGATGCCGTTTTGGGCTCCCTTGCCAACCCCGACCATGATCGACATGGGGGTGGCCAGACCGAGTGCGCAGGGGCAGGCGATGATCAGCACCGAAACGGCCACGACGATGGCGTAGGCCATGGCCGGTGCGGGACCGAAGGAGGCCCAGATGCCGAAAGCGAACAGAGCGATCAGTACTACCGCAGGCACAAAATAGCCCGCGACCCGGTCGACCAGGTTCTGAATGGGTGCCCGGCTACGTTGGGCCTCGGCGACCATTTTCACGATTCGCGCGAGCATGGTTTCCTCGCCCACGGCCTGCGCGCGCATGACAAAACTGCCGGTCTGGTTGACCGTGGCGCCGATGACCTTGTCGTCCTTGCCCTTTTTTACCGGGATCGGCTCGCCGGTGAGCATGGATTCATCAATCGTGCTTTTTCCCTCAATAATGACGCCGTCGAGGGGAATCTTTTCGCCGGGGCGCACGCGCAGGTGGTCGCCCTTGACAACGGCGTCGATTGCCACTTCCTCCTCAGCGCCGTCATCCTTGATTCGATGTGCGGTCTTG
>JAHYIY010000017.1 GCA_019429255.1 Desulfuromonadales bacterium | reverse complement strand
GCCTGGCTGCCTCCTTAACCGCTTCCAGGGGCGCGTCAGGAAAACTATAGCGGATATTATTGGCCAGGGTGTCGTTAAAAAGAAAGGTTTCCTGATCGACCAGGGCCAGATGCTGATGCAGGCTTTTTTGCGTCAGACTGCGCAGATCATTGCCATCGATGAGGATGCGCCCCTGTTGCGGGTCGTAATAACGATTGAGCAGACCGATAAAGGTACTTTTGCCGGCACCACTGGGCCCAACCAGGGCAATTACCTCACCGGGGTTCGCTGATACAGAAAATTCCTGCAGCACCGCTTCCTCTTCGTAGGCAAAGGTCACCCGGTCAAAGGTCACCTGGCCATGGCATTCCCTCAATTCAATGGCATCCGGCGCATCAACAACTTCCGGGGCACTGTCGAGTACTTCAAATACCCGTTCGGCGGCGCCAAGAGCCTGCTGAATGGTATTATTCACTTTTGTCAGACGTTTCAGGGGGGTATACAGCAGGACAATGGCCGTTAACAGGGAGAACATTTCGCCCTGGGTAATTGCCCCAGCCATGACCCGGTTTAAACCATACCAGAGCACAAACGCCACCCCGATGGCGGTCATGATTTCCATCAGCGGGGAAGTTGCTGCCGCATAACGAATTGTCCGGCGAACAAACGAATAATAGCCGGCATTAACGCGGACAAACTTGCTGACTTCCTGGCTTTCTGTACCAAAAGCTTTAATCACTTTAATACCAGAAAAACTTTGCTCCAGCACGGCAGTCAGATCACCCATGGCTGCCTGGCCGCGGCGGGAATATTTTTTTATCTGTTTGCCGATGGCGGCAGCGGGGACAACGGCGGCCGGGATCACCACAAAGGCGAATAACGTCATGCGCCAATCAAGGTAAAAAGCGTAGCCGATCAACACGATAAGGGTAACCAGTTCGCGCAGCAAGGTGACCAGCACCTCAGCAAGAACTGATTGCATCATATTAACATCATTGAGGATACGCGACATTAAATTGCCCGATGATTTGGTCACATAATGGCGCATGGACAACTGCATGGTATGGCCGAAAAGTTCGTTGCGAATGTCCTGAATGGCCCGCTGGCCGGCGATGCGTACATAATATTCCTGCACATAACGCGAGCCACCTTTGAACGCAGCAATACCAACAACCAGAAAGGGGACCAACTGGACAAGGGCCAGATTGCCGGCAACAATCAACTCATCAATAAAGGGTTTTACCAGATAGGCAATCAGGGCATCAGAGCCTGCCACGCCAAGGGAAGCGACCATCGACAGGGCAATGATCCACTTATAGGGAGCGGCATAGGAAACAATCCGCACATAGATGTTTCTTTCTTTGTCCATCCGGTTACGCACTCTCTTTTGGTTCAGCACCAACCATGTCGGCGACCATATCAGCAACCCGCCCAGAACATCCGGGCGCACCGAGGCGCTTTCGCACCAAGGCCAGATCATCCCGCACCTGCTGATTATAAGGAGGATCATTGAGTAGTCGCAGCATTTCAGCTTTCAACGCCTCAGGGTCGGAATCATCCTGAATGAATTCCCGAACTATTTCGCGACCGGCAATAATATTGGGTAGTCCGGCATAAGGAATCTTGATCAGTCGTCGTCCAATAACATAACTCAGAGGGGCCACTTTATAAACTATTGCCATTGGCGTTCCAACCAACGCCAACTGCAGGGTAACCGTACCGGATACAGTCAACACCGCCTGGCAGGCTGCTGCAACAGCATAAATATCATCCTCGACCAGATGGATAGGCAACCGGATATCAGCCAGGCGACTTTCCAGCTCGCTGCGCCGCAGTGAGGGTGCCACCGGCATGACAAACTCAACAAGCTGATCTTCCTCATGAATCCGTTTTGCTGCCGCCACCAGAGTAGCAAAAATATAGGTCAACTCACTCTGCCGGCTGCCTGGAAAAATTCCGACGATTTTAACTTGCGCCGATATGTCAAGTTGCTGCCTGATATCCAGCCCTTGGGGACGTGCGCTAAATTCATCCAGCAGCGGATTTCCCACATACTCGGTGCGCACCTGATAGGGAGCATAAATTTCGGCTTCAAAAGGAAAAATCAGCGCCAGGCGATCAACACGTCCGGCAATAGTACGTGCCCGACCCGAACGCCAGGCCCAGACCTTGGGGCTGATGTAGTAAAGAACCGGCACCCCCGCCCCTTTAGCTACTTTGGCCAGACGCAGATTAAAATCGGGAAAATCAATCAACACCAGCAGATCCGGCGGATTAGATGATTTCAGAAGGGCCGCCAACCGGCGAAAACGCCTGATGATGCCGGGCAAACGTCCCAACACCTCGGTCACCCCCATCACCGATAATTCATCGGATGGGATCAGAATGTCACAACCGTTCGCCTGCATACGACTGCCACCAACCCCAAAAAAGCTGATATTGGGGTATTTGTCCGCTGCGGCTTTAAGCAAGTTGCTGCCATGAAGATCGCCGGAAGACTCTCCCGCAACAATCATGACACGACGCTTAGCAGAAGAAGTATTCAACAGATTGTCATCCTATAAAAAAAACAGAAGGAAAGAGCCGATTACGGTTCTCACAACTTCTGTTTTATCATTTAAAATGAGTTTCTTAGCGCGCCAGTCCGCGTTCACTCGATTTAAGAAAGTCCAGATAAATTGCCACTTCATTAGCTGTTGTGTCAAATTCATTTTCGATGGTAGCAATTGCCTCTTCCAGCTTCAGATTGGAACGAAATACCAATTTATACAGTTTTTTGATGGTTGCCAACGCCTCATCAGTAAAGCCCCTGCGTTTTAGTCCAGTGGTATTTAGTCCCACCGTTTTGGCACGATCACCCTGAACAATGGAAAACGGCGCCACATCCTGAGCAATCATCGATCCACCACTGGCCATGACATGACAGCCCACCCGGGCAAACTGATGAACCGCAGAGAGTCCACCGAGGATAGCGTAATCATCAACCTGGACATGACCAGCCAACGTCGCGGCGTTGGCAAGGATCACGTGGTTGCCGACGATACAATCATGCGCCACATGGGAATAGGCCATCAACAGACAATCATTGCCAACAGTGGTCACACTACCACCTTCTTCCGTACCCAGGTGGATGGTAGTAAACTCCCTGATGCGGTTACGATCACCAATCTTCAGGGTTGATTCTTCCCCCATGAATTTGAGATCCTGCGGAACTGCGCCAATCGACGCAAACTGAAATATCTGGTTGAAACAGCCGATCTCGGTTCGTCCTTCAATAACCACATGGGGTGCTACTGTTGTCCCCTCACCTATGCAGACGTGTTCGCCGATCACCGAATAAGGGCCGACAGTAACACTCGCATGTAATTTGGCACCTGGGGCGATAATGGCTGTAGGATGAATCATGGATAGCTCCATTGAAAATTTATTTTTTGGCAAAAGTCGCCTTCAGTTCCGCTTCTGCGACCAGGGTATCGCCGACATAGGCATTGCCTTGAAACTGATAAATACCGCGCCGACGTGACAAAAGATCCAGCTCCATCCGCAGGACATCGCCAGGCATGACCGGCTTACGGAAACGAGCCTTGTCAATACCGACAAAGTAGGTAACGCGGTCTTTTTCAATTTGATCGACCACCGTCACATAAGCGCCGCCCACCTGAGCCATCGCTTCGAGGATCAGCACCCCCGGCATGATCGGGTGCCCGGGGAAATGTCCCTGAAAAAAAGGCTCATTGATGGTCACGTTTTTGTAACCATTGACCCTCTTCCCCTCTTCGACTTCTTCGATCCGATCCACCAGCAGAAACGGATAACGGTGGGGAAGAATCTCTATGATCTGCTGTATATTCAATTCAAGCACGTCCATCCTCCTTCAGCAGTGCTTCCAATTCATCGACACGTTTTTTTAGTTGCAGGACATCTTTACGCATGTCCGGCAACTTTGGCAGCGTCATGGTCGAACGCAGCCATTCCTTGTGGGGCATCAACGGAAGACCAGACAGCACTTGATAGGGCGCCTCCAGATCACCACTGACGCCACCACGGGCGCCAATAGTGACATTGTCCCCCACCTTCAGATGCCCGGCAACAGCAGCCTGCCCCCCGAAAGTACAGTGTTTGCCAATACGCGTGCTGCCGGCAAATCCGACCTGGGCAACAATGATGCAGTCTTCCCCGATATCGACATTGTGACCGATTTGCACCAGATTGTCGACTTTGGTGCCGCGCCGCACACGGGTTTCGCCCAGGGTTGCGCGATCAACACAGGAGTTGGCACCGATTTCAACATCATCTTCAATGACGACAATTCCCACTTGAGGAATCTTGAAATATCCGGTGCCAGCGGGGGCAAAACCGAAGCCATCGGAACCGATCACTGCCGACGGTTGTAAAATAACCCGATCACCCAACCGGCAACTTTCACGAACCACCACATTAGCATGCAGACAACAATCAGCACCAATCACGACATCATCATATAGGCACACACCGGAATGCAGTATCGTTCGGGCACCGACCACAACAGCTTCACCCACCACGCAGCCGGGATGAATTGTGGCAGTTGCATCAATGCTGGCGCTGGCAGCAACCTGTGCGCCGGGCATAACACCTGCAGCGGCCCTGGTACCACGATGCAAAAAGCTCAGAACTTTGGCAAACGCCAGATATGGATTGGCGGTGACAATGACATGACGCTCGCTGACATCAACCCCAGGGGCGACAATAACCGCCGAAGCGCGGCAACCTTTTAAATGCGGCAGATACTTAGGATTGGCAACAAAGGTGATATCACCTTCAGCGGCTCGGTCAATCGAAGCTACCCGCGATATCTGAATTGTCGGATCCCCATGAACCTCCCCCTGGACCAGTTGTGCCAGCTCGGCCAATGTTGCCATATTAATCTCCTACCATTACAGCGCGACTATTTGGTAGCATCGTAGGCCTTAATCAACTCGGCGGTCAGGTCAAATTTAGGGTCAGCATAAACGATGGCCCCTTCATTGCGCTCGATAATCATCGTATAGTCACCTTCGGCACCCAACTTTTCCATGACTGCAAACAATTCATTGATAATCCGCCCGGTATATTCGGCATCCTTGCGCTGCAGATCTTCCTGGATATCCTGCTGGAAACGCTGCAGGTCGGTGACGCGGCGCTGATATTCGCGCTCGCGTTCCGTGCGCGCACTATCGGACAACAGCGCCGCCTGCTTTTCCAGATCAGCCTTCATCCGCAACACATCATCCTGTCGGGTTTTAAATTCACCCTCGTATTTCTGCACCTGCTCCGTCATCTGTTGTTTGGCAGCAACGCCGGCCTTGGACAGATTCAAGGCACGCTGCAGATCAACATAGCCAATTTTCTGCGCAAAAACAGGTAGCGCCAGAAGCAGAAGGGCAATAAGTAGCATACTGATTTTTTTCATGATATCTCCTTGTTATGGTTTTTAAAAAGGTCGTCCTATAGTGAATTCAAACACGCTTTTTTTCTCATCATCCCGTGGGTCAAGGTTATAACCCCACTCAAAACGCAACGGACCTAAGGGGCTGCGCCAACGGATGCCGGCACCGGCACTGTGGCGCATATCGGAAAAATACTCTTCATCATCGGTCCAGACATTCCCGGTATCGTAAAAGAGGACACCCTGCAAACCCAGTGAGCGATAGATGGGGAAAAGATATTCAAAATTGAAGTAACCCATCTTTTCACCACCGATATAAATACCATCATCGCTGCGCGGTCCTACTTCCCGCGTTTTAAAACCGCGAAGGGTTCTGATGCCTCCCAGATAAAAACGCTCACTGATGGAGACGTCATCATCACCCCGGGTCGACGTTATATAACCAATCTCACCGTGAATAGAGAAAACCGTGCTCCAGAACAGCGGAAAGAAATGGCGATGCGAAGCAATTGGTCGCAAGAAATGCTCGGTACCGCCCAGGCCGGCATACTCAAGGCTGATGCGGGTAACCCCGCCGCGGCTTGGATCCTCAAAAAAATCGGTACTGTTTCGCACCCACTGGGTGGTTATCGATGACAGAGTTGACCTGCCTGCCTGATCAGCAATAAATCGATTGGCCAGCGCAACAGCACTTAAATTAGTAATATCCTTTTGTTCGTAGCGGTAGGTCAAAAATGCCCGAGAATTGCGGCTGACCGGATGACCTGCACGGATTGCACCACCGGTACGCTCATCATCATAGTCGCGGTATTCACGCTTCGATCGATAAACCTCACCGCCCAGGGTCCAGTCGGTATCCAGAAAATAAGGATCGGTTATCGCCAGTGAGTAGGTATTACTTTTGGAACCGATGGAGCCACTTAAATTGAGATTTAAACCGCGTCCAAGAAAGTTCTCCTGAGAGATAGACCCTTGTGCCATCAATTTATCAACCGACGAATAGCCAAGACCAATGGAAAAGGTTCCGGTCAGCCGTTCTTCAACCGCCACCTCTACGACACTCAGATCTTCAGCCGAGCCAGGGCGATCGGTGACCTGCACTTCATCAAAAAAACCGAGGTTACGTACCCGACGATTGGCTTCCTTCATTTTGCTCGAACTATACAGTTCGCCTTCAATCACTGGAATTTCACGACGGATGACCTTGTCGCGGGTACGGACATTGCCACTGATATCCACCCGTTCGATGGACACCTGCACCCCCTGCTCGATCTCAAGTTCAATATCAAAGAGCAACTCGTCAGCTTTTCTGGTGGTCAATGGCACGACATTAACGTAGGCATAGCCACGATCAGCGTACAGGTCGGTGAGGGCGAGAATACTGTCCCGCAGTTCCAGACGGCTGAAGACCTCCCCTTCTTTGAGCTTCACCTGCTGCAGTAATTGATCCTGTGGATACAGCAGGTCACCACTGACACTCAAAGCCCCGATACGGTATTGGCGGCCTTCATCAATTTCAATGTCAATAGTCAGATATTTATCATCAACCAGGGTGACAATCGGTTGCTGAACGATAACGTCCTGATATCCCCTATCATAATAGGCCATTTTAATCCGCTCGACATCGATCTCCATGACCTCTTCAAGATAGACCCCACGCCCCGTCAACCACGACAAAAACCAGCGTTCCCTGGTCTCGATGCTTTTCAGCAGTGCCCGCCGCTTTAACGCATTGTTGCCGCTGAAGTTGATGTTCTTAACGCGAATTTTCCGCCCTTCGTCGACCAGATAGACCAGTGTCGCTTCACCGCGATCGTCCGTAACCAGCTGGGTGGTGATTTCAACAGCGTGATAACCGTCTTTGGTATAGGCATTCTTCAATTCCTGAACACTGCTTCTGACGCGGTTGTGGTCAAAAATAAACGGCGGCCTTAAAGTGGTGCTGTCGCGCAGCTTCTGATCAGACAGTTTTTTATTGTCACGAAACTCAAGGGTTCTGACCAAAGGAAGTTCCTGCAACGCAAAAACCAGGATATTACTCCCCTGTGCCTCATCGACCCGCGCGATCACATCATAAAAACCCCCGAGGGCAAAAATATTTCTCAAGTTTTCATCGACCAGGGCGTAACTGACAACGTCACCGGGGTTGATCGAAATTGCTCCGCGGATGGCTGCCGTAGCCACCCGGTGGTTCCCCTCGATCTGCACCTGTGCTACCCTGAATTCATCAGCCGCAGCTGAAAAGACCGAAACAACCGTCAGCAACAGCGCAACAATGAGTGATCTAGACATCTAAAGCCTCAACTGGTATGGGAACAAACAAGGGGCAGATTATAGAAGAGTGCGTCGCCAACATCAATTTAAAACATCTCCTGCCAGCACCCCATCCTCAATTCTCAGGACACGATCGAGACCGGCAGCTAACGGCAGGTTGTGGGTTACGATCACCATCGTCAGACCACGACTTTTGTGCATCCGGTTGAGCAGGGCAAGGATCTCATCTGATGTACCGGTATCCAGATTACCGGTAGGTTCATCGGCCAACAGCAATTGCGGTTCGTTGACCAACGCACGGGCGATGGCCACCCGCTGCTGTTCCCCGCCGGAAAGGGCACCGGGCTTATGGGTCAATCGGTGCGTCAGGCCTACCTCGGAGAGGATGTCTGCTGCTTTTTCGGTGGCCAACTTGCGCGATTCACCAGCAATCAAGCGCGGCATCATGACATTTTCCAGCGCGCTGAATTCCGGCAATAACTGGTGAAATTGAAAGACAAATCCGACGGTACGATTACGAAAAGCATCAAGGGCCTGACCGCGCAAAGAAAACACCTTCTCCCCTTCGACCACGACTTCACCTGAGGTTGGCGCATCAAGCCCACCAAGAATATGCATCAGCGTGGTCTTGCCGGCACCGGAGGTCCCGACCACGGCGACCCGTTCGCTACGCTTGATCTGCAGATCGATACCACGCAGCACATCAATAACGCCACCAGGAGTCTGAAACCTTTTATGCAACTGGTGCACCACCACCATGGGTTTTTCAGTCATAGCGCAGTGCCTCTGCCGGATCCATGCGTGAAGCGTGCCAGGCGGGGTAAATGGTTGCCAGCAACGAGATGATCATCGCCATCATCACGACCGCTACAACCTCAACAACAACAATCTCTGAAGGGAAGCGCTCCATGCCGTAGACCGCCTGATCAAAAATCTGGATACCGAACAAATTTTCGAAACCCTTGATCAGGGTATCGGCATAGTAGGCTAATGTCACACCCAGGCTGGTCCCCAACAGGGTCCCCATGGTGCCGATAATCAACCCCTCAAACAGAAAGATTTTCATAATGCTCCGCGAGTTAGCGCCCATGGCTCGCAAGATAGCAATATCACGTGTTTTTTCCATCACCACCATGATCAGGGTGGTGGCAATATTGAAGGCGGCAACCAGGACAATAATCGCCAGAACGATAAAAAGGCCGAGTTTTTCAAGCTTCAACGCTGACAAAAAAGAGCCATACAGACTTTGCCAGGGACGTACCACCGTGGGGAATTCAAACTGACTGGACAATCGATCGGCGACAAAAGGGGCCCGTTCAAACAGATCCACCTCGATTTCGATACCACTGACAACCCCCTCGGACGCAAAGAACGTCTGGGCTTCCGGTAAGGGGATATAGGCATAAAAACTGTCGATCAGACTGCTCTGCTTTTCAAAAACAGCAACGACTCGAAAGGGTTTCATTTTCGGCATCATACCGAACGGGGTGACGTTAAACAGGGGGGGGATGACATTGACCAGCCCGCCGACATCGACCCCCAGGGTTGTCGCCGTATCCATGCCGATGATGATGCCGGGGCGATCATCGGGTGCAAAAAACAGCTCGCCGATCTCGTCGCCGTACCAGGTTCGCAGCGATTGGGCAAGGATCTTGTGATCTTCGTCAACCCCCTTAACACTGACAGCAGCGACATTGCCACCGGCCAGCAGCATGGCCTCGCGCGACACAAAGGGGGTCGCCGAGACAACATGGGGGATTTGCTTTGCCGCCTTCACCAGTTCACGCGGATTTTCGATCCCTTCACCATAGCGCTGGATCAGCACATGCGGCACGTTACCGAGAATCTGCTGGCGTACGCCATCGGTAAATCCGGTCATCACCGCCTGCACCAGAATCAGCGCAGCAACCCCCAGGGTCACGCCGGCGATGGAAATAAAGGAGATTACCGAAATAAAGGTCTGCTTGCGCTTGGCGCGCAGATAACGCAGGCTGACAAACCACTCATAGGACATGAAATCTTAAGCCTTAACCCACCTCGGGGCGCATCTGGGGGAAGAGAATAACATCGCGGATGCTGGCGGAGTTGGTCAGCAGCATCACCAGACGATCGATACCGATCCCCTCGCCGGCCGTCGGGGGTAGACCGTACTCAAGGGCACGGACATAGTCCTCGTCCATAGCGTGAGCCTCTTCGTCCCCTGCCGCCTTTTCTTTGAGTTGATCGAGAAATCGCTGTTTCTGATCAATGGGATTGTTCAACTCCGAAAAAGCATTGGCCAACTCACGGCCGACGATAAACAGCTCAAAACGATCAACGACATCGGGGTTCACGTCATTTTTGCGCGAGAGCGGGGAAATTTCGGTAGGATACTGGGTAATAAACACCGGATTCCACAACTGCGGCTCAACAACCTCGTCAAAAATCTCTGCCAGCAGCTTGCCATGGCCGATGGCGCTGTCAAGTTCCAGCCCGAGGGTGTCGTTGGCATAGGCCAGAGAGCGGTCACGGTCATCGAGCATTTGCTGTTCAACGCCGGCATACTTGACAATGGCACCTTTGAGGGTCAGACGCTCCCACGGCGGGGTCAGATCAACCATCTTTTCACCATAAGGAATCACCAGGGTGCCGCACACCTGTTGTGCCACATGACAGATCAGTTGTTCAGAAAAATCCATTAAATCTTCATAGGTGGCATAGGCCTGGTAAAATTCCATCATGGTGAATTCGGGGTTATGCTGAATCGATATCCCTTCATTGCGGAAATTACGATTGATTTCAAACACCCGCTCAAAGCCGCCTACCACCAGCCGTTTCAGGTAGAGTTCCGGAGCAATGCGTAGAAACAGATCCATTTTCAAGGTGTTGTGTCGGGTCACAAAAGGCTTGGCCGTTGCTCCGCCGGCAATCTGTTGCATCATCGGCGTCTCGACCTCGAGATAATCGTGCTCAAGCATGAAATCGCGAATCAGGTTGACGATGCGGCTGCGCTTGCGAAAGACCTCGCGCACCTCTGGATTGACCATCAGATCCAGATAACGCTGGCGATAACGGGTTTCGACATCGGTCAACCCATGCCATTTTTCCGGCAGAGGCAATAATGATTTGGTCAGGAGTTGCACTGCGGAGGCACGGATCGACAGTTCATCGGTCTGGGTGCGAAACGGCACACCACAAACACCGACGATGTCACCGATATCAAACTTTTTAAAATGGCTGAAGGCGTCATCGCCAATTTCCTTTTTGGCAATGTAAACCTGAATCCGGCCACTACCATCCTGCAACTGCAGAAAAGCCGCCTTGCCGAAATCGCGCCGCGCCATGATGCGCCCGGCAAAACGATACTCCGTGGTGGAGCCTTCAAGATCGTCACGTGCATCCTGCTCGTGATTAACGCTAATCTGCCGGGCGTTATGGAGCACCTTGAAATCGTTGGCAAAAGGGTTAACCCCGGCGGCTAAAAAAGCGTCGATTTTTGCTCTGCGCTGTTGCAACAGATCGTTTAACTCTTCCATGATTTATTACCCTCAATTGATCGAAAAATTAAGAGACGAACAATAACGCTTGTTTCAGGGATGCGTCAAGCAGGAAACCAGATCACGAAGATCCGCTAGCGCTCCCAACGAATAGACTCAACCGACACGAAGGGTGGTTTCCAAAGCAGTGCGAAACAATAGCGGCATGCGGCACGGTTTACGCTGCTGATAATCGAAACAAACCAGCACAGTGGTGCCTTCTGCGGTCACCTCGCCGTTGCGGCTGATCCGGTATTCGAGGGTAAAGGCGGAACGTTTGAGAGCAGCAACCCGCACGCCGATCTGCAATTGGTCACCATGCAACATCTCCTGGCGATAGTAAGCATGTGCTTCCGGCATGATCAGGCCGCAACCACCGATCTCGATCTCGGAAAAAGGCCCAAGCTCTGCCAGAAAAGCCAATCTGGCCTCCTGAAAGATGGTTAGAACTGCTGCGTTGCTGACATGACCACCATAATTGATGTCACCGATGCCAACCCGATAGGGAAAAGAAAAAAAAGGGTTATCCATGACTGTTACCTCTGGCAGAAGGTGCAATAGAAGGTTGAACGTTGCCCGACCCGACAGGTGTAAATGGCGCGACCACAGTGAAAACAGGGGGCAGATCCGCGGCCATAGACAAACAATTCCTGGCGAAAATAACCGGGACGCCCGTCGCTGTCGGCAAAATCACTGATGGTGGTGCCACCAGCGGCAATCGCCTGAGCGAGAACCTCTTTTATGGCCGCCACCAGACGCTGATAACGCAGCCGCCCGATCCACCCGGCAGCCCGCAGCGGATGAATACCGGCACGAAACAGGGCCTCATTGGCGTAAATATTTCCAACGCCGACGACAACCTTCTGATCCATGATAAAGGTCTTTATTGACTGCGATTTACCCCGTGATCGACGATAGAGTGCCCTCCCCTGAAAACTGTCGTGCAGCGGTTCCGGGCCAAGATTCTTAAGAAGCGGGTGGTGCAGCAGGTCATCCGACGAATAGAGAAAGACTCCAAAGCGACGCGGATCAGTGAAGCGCAGGCAGGTACCTTCGGTAAAAATCAGGTCAACATGGTCGTGCTTGTTTTCAGTAGTTCCTGCCGGCACAATGCGTAACACCCCGGACATCCCCAGATGGATCAGCAGACCACCCTGATCGAATTCCAGCAACAGGTATTTGGCACGCCTCGACACCTTGCGGATGGTCTGTCCGGGAAGGTCCTCGCATAACTGAGGATCCAACGGCAGGCGCAATTTGGGAGCGCGCAGAATCAGCTCCTGAATGGTCTTGCCACAGACATGAGGGGTGATGCCGCGACAGACAGTTTCCACTTCCGGCAGTTCAGGCATGATTAGAACCGCACCTTGTCAAGCGCCTGGTCAAAATGACTGAAATCGACCAGGACGGCAGGCACTGGTAAATCCAGTTCATCCAGCTTCTGGGCGGAGTAATAACGCCATCCCTGGCTGGTATCTATCAGTAGCGCCAGCTCGACCATGCGACGGGTCGCCCCCTCATGGACATACTCGACGATCTGGAGGCACTCAACCTGCATGACATCAAGGCAGCGCTCCATGGTGCATTGCCACGCCACAAGTTTGACATCAGCGAGCTGCTCGCGGGCAAAGGCCAAATAGCTGGACAGATCGGGAAAATGCTGGAGAAAGGGCGCTTGCGGATGATAACTCGCGTAAACTGCGGCGTAATCACCACGATGATGAGCCGCAAAGCGCTGGCGCAGACAATCGGCCGGGGTCGCGCTGAGAGTCATTCTTTTATCCGCGGGTCGAGGGCGTCACGAATCCCCTCGCCCAGCAAGTTGTAACCCAGAACCGTAATCAGAATCGCTAACCCCGGAAAAACCGATAACCACCAGGCGCTGCCCAGGGTCTGTTTTCCAATAATCAGCATATTTCCCCAGGACGGCGTTGGCGGCTGGACACCAATCCCGAGAAACGACAGGGCACTTTCGGTAAGAATAGCACCGGCAACCCCCAACGTTGCCGAGACCAGTACCGGCGAGAGGGCATTGGGCAGGATGTGACGAAAAATCAGGCGCCCATCGGTAGCTCCCAAAGCCTGAGCAGCAAGGACAAAATCGCGCTGCCGGAGACTCAAGAATTCAGCACGAACCAGTCGCGCCACCCCCATCCAGCTGGTCAAACCGATGACGATCATAATGTTCCAGATCGACGGCTCGAGAAAAGCGATGACCGCGAGAATCAGGAAAAAAGTCGGAAAGCACAGCATGATATCGACAAAACGCATCATCACGGCATCAACCCAACCACCGTAATAGCCCGCCAGAGCACCACAAAGAATACCAATCAGGGTCGATATCCCCACAGCAACAAACCCGACCAGCAGGGAAATACGTGCGCCATAGAGCATGCGTACCAACACTTCACGCCCCAAATCATCCGTCCCTAAAGGGTGCTCCCAGCTTGGTGGCTGCAGGCTCTTGCTGACATCGATGGCGGCTGGATCGATACTGGTGAAACTTGCGGCCACGGCCATCATGAACATGAACAGGACGATGGCACCCCCAGCAAGCGCCATGCGATTACGTCGAAAGCGCTGCCAGACAACATCACGTAAAAAATTGCTACGGGGCAGGTTTCGCATCAGACGCCGTTGATCCTTTCGATATCTGCCTGGCTTAAAATCCCTTTTTCCTTAAAAACCTGCAACAGTCGATCAAAGCGGACATCAAGCTCGGGGGTTAAATCCACTAGATTGCCATCGAAAAATTCTTCAAGTTCTCCAACCGGGTTCTGCAGGTATAGATCCTCATCTTCATTCATCGTGATTGCGCGCAAGATATCTTCTTCAGTTGCCACCAGCGGCATAACACGACAACCGGTAATAAATTGCAGATTTTCAATCAGGCGCAAATCGGTTGGATCAGTCATAGCCACCCGCAGGATTCTATCTTTCCCCTGATAGCGCAACTCCACCGGAAACACCTTTAACTGCTGCATCCGCTCAGCCGGCAGCAATTCCAGCAACAATGGATCGATAGTCAGTTCTTCGAGACTGATGTGCGAGTAAAGTTGTTGAGCTTCCAGAAACTCGACAATCGTCTCCTGGGGTAAATAACCGAGCTTGACCAGCGCGGCTCCAATCTGCCCACCGAGATTGCGCTGAAAAGACAAGGCCGAATCGAGCTGAAATTGATCAATCAGTCCCGCTTCCAACAATAATTCGCCCAACATATTCGATTTAATTTCCATAGATACTCCTCATCTTGCCGCGCATGTTACCCAGCTATAGGCTGTCAGCTTCACCCTTTTCCAGCAACCTGGCGACCATGGCGAATGCGTGGATCGGCCAGGGCATAGCAGATATCGGCAAGCAAATTCCCCAGCAAGGTCAGTACCGCACCCATCACCAGAATCCCCATGATCAGGGGATAATCACGCATCATCACCCCATCGAAAAACAGCTTTCCCATACCGGGAATGGCAAAAATCGTTTCAAAAATCACGCTGCCGCCGATCAATCCCGGTACGGATAGACCAAGAATAGTAATCACCGGCAACAGGGCATTCCGCAAGGCATGTTTGTAGATTACCGTATGTTCTGACAACCCCTTGGCGCGCGCCGTAAGGATATAGTCCTGACGGACAACTTCCAGCATATTGGAGCGCATATAGCGGGAAAAACCGGCCAGTCCACCGATAGCGGAGACAAACACCGGCAGAATCAGATGGCTGATGCGATCAAGAATCTGACCGGAAAAACTAAAATATTCATATCCCAGGGACTTCAGTCCGGAAATCGGCAACAGCCCGAGGCGCACACCAAACCAATCCATCAACAGCAGTGCCAGCCAGAATGACGGCATGGCAAAGCCGGTAAACACGAGTACGGTAGTAGTCCGGTCAAACAGAGAGTTACGCCGTACGGCCGAGACAATCCCCAACGGAACAGAAACCGCCAGGATAAAAACAATCGACAGCAGATTGATCAGAATAGTCACCGGCAGCCGTTCGAGGATTTTATCAAGTACCGGACGCCGATCGCCGGCAAAGGATTCACCGAAATCAAGTACCGCAAGGCGCCCGAGCCATTGTCCGTATTGAATATGCAATGGCTGATCGAGGCCATATTGACGGCGTAACCGCTCCTGCAGTTCGGCACTGGCCTGGGGATTCATCTGTGTCTGCAGGTCGGTCGGCTCCCCCGGTGCCAGATGGATGACCACAAAGGAGATCAGGGTGATTCCCAAAAGCAACGGAATCAGGAGTAACAGGCGTCTGGCAAGATAAGGTAGCATCGCGTCCTAGCGTGTGTATTTCTGTTCAGCCGTGGGCACATACCAATGCTGAAAGTTATAGCGGATTCCTGCCGGTGCCGGCTCAACCCCACGGAAGCGCCGGGATACTGCCGGTAGCGCCTCGGAAACGTACAAAAAAGTGTAAGGCTGCTCCTCGGCAAGGATTTCCTGAAAACGATCATAATACTGTTTGCGCTGGTGTTGATCGAACACCCGGCGCCCGCGTTCCAGCAGTTCATCCACCTCAGAATGCTCAAAACCGATAAAATTCAGTTGACCGGGTGCCGTTTTGCTGGAATGCCAGATATTGTACTGATCCGGTTCCGGCCCACCGCTCCAACCGAGAATAGTCGCGTCAAAATTTCCCGGATTGATAAAGTCCTTAAGGAATGTCGCCCATTCGATCACCCGCAGACGGACATCCACCCCGATTTCGCGAAAGCGCCGCTGAATGATTTCCCCGGTCTTGATGCGCAGATCGTTCCCCTGGTTGGTAACAATGGTAAAAGCCAGGCGCTGACCATCCTTGTTGAGAATCCCGTCACCGCTGGTATCCTGCCAGCCCGCTTCTGCCAGCAGTTGTCGGGCTTTTTCCGGGTTGTAATGATAGCGCCGCACATCCGGGTTATAGACCCAGGTATCAGGCTTATAGGGGCCGGTAGCAACATCACCATAACCGAGCAGAACACCATCAATCAACTCCTGTTCATCAATGGCATAGGCAAGGGCCTGACGCACCCGTTTATCGGCAAACAGTGGCCGCCGCAGATTATACCCAAGATAGGTGTAACCAAAACTTAAATATTGATATTTATTGTAGTTTCTACGAAATGCCAGGGTATCGGTCTGACGGTCGAATTGCAGCGGTGTCAAGCCCATAAAGTCGAGGCTGCCGGTTTGCAGCTCAAGAAACTGGGTCGACACATCAGGAATGATGCGATAGACCACGCGGCGGATATAAGGCGGCCCTGCGAAATAGTCGGTATTGGCCTCGAGGACAATCTTCTCGCCACTGACCCACTCGCCAAAACGATAAGGACCTGTGCCGACCGGGCTACGCGACAGGGGACTGCGCAAGACATCGGTTCCCGCAAGGAGATGGCGCGGATGAATAGCCGTTGCCCAGCTCAGCAGTGCCGGCGCATAGGGTGTATCGTAGTGGGCAATAAAAGTGTAAGGGTCGGGCGTCTCAACCCTGGTCACCTGACTGAACGATTCTGCATAGGCGGTCGGGATCTCAGGGTCGATATACAGCTCATAGGTATATTTAACATCGTCGGCGGTAAAGGGGGTACCGTCGTGCCAACGTACGTCGCGGCGCAGATAAAAGGTCAGGGTGCGGTTGTCCTCCGACACCTCCCAGCGTTCAGCCAATTCCCCTTCCAGTTCGAGTTGGCCGTTATAACGTAGCAGGCCATTGTAGACCAGACTGTTGATGGCACTGGACGCCGAATCGGAAGAAAGCACCGGCAGCAGATTACTGGCATCGCCGATAGACGCCTCGATAAAGGTATCACCATATTCCGGCGCCATCGCTTCCGACATTCCGGGAAGCGACTCTTCCGACCGGGGCTCACAGGCAAACAGAAACAGCAGGAGAGCAGCAGCGAGACCTAACCTCGAAAAAGCGTGCGACATGACGGACCTCATATTCATCATCAGGGCAGCGGCTCAATAACAATGTTGTCAGGAGCCTGCAAGGTAAAACGTCCCGCAGGGATATCACCATTGAGGGTTAATTCATTGATACGCATGGCCAGGATCACATCATCCTGGGGCATATGCAATGCAATGCGCCGGGGAAACCCGTCAGCCGGCGCAAAACGTGAATAATCAACAGCCAGTAGTGTCTCTTGATGTTGTGCATATTCACTACCGGTCAGTTGTAATTGACCATTGAAAAAAAAGGTCTGGGTAAAAGCCCCCTTAATCAGCAGCAACGCCAGCAGATCACCACGCTTGCGCACCTGCGCCTGATGATAAGCAAAAATCGGCGGATCATAAAGCAGCACGGCCACCAGCACCTGTGGTGGCAAAGGAAACTTGACAAAGCGGGAAAAATTTTCTTCTGTTGCGTTGCCACGATAGAAACGTGGCGGACTGGTGGTGTTGAGCAACACGGAGAGCACATCACCATCAGTAGTCAATTGCATGACAAGCTGGCCAAAACCAGTCAAGGCATCCACGCGGATACGGTCCGGCTGCTCTGCCAGTATAAACTGCTGGGTCGAGAAATGCTGTCCATCCGCCGTGATGGATACCGAGGCCGCGGTGTCAAGTCGGCGATTGGTGCCCGCCCGTGCGTGGAGAATGTCGAGTAACTCGGTTGCCGCCGGGACATCAGTCCATAGTGGCTCAGGCGGTCGCGCACAAGCACTGACTAACAGCAGTAATAGCAACAGCAACCACCTCATTGGTTAAGCTCCCGGCGCAGCTTGTCGAGCTTTTCCTGCACCCCTTCCGCTTCCGGATCGATCGTCAATGCATCACGATAAGCCTGTATTGCTTGAGCGTAAAGCTGCATCACCTGGTAGAGATCCCCCAGATGTTCAAGGATCACCTGATCATCCGGTTGCATAGTGATGGCACGCTCCAAATGAATACGGCTTTGAGCATATTCGCCGCGCTTAAAATAGACCCAGCCAACCGTATCTTCAATATAACCGGCAGACTTTAATTCCAGAGCACGCTTGGCACGCTGCAGCGCCAGATCAAGATCGCTGTTAGCTTCGGCCTGGGAATAGGCCAGAAAATTCAAAGCATCAGCATGTTCTGCGTCAATGTGCAGAACCCTTTCCATCACCGCCAGAGCAGACTGATGATTGTCCAGGGCATCAAGCACCACCCCTTGCTGGTACAACAGGCGTGCATCCTGTGGGTGGCGCTCGATCGCCTCAGTGGCAAACTTCAGCGCCGGAACCAGATCCTGCTGATGTTGATAAAAGGCAACCAGATAATAATAGACCTCGCTATCGTCGATTCCCTGTTCCAGCAAAGCCTGCAACAGCCGGGTACCCTGTTCCACCACCCCTTCCTGCAGTTGCAGATAAGCCAATTGCAGCATGGCATCGCGATAAATGGTTGCCCCAGGCGTCACCAGCTGTAACTGTTCTATTGCTGCCCGATAGTGCTTTTGGCCGATCAGGGCAAGAGCGAGAAAATAATGATTGCGGCCACCCCTTTCGCCGGAATCGATCAGTTGCCGGAATTCCTCTGACGCTTGCTGCCACTGATTCATGTGCAGATAGAGCAGGCCAATCTGATTGCCAGTGCGCGTTGAAGGGAGTTGCTCGCGCACAATTAACAACTGGTCGAGGGCCAGTTGTGGCTGCTGGCGGGCAAGATAGAGTTGCGCCAACTGCTGACGGATCGACGGAGCAAAAGGGGTTGTTTTAAGGGTTTTCAGGTAGAGTTCCTCGGCCGCTGCGACATCCTGCTGCTCCAGCACCTGCCCTAGTTCCAACACAACTGCCGGCTGTTCCGGGCGCGTCTTGAGATAACGGTAATAGACCCTGATCGCGTCATCATGCTGCTGATTGTCACGATAGATGCGCGCCAGGGACAGCATGGCCTGATCGGCGTCGGGACGCTTTTGCAGCAATTCCTCGAGGGTCTCAAGAGCCTCAGCAACCCGTTCAAGCTGGACAAAAGCCATAGCCAGGCGCAAGGGCAACGATTCATCATCCGGCGCCAGTTTCAGCGCCTGCTTGAACTGATCGATGGCTTCAAGGCCGCGCTGTTGCATCAGATAAATATCGCCGAGCAACAAGTGCGTTTCGGGAAGAAAAGGTGGCTCGCTTAGCAGCTGATTCAAAAAAACCACAGCAGCGTCAGGACGATCCAGATGAAGGTATACCCGCGCCAGCAGAAGTTGCAAATAAGTCGACTTCGGATCGCGATCCACAGCGCGTTCAAGGGCACCCAATGCAGCTTCCCAGTCGCCATCAGCGCTATGCATTCGAAACTGGGCAAAAGCCAACAGCGCCGGCGAACGGGGGTTACCAGGCAACTCAGCCATCGGCTGCTGATCGGTTGGGACGGCAACGGACGGAGCCTGACGATGGGGTGCCGAAAAAACACCGCTACAACCGCTGAGGAGCATCATAAAAACAACTAAAATCGTGGTAGAATGAACCGGTGTGGAGAATATACGCGCGTTCAAAGGTAATCCTTCAATAACTGTTACAAACAAATGTATGGCCTCTTTATTCATAACACATGCCCGGCGATTACAAAAGATGTGTTGCAGCGGAAACCCGTCCCCCGGGGTCAACAACCAAACGGAGTCAAATGAGCCCGTTGTCCTCATTGTCGCTATTCCCGGTTGTAATTATAAAATGGGAAGTTTAGTCTGTTACCGTGGGTCCTTGTCAGACGAAAACATTTTTGGCCGCATACCGGCAACCGGCACAAGGGGGCTTCATGAGACAACATCATCCAAACAATACCCTTCGTGAAGCTTGGATTCTGTTCATGTTCCTCGGGATGATTATGATCAATTTTCCCTTTATCCATATTTTTTACGGCGATATGTCCATATTGGGCATTCCCAGTCTGGTGGTGTATTTCATGTATGGCTGGCCGGCCTCTATCGGTGTGATCTGGCTGTTCGTCCGCCGCCTGGAAATGCACAGTCTGGCCCAGCATCAGCTAAACAAAAATAACTCTCACGAACGGTGATAGCGATTAGGGGTTGGATACTATGAGGGTGATTCCAGCAGAAATAATCATTACCGTCTTCCTGTGTTATTTCGCCCTGATCTTTTTTGTTGCCTACTATGCTGACCGGCGCCGCAAAGCCGGTCACAGTCTACTCTCAAACCCACACATTTACACCCTGTCAATCGCCGTTTACTGTACCAGCTGGACCTTTTACGGCAGCGTCGGCAAAGCAGCAACCACCGGACTGGACTATCTGCCGATTTACCTGGGGCCAACCCTGATTGCCTTCGGCTGGTGGTTTCTGCTGCGTAAGATGGTGAGGGTCAGCAAGGAACAGAACATCACCAGTCTGGCCGACTTTCTTGCCAGCCGCTACGACCGTTCTGCCATTCTTGGTGCGATTGTCACCCTCTTTGCCGTTTTCGGCATTACCCCCTATATCGCCCTGCAGCTGAAGGCCATCGCCAAAACCCTGGACATTCTCTTTTTGCCGCTGAAAAACCTGGACGAACCAACCTCAAATTTAATCTCTTATCTGCCGGGGCAAGTCGACTCAGCCCTTCTTGTCACCTTGTTACTGGGGGCATTCGGCATCCTCTTTGGCGCACGCCACCTTGATTCCTCAGAGCGTCATGAAGGGCTGGTTGTTGCAGTAGCGCTCGAATCACTGGTCAAACTGGTGGCATTTATCGCCGTTGGTGTTTTTGTGACCTATGGGTTGTTCAACGGTTTTATCGATCTTTTTCAGCAGTTTTACGAACGCTTTCCTGATCGCAGTTATCTGTTTGCGGTAGGCACAGCTGAGGTGCCCTATACGAAATGGTTCTCCCTGATCGTCATTTCCATGGCGGCGATCATGTTTTTACCGCGCCAGTTTCATATTATGGTGACGGAAAATGCCAACGAAGAGCACATCCAAAAAGCGATGTGGCGCTTTCCCGCCTACATGTTCCTGATTAACCTGTTTGTCCTGCCCATTGCCATGGGCGGACTACTGCTCAACAACGGCGACACAACGCAAGCTGATTATTTTGTCCTGACACTGCCGTTAGCCGCCGACCAGCCCTGGCTGGCACTGCTGGTCTTTATTGGCGGACTTTCCGCTGCCGCCGGCATGGTGATGGTTTCATCAGTGACCCTCGCCACCATGATCCTCAATCATCTCGTCATGCCGGTCATTCTGAAGTTGAAACTACGGGCTCAGGACCTTTCCGGCATCCTTATCAACATCAAACGTTTGGGTATCATTGTTGTCGTTCTTTTAGGTTACTTCTATTTTACTGTCATCGGTGACTCTTACGCTCTGGTCAATATCGGTCTGATCTCCTTTATGGCCGCTGCTCAGTTTGCTCCCGCCATGATCGGCGCCATTTACTGGAAGCGCGCCAACAAATATGCGGCCATCTGGTCCATCAGTCTGGGTTTTGCCATCTGGGGATATACCCTGCTGATCCCCTCATTCGTTCGTTCCGGCTGGATCGACAACAGCCTGCTGGAGCACGGGCCATTCGGCATTGCCCAATTAAAACCCCTTGAGCTGTTTGGTCTGAGCGGCTTCGAAATGTATACCCACTCCCTGTTCTGGACCCTGTTGCTCAATCTCGGCACATACTGCATGGTGTCCATTCTGACCAGGCAGAGTGAAGCAGAAAAAATCCGTGCCGCAATTTTTGTTGATGTTTTTGCCGGGCAGGAGCAACCGGATGAACGCTTAACACGGATCAGCAAAGCGCCAACGATTGTTGAATTTATTGATCTGATGTCCAAATTTATCGGTGAAAAACCGGCACAAACCGCCATTTCAATTTTTTTGGCCGACAAGCAAATCGATCATCGCGGCAGCCTCAATGATCAGGATATTTTCAGCCTGAAAAGTTTCACCGAACGCACCCTGGCCGGTCACGTCGGTGCCGGTTCCGCGCGCATTATCCTCGAAAATTACCTGGCGGCGCGAGGCAGCGAGATGGAGAATATCTTCGACATCTTTGGTTCTGTGACCATTGATGGTGCCATCAGCCGCGAACACTTGAGCGTTTTGTACGATGTCTCGCAGCTGGTTTCCAGTGGCGAAAGCTTTCAGACCAAACTCGACCGCATTCTCGAATTATTGACACAACAGTTTAAATTTGACCTCTGCGTCATCCGTTTTCTCGAACCTAAAACCCGCACCTTGCTGGTCAAAAGTCTGGTCGGCGAAACCTTCAATCACTTTGGCAAGTCGGAACGCAACCTGTCCAACGAAACCTACATTGGCCAGGCTTTTCTTTCCAATGTCGCGATGGTTGTCAATGATAGCGACGAACTGGAAAAGCCGGCGTCCTCAGCCATCATCCAGGCCGAGGGCATCACCTGCTTTGCCCATCTGCCGATCGCTCTTGAAGGGGAACCGGTGGGTATCTTGTCTGCTTTTTCACGCTCCGGCAAAGGGGTCTTTACCAGCGAATTTATCGCCCTGCTGGAAAACATTGCCGGACAGGTTGGCATTGCCTGGCGCAATGAGCAGCAGATCGGACGCCTGCTGCAGGTGCGTGAGCAGGAACGGGAAATGCAGATCGCCAAGGATATCCAGATGGGGCTGTTACCTGCGTCCTTGCCGGTGATGGAAGAAATTCAGGTAGCCGGACTCTGCGTTCCTGCCCATCAGGTCGGCGGCGATTACTATGATTTTATCATGCGGAATGATGGGCGCTGCGATATGGTTATCGCCGATGTCTCAGGACACAATATCGGTTCTGCGTTAATTATGGCGGAAACACGGACATTCATTCATTCCCGGGTTTACGACATAGAAAGTCCGGCCGCCATGCTTCACGCACTCAATGACTATTTCCTCAAGGACCTCGATCGTTCCGATCTGTTTGTCACCATGTTTTATCTGCAATACAATCTTGCCAGTCGTCAACTGATCTACAGCAACGCTGGTCACAACCCGCCGTTGCTGTGGCGCCACCAGCATCAACTGATAGAACCGCTGGATGCGGAGGGGTTGATTTTTGGCGTCCGCAAGGATGTTAATTTCGAACAACACAGCATCCGGCTTGAGCCCGGCGATATGTTACTACTTTATACCGACGGCATCATCGAAGCCGAAGACAGCCATCAGAACCTGTTTGGCCAGGAGCGTCTGGAGAAACTGCTGAGCGAAGAGGGACAGACGACACCGCAGGAACTGATTGACCAGATATTGACCCAGATCAGGCTTTTCAGCGGCTATCGCCATTTTAATGATGATGTCACCTTGTTGGCGATGAAAATTCTAAAATGACTCTATGAATCAACAGTCATGGCGTAAACTGTTGTATAATGTCGAAAAACAAACGTAAGCTTGTTACCGCAACCGGCATAAAAGGAGTAAATGCAATGCAATTAAAAATCAGCGAAAAGGAAGAAAACGTCATTATCACCGTCGAGGAAGAGCGGATGGATGCCCACAATAGCGGCAACCTCAAGGAACGTATGCTGCAACTCTTTGACGAAGGAAAATGCCAGCTGGTGATCGATCTGGCAGCCGTCCGTTTTATCGACTCCTCCGGCCTCGGCGCCCTGGTTTCGGGTTTCAAAAACGCCAGTGCCCGCGATGGCAGTCTCAAACTCTGCTGCCTGCAACCGCAAGTCCGCTCCATGTTTGAACTGACCCGTCTGCATCGCGTTTTCGAGATTTTTACGACCCTGGAAGAAGCCCTTGACAGCCAGTCCTGAACAACGACCGTAACACTGCTGTAAAGAAGGTTTTTATGTCTAAACGGGTGGAACTCAACATCAAGGTGCCCAGCCAGACACGCTATCTCGCCATGGTTGGCCAGATCGGTGAAAGCCTGGCTTTTTCCTTGAACAACTACCGGGGAAACAGGCGCGAACTGGCTTATCACCTGAATCTGTGTTTAACCGAAGCGATGACCAATGCCATTTGTCACGGTAACGATTCCGACCCGGAAAAAGATGTCCACATCACTATCTCTGCCTCGGATGATGATCTGATCATCCGGATCTACGACCAGGGGCCGGGCTTTGAGATCGGTGCCCGCCACAAGGTCAACGCCCACCCCTGTGATGAGGGGGGGCGTGGTGTCAACATTATTCTTAAACTGATGGATAACGTCAGGTATGTGCGCAACAAAGGGGTTAATGTTCTCGAGATGACGAAATTCCTGGATTAGCTAAAAGGGGTTGGAAGGCTCAAGTGCTCGAGCAGATCGCGATGGCGGCCCAATACCCTGTTAACGCTTTTTTCCCGCATAAACCATTCTCCGTAGCCTAAAAAATGAAATGACCCGGCCGTTGCTGCTGCCTGGTCCAGATCTGAGTCGCCAATATAAAGGCACGCTTGCGGTAGATGTCCGAGATGGTGGGCGGCCAGTAACAGCATGTCCGGTGCCGGCTTGGGCTTTTTGACATCGCGGCTGGTCACCACGGCAGAAAAAAATTCCCCCAAGGCAAAATGCTCTAAGATCGGTATAACACTGGAACCCCGATTGGTGGCAATTGCCAGAGGATAGTGTTTTGCGACAATTTCGAGAACCTGGTGCAATTCCGGCATCGGTGTCATCAAGGGAATAAACTGTCGATAATCGAGTTCCGCTGCAAACGCCAGGGCCGCCGGCACATCCTCTGCGCGCATCAGCCCCGCAAGGACATCAGGCGAACTGGCGGTATGACACAAGTGAGCAGCTTCCTGTTGTTCAGCACTGATCGCCGGATAGTCAAAGGCCGCAAATATCTGATTATAATAGGCCAGGTTTGCAGCGTGACTCGCAAACAAGACGCCATCGCAATCGTAGATGATGGCTTCAACTTTTTTCATCGTTCAGACCGTTTAAATAACCACACCAGCATCACCCCCCCGACAGCCATCATCGGCAGGGAAAGCAGTTGCCCCATGGTGGCGCCTCCCCACAAAAAACCAAGATGGGTGTCCGGTTCGCGAAAAAACTCAACACTGAAACGGGCTAACCCATAACCCAGCAAAAAAACGGCTGCCGGTACGCCGCGTCTTACGCCAAGGCGGTGGAGACCATAAACCACCAGCAACAGAACCAGCCCCTCAAAAAAAGCCTCATAGAGCTGGCTCGGGTGACGCAGTTCAGGGCCGGCGGCAGGGAAAACCATCCCCCAGGGGAGATCCGTTGGCCGCCCCCACAATTCACCATTGATATAGTTGCCAATCCGTCCCAGCCCCAGGCCGATGGGGACGGCAGCGACGGTCAGATCGCCAAGTTGTAACAGCGGAATGGCGCGCCGCCAGGCATACCAGAGCAGGACGATGAGAACACCGAGCAAACCACCATGAAAACTCATCCCCCCTTCCCAGATATACACTATTTCATGGGGATGCCGGAGATAGTACGCCGGATGATAAAAAAGTGTGTATCCCAGTCTTCCTCCAGCAACCACGCCAATGACCGCGTAAAACAAAAGATCGGCGACAGCGTCGCGATTTAATGGATACTGGCGCAACCGACAGACATGGATCATCATAAAGTAGCCACCAACAAAGCTCAGCAGGTACATCATCCCGTACCAACGCACAGCCAATGGTCCAATGGAAAAAATGATCGGATCGATTTGACCTGCTATCATCCTTCAGTCCTTTTAAGAAATTGCAATGCCTGATGCATATCTTCCGGCATTGGCACAGAGAAATCCACTTGCTGTGAGGTTACAGGATGTAAAAATTTGAGTCGTTGTGCGTGCAGCAGCGGCCGTTCTATAGGCATACCATCGAGAGCCACAGGTCCGCCATAGCGCTGATCGCCAAGCAATGGACACCCCAATTCGGCCATGTGGGCACGAATCTGGTGAGAACGCCCGGTTAGAATCTGCACTTCAACCAGTGAACTGTCATACAGGGGGACGTTAACCCGATAACGGGTGACGGCCAATTTACCCCCGGCAGCAACCGTATGGACACGATTTTCCCGGCGCGAGCGCGCTAATAATGAACGGATTTCCCCCGAATCCGGATCAGGCCGCCCGGCCACCAGTGCCATATAGGTTTTATCCACGGCACCGGTTGAGAACATTTCTGTCATTTTTTTATGCGCCTGCGGGTGAATGGAAAACGCGATGAGCCCGGATGTCGAGCGATCAAGCCGTTGAATCATACCAATCTCCGGCTTCAACTGCGGACGATAGGGATCCTGCAAATACACCTGTAGGGCTTCATAGAGAGTACCCTTATAGCGAGCGTGGGTCGGCTGGGTTTCAATCATCGCCGGCTTATTGACAACGATCAGATAGTTGTCTTTAAAAATAACATCGGCAGGACAGATGCGCCAGGGCACAAGGGGCAGATGATCGAGATATAGTTCAACCTGATCACCGGTAGCGAGGATTTTCGAGGTGGTACGGGTGCGTTGGCCATTGATATGAACGCCGCCAATATCAATCACTTTACGCACCTGAGAACGTGACAGCTCAGCGACTGCCAGCGGAAAAAACTGATCGAGTCGCATTCCGGCCTGTTGCGAGCCAACTATCAGGCGATAAATTTTCCATTTTTTTTTTACACTATTCATTTGACCTGAGCATTTATGAAAAAGATTAAATCTATTGACAGAATATCTGCTGATGATAATATGAGATTAACCAACGCATTCAAGTTTTCTGGGATGCGCGGGAAGCGTGCCGAGTCTTTGACCAACGCTATCTAATGACCTTAAACTGTTCGTGTGGTTATGGTGAGCAAGCCGACTCTCAAGCCGGAAGCCTGAAGTAGCCACCGCAGACGAAGCTTAATCGAGGTCATCGTCCGGCAGCACCCCGCCATCCTGGAAGCCATCAGATAAAAAGCCCTGAATCAATGATTCAGGGCTTTTTCCATTAAAGGGGCCATGGCGGCGCCGTTTTAAAGCGCGTCAACCCGTTCGCGCAGCTCCTTGCCGGTCTTAAAGAATGGCGTTTTGCGTGATGCAATGGCTACAACCTCACCACTTTTAGGATTTCTGGCTTCACGGGCGCTGCGCTCTCGTACGGAAAAGGAACCAAAACCACGAATTTCAACCCGATCTCCTTGCGCAAGAGCCGAGCCAATACCATCAAAAATTACGTTGACAACGGCTTCAGCCTCTTTTTTATTTAATAACTCGTGTTCTTCTGAAAGCTTTTCAATCAACTCACTTTTAGTCATTATCCACCTTCCACATAGGCAAATTCAATCTAGTTTCCGAGTTAGAAACGGCATTATGTTCATCCCTGATTTTTTAGAAACACGTTATCTATCGGCTTACCGGCCAGTCCATAAATACTTCGGCCCCGCTGCACCGTTGAAAGCCACATCCACTCCACCAATACGATTCAGGAGAATATTCAAGTAGCGCTGTAAAAACGGTTGTCTCTCAGGTAGTGGATAGACCAGATCGGGTTTCCCGTCCAGACCGACCCGCAGAGCAGCATGTGCAACTGCATCATTGAATCCGCCAAGCTCATCAACAAGACCTACTTCAAGAGCCTGGCGCCCGGTAAAAATACGCCCATCAGCATAAGGAGCAAGCTCATCAATGGGGATATTTCGCCCGTTACTGACGACCTCAACAAACTGGTTGTGTACATCAATGATCATTTCATGCAGCAAATGACGCTCATCATCGGTCATGTCACGCTGCGCAGAACCAAGATCCTTATAGGGGCCGCTCTTGATCACTTCAGATCTGACGCCGACTTTGCCCAGCAACTCCTGATAATCGGGAAAACTCATCACCACACCGATACTGCCGGTAATGGTACCGGGATTGGCAAAGATACGTTCTCCAGCCATCGCCAGATAATAACCCCCAGAGGCAGCTACTGCGCCGAAGGACACAATCACCGGCTTTTTCTGCCCCAGCTTTTTTAGCTCATGATAAATTTCCTGGGACGGGCCAACGGCGCCACCTGGCGAATCAATACGCAGAACAATAGCCTTGACCTTGTTGTTGTCAAGAAAGTCATCAATCTGCCTGACGATCACCCGTTCGTTGCTGACCATCCCGGTGATTTCGAGGACACCGATCTGCCTGGTAGAGGTCGACAGTAGCGATCCACTACGGAAATATCCGGCCGCAACAAATACCAGCAAAAAGAAAAAAAAGATGCCGCCGATTAACAAAGATGCGAGAAAAAATGGACGTTTTTTCATTTCTTCCCCATAAAAAAAGGCCCAGTACAGGCTGGGCCCTTTTATTAGAGTTCATCTTGAATCAGTCGTCAGCTTTACGATCCATCGCACCCTGAAGCAGGGCTCCAAGGCTTGATGTCGCCTGCTTCTGTGCACCCATAAATTCATTGACTTCAGCTTTTTCCTTCTGCTCATCAATGTTTTTGACCGACAGGGCAATCTTGCGATCCACTGTATCAACCTGTAGCACGGCGGCCTCAAGAACGGCACCGACTTCAGCAAAGTCCTTGGGGTTATCGATCTTTTCCTTGCTCAGTTCAGAAACATGGATCAGACCTTCAATGCCCTCCTCAAGCTCGATGAAAATACCGAAATCGGTAACCGAGGTGACCTTGCCTTTAACGATGGTGCCGCGGGCGTAACGCACCGGGACCGAATCCCATGGATCAGGGCTTAGCTGTTTGATACCAAGGGAGAAACGTTCGTTTTCGCGATCGATATTAAGAACTACCGCCTTGACCAGATCACCTTTTTTGAAGGCGTCTGATGGGTGCTTGATGCGCTTGGTCCAGGAAAGATCGGAGATATGAACCAGCCCGTCAATCCCTTCATCAACACCAACAAACACACCAAAATCCGTTATATTCTTCACCTGACCTTCGATGATGGTACCAATCGGGAATTTTTCGCCGATCACTTCCCAGGGGTTGGGTTCAATCTGCTTTAAACCCAGGGAGATGCGGCGATTTTCAGAATCAAGGGCAAGGACTACCGACTCAACTTCGTCGCCGATATTCAATACCTTGTTCGGGTGCTTGATGCGCTTGGTCCAGCTCATTTCAGAGACATGGATCAGACCCTCAACGCCCTCTTCAAGCTCAACAAATGCCCCGTAATCGGTCAGGCTGACAACCTTGCCGACCACTTTGGATTCGACCGGGTATTTAGCCGCAACATCAAGCCACGGATCGGGAGCAATCTGTTTGAGGCCCAAAGATACACGCTCTTTATCACGATCAAACTTGAGCACCTTGACATTGATCTTGTCGCCGACAGCAAGAATGTCCGACGGATGCTTGACGCGGCCCCAGGACATATCGGTAATGTGCAGCAAGCCGTCAATACCACCGAGATCGATAAACGCACCATAATCGGTGAGATTTTTAACAATACCTTCAGCAACCTGGCTCTCTTCAAGGGTCTTGAGGGTTTCGCCACGTTGTGACTCGCGCTCGCTCTCAAGCAGAACCCGACGTGACAGCACGATATTGCCACGGCGCTTGTTCAGTTTAATAATCTTGAAGTCGAAGCTCTGGCCGATGACCTTGTCGAGATTACGTACCGGACGCAAATCAACCTGTGAGCCAGGCAAAAAGGCATTGACGCCGATATCAACCGACAGACCGCCTTTGATGCGACTGATGATACGACCTTCAACAACGGCACCTTCTTCCAGAGAATTCCAAATTTTCTGACGATCCGCTTTTTCTTTGGAAAGGACAATCAGACCACTGTCACTCTCACCACCGCCGAAGAGGACATCATATACGTCGCCAACCTTGACGTTGATATTCCCTTTTTCGTCAGCAAATTCACGTAAGGGGATCATCCCTTCCGATTTGTAACCGACATCAACAACAACCGCATCAGGTGTTACCTGGACAATCGTTCCTTGCACAACGTCGTTACGCTTCAGCTCGAAGCCGCCCTGTTCATAGTCCTTGAGCAGTTCTTCGAAATTCTCCTCACCATCAAAATCCTGCATTTCATTGTCGTCAAACATGTCTTTGTCTTCTACCATTGGAGATGTTACCCCCTTGCGAATTTTCCGACGCCTTGCGACGGCGGACTCAAATTTTGAGACTGCGAAAGTTAGCACAGCATTTAAAAAAAACAAACCAATATTTTTCAGGCAGTTATTCTTTTTTTCAGTCGTTCCCTTTTTGTTTGCGGATTTGTTGCCGTTCCTTGACTTGCCGCGCCATCAATTCCAGGACATCATCGATGGACATCTGCGTTGAATCAACAACAACGGCATCGGGTGCCTGCTTTAGAGGGGCTTCAGCGCGATTGATATCGGCCTGATCACGTTCGCGTACCGCCGCGATGGTCTGGGCCAGATCGGCATCAATGCCTTTTAGCTGCAACTCTGCATAACGCCGCCGCCCACGTTCTTCAGCTGAGGCAGAGAGAAAAAACTTCACGTCGGCGTCGGGAAAAACCACCGTGCCGATGTCACGGCCTTCGAGAACAACCCCTCCCGACTCTCCCAGTTTTCTCTGCATCAGCAGCATAGCGGCGCGTACTGCCGATGATGCCGCCACTTGCGGCGTCAGCCTGGTTATTTCCGGGGTACGAATCTGCTCAGTGATATCTTCCCCCATGGCACAGACCTTGAGTCCCGTCCCGGTGGCGACCAGATCAATTTGCAAGTTGCTGCATAAATCTTTCAGTGACACCTCATCGTTCGGTTCCAAGCCACGCTGGGCAACCAGATAGGCAACAGCACGGTACATCGCCCCGGTATCGATATAGACATAGCCCAGCGCCTCAGCGAGACGGGTGCTGATCGTGCTCTTACCGGCACCGGCCGGACCATCAATCGCGACAACCAGACCTTTATCCCGTGTAATTTTACTTGTATCGATGACTGTCATGCTATCAGTCCTGACGGATCAGGGTGAGCAGATCCCAGAACCCGGGGAAGGAGGTTTCAGTGCAAGCGGTGTCCTCAATTGTCACTTCGCCGGCGGCCCGCAATGACGCAATCGCCATACTCATGGCGATGCGGTGATCGCCATAGGAGGTGACCTCACCGCCAGCCAGGTACCCGGTACCGGTAATCCGCATGCCATCAGCCAGAGGTTCTGCCTTACCCCCGAGCTGATTCAGACAATGGCAGACCGCCTCGATTCGATCGGTTTCCTTGACGCGTAACTCGGCAGCATCGGTGATGACTGTCACCCCGGCGGCAAAGGTCGCGGCCACACTGATTACCGGAAACTCATCAATAGCGCGCGGCACCAGTTCGCCGTTGATCTCTATCCCCGTCAACAAGCTGCTTTTGACCAGCAGATCCGCCACCGGCTCACCGCATTGCTGACGCTCGTTGAGCAGTTCGATCGATCCGCCCATCTGCCGCAAAATATCGATAATGCCGCTACGGGTCGGGTTGATCCCGACGTTTTTCAATAATAGTTCGGAGTCTGGAACAATCAGTCCGGCAACCAGAAAAAAAGCCGCTGACGAAATATCGCCCGGCACTATCAGGTCGCGCCCTTCAAGTGCAACCGGCCCCATCACCCGTGCGCCGCCGGGAAAAGATTCCAGTGGCACGCCGAAATAGCGCAACATGCGCTCACTATGATCACGTGACAGGTGCGGTTCGTACACCGTTGTAGTTCCCTGCGTCTGCATGCCGGCCAGCAGCACGGCCGATTTTACCTGGGCACTGGCAATGGCAGAGGAGTACTCAATCGGCTTGAGCGCGCCCCCGACAATCGCCAGGGGCGCGCGATTATGCTGGTCGCGCCCGTAAATACGCGCACCCATCCGGGTCAAGGGTTCGACAATCCGCCGCATCGGGCGTTTGCGCAGATATTGATCGCCGGTCAGCACCGAAAAAAACGGCTGGGCCGCCAGAATGCCGCTGATCAGGCGCATGGTGGTGCCGGAGTTGCCGCAATCAATGACATTGGCAGGCTCTTTAAGTCCATCCAGTCCGACCCCCTGAACACTGAGATGAGTACTGTCCCGGGCGGCAATCTGCACCCCCAGGGCGCGAAAGGCATTCAGAGTAGCGTGGCAATCCTCCCCCTGCAATAAACCGCTGATCCGGCTCGTGCCACGTGCCAGGGAAGCGAACATTAATGCCCGATGCGAAATCGACTTGTCTCCAGGAACACTGACCTCTCCACGCAATTGTGTGCAGGCCGTCAGGGTCTTTTTTACTAATTTCTCCATGTATGACTTTCCTTTATAAACACCAAAAGCACCAACGGGCACCTACAGAATAGCGTCACGCAACTGTTTAGAGCGCAGAAAAAATTCGAAAAGCTGTTCGCCGTCACCAGCGGCAATATCAGCTTTTAATTCTGCAAAAAACACCTCGAATTGCTCCATCATTTCCAGCAAAGCTTCCCGATTGGTTTCGGCGATGTCACGCCACATGGTCGGATCGGAAGAGGCAATACGGGTAAAATCACGAAAGCCTCCGGCCGAATATTCCAGGATGTTCTCCTCGTAATGATCATAGGAGCCAACCGCGTTGACCAGGGAATAGGCGACCATGTGAGGCAGATGGCTGATGGCGGCCAGAATCCGGTCATGTTTGTCCATCGGCATCTTGACAACCGTGCTGCCGGCCAGCAGCCACATCCGTTCGACCAGCGCAAGGGCCTGCGCGTCGGTGTTGGCCGTTGGCGTCAGAATACAGCGCTTGCCGCGATAGAGGCCGGCAAATGCTGCCTCAGCGCCGCTCTGTTCAGTCCCGGCGATGGGATGGCCGGGAACGAAATGGATGGAATCAGGCAACAGCGGTTCGATGCTGCGCACAACCTCGGCCTTGACACTGCCCCCATCGGTAATAATGGCGCCCGGCTTGATCGCCGGCAGACACTGCTCGACAATCGCTCCCAGGGTTTTGACCGGTGTGGCGAGAAAAATCAGGTCAGCATCTGCCACCGCCTCACGCGGATCGCGGGTGTAGCGATCGACAATGCCGAGTTCCAGCGCTTTTTCCAGGTTGGGCTTGCCCCGTCCACAGCCGACAATCTCACCAACAACACCGGCTTCTTTGAGGGCCAGGGCGAGAGAGCCACCGATCAGACCAACCCCCATGATGGCCATACGGGGAATCAACAAGGGATCAGACATCAGCCCATCTCCGTCTGTGCGGCACGCATATGAGCCTGCGGATAAGATCCGAGAACTTTAAGAAAATGACAGTGGGGACGTAACTCCTCAAGGGCAGAGGCGATCTGCTCATCATCACAATGCCCCATCAGATCGAGGAAGAAAACATATTCCCACGCCTTCTGTTTCATCGGTCGGCTTTCAATTTTTGTCAGGTTGATCTGGCGCTTGCTGAAGGGTTCAAGCATGCGATAGAGGATGCCCGGCTCATCCTTGATACTGAACATAATCGAGGTCTTGTCATCTCCGCCCTTGCCCGGTGATTTTTTGCCGACCACAAGAAAACGGGTGAAATTGTGGGGATTATCCTCGATTCTTGCCTTGACCACCTGCAGCCCGTACTGAACGGCGGCCGCTGAACTGGCAATGGCAGCAGCACTCTCATCCTCAGCCACCATCTGTGCGGCGGCAGCGGTGCTCGACACATCAACCAGGGGGATATCAGGCAGATTGGTTTCCAGCCAGTGGCGACACTGCGCCAGAGGCTGCGGGTGAGAAATAATCTTGGTGATCTGCTCAATCCGCCCTGACTTCGACAGCAGATGATGGGATATCTCCTGCATGATTTCGGCGATGATCTTCAGATCCGAATTGATAAACATATCCAGGGTGTGGTTAACCACCCCTTCTGTAGAGTTTTCTACCGGGATGACACCGTAATGGGCACGACCACGTTCGACCTCTTCAAATACCGCTGGAATACTCTTGAGGGGCACCAGTGATGCCGACAAACCAAACTGCTGCAACGCCGCCTGGTGGGTAAAGGTAGACTGGGGTCCCAAAAAAGCCACCTGCAGCGGCATTTCCATATTCAACGAGGCGGAAATGATCTCACGAAAAACCTTGCGCACCGCGTCATTAGGAAAAGGTCCCGGATTGTTTGCGGTCAGCCGCTCGTAGATTTTTTTCTCCCGGCTGGGCACATAAAACAGATCATCGTTGCGCTCCTTGAGATGCCCGACTTCGAGGACGATAGTGGCGCGCTGGTTGAGCAGATCCAGCAACTGATCATCAACACGATCAATCTGCGCCCTGAGCTTCTGAAGTTTGTCTGTTGTCGTCATATTTTTATCCATCGGATGCTAAATTTATTCAGCGGGAGCAGCAATGTAGCCTAAAGACCGGCAGAAATCAATTTGTCGGCAGTACAAAGTGAAGACTGATCTGCCTTGACCCGGTTGTGTCGTGAAGCTAAACTCCGGCAGTTAAAAAACCGCCATCAACCTCGCTACGATAAAATAAAGGATATAAACCATGCCTGTGGCCACCAAAGTAAAAAAATGCATTGAAGGCTCTTCCTGGATCCGCAAGATGTTCGAGGAAGGAGATAAATTACGTAAAGAGCGGGGCGCTGAGAATATCTTTGATTTCACCCTCGGCAATCCGACCATGGAACCGCCGCAAGAGCTGCTACAGGAATTGCAAAAAATTGCCGCCACGCCGATTCCCGGCATGCACCGTTACATGAATAATGCCGGCTACGAAGAAACTCGGGCAGCAGTGGCCGAGGTGATCGCGGAAAAATCTGCCCTGCCGGTGAACGCTGCCCACATTGTCATGACCTGCGGTGCCGGAGCGGCGCTGAACGTCGTCATGAAGACCTTGCTCAACCCCGGGGATGAAGTGATCATCCTCAGCCCCTATTTTGTTGAGTACAATTTTTACATCGATAATCATGGCGGTGTTCCCGTCGTGGTACCCACCCTCCCCGACTTCCAACCAGATGTGAACGCCATCGCCGCAGCCATCACCGCGCGCACCAAAGCGATCATCATCAACTCCCCCAACAATCCGACCGGGGTAATTTACCCCTTTGCGGCGCTGAAGCAAATCGGCGATTTGCTGGCTCAAAAAGAGCAGGAATACGGCACCACCATCGTCGCCATTTCCGATGAACCCTATGCCCGTATCAGTTTCGGTGAAAAGGTTCCCTGCATCTTTACGGCTATTACCAACGCCGTTATCGTCACCTCCCACTCCAAGGACCTGGCCCTGCCGGGGGATCGGATCGGCTATCTGGCCGCGTCACCGGCGCTAAAAGATGTCAATCTGTTTATGCAGGGAGCCACCTTTGCCAACCGGGTCCTGGGCTTTGTCAACGCACCGGCGCTGATGCAGCGCCTCGTCACCCGCCTGCAACGGGTCAGTGTCGATGTCGAGCAATACCGGATCAAGCGCGATCTGCTCTATAACAAACTGGTTGAACTGGGCTTCGAGATGGTCAAACCCGGCGGCGGCTTTTATCTGTTCCCGCGCTCGCCTTTGCCCGATGAGATTGAATTTGTCCGCCGTGCGCAACAGCACGGGATTCTGCTGGTTCCCGGCAGCGGTTTCGGCGCTCCCGGATTCTTCCGCATTGCCTACTGTGTTGAAGATGACATGATCAAACGCAGCCTGCCGGCCTGGGAAAAGCTGGCGGTAGAATTGGGGATGGTTTCGCGGTGAGGCGGTAGCTGAGACCACGCCCCCGCGGTCTCGATGTTGATCTTAACTACGATATGAACATTAAAACGAATGGGGACAGCTCTTCCGATGTAGAGGAGTTGCCCCCTTGATTTTTTCCTCAACAGCAAACCGATATAATTGCCTTACATGTATTGCGGGCGGGTTTGTATAACGGTTCATGATTACCGGCGGCGACGAACTGCTCGAACACCACCGCAATTTTAGATTTTGCTTTTCAATTTAGCGCAGACGCATTTTACGTCCGGTTGATTAGTTTGTTAGGAACAATTTAGTATTTTTTATATAATTGTAATGAAATTGTTGTTTTTATGATTTCTTTTTGATTTTTAGTTCTTCTATTAATTCTTGGTAGAGAGGTTGTGCTTTAGCCCAAATAATATAACCTTCTTTTTTTATTCTTAAAAAGCTAGGTGACCTTTTTGGCAAAGGTTTGTTTAATACTTTTGCACTGATAATTTTTTTTAAAAAAATAAGTTTTTCCTGCTCAACGTCTTCTTCTGAAATCACTGTGTTTTTTTCAACAACCGTGTTTTTTTTGCTTTTCTTGATTTTTTTTTTTGTTTTTAGGTTTATTGATTTCTTTTTTTCCAACTGGATCGCAATGAATTATGGTTGAACCTCCAAGATAAGATCCCCTTCCCATTGTTTCTCCTTATTTTTTCTGCCTAACGTTGTGTTCACCGGCTGGCGGAAGCGAAGTTGGAGCCAGTCCGCTGTGCAGCACTTTGTTGTGCGATAACGTGAGTTTGCCGTGCACCGGATCGATCGTCGCCGTGCAGATCAACCCTTCACGGACGCCAGCCAACGCATCGCCAACCCGACCGCAAATGACTGCGCCTCCCCCATCGACATGGGGTTTGGTGTCTTAGGCGCGTCTTCGTATGCATGCCGTGCAAGCCAGCCCGACACCAAGGGGTTATGAACAGCGTCCGCGAAACGCTTGAACTCAACGTCGGATATCCCAAACTGATTCTGAAAGGTCTTCCTTTGGGACGGATGCCCCTCCGCCAGTTCATAGATCTTATACAAGGACTCCCCTGTATGGGACTTCTGCTTAAGCAGCTGAAGCAGCTTTGCAGCTCGAGGCTCTCGAAACGCTGGAAGCAGCTTAGCCCTCTGTGCCTCAAGTTTGAGCTGATATTCCTGTTCAGCTTTGTTCTTCGTCCATTCGGCAAGTTGCTCCTCAGACAACTCCGCTGAGGGAAGAACAGTCAAGGTCGGACTCCCCATCGTCACTTTGACAATAAGCGGCACCCCTTCTAGAAAGATGCTCCTCCTGGGCGGTTCCGACAACATATCTAGAACTGCTCCGATGGCGAATTCCTTGTCAATCTCTGTGACGCTCACCATCAACTCGCGAAGAGCTTTGGCTTGTTCCCAGACTTCCCCTGGGGTCGAGTAGGCTTCCATCGAATCTGAGCGGAAGACGATCTGATGTCCGGGCACGACCACAGTTTTGTAGCCTAGACTTTCGACCAGTTCGACCAGGTTGCGACGTTCCAATCCAGTTCGCTCGACCTCAAATGCCCATCTCATCGAACAGTCCTCAATGCCTTTCTGCAGTTCATTGTCCCGTACAACGGTGGAGATAAGCGGCGGCGACGCGACGTTTCGGCAACCACCGCAATTTGGTTTTGTTTTTCAATTTAAAGCAGAAGTATTTTCCGTCCGGTTGATTAGTTTGTTAGCTTTTTTTGTTTTTAAATACTTCGATCAATGTTTCCTTGATCATTTCTTCTGGACTTTTTCTGGCCAAGCTTGTTCTGTATGACTCACCGCTAACAATCAACTCCCTACTCTTACCGTCTCTGAATTGAATATTAATTTTGATCATGTAGTTAGTAATGTCCCACTGCCAATTGTCCACATACGTTACAAGAGTATCTACGTCCTCAGGTATTTCGCTTTTTTCTCCGGCAACTGCTGGGTGTCCCATTAAGGTAAGGGTGTCGGCAATAATTGAATTTAAATGTCTTTTGTCTGGATCAAAGCGAACAACGAATGTATTACCAAGTTCGTCAAGTGTAGCTCCCGGGGCGAGATTCGAGGTTAAATTCGTCATGCACCCAGTGAGTACAAGGGAGATTGTCAGATACATGAGAATGCTAGTTTTTTTCATTATTTTTATCCTTTGAAAGCTAACGTTAGCCATCATCGGTGACAAAAACAGCGCGAAGCAGAGTTTTTGGCATCCGGTGCATGGCCTTGTTAGAAATTTATACCGCTACACTGTGATGCTTCCGCTCAAGTACTGAACGGCATTGCCAGAAATAATCACTCTGTTCTCCGCCACCAAACAGCTCAGCACACCACCTCGCTTTGAGGCTTGATATGCAACAAGGTCGTTTTTACCGAGCCGATCAGCCCACAACGGAGCCAAGCCTGTATGAATTGAACCAGTCACCGGGTCTTCATCTCCGCCATTCGCAGGCCAAAAGTACCTTGATATGAAGTCATAGCCCTTGGTATCAGACCTGCACGTTACGACTACGTCTAACGGTGCAAGTTGTTTCAGGGCCTCGTTATTACGTTGCACAGACAACACTTCAGGCTCAGACTCATAAATCACGAAATAGGCTTGCGAGTTACAATACACATCTACCGGCAGAATAGAGAGGCCTGCAACCAGATTGTCAGGGATAGTTTCAACCTTCTTAGGCTTGGTATTCGGGAAGTCCATCTGAATCTTGCCCGATTCGGTTTTTTCGACCAATAATTCTCCAACTGCCTTGGCTAAAAATTTAATACTGGCTAATTCAGGGTTCTTGTTAAACAAGACAAAGGCAGAGGCTAAAGTTGCATGGCCGCAAAAATCGATTTCTGTGAGAGGCGAAAACCATCGGATTTGATAGGTCGAGGCACCTGCTAAAACCAAAAAAGCTGTTTCAGAAAGATTATTTTCTGCCGCTATAGACTGCATCAATTCATCTGACAGCCATTCATCTGTGATGATTACCGCTGCTGGGTTCCCGCCAAAAACAGAATTTGTAAAAGCGTCCACCACAGTTATTTCAAGTTCCATACAACTTTCCTAGTTCCAGTGATTGTATAACGTTCGTATTCACGCGCCAGCATCGCTGGTCGCGTGCAATTGATTGTTAGAAGGCGGTTGTCGAGGAGTTTGTACAGTGATCTGCAAGCCGAGCGCCTTTGCGACTTTTGCGACGGTACTGAACGTAGGATTACCATCCGGTGATAAGGCTTTGTATAAGCCTTCTCGGGTAAGCCCTGTATCTCGTGCAAGTTGGCTCATATTCCTGGCGCGCGCGATAACACTCAACGCATGCACAATGAATGCGGGATCGTCACCGGCTTCCTCGATGCAGGCTTCAAGATACAGTTGAATATCTTCTTTTGTTTCCAGGTGCTCTGCTGAATCCCAGCGCGTAGTTTTGATACCCATAGCCTTATACCTCCAACTGCCTGGCAATTTCTTTGGCTTCGGCGATATCAGCTTTCTGAGAACTTTTGTCGCCGCCGGATAGAAGTATTACGACAACAGCGTCTTGCTGTACAAAATAGACTCTGTAACCGGGCCCGTAGAAGATTCGCAACTCACTCACGCCTTCCCCGACGGGTGCCACATCACCGAAATGGCCCATTTCGACTCGATCAATCCGCGCCTGAATTCGAGCCTTTGCCCGCCGGTCCTTGAGGGACCTGAACCATTTCGTGAATCTAGCCGTCGTCCTGACTTCTATCATATGGAAACTGTAGTTCACATACTGAAATGTGTCAACTATGGTTAACGCAGACCTTCTTACTTGTTTATAGGCGGACCCGCATAAGATGACAATTCAAGCGCCCTTGTCCGCATAAGACGCCTTTTGTGTTTTCTAACGATATGCTGAAATCATCATATTTACAGATACCTATGGCATTTCACACTACATAGCATGGGTGCCTTTTTCTGCATACTCTTTTGTGGCATGACAAAAGAGTATGACGGCGGGCGGGGGCGCGACCCCGCGGTCTTGATCTTGGTGTTGATCTTAAACAATCGGGCGAGGCATGGGCCGCCCCTACACAACCAGACCACCCCGTCAGACTTCGCCTGCCACCCCTCCGGTGGAGGGGAATAAAATCACAACCTTGAAAACCTGGGCGCACGTCAGTGCGCCCCTACAATCGCTATTGTTCTTCCTCCCATTTGTGACGCAGCGGGCAGGAAGATGACGGCATGACGATACAGGGCGGCAACTGTTTGAGGCGATAGCCGAGTTTTTGCCGACCCGTCATGCCGTCGGCTTGCTGACCGGCATCCGCGTCAGCGGACCAGGAGCATGGTGCCTTTTTCTGCATACTCTTTTGTGGCATGACAAAAGAGTATGACGGCGGGCGGGGCCGCGACCCCGCGACTCTGGTGTTAATGTTGAACAATCGGGCGAGGCATGGGCCGCCCTTACAGAAAACCTTTACAACCGATCCGCCATCCGATCAGCCGGGCTGATCTCCCCGTTCGGACTGACATAACGCACCTCACAACGCAGATCAAAGCCAAGCTGCTTGCGGATTTCAGAACGAATCCGGGAAATCAACCTGAGGACATCGGCAGAAGTCGCGCCGCCACGATTGACAATGAAGTTGGCATGTTGCCTTGAGACCTCTGCGCCTCCGCAGCGCAGGCCTTTCAAGCCGGCTTCTTCGATGATTTTCCCGGGCGGACCAACGCTTTCGTGCATGGCGCTGGTGCTTAAAAACACCGATCCACAGTTGGGCTGTTTGCGCGGAAACTTGCGGCGGCGTTCGCGCAGGTCAAGCAGCATCTCCCGGCGGATAGCCCCAGGAGTTCCATGCGGGCACTCCAGTTCGACCTCAACAACCACCGCGCCACGTTCCTGCAGGGCGCTGTAACGATAATCAAACCGACACTCAGCCGCACTTAACCGCTGGATGGTCGCGTCCTTGTCGACGACGGTGACACGGACGACATGCTCACCGATACCGTGGCGGTGGCTGCCGCCATTCATCATTACCAGCCCTCCGAGGGTACCGGGAATACCGATACAATGTTCAAGTCCCGTTAGTCCCGCACACATGGCCATGCGTGCCAGCTGTGGCACCCAGGTACCGGCACCGGCGACAATACGGGTTCCATCGATATCAATGTAATCCATGCGCGCACCGATTTTCAGCACCACCCCACGCACACCGACATCATCAAACAACAGATTGGTGCCCTGACCGATCACCACCAGCGGCAGCTGATAGTGCTGGACAAAACGCATGACGTTGGCAACCTGAGTCGAATTTTCCGGTTCGACCAACAGATCCGCAGGGCCACCAATCTGCCAGCTGTTATGGTTTGACAGGGGCTCGTTAACGGTAGTCTGCCCTACCTCTGCTGCCAGTATGCCCTGATAACCAACGGCCCGGTGTGCTGACATCATCCCTGGCCCCCTGCCCGGCAAAAATCAACGACCTGCATTTGCACCTTGGTATTGCCACGCCATACATTCAGTTGCGGCCGATAAAGGATATCCAACTCACCAGCACACTCGGCAAAACGCTCACCGCAACCAAAAGCAATGGCACTCACTATGGTGCCCAGCTGTTCAACGTCAAACTTGAGATGCTTTTCGGCAACCAGGGAGCAATTTCTTACCGTGCAACGACGACTTAAAAAAAGCGGCTGTGGGTTGCCAACGCCGAATGGCTCCAACGCTTTAAGTTCCTGTACTGCTGCAACGGACCAAAGATCAAGGCAGCACTCGCCATCATGTTCAATGACCGGGGTACAGAGTTCATCCGTCAAGCGCTCACTTGCTACCTGCTCAAAGCGCCGGGAAAATTCCGCCAACTGGTGCTCGGCAATGGTCAAGCCCGCCGCCATGGTATGCCCACCGTAACCTTCAAGCAAGTCACCACAGTCTTTGAGTGCCAAATAGAGATCGAAACCCTTGATGGAACGGCCCGAGCCCTTACCCACACCCTGATCCAGAGCAATCAGAAAAGTCGGACGATGGTAGCGATCCACCAGACGGCTGGCGACGATCCCGATCACTCCCGAGTGCCAGTCGCTGCCGGCCAATACAATCGAACGGCGCTGCTGCTGATCAGCTTCGACGCGCGTAATGGCATCAGCTAATACTTTTTTTTCAAGGGCCCGGCGCTCCTGGTTAAACTGATCGAGTTGCTGCGCCACCTTTTGCACATCGATTCCAGCTTCGCCGAGCAATAATTTAACCCCAAGAGCAGCATCTTCCAGACGTCCTGCGGCATTAAGCCGCGGTGCCAACTGGAAACCGACGCTCCCACTGGTGACAGCAGTGACACCGGAAACGTTTTTTAGAGCAGCGACACCGCAACGCCCGCCCTTTTCCAGCAGCTGTAATCCGGTCTTGACCAGGATACGATTGACTCCGGTCAAGGGTGCTATATCGGCGATAGTACCCAGTGCTACCAGATCGAGTAAATGCCGCAAGTCGGGCTCTTCACGATGATTAAAATAGCCGCATTCGCGCAAACGTTTGCGCAGAGCAACCAGCAACATAAAGGCTACGCCAACACCGGCAAGTTGGGTATAAGGATAGCGATTTGCCGGCAATTGCGGGTTAACCAGAGCAATCGCAGGCGGCAGGGTGTCGCCCGGTTGATGGTGATCGGTAACGATCAGGTCAACCCCCAGTTCTTGCGCTAATTTGGCTTCGGCGTGGGCACTGATACCACAATCAACAGAAACAACCAGCTGACAGCCCTGTGCGGCAACCTGACGAATGGCATCGGCAGACAAGCCATAGCCTTCTATTAAGCGTAAGGGGATATGGTAATCGACCTGACCGCCAAAAGCGCGAAGCGCCTCGACCAGCAGCGTACAGCCGCTGATACCATCGACGTCATAATCACCATGGACACTGATTCTTTCACCTGATTCCAGAGCTTCTTGCAGGCGTTGACAGGCTTTATCAATGTCCGGCAACAGATCGGGGTCGGGCAGCATCGCTAACGCCGATTGTAAAAACAATCGCGCGTCGGCGCTTGTAGCATAGCCGCGCCGGCAGAGAATGGCAGCGAGCAATTCACTGATCTGCAACGACTCCGCCAGTTGCAGAACCAGATGAGGTGCAGGTGGCTGGGCCCGTAATGTCCAACGGCGTTGGCGGACTGGCAGCATAAAAACCTTGTAAAAGATCGTACCCGATCAGTTAAAAACAGATCGGGTAGCGGACAGATCTAGGGGCGTGGTGTCTGCGGCATTGGTGGGTGGTTCTTCATAAATTCGATCTCGGCGCGAATCTGGTCAACACTACCGCCTGGATTCAATGCCAGAAAACTCTCCCACGCCGCAATAGCGTTGGGGAAATCCTGCAGGTCGTAGCGGTAAACCACACCCAAATTGTAGCGACTCTGCTTATGATTGGGATCAAGTTCAGCAGCGCGCTGGAAATTACTAATGGCACGATCATACCAGCCGACCCGGCGGAACATGGTGCCCTGATCGGTGATCACATTGGGATCATCAGGACCAAGCGCAAGCGCCTTGTCATAAGCCTCGATTGCTTTGATCGGCTGATCGGAACCGAAGAAGTTATTTCCCAACTGGACCCAGGCGTTGCGATTTTCAGGCTCACGCGCGACGATCCCTTCGAGGGTGTTAATCTGCTGCTGATAATTGACCAGGGGAACCCCTGCTGCTGACGGAGGGGCACCGACGGCGCCAGGTTGAGCTGTATCGCGTTGCCAGTTTGAATAGATAACCCCGCCCAGTACACCGACAATCAACGCCACAACGGCAAAAACGATGGTTTCTTTCTTCATTGCTTCTCCATTAGATACTGACGACGAATAGAATCAGGCCGGTTTGACCGCCTTTTTTTGCCACAACAGGAGCAAGGGACTGGCGACAAAAATAGACGAATAGGTACCAACTAAAACACCCACGAGCATGGCAAAGGCAAAGTTGTGAATCACACCACCACCCAGAACAAACAATGACAGCACAACCAACAGGGTGGTTCCTGAGGTAATAATAGTGCGCGAGAGAGTTTCATTGATACTGCGGTTGAGAATAAAAGTGAAGCTTTCCTTATTGTGTTTGCCGAGATTTTCACGAATCCGATCATAAACAATAATGGTGTCATTTAAGGAATAGCCGATGATCGCCAGAAAAGCGGCAATAATCGGCAGGTCGATTTCCTTGGCGAACAGACTGAACATCCCCAGGGTAATCACCACATCGTGAAACAGTGCGATAATAGCACCGATAGCAAAGCGAAATTCAAACCGCCAGGAAATATAGGCGAGGATCCCGAGCATGGCATAAAAAATAGCCCACATCCCCTTGTTACGTAAATCCCTGCCGACCTGGGGACCAACCATCTCAACTCGACGCACCTCAACCTGCCCGACACCATAAGTTTGCTCCAGGGTTTCAGTAATCAACACAGAAATCCCCTGCAGCTCACCGGTGGTACGCTCAACGCGGATAAGGAACTCATTGCTGTCATCACCAAAGCGCTGAACAACCGGGCTGCCAAGATCAAGGTCCGTCAGAGCATTGTTGATTTCTGCAGCGCTTGTCTGGCGCTCGAACTGGACCTGAACCAGGGTTCCCCCGGCAAAATCGATCCCGTAGTGGGGGCCACCATGGCGGACCAGCGAAGCAAGTCCGACCAGGATAAGCACCAGCGAAATAATTAGCGCAAACTTACGTTTGCCGATAAAATCAATATTGATACCCGGCTTGATGAGTTGCATGCCGTCTTTCTCCTTATATACTCAGCCGCTTGATGTTGCGGCTTTTCAAGAAAAAGTCAAAGATGAAACGGGAAACAAAAATCGCGGTAAACAACGAAGCGATGATCCCGATCGAGAGAGTAACGGCAAATCCACGTACCGGACCGGTACCGAACTGGAACAATACCAGGGCAGCCAGCAGGGTTGTCAGGTTGGCGTCGATAATGGTTGAAAAAGCTTTACTATAACCGGAATCAATGGCCAGCTTGGGGGCTCTGCCCAGCGCCAGCTCTTCACGGATCCGCTCAAAAATCAACACATTGGCATCAACAGCCATACCAACCGTGAGGACAATACCGGCTAACCCGGGCAGGGTCAGGGTCGCGCCGAACATCGACAGCATAGCCGCGATAAAAAACAGGTTCATCATCAGGGCGCTAATGGCGATCAAACCAGACAGCTGGTAATAGACGATAATAACAACCAGAACCATCAGGGCGCCTACCCAGATGGACTTGATGCCGCTATCGATGGAATCCTGCCCCAGAGACGGGCCGACGGTCCGATTTTCAAGAATCTCAACCGGTGCCGGCAGCGATCCGGCACGCAGTACAATGGCCAGATCCGTCGCCTGCTGTGAGGTAAAAGAGCCGGAAATCTGGGCACTGCCACCGGAAATCCGCTCACGAATCACTGGAGCGGAATAGACTGTATCGTCAAGCACAATGGCCATGCGGCGGCCAACGTTAGCCGCAGTGATCTGGTCAAAACGACGGGCTCCTACAGCATTGAAGTCGATCGACACATAGGGTTCGTTAAAACGGGTATCGATACGCACATTGGCATCAGCCAGAAGGTCGCCGGTGAGAATCGTCTGGGTTGAAACCACCAGGGGAATTTCGGTTTCGACCCCGCTGGCGCGATTGGTGCTGCGTTCATACAGCAACTGTGTACCTTCCGGCAGGCGTCCGGTCAGAGCTTCCTGAATATTGGCTGTTTCATCGACCATTTTGAATTCGAGCCGGGCAGTTTTACCCAACAGGGAGATGGCGCGATCCGGGTCATCGACCCCCGGCAACTGGATGAGAATACGATTGCCGGCCTGTCGTTGTAGCGTCGGCTCACTGACGCCAAACTGATCGACCCGATTACGCATGGTTTCCAGCGCCTGACGTACGGCATAGTCCTTGATGTTTTCAATTTCATCATCACTCAAGCGAAAATGCTTTTCGATATAACCACCGGTCCCGGTAATGGTAGCTGGTTCCAGTGCCGGAAAGTCGCTTTTCATCAACGCATCAACTTTATGTCCTTCGTCCTGATCATAAACCTGGACAACAAGCCGATCACCCTGCCGACGCTCAACCCGTTTGTAGATAATGTCCTGCTCTTTCAAACGGACTTCGGTCTGATCGATGATGGTATCAACGCGGCTTTCTACCGCCTTGTCAACATCGACGCCGAGCACCAGATGCATCCCCCCCTGCAGATCGAGCCCCAACTGGATCGGACCAAAGGTTTTCGGCCACCATGAAGGAACATCACCGCGCAGCAGCGTTGGAACCAGCGCAAACAACGACAGAAGCAGGCAAAATATAACCACCAGGCCCCTGGTATTAAGACTATTAGACATCTGTGTCGTATCTCCCTTGAGCAATAACAACCGAATACTCAATCTGTGCCCACCCGCAAAGACCGGATGGACATGGTGCCGTTTCCGATGCAGAAACTGATTATTGTCTCACCTCGGTAATCGACGCCCGATTCATTTTAATTTTGACGCCATTAGCTATTTCAAGTGTAACGACCGTGTCTTCAACAGCTGTAATCTTACCGTGGATGCCGCCGGCAGTGACCACAGTCTCCCCCGACTTCAGATTGTTGACCAGTTCTCGGTGTTGCTTGGCGCGCTTCTGCTGCGGACGGATGAGCAGAAAATAAAAGATGGCAAACATTGCCACCAGCATAATAATGCCGGAGTAGGGGTTACCTTGCTGGGCGCCGCCTTCAGCCATTGCGTAAGCATTTGATATCATGTTGTTCTCCTTGGTTTGTTAGGTAGAAAAAATTCTTCCTTAAAAAAGTGAATACGAGATCAGCCTGAGGGCAGATCCCGCCGGGCATAGAATGAGCGCCGATAATCGGCAAAACAACCGGCAGCGATGGCATCCCGTATCTCGCGCATCAGCTGCAGATAATAATAAAGATTATGGTGCGTGTTAAGTACCGCTGCGAGCACCTCGTTACTGTGATACAGATGACTTAAATAGGCGCGGCTATAGTTTCGGCAGACGTAACAGTCACAATCAGGGTCAAGCGGCCCGGCATCATCACGGTAGCGCGCCTGTTTGATGACGATCTTGCCAAAGCGGGTAAAAAGAACACCGTTGCGCGCGTTGCGAGTCGGCATGACACAGTCGAACATATCACAGCCCCGCGCCACCCCTTCAATCAGGTTTTCCGGGGTACCGACTCCCATCACATAGCGCGGTGCGTTAACCGGCAGTAAGGGCAGGCTGCACTCCATCATGTCATACATCAATGCCGTTTCTTCACCGACCGACAGACCACCTAAAGCGTAGCCCTCAAAACCGATATCAAGTAACTGCTCGGCACTGCGTTGACGCAGTTCCAGGTCCATACCGCCCTGAACGATGCCGAAAAGTGCTGCTGCCGACCCGGGGGGAACGACAGCGCGACAACGTTTCGCCCAGCGCGCCGAACGTTCGGTAGAAGCCAGAACATAGGAGCGCTCAGCCGGATGGGGAATACACTCATCGAACACCATGATGATGTCGGAACCCAGTGCCAACTGTATCTCCATGGACAATTCCGGGGTCAACTGATGACGACTGCCATCCAGGTGAGACTGGAACTGGGCACCTTCTTCGGTAATTTTGCGCAGATCACCGAGGCTGAACACTTGAAAACCGCCGCTGTCCGTGAGGATCGGACGGTCCCAGTTCATAAAGCGGTGCAACCCTCCGAGGTGTTCCACCAGCCGATGCCCGGGACGCAGATAAAGATGATAGGTGTTGGCCAGAATAATCTGGGCACCTATCTCTTTGAGCGTCTCCGGCAACATCCCCTTGACCGTTCCTTGCGTGCCGACGGGCATGAAGATCGGTGTCTCGATGATGCCACGCGGTGTCCGAATCCGCCCGCGCCGAGCCTGGGTCGTCTGATCCTGCACCAGCAGGTCAAAGCGAAAATCAGCTGTCATCGTGCTTTGCCCACCATCATAAGATCAGCATGCAATCGCCGTAACTGAAAAAGCGGTATTTTTCACTAACAGCCCGATCATAAGCATGTAACATCAGTTCACGTCCGGCAAAAGCACTGACCAGCATCAACAGCGTTGATTTGGGCAGATGAAAGTTAGTAATCAGCGCATCAACGATCTTGAACCGGTAGCCGGGAATAATAAAGATTTCACTGTCACCATCACCGGCCTCGAGCAGCCCATCTTCACCGACTGCTGTTTCAAGCGCCCTGGTAACGGTGGTTCCAACTGCGAAAACTCGCCCGCCGCCAGCACGCGCCCGGTTGATGGTTTGCGCCGTTGCCGCCGGAATGGAATAGTATTCCGCGTGCATCTTATGTTGGCGGACATCCTCAACCCGTACCGGCAGAAAGGTTCCCGGACCGACGTGCAGGGTCAGATTGCAGATCTCAACCCCTTTGGCGCGTATCTGTTCGAGAATCTCCGCAGTAAAATGCAACCCCGCTGTTGGTGCAGCTACCGCCCCCTTTTCCCGGGCAAAAACGGTCTGGTAGCGCGAACGGTCACTCGGCGTAGCGGGGCGCCTGATGTAGGGAGGAAGGGGCAGATGCCCAATCTCGTCAACAACCTGCCAGAAATCATCCTGGCAATCAAAGCGTACGCGCCGCAGGTAGTCATCTCCGGCCTGCAACACCTCGGCTGTCAGACGCGCGTCAAAGATCAGCCTGGTACCAGCCGTTAGCGGCTTGGAGCTTCTGGTCATGCACAACCAGTCTTGTCCGGAAGGCTCATCCGGGCAACGACGCACAAGCAGCACCTCAACCTGCCCACCGCTCGTTTTGTGGCCGAACAAGCGCGCCGGAATGACCTCGGTATCATTGATAACCAGCACATCCCCGGGACGAAAAACATCAACGATCTCGATAAATTGCCGAGACGCCATGGAACCCGTCAGACGCTCGACAGACAACAGCCGGGAAGCGTCGCGCCGCCCGGTGGGCGCTTGAGCGATCAACTCCTCCGGCAAGGTAAAATCAAAATCAGATAACCACATCAAACCGATCCATAACCGTTCAAATAGCGACCTAGAAAATCATAGTTAACCCCTCTTGTCAATCGCTTTCGCAGAGCAAGCCGGGCTCCCGGCAGAGGAGCGCTGAGCCCTTGATGCACAGAAAAAGACGCACAAGCACCCAGCGATTTTTAGCGCTCAAACCACGGACAAAGCCATGAAGTCACTTCTGTACCTGGGGCTTTGCGCTATCGTCCCCCCTCGTACTGCGCGCGCCATTGATCCTGTTGTTTAACCGGATAAACACGCTTGCGCATATCACCATTAAAATTATTAGAACGATAATGCTGCAGCATATTCTGACTGATGAACGTACCGTCCGGGCGATGCTGGAATTGTTCCGCGCCGTTATTGATCTGCTTGAGCAGGCTCATCGGCAGCAGACGTTTACTGTCTTGGCTGCTTGTTTTACCTGACTTGTCAGTGTACGTATATCCCCGTAATGACAAGGGATCGCCCTTGATCGTCGCCGACTTTGTGCAGCGCCACACCAGACGCCAGCGGATAGGGACAAAAAAGCTCTCCATCCTGATCGCTAACCCGGGTCGGCGCACCCACGGCGGGAACACTCAGTGCACAAAGGGCTTTCACCTGTTCATGAAAGGACTGACGCTGTGCCCGACTCCAGTTCGGCGAGACGCTGAATTGCACCAGCTTTTCTTCACCCGACTCCGTCTTGACCAGATATTCTAAACGGGAATCTAACGTTGCAAGTTGACGGGTCACGGTGCAATCAGCAATGATGCGTCCCTGCTCCAGCATGACAGCACCTGTACAACAGGAAAAATCAACACAAACAAGCGCAAAGATCCGCTCTTCACGGAAAGGTCGGAACAATCCCCAAACCGTGGGTCTCATTAAACCCATACATCAGATTCATATTGTGAAGCGCCTGCCCCGCTGCCCCCTTGACCAGATTATCAATGACCGATACCACAATCACCCGCCCGGTACGGGGATCAACAATCAGACCGATATCACAGAAATTGGTGCCGCGTACGTGAGCGATATTCGGCAACTCACCTTCCGGCAGAACCCGCACAAAAGGTTCATCAGCGTAACGTTGCTGATAAAAGGCCAGTATTTCAGCGGTTGACCGGGCTTTGACCAACGATGCGTAACAGGTTGACAGAATGCCGCGATTGACCGGCAACAGGTGCGGGGTAAAATTGATGCGCACGTCAAACCCCGCCAACTGACTCAATTCCTGCTCAATTTCAGGGGTATGACGGTGGCTGCCGACGGCATAAGCCTTGAAACCCTCATTGACCTCGCAAAACAACGACCCTTCCTTAAGCCCGCGCCCGGCACCACTGGTTCCGGATTTGCTGTCGATAATCAGACTGCGGGCATCAATGAGCTGTTGTTCGAGCAGAGGCGTCAAGGCCAGAATAACGCTGGTCGGGTAACAGCCGGGATTTGCGATAAGCCGGGCACCTTTAATCTGCTCGCGGTAGAGCTCGGGAAGGCCGTATACCGCCTCTGAAAAAAGTTCCGGACTGGTATGGCGCTGGTACCAGTGTTCGTAGGTCGCCTTATCGTTAAGACGGTAGTCGGCAGAGAGATCGACGACCCGACAACCGGCGGCAAGAAACCCGGGAACGACATCCATGGACGACTTGTGGGGCAAAGCGGTAAAAACCAGATTTACCTGTGCGGCAATGGCAGACACATCCAGCGGCTCACATACCAGATCACAAAAACCATTCAAAGAAGGAAAAACCCGATTAACAGCCACCCCTTCGTGCTGACGCGAGGTCACCACAGAAATATCCACCTGCGGATGACCAACCAGCAAGCGCAACAGCTCAACACCGGTATATCCACTGGCACCGGCAACGGCAACTTTAACCATGGAACCCTCCAACACTAGACGTAGGAAACAAATACCACAACAACACAGATCGAGCCCTACCAGATCACTGCTGCCTGTATGGTGTGAATAACGAACTGACTTGGAAAATTAAAAACTATCTTACGCTAAAACAACGGCAATTCGCCAGTTCAACAAAAAAAAGGGAAACCCCGGACGGGCTTCCCTTTTTTTGTTGACAATAACAAGTAAAGAGTTTGCGCTGATTAACGTTTGGAGAACTGGAAACTCCGACGAGCAGCGGCGCGACCGTATTTCTTACGTTCTTTAATGCGACTGTCGCGGGTAATAAAACCAGCCTTTTTCAACACACCGCGCAACGCGGGGTCAACCTCGAGTAATGCCTTGGTAATGCCGTGTTTGATGGCACCAGCCTGACCGGAAATGCCGCCACCGACAACATTCACAGTAACATCAAACTTGCCCAGATTATCTGTCAGTTGCAGCGGTTGACGAATAACCATCTTGGATGTTTCGCGACCGAAAAACACATCGAGCGGACGTTTGTTGACAGTGATAACGCCGCTGCCGGGGGTTAACCAGACACGGGCAATGGAGGTTTTTCTTTTACCGGTTGCATAATATTTCTGCTCTGCCATGTTAGCCATTCTCCCTTGATGCGATCTTCAATTCTTTGGGTTGCTGTGCCGTGTGGGGGTGCTCGCTGCCACTGTAGACTTTCATCTTGGTGAACATCTTGCGTCCCAACTTGTTTTTCGGCAACATCCCTTTAACCGCTTCCTGAACCAGCATCTCCGGCTTTTTGGCAAGCAGTTTTTCGGCAGTAATTTCTCTGATGCCACCCACGTATCCGGTATGGCGATAATATTTTTTATCCGCCAGTTTATTGCCGGTCAACTTAATCTTGTCGGCGTTCAGCACGATGACAAAATCGCCGGTATCGACACTGGGTGTATAGATAGGCTTGTGTTTTCCACGCAAAATACGGGCGATTTCTGTCGCAGCGCGACCCAGAACAACGTCTTCCAGATCAACGACATACCAGGCTCTATTGATATCCTGCTCTTTAGCGATTGCAGTACTCATCGCGTTCCTCTCTGAACATCTGACTTATTAAAAGGGTTGTGGGGCTCACAAAGCGGTAAATTTATCCGAGTCATTCAGCCCTGTCAAGGTAATTTTCGCGTGCCCCTTGCCGAACCTGTTGACGCGTACCATATTCAACCTGGATCAGGCACAATCCGTGGGGCGGAGCCGTTATCGCCGCAGGGGCGTTATCGGGTTCCGACAGCATCATCCTGAGGGTTGCAACAGAACGGCGACCGCGTCCGATTTCAACCAGGGTTCCCACTATCATCCGCACCATATGACGCAAAAAACCGCTGCCATAGACGTCAACATAAAGCAGCCTGTCAGCTTCTGTCAGGGTGATGTTATATATTTCTTTTTGCGTCACTGCGGAACTGCAACCGGCACCGCGAAACGCAGCAAAGTCATGAATACCCATCAGCACAGTGCAGGCCTGTTGCATGCGATCCAGATCGAGGAGGCTTTTAATCCGCCAACTGGTGCGCCGTTCCAATGGCGACCGCACAGGATCGCGCAACAAGGTATAACGATAGTGTTTAGCGATAGCCGAATAACGCGCATGAAAATCGTCGGCCACTTTTTCCGCCTCACGTACCGCAATATCCTCAGGCAAAAACCGGTTCAACCCCTCCCGCCAGGCGCTCAACGGCAACACCCGTGCAGCAACAAAGTGACAGACCATGCCGCGGGCATGCACTCCGGCATCGGTACGCCCCGAGGAATGGACGCGAATCCGCTCACCGCACAGCTGCAACAGCGCCCGCTCAACACACTCCTGAACCGAAATGCCGTTGGGCTGCAGTTGCCAGCCGACGTAAGCACTGCCGTCATAAGCAAGGGTGAGCTTTATTTTTTCCGGCATCAGCCCGGTATCCTGACCATCCTAGCCAATGGCGGCGACGATGGCGTCCCCAATAGTCACAGTGTCGACTTTCTTTTCACCAGGATGCCCCTGATAAATATCAGCAGTACGATAGCCGGCGTTGAGCACTTTTTCTACCGCAGCATCAATCGCATCAGCTGCATCGATCATAGCAAAGGAATAGCGCAGCATCATCGACGCGGAGAGAATTTGCGCAATCGGATTGGCAATTCCCTGGCCGGCGATATCCGGGGCACTGCCCCCGGAAGGCTCGTACATGCCAAAACTCCCCTCAGACAGAGAAGCAGAGGGCAACATCCCCAACGAACCGGTCAGCATTGCCGCTTCATCAGAGATGATATCACCAAACATATTGCCGCACAGCATGACATCAAACTGCTTTGGCCAGCGCACCAGCTGCATGGCCGCGTTATCAACATACATATGGTTCAGTTCGACATCAGGGTATTCCTTACCTACCCGTTCAACCACTTCACGCCAGACCACCGACGTTGACAGAACGTTAGCCTTGTCAATGGAGCAAACTTTTTTACTACGCTTGCGCGCGGCGGCAAAGGCAACGTGGGAGATGCGCTCGACCTCAGCTTCAGAATATTTCATGGTATCAAAACCGGTGCGCGCAGGGCCCGCCCCTTCGATTCCCTTGGGCTCGGCGAAATAAATGCCGCCAGTCAATTCACGCACGACAAGAAGATCGAAACCACCCGCGATAATCTCCTCTTTCAAACTGGACGCACCGGTCAGGGCAGGAAAAATAATCGCCGGGCGCAGGTTGCAAAAAAGGCCAAAAATTTTGCGCAACGGGAGCAATGCCGCGCGCTCGGGCTGTTCATTTGGTGGCAAAGATTCCCATTTGGGGCCCCCGACGCTACCGAACAGAATGGCATCGGCCGATTGACAGATTGCAACCGTTGTCTCAGGCAGAGCTGTACCTTCGAGGTCAATACCAGCGCCACCAACATTGGCTGGTGTGCGCTCAAAACGAACATCATAACGCTGCTCAACCGCATCAAGTACCTTCAATGCCTCTGCCATCACTTCAGGACCGATTCCATCGCCCGGCAACACTGCAACCTTAAAATTTTTGCCCATTATCCATGTCTCCTGATTTTTTCGTACACCAATAAAAAAGCCCTCTTAATTAAGGGCATCGAAGTCGCAGGGACTATAAAAAGGGGGCGCGGATTTGTCAAATTATTTCTCTTAAGGCGCGATACGCCACGGGGACTGACAAGCACCTGAGATTCGTGTTATAGTCTCGCGACAAACAAACCCAACATCCATCTTATTACCACAACAGGAGAGCAACACCGTGCGCAAACTACTTTTAACAACGCTGATGCTGGTCGTATTGACCGGCACAACCACTCTGGCCGCCGCAGCGCCGGCCACCCTGACCAAAGAAGCCGCTATCGAGGCTCTCAAGGATATTCAAGGTGAGGTTCTGGCGGTCGATCCGTCAGAAATTCCCGGACTGTATCTGGTCAGCGTAAAAATGCAGGGAAGAAACATCCCTTTGTATCTTGATGCCAGCGGCACCTATATGATCTCGGGCAATGTCATCGACCTAAAACAGCGGCGCAATCTCACTGAAGACCTGTTCCGCCGGCTTAATCCGGTCGATGTGTCAGCCATCCCCCTTGATGATGCCCTGCCCCTCGGTAATCCTCAGGCACAACAGCAGGTGATTGTTTTCACTGACCCTCTCTGCCCGTTCTGCAGCCAGTTGCACACCGTGCTTTACCAGGCCCTGGAGAAGAACCCCAATCTGCTTTTCCAGATGGTTCTGCTGCCCATGCAACCTAACTCACAGCGTATCTCTCAAACTATCCTTTGTAATAAATCGTTGGAGCAGTTAGAGCTGGCATTTGCCGGCAAAGCCCTGCCGGAACCAAGCTGCGATTCAGATACCCTGCGCCAGAACCAGGCTCTCGCCCAGTCGCTGCAGATCACCGGCACACCGACCCTGATTCTGCCCAACGGCCAGATCCATGCCGGCTATCGCCCCGTCGATGACTTGCTTAAATTGATCAACGAAAACTCTCTTCCGGTCAACTGATCTATTGTTGCCCTGACCATTTTTTATTGACTAACAAAAAAAGCCGGCACCTTTTTTGGCAGTGCCGGCTTTTTACTTCTTACTTCTGATGCTTGCGCAAAAAGTATCCGGTTAGCTGGCTAAGCAAAAAGCGCCAAATGCAAGGCGCGCGTTTGTTGAGCAATGAGGCGTACTTACGTACGTCGAAGCAGCGAAATAAACGCAGCAACGCGGCAGTTGGTG
>JAHYIY010000054.1 GCA_019429255.1 Desulfuromonadales bacterium | reverse complement strand
AGGGATGCCGCTCTTGTTGCCGCCGTGTTCGACCCCTTCGACCACTCCTTCAAAAATGCGCCGCGGATGGAGCAAACGCGGGGGCAACGGCTGATCATAAAAGGGGGAAGCAAAACAGAAAACATCGGTATTGAAGATCAGCCGGGCTCCCATACCGGTTCCCATACCGTCACGATTGACCCCGACAATACCGGTCAGAGCGCCGCCGTAGGGATCAAGGGCACTGGGGGAATTGTGGGTTTCAACCTTAAAGACCAGGCTCCAGTCGTCATTAAATTCGATGACCCCGGCATTGTCCTTGAACACCGACAGACAGAAATCTTTCTCTGCCAGATTTTTACGTACCTCGCGCGTCGCCCCGACGATAAAGGTTTTAAACAGGGAATCAATCTGCTCCTGTTTACCCTGCTCGTCTTCATAAAAAACCCGGGCGGAAAAAATCTTGTGTTTGCAGTGCTCACTCCAGGTCTGAGCCAGGGCCTCCAGTTCCACATCGGTGACCTGGGCCGCCAGTCCACATTGCCGGCGCTGCGCAATCACCTGCGCATCGGCAAAATGATCACGAATGGTGTGCATCTCTTCCAGGGTCAGGGCGAGCATGCCGTCACGGCTGATCTGCAGCAATTCATCATCACTGACATTCAGGTCAATCAGGCGCACTTCGGCGGATAACCGACCAACAACCCGGGGGATAGCGGCGGCATCGACAGGCGGCTCACTCTCCCCTTTAGCCAGAATGGTCCAGCGCTGAATCAGGCCGTTAGCGAGCAGATCGGCTGCGATCTGCTCGGCGATTATCTTGTCGTGCAACCCCTTGAACAGATATTGGGTGGAGGTATAAACCCCTTCTTCAGGCGCAAAGGTGCGATCAACCAGATACTGGATCGCTTCTTTGGCGGTACGGCCGATATTGTCGGTAACCCCGGGGCGAAAACCAACCTCGATAAGCATGTCAAAATCACGGCTTAACGGTGCATTAACAACAACATCCTGGATCACCGGATCGCTGAACGGGCCCTGAGCGGCTCGTTCGATATCAGCCTCAGTTAGCGTCGCATCGACGGTGTAGACATCATGGGTACGCACAGATTCCAGCTCAATTCCCAGATGTTCGGAAATATCTTTTTGGACCCGATTGCCGCGGGCATCGGTGACACCGGCCTTGGGACCGACAATTATTTTCCAGATCATGTTAATGACTCCGTAACATTAAACTCCCCCGCTGCAAGCGGTGGGGTCGTGGAATTCAAAATGTAGAATTCAGAATGTAGAATTCAGAGGAAAACCCAGGATATCATCTTCGCAGCAAAGACTTCTTAAATTCTGGCTCCTGTATCCCTTCAGTTTAACCCCGCAAACTGCGGGGAATGAGATCCTGCCTGCAATTTAAAAAAGGTTGATCGGTCTCAGAAGCAGTAACAATCGCGCCCGTATCATTAAAACAGGCGCTGATGCGAGACTGGCAACCAACAATCACCTGGGTCTGATAGACTTTATCCCGAACAAATTGCGCAAAGAGTGATGAAACCAGGTTACTACAATTATTGTCTTCACTTAAATGCGCGAGAAAAAGAGCCTCGAGACCCGGCCAGCCGATATCATCCAGCAACAGACAGGCCTGCTCATTGGAGAGGTGCCCATGACGGCTGCGAATGCGTTGCTTCAGTGCCCAGGGGTAAGCACCGTCGATCAACATCTGTTCATCGTGATTGGCTTCCAGCACCAGCACCCGGCACTGTTGCAGACGATCAGCAATCAGGCGGGTGGCAATACCCAGATCGGTCGCATAGCCAATCTTGCCTTCACGTGAATCGATGGTAAAACCGACAGGATTAATGGCGTCGTGAGTCGTAGAGAAAGATGAAATCAACAGGTTGTGCAGCTCAAAGCTGTCACCGGCATCAAACTCACAGCAGTGTGGAATAGTACCAAGCCGGGTCAGCGCCGCACAGGTTCTGCTGTCAACATAAACCGGCAACTGATGTCGCCTGGCCAACGGCCCAATGCCACCGACATGATCGTGGTGCTCATGGGTGACCAGAATCGCATCAAGATCGTCGCAGCACAGGTCGAGATGCGCCAGACGCCGCTGTGTCTCCTTGCCCGACAAACCTGCATCGATCAGCAGTCGTGTGTTGTCAGCCTCGATAAGGGTACTATTACCACGGCTTCCACTAGCCAGCAAACAGACGCGCACCGTTTTTTTGTGTCCTTTCATCCCCATGCAAGCGTTGTCCTTATACCGAAAACAGCCGCTTGCCGCAACCATAAACTGTTTCGACATTTTTCTCCAAACCGGAGGAAATAGATAGTCAAAACGGACTTTTTTATGTATGTTGGGAAGCATTTAAAAAGGAAACCAACTCATTTTTATCAGAGGAATTCCGTTAAAAGAATTCCGTTTTTTTCTTTTAGCAAGGATCATCCTCATATCTTTTGGATATCTGCCCCCAAGGAGGAAATGAATGTCTGTAAAAGTTGCGATTAACGGATTTGGTCGTATTGGCCGTAATGTGCTGCGAGTTGCTGCGCAAACCAACAGCATGGATGTCGTTGCCATTAATGACTTGACCGATGCCGCCACCCTGGCCCATCTGTTCAAATATGATTCTGTTCATGGCACCTTTGCCGGCGACGTCAGCACCGAGGGCTCAACCCTGATCGTGAACGGCAAAAAAATTCAGATCATCTCCCAGCGCGACCCCTTGCAGCTCCCCTGGAAAGAACTGGGCGTTGACATTGTTATAGAGTCTACCGGTATCTTCAGTGATCGCGACAAGGCCGCTATGCACCTGACTGCCGGCGCGAAAAAGGTTATCGTCACCGCACCCGGCAAGGATGCTGATGTCACCATCTGTATGGGGATCAACGAAAAAGACTACCAGCGTTCCCACCAGGTTATTTCCAATGCCTCCTGCACCACCAACTGCCTGGCCCCGGTCGCCAAGGTGCTGTTGGAAAACTTCGGCATTGTCACTGGCATGATGACCACCGTTCATGCTTACACCAACGACCAATGCATCCTGGATCTCCCCCACAAAGATCTGCGCCGCGCCCGTGCTGCCGCTATGTCAATGATTCCCACCACCACCGGTGCTGCCCGTGTGACGGCCCTGGTGCTGCCGGCACTTAAAGGCAAGCTCGACGGCATGGCGATCCGCGTCCCGACCCCCAACGTTTCCCTGGTCGATCTGGTCGTCCAAACCGAAAAAGAAACCTCCATTGAAGAGGTCAACCGGGCGATGAAGAAAGCATCCGAGAATGAACTTAAAGGGATTCTCGATTACTGTGAACTCCCCCTGGTTTCACGTGACTTTAACGGCTCTCCCGCTTCGTCAACCCTCGATGCCCTTAACACCAACGTCATCGGCGGCAACATGGTTAAGGTGCTGACCTGGTACGACAACGAATGGGGCTATTCTCACCGTGTGGTTGACCTGGTTAACTATGTCGCGAAAAAGCAATAATAATTTGTAACTATTCCGCTCTATCCTTGCGCAGGGTCTTTGGATCCTGCGATTACGCGCAGGATGACACAAATTCAGTCGTCCGTTACTGAACGTTACTGTCATTCTGCGCGAAGCAAAGCGCAGTCGGCAGTCGCAGAATCTGTTTTTCCGTATTTCTACTTTGCTGCAGTTTAGTAAATAACCAAATAGGGACATAGCCATGTTCAACAAAAAAACCATCGAAGATATTAACGTCACCGGCAAGCGAGTCTTCTGTCGCGTTGACTTTAATGTGCCTATCGACAAACAGGGTTCGATCACCGATGACACCCGTATTCGCGCCGCCCTGCCGACGATCAACTATCTGCGCCGGCATGGTGCCAGGGTGATCCTGGCGTCCCACCTCGGGCGTCCCAAAGGCAAGCCCGATCCGGCAGCAAGTCTGGCCCCGGTAGCAGCCTATTTAGGATCGCTGCTTGAACAACCGGTGCTGATGGCTCCTGACTGCGTGGGTCCCGAAACGACAACCCTGGCTGAAAAGCTTGAAGCCGGGCAGGTAATGCTGCTCGAAAATGTTCGCTTTCATGCCGGTGAAACCGACAATGACCCAACCTTTGCTGCGCAGCTGGCTGCCCTCGCGGATGTCTATGTCAATGACGCCTTCGGCACCGCCCATCGCGCCCATGCCTCAACCGCAGGGGTCGCTCGGATTCTTAAACCGGCAGTCGCCGGCCTACTGATGCAGAATGAATTGCAATACCTTGGTAGCGCCCTCGACAATCCACAGCGCCCCTTTGTGGCGATTCTTGGTGGCGCCAAGGTCAGTGACAAGATTACCGTCATCGAAAAACTGCTGGAAAAGGTCGACGCCATCCTCATCGGTGGCGGCATGGCCTACACCTTCCTTAAAGCGCAAGGCATGCCTATCGGCACGTCCCTGGTGGAAGAGGATCGTCTGGATATGGCCCTTGACCTGCTGGCAAAAGCCAAACAGAAAAACGTCAACATATTTTTGCCGATTGATCACCTGGTAGCCGAAACCTTCGCCGCCGACAGCGCCTTTGCTATCGTCAGTAATGAGCAGTTTCCAGCCAGCGGCATGGGCCTTGATATCGGGCCGGAAACCATCACCAGCTACCAGCAGCAGATTGCTTCAGCCAAAACCGTCTTGTGGAATGGGCCGATGGGAGTCTTCGAATTTGATGCTTTTGCCAAAGGCACCATGGCTGTTGCCGAAGCACTGGCAAACAGCGATTGCCTGTCGATTATTGGTGGCGGCGACTCTGTTGCAGCGGTCAACAAGGCCGGACTGCAGGATAAAATGACCCACATTTCAACCGGCGGCGGTGCTTCTCTGGAATTTCTCGAAGGCAAAGCGTTGCCGGGGGTCGTTGCCCTTTCAGATAAAAAATGATGGCGTCGCAAAAAGTCCGCCCTCCTGCGTTACGGTGGTTTTTCAGGACATTGACATACTATATGTATGCCTGCCTCCCTGAAAAACCACCAAGCCTTGCAGGACGAAATTTTTGCTTAGCCATCCTATGTTTTTACGAGCTCTTCATTGAATGATAGGAAGCAAGGAGACACACCATGCGTAAACCAATGATCGCCGGCAACTGGAAACTCCACAAAACACTTGAAGAGTCCGTTCAACTGGCGGCAGAACTGGTGCAGCAACTGACCACCATCGACGATCGTGATATCGTCATTGCCCCGGTCTTTACTGCCCTGGCCAGTGTTTCCAAAAAAATCACCAATTCACCCATCAAGTTAGCGGCACAGAATTGTTATCCGGCGGAAACCGGGGCTTTCACCGGTGAGGTTTCTCCTGTCCTGCTCAAGGATACCGGCTGTCACTACATTATCAATGGCCACTCCGAGCGCCGCCAGTTGCTGAACGAAACCAATCAGTTCATCAATCAAAAAGTCAGCGCCACCATCAACGCCGGACTTGGCGCCATCCTCTGCATTGGCGAAACCCTGCACGAGCGGGAAACCGATCAGATGCTTGAGGTGTTAACCAGCCAGATCAAGGAAGGTTTGGCCGGGATAACGGCTGAACAGATGGCCAGCGTTGTCATCGCCTATGAACCGGTATGGGCTATCGGCACCGGGGTCACCGCCGGCGATGAACAGGCGCAGGAAGCCCACGCCTTTATCCGCGGCTTGTTGCAGGGGCTGTACAATCATGACATAGCCGAAGCCACCCGCATTCTCTATGGTGGCAGCGTAAAACCCAACAATGTTGACGGCTTAATGGCGCAGACCGATATCGACGGCGCCCTGGTCGGCGGCGCCAGCCTCAAAGCCGAGGATTTTATCCGCATTGTGAAGTTTGAATCTTAAAATAGGTAGTGGGTAGTGGGTAGTGGGTAGTGGGTAGTGGGTAGTGGGTAGTGGGTAGTGGGTAGTGGGTAGTGGGTAGTGGGTAGTGGGGTAAATCCTATTCCCTACTCCCTACTCCCTATTCTCTATTCCCTACTCCCCACTACCCACTACCTATATCAACCCCAGCGACCGTAGCACAAATACCCCCACCGTAATAAAAAACACCGACCCTAAGGATGTCATAGCGATAATCGCCGCGGCGAGGTGATGATTGCCGCCTAAAGCCAGGGCCATGGGGTAACTTGCTGCCGCTGTTGGTGAAGCGCTCATCAGGTAAAGGACGCCCAGCTCCTGTCCCCGTAAGCCGATCACAGCACCACCGACAGTGATCGCCAACGGCACAAACAATAATTTTCCCGCTGCCCCCCAATACAAGGCCCGGTCCCCCTTGAATTCAAGCAAGCGAATAGAAGCACCGGCACACAACAGCGCCAAGGGCAAGGTCATGCGGGCAAAGTACTCACCAGTCGTCAGTAACAGGGCGGGAACCGGAATCGTACTTAACGACACCAGGACACCGATAACAATGGCAATAATCAGGGGGTTTTTAGCGATTTCAAGGAATACCCGCCACTTGTGAGATGCATCGACGACGTGGTTCTGATGGCGCGTCAGAGTCATCACTGACAGCACATTGAACAGGGTGGTTAACACCGCCAGATAGATCGAAGCAACCGCCACCACTGAATCACCAAAGGCACTTAAACAAAACGCCAGACCGATAATCCCCATGTTGCCACGAAACGCACCCTGAACAAAAACACCGCGATCAGCGGGTGTTGTGATCCAGCGTGCCAACAAAAGATCGAGGACGATAAAAACCCCAATCGTTGCCAGCACGGCATAGATAATCAGGGTAAAGGGCAGATTGTGGCGAAAATCAGTCTCGACCAGTTTGACAAACAACAGGCATGGCAGGGTGACCTTGAACACCAACTCAGCGCCGACCTTGGCAAAGGCCTCAGTGATCAGACCGATCCGCTTGAAAACAATCCCCAAACCCAAAATGGTAAAAATAGGCGCGGTGATGGTCAGGGCGAAATAAAAATCAGCAACCATTCAGGTGTCCTGATCAGCGTACAAAAATTGACAAAAAAAGGCCTGATCATATAAATAACCAGGCCCTTTAAAGAGACGAAATGAGTTCGTAAAGGATTACGACTCTTTCAATACATACCCGGAACCACGCACCGTATGAATCAGCTTTTTATCATAATCGCGGTCGATCTTGTTACGCAGATAGTTCACATAAACATCGATAATATTGGTAAATGAATCGAATGAGTAATCCCAGACATTTTCAGCGATCATGGTACGGGTCAGCACCTTGTTGGGGTTACGCATGAAATATTCCATCAGGGCGTATTCTTTGGATGTAAGTTCAATTTCCTTGCCGGAACGCCAGACTTTATGTGTTACCGGATCAAGGCGCAGGTCAGCAAAATGGATTTCTGCCCCACGGTCAGAGGTGCCACGGCGGATCAAGGCGCGACAGCGTGCCACCAGTTCGGCAAAGGCAAAGGGTTTGGCCAGATAATCGTCAGCACCGATATCGAGACCAATGACCTTGTCATCAACGGAATCGCGCGCCGTCAGGCACAGTACCGGCGTCATGATATTATTCTCGCGCAATTCGCGAATCACCGCGATGCCGTCTTTTTTGGGCAGCATAATATCCATCAGGATCAGGTCAAAAGCACCCGTCATCCCTTTTTCTATCCCCTCTTCGCCATCGAGCGCCAGTTCAACCTTGTAGCCCTCTTCTTCCAGTCCACGCTGAATAAATCCGGCAACCTTCTGTTCATCCTCTACGACAAGAATACGCATTAGTTATTCTCCTTTACCCGGCTTAAAAAAGCGCTCACACACCCACATAATGAAGATAAAAATTCAGAGTTTCCAGACGCAAACTAATTAACAAATCGCAAGATAGTGCAACTTTAGCAGGGTCTTGCCCAAGTCTCAACCATAAAATGAATTATTGCTGCAAGTTACAGCGGTTAGCCGGCAAATGGGTTGCTAAAAACGTGCGGCATCGACCAAATCATCCAGGCGATTGATGTCAAGCAGCTTGATCGTGCGCCCCTGCACAGCAATCAACCCTTCATCAGCCAGCTTACGCAAGGTACGCGACAGGGTTTCACTGGTAGTGCCGAGATTGGAAGCAAGCTGCGCCTTGGAAACAGTCAAGGTGACCTGCTGACGGCCTTTTTCACACTCACTGACCAAAAAACGCGCCAGCCGCGCGGGCACATCACGAAAAGTTAAATCCTCGATCTGGGAGGCAAAGTTTCTTAAAAACCGTGACAATCCGGCAATCATGTTGATCGCCAGTTGCGGATGGCGATGGAGCAACCCTAAAAATTGATCCCTGGGGAAAAACAACAGGGTGGATTGGTCAATACACATAGCGAAAGCAGGGAACGCACCATCAGCAAATATAGCCGCGTCAGCAAAGCTGTTGCCTGGCTGTATCACATGCAGGATGCGCTCACGTCCATCGGGTGAAAGCTTGAAAACCTTGATTTTACCGCTGACGACTACAAAAAAACCATCAGCCTTCTGCCCTTCTTCAAACAGTAATTCACCTCGACCTGCTTCCCGGGTTTTAGTAATGGCCAGAAGCATTTCCCGGTCCTCCGCAGAGGTTCCGGCAAACAAGTGACATTGTTTCAACACATTCGATAAAATGCTTGTCATAAATGATGCTTTCGCAAAAAGTATCCGGTTAGCTGGCTAAGCAAAAAGCGCCAAATGCAAGGCGCGTGTTTGTTGAGCAATGAGGCGTACTTACGTACGTCGAAGCAGCGAAATAAACGCAGCAACGCGG
>JAHYIY010000053.1 GCA_019429255.1 Desulfuromonadales bacterium | reverse complement strand
CAACAATAGACGTTGGCAGTATTAGAACAAAGAAAAAATGAGGGTTGTGACGGCTTGAAAAAAGGCAAAAAAAAGGAGTCAGATTCTTGATCTGACCCCTTTTTTTATATGGAGCGGGAAACGGGATTTGAACCCGCGACTTCAACCTTGGCAAGGTTGCACTCTACCACTGAGTTATTCCCGCGTTAGTGGTGTCTTTCGCCGAAGCGGATGTATGTATAGCAAAACGCTTTAAGGACTGTCAATAAAAAAACCGGTTTTTTTATTTTTGAAATTATACCTTAAATATCTGGAGGTTAGCTATCTTGCAAAAATCTTGAAAAACTTTGCAAAATAATCAACACCCGACCAGATCGTCAGCACCAGAGAAATATAGAAGATAATGATACCGACGTTATGCATCGAGGCATAGAGAAAATCGAATTGGATACCAAAAAACCAATAATATTGATAATGAAGCAACAAAATAACCAGAGCGATCATCTGGAAAATGGTCTTGTACTTCCCCAAAGGGCTGGCATCGATAACGATACCCTCTGACGAGGCGATGGAGCGGATACCGGAAACGATAATATCGCGGGCAAGAATGATAAAAACCGCCCAGGCCGGCACCCGATCGAGGGGGATCAGCATGATCAGGGCCGCCATGACGATCAGCTTGTCGGCCAGGGGATCGAGAAACTTCCCCAGCACCGTTACCACTTCCCATTTGCGTGCCAGATAGCCATCAAGCCAGTCGGTCATGGATGCCACAAGAAAAACCATGGCAGCCCAGAAACAGGCCTGCTTCGATTCAAACATCAACAGAACCACCACCACCGGAACGGCAACGATCCGCGACAGGGTGAGTATATTGGGAAGGTTCAACAGTTGCTGATAGGATTTAGTCACCGTTGGTTTCCGTTCAGTTGATAATGACCCATATAGTACCTGACTCGTTTAACATAATTGACCGTTTCTTCATAGGGGGGAATTCCGCCAAATCTGCGCACGGCCCCCGGACCGGCATTATAGGCGGCCAGGGCAAGATCGAGATGATCAAAGGTATCCAGCATTTTGCGCAGATACATGGCACCACCAAAAATCGACTCAGCAGGATCGAATGGATTACGAACACCGACTTCACGTGCTGTCTCCGGCATCAACTGCATCAACCCCTGCGCCCCTTTACGTGACACCACCCGTGGATCAAAATTACTTTCAACCTTGATAACCGCCATCAACAGGGATGGTTCAAGCTGAAAACGTTGTGCGTAGTGGCCAATGAGGGTTTCGAGGCGGAAGGTTTCTCCTTCCGGGCGATAGAGGCGGTATTGACCATTACTGGGAACATTGGTGTAATGGACCCCACCCTGCGCATCGACATAGCGGTAAATCGCCGCATCAGCGGAGGCGGGGGAAAAGATGAACAACAGCAACAATATGGGGGTGGCCTTCAGTATCATGAGATTTTTATAACTTTTGCCCGACATTCTGTCAAGCTGCATTTATCGCATCCCGTCGGCCAGGCTTGTTGTTGACAAAGACAAACAGCACCCGGATAATGACGCCGGGCATTTCCTCTAGATAGACGGCTCAAGGAGCTTACCCGCATGAAAATTGTCAGCGACTTTCTGGTTATCGGCACCGGCATAGCCGGTCTCACCTACGCCCTTAAGGTCGCTGACCAGGGCACGGTTGCGCTGGTAACCAAGCGCGATATCGATGTAACCGCTACCCAGTTGGCACAGGGAGGGATCGCTTCGGTTTTTTCAACTGAAGACAGCTTTGCCGACCATGCCCGCGATACTATCGTTGCCGGTTCCTACCTGTCCCATCCGGATATTGTCGATCTGGTGATCAACTCCGGCCCACAAGCCATTCATGATCTGATCGACTGGGGCGTCAACTTCAGCCGCAACGACAACCAGCAGTATGACCTGACCCGTGAAGGCGGCCACAGCTTCCGCCGCATCCTCCACGCCAAGGATTCCACCGGAAGGGAAATCGAACGGGCCCTGGTTGAGGCGGTCATGCAGCATCCCAATATCATCCTCTACCAACATCACATAGCTGTTGACCTGATCACCTCGGCCAAAATCGGTCTGGCCTGCTCCACTAAAAATCATTGCCTCGGTGCCTACGTGCTGGACAAGAATTCAAACACGGTAATCACCTTTGAAGCGCGCTTTACCGCTCTTGCCACCGGCGGTGCCGGCAAGGTCTACCTCTACACCTGCAACCCGGATATCGCCACCGGTGACGGCGTCGCCATCGGCTGGCGCGCCGGAGCCCACGTTGCCAATATGGAATTCATGCAGTTTCATCCGACGACCCTGTATCACCCTCATGCAAAATCCTTTCTGATTTCTGAAGCGGTTCGTGGTGAGGGGGCGATTCTGCGCCGCGCTGACGGCTATGCCTTTATGGCAGACTACCATCCACTAAAAGACCTGGCGCCACGCGACATCGTTGCCCGCGCCATCGACAACGAAATGAAAAAACATGGTGATGATTGTGTCTTCCTCGACATTACCCACAAAAGCACCGAATATATTATCGACCATTTTCCGATGATCCATGAAACCTGCCTGGGCTACGGTATCGACATGAAGGTCGAACCGATTCCGGTGGTTCCCGCTGCTCACTACCTGTGTGGCGGCCTGCAGTCAGACGCCCACGGTGAGACCAATATCACCAACTTGTTTGCCATCGGTGAAGTGGCCTGTACCGGCCTGCACGGCGCCAACCGCCTGGCCAGCAACAGTCTGCTGGAAGGGGTTGTATTTGCCGGTCGGGCGGCCGCCATATGCCTGTCGCGCCTTGAACAAACGCCAACACCGCCGGCAGTCATTCCCGCCTGGGATTCGGGTGATGCCACCGACAGCGACGAAGAGGTTATCGTTGCCCACAACTGGGATGAAATCCGCCGCTGCATGTGGAACTACGTCGGCATTGTGCGTTCCGACAAGCGCCTGCAACGCGCCATGAATCGCATTAAATTGATCCAGCGTGAAATCAACGAATACTACTGGAACTTTCTACTGACATCTGACCTTATTGAGCTGCGCAACATCACCACCGTTGCCCGACTGATCGTTCAGAGTGCTCTGTTGCGCAAAGAAAGTCGCGGTTTGCATTACACCATCGATTACCCGGAAAAAAATGATGAAAACTTTCTCCACGACACCATCATCAGCGGGTTGAATTCGACCATGAGAAAGTCAAGACGCCAGCTAGCCCCCGACAACAAATAAAGGATTGAATTTTGGATATCGATAAACTACGAGAGCAGATCAATCAGCTGGATGACCAGTTACTGCGTATTTTTAACGAGCGCGCCGCTCTGGCCGTACAGATCGGCGAGGCCAAAAAAAAACTCCATCTCGCCATCTATGATCCTAAACGGGAAAAGCTGATCTTTGAACGGATGCACAAAAACAACCCCGGCCCCCTCGATAACGCGGCCATTGTCAGGCTGTTTGAACGGGTCATCGATGAAAGCCGCAGCCTGGAACGAACCCACGCCAGAGGGAGCAAATAACCATGCTGGTTATCATGAAGAAACATGCAACAGAAGAGGAAGTCGAGCAGGTGAAAGAATTTCTGGTGGAGCAGGATTGTGACTTTCATCAATCAACAGGCGTCGACCGCATTATCCTCGGCGTCGTCGGCGACACCCGCCGCATCGATCGTGAGCGCTTAAAAAACCTCACCGGCGTACTCGACATCTATAAAATACCGGATGAAGATTAGGGAGTGGGGAGTGGGGAATGGGGAATGGGAAAACCTACTTCCTACTCCCTACTCCCTACTTCCCACTACCCACTATCCTACAACCTCAGTTTTAGTAAACACCGCCCGCAACACCTGCCCTGCCCCTTCAATCATCTCGCGGGCACCTTCCTCGCGATCGACCAGGGTAACGATGCCGGCAACCACCAGCCCTTCTTCCTGGGCACGTTCCACCGCTTTTAATGATGACCCACCGGTGGTGGTGACATCTTCAACAATCACAACGCGGGAACCTGGAGGGAGGTTTTTGCGCCCTTCCAGCCATTGACCGGTACCATGCCCTTTGGGCTCTTTACGGATAATAAAGGCGTGTACCGGTGTACCTTCCAGACCAGCGGCAATGGACGTTGCGGTGGCGATGGGGTCTGCGCCCATGGTCAAACCGCCGACGCCATCAATCCGGCCACCGAAGGCCTTGACCTCTTCCCAGAAAGCCTTGCCAACCAACAGGCCGCCACGGGCATGCAGGGTGGTTTGTTTACCATCAAAATAAAAATTACTTTTGCGCCCCGAGACCAGGGTGACTTCACGTTCCTCATAGGACAATTCACGAATAATCGCCTTTAATTCCTCTTTAACACTCATTGATCACTCCTCGAATTTGGATAAAATACTATATCTCAACAACCTGTTTTATATCAGAACAGACCCAACTGATTTGATTCTCTCAGACGCGGAAACTTGACTGGATAATTGCCGCTGAAACAAGCTTCGCAAAAATCAATTTTGTGATCGCCAAACTGCGCCAGCGCCGCATGCAGGCCATCAAGATTCAAATAACAGAGAGAATCAGCGGTAATATAACGGGCAATCTCTTCAATCGTATGGGAGGCAGAAATCAATTCCTTGCGTGACGGCGTATCGATACCATAAAAACAGGGGAAGCTGGTGGGCGGACTTGAAATGCGGACATGAACTTCCCTGGCGCCGGCGTTACGAATCATCTTGACGATTTTCCGTGAGGTTGTCCCCCTGACAATCGAATCATCAACAACAACAACCCGTTTACCTTCAATCACTTCACGGATGGGGTTGAGCTTCAACTTGACGCCGAAATGGCGGATCGATTGCTGGGGTTCGATAAAGGTCCGCCCGACATAGTGATTGCGAATCAGACCAAGCTCAAATGGGATTCCCGCCTCCTCGGCATAACCCAGGGCGGCTGCCATACCCGAATCCGGCACCGCCATCACCAGGTCGGCATCGACCGGATACTGGCGCGCCAGCTGGCGACCGAACTCTTTACGAACCGGATAAACCATGCGGTTGAAAATCCGGCTATCCGGGCGGGAAAAGTAGATATACTCGAAGATACACGGGGTGTTACGAGTCTCCTTGGGGAAAGGAAAATACGACTGCATGCCGTTTTTATCGATGACAATCACTTCACCCGGCTCGACTTCACGGATATATTCCGCTTCAATCAGGTCAAAAGCACAGGATTCGGAGGCGACAACAAAGGCACCATCGAGCTTGCCCAGGCTTAACGGGCGAAAACCGTTGGGATCGCGTACGGCAATCATTCTGGTTTCGGTCAGAATAGCTAAACTGTAAGCCCCCTTAACCTGCATCAGCGCTTCACATAAACGCTCAACCAGGGAATCGGACTGGGAGCGGGCGAGCAGGTGGATAATGGTTTCCGTATCAGATGTTGTTGAAAAAATCGAACCGCTTTTTTCCAGGCTATTACGTACTTCCTGGGCATTAACCAGGTTGCCGTTATGGGCTACGGCAATACTGCCGCGTGAGTAATCCACCACGATAGGCTGAACGTTTTTCATGTCGTTGCCGCCGGCGGTCGAATAGCGCACATGACCGATGGCTGAGCGTCCCGGCAGACGCTCAAAAATATCATCGCGACGAAAGACATCAGCAACCAGTCCCATGCCCAGATGGGCCTTTAAGTGCAGACCATCTGAGGCGACAATACCGCAACCTTCCTGCCCCCGATGTTGCAGGGCGTAAAGTCCGAGATAGGTCAGATTGGCGGCTTCCGGATGGCCGAAAATACCGAAAACTCCGCATTCATCGTGAAACTTGTCAAACATAGGACGTTAATACTCCTTTAAAAGGATTCGATTCAGAGCAGCTCGGCAGCAATAAAGTCGACTGCGTTGCGATACAATTGGAGTCCCATCCCCTCTTCCGGCAAGTCTTCCCGGGTCCAGCGCGGATGGTGGGTACGATGCACATAGGCTTCCGGGTGCGGCATCAGACCGAAAATCCGCCCTGACGGGTCGCAAATCCCGGCGATCGCAGCGACACTACCGTTCGGGTTGTCGGGGTAATCCTGTGTGGGCCGACCCTGCACATCGGCATAACGGACAACAATCAGATTTTCCTGTTCCAGTCGCGCCAGTGTTGCCGGCGAGTCGGTCACAAATTTCCCCTCCCCGTGGCGCACCGGCAGGTAGATGTCGACCATTCCTTTGGTATAGACGCAAGGAGAACTGCCGTTGACCTGCAGCCGGCTCCAGCGATTTTCAAAACGTCCGCGATCATTGAAGGTCAGGGTACAATTCTGGCGGAAATCGCCATCAAAGGACGGCAACAGCCCCATCTTGACCAATAACTGAAAGCCGTTACAGACGCCCATCACCAGCTTGCCGGCGGCAATAAAACGGCGCAGATCATCAGCCAGCGAATCCTGACGGCCGGCAACCCGGGCATGGATTAAACGATTGGCACCGGCCTTGGCACTGCCTAAGTCATCACCATCAAGAAAACCACCGGCGAGGTTGAGAAAGTGATAATCATCGAGTCGTACGCGACCGGCCAACAAGGCCGAAATATGAACGATATCGGCATCCGCGCCGGCCAGTTGACAGGCGTGGGCAACCTCCCGTTCACAGTTGGTGCCATTGCCGGATATCACAATTGCCTTGACCCTTGCAGTCATATCACATCTCCTTCAGGGTTGCCTGCCAGGCATTCTTCAAACGATCCAGCGGTGCCTGAATCAGAACATCGTCGACACCGGCATAAACTTTCAGTTCAGGTGTTTCAATCACCCTGCCGATCAACGCACTACTCTGCCCCTGGAACAACCCCTCAAATGTCCTTTGATGTTGTGGATGAACCGTCACCAGCAAGCGGCTCTGGGATTCGGAAAACAGCAGTTTATCGCCACGCAAACCCGACGGTGCATCGACCAGAGTCAGGTCGATATCGATACCGAAGCCACCGGCAAAGGCCGATTCCGCCAATGCGACAGCCAGCCCGCCATCGGAAAGGTCATGACAGGACGCAACCAGCCCCTGTTGCTGGGCCCTATTCAGCGTGCGATACCGTTGCAGTGCCACTGTTGCATCGACTTTGGGGACATTAGCACCCAGATGTCCCAATTGGGCGTAATATTCCGAGCCGCCCAGTTCATCCTCGGTGCGCCCCAGAAGGTAGACCAGATCGCCCGGCTTTTTAACATCCATGGTGACGGCCTGACGCACATCAGCGATCTTGCCGATGACGGAAAACAGCACCGTCGGTGGAATCGAGATCTTGCGGTCGCCGATCTGGTAATCATTCTTCATCGAATCCTTGCCGGAGATCAAGGGCACACCGAAGGCAACACAATAGTCGTAGAGAGCCTGATTGGCCCGCACCAACTGGGCCGCCTTGTAAGGACCATCGGGGGTTTTTTCACTCAAGACCGGATCGCACCAGCAGAAGTTGTCCAACCCGGCCACATGTTCGATATTTCCACCGGTTGCCACATAGTTGCGTAATCCTTCATCGATGGCACAAGCCATCATGTGGTAGGTGTCGATATCGCTGTAGGAGGGGCAGATGCCGTGAGCGACCACCACCCCTTCGAAACTATCGAGCAGCGGACGAAAAACGGCGGCATCCGACGGACCATCGTTAGCCACACCGGTAAGCGGTTTGACTACCGTCCCGGCCTGCACCTCATGATCATAACGACGCACGACCGATTCCTTGGAACAGATATTCAAACGCCCGAGCAGTTGTTCCAGCATCAGGCTGTAATCCGGCGCTGCGGCAATAACCGGCTCGCTCAGCGACGGTGGGGTCCACTTGGCGGGAAGCTGCATCTGCGGCAGCCCGGCATGGATAAAATCCATCGCCAGACAACCGACCGTGCGCCCCTGGTAGAGACAGTGAAAATAACCACTGTCGGTAAAAACCCCAAGGTCAGATGCCTCGACATCCATCTCTGTGGCCAGCGCAATAAATTCATCCAGTTTGTCTGGCGGCACCGCCAGGGTCATACGCTCCTGCGCTTCGGAGATGAGGATCTCCCACGGTCGCAGCCCCTGATATTTAAGCGGTGCGCGATCCAGGTGCAGCTCAAAACCACCGCTATCTTCAGCCATTTCACCGACGGATGAAGATAAGCCACCAGCTCCGTTATCAGTTATTGAATTGTAAAGACCACGATCGCGTGCCAGCAGCAGAAAATCAAACATCTTGCGCTGGGTGATGGGGTCGCCGATCTGCACCGCGGTGACCGGCGAGCCTGCGTGTAGCTCCTCCGATGAGAAGGTGGCACCGTGAATCCCGTCCTTGCCGATCCGGCCACCGGTCATGACGATATGATCGCCGACATGGACTTTTTTCTCATGGCAGGGTTGGCCATGAAGCAGGCGCGGCATGAGCGCGGCGGTGCCACAATAGACCAGCGGCTTGCCGGCAAAGCGCTCATCAAACTGGATCGAGCCATTAATGGTAGGGATGCCGCTCTTGTTGCCGCCGTGTTCGACCCCTTCGACCACCCCTTCAAAAATGCGCCGCGGATGCAGCAAACGCGGGGGCAACGGTTGATCATAAAAGGGGGAAGCAAAACAGAAGACATCGGTATTGAAGATCAGCCGGGCTCCCATACCGGTTCCCATGCCGTCACGATTGACCCCGACAATACCGGTCAGGGCGCCGCCGTAGGGATCGAGGGCACTGGGGGAATTATGGGTTTCGACCTTAAACACCAGGCTCCAGTCGTCATTAAATTCGATGACCCCGGCATTGTCCTTGAACACCGACAGACAGAAGTCCTTCTCTGCCAGATTTTTACGTACCTCGCGCGTCGCCCCGACGATAAAGGTTTTAAACAGGGAATCAATCTGCTCCTGTTTACCCT
>JAHYIY010000016.1 GCA_019429255.1 Desulfuromonadales bacterium | reverse complement strand
AAAAACAAAGAATCTTACTCCGTTACCGGATCCGACTCTTCGCGGGTGAAGGTGACAAAAGCCATCCCCGGCCGACGGCTGGCTTCGCGCATGGCAAAATGGATCCCTTCCAGCTGCCATCCTTGTGCGGTCCAGTCGTTCAGTATCTGTTCCAGGCTGTGGTCATCCACCTGGCTGGTTTCGACAACTTTGTAACGCAGCATCGCTTTATCCTTGTGATCGTTATGTGCACATGATCGGTTGAAAGCTAACGGCCAATGACCAACGCAGGGCAACGACAGTTTTTTTTCTCTGTCCACATCAGCCAGCAGGAATTTCTCAAATATTATCAGGGCGCCGCAGAATTCGCCCTGGTGACGTCAGAATGCGGGCGCAGGCTACGTTTTCCCGCCCTGCGCCTGCGCCCTTTTCTCTCTCATCACGGAATCAACGGTCGCTTTGTCCTCACCGTTGACAAAGACAATCGCTTTCTCAGCCTTCAGCAGGTCCATCCCCGACGCTGAGACCGGCATTGGTCGGCGTCCTTTGTTGCAGCCACTCAACCCGCTCTATCATCGGTGGATGCGAATAATGAAAGGCGGCATAGAGGGGATGCGGAAACAGGGAGCTTAAATTTTCCCTGGCCAGGGTCACCAACCCTGTTGCCAACGGCATGCCGCTGCCGACCAGGTCGATGGCGAACTGATCGGCCTGGCGCTCCTGACGGCGTGACCACCAGCTGCTCACCGGTGTCCAGAAAAAACCCAGCAGCGCCGCCAGCCAGCCAAGTAGTACCACCTCGCCAACAAACGAGATCCCGGCAAAACCAAACCAGCCCGACAGAAACTGTGCATTGAGCAGATAAAAAGCGGCAAAGCAGCTCACCAGCGCCACAATCTGCCCCTTGATCAACCGCTGCCGCAGGTGACCGCAGCGCCAGTGCCCGAGCTCGTGAGCGAGGACCGCGAGCAATTCCTCATCATTGAGCTGTTCCAACAGGGTATCAAAGAGCACCACCCGCTTGACCTTACCGATCCCGGTGAAATAGGCATTACTGTGCCCGCTTCTTCTCGATGCGTCCACCTGGAGAATTTTTCCTGCTTTGACGCCGGCGCGCTCCAGCAGCGATCGTACCCGCTCCTCCAATTCCGGTTTATCCAGGGGCTTGAAGGTAAAAAACAAGGGTTCAATCAGATAGGGGGACAGCAGCAACAAAAACACCGACAAACCGGCCCAGAATCCCCACACCCACAACCACCAGCTGTGCGGCGCCGCCTGCACCAGCCACAGGGCACCACCGGCTAACACCACAAACAACAGGGTGCCAATCAACAGGGATTTGAGCAGGTCGGTCAGCCACAGCTTCATCCCCATGCGGTTAAAACCGAAACGCTCCTCCAGCACAAAGTTGCGGTAAAGAGAAAAAGGGATACCGACGAGGGACTGCACCAGGGCCAGCACAGCAAAAAAGAGCAGCCCGTGGATGATGAAATGATCGCTCAAGCCGGCGATGAACCGATCGTACCAGGGCAGCAGCCCGCCAAAGATGAAGATCAGGGTCAGGATTACCCCCAGCAGGGTTTCAACCAGACCGACCCGATCCTGCGCGCGGGCATATTCCTCACTGCGCTTGAGGCGCGCCTGATCGATACGCTCGGCAAAGAGTGGTGGCAGTTGTCCGGTTGCCAGACGTCGATGGCGCACATTGAGCCAATCGAGCAGCAGTTGCGCAGCGACCATCAGCAGATAACCGATCAATAACAACAGCTTGATCATTGGGAACGCTCCCGGCGGATCAGATCCCCCTCTTCGGCCCACTGCGGCAAGTCCAGCAGCAACTCGGAATTGGGCTGACCGGCGGCCAGGGGTTGACCGTGACGATCAGTGATCCGCTCAGCGACAAAGGCTTGCTGCCGCATCTGCGGGCCGATCAGTTCCAGCGTATCGCCGGCGAAAAAACGGTTGCGGCCGGCGACCCACACCCCGCTGTCATCACGGCGGACGAAACCGACAAAATCGTGAGTGCGCACATAATGGGTATCAGCGGCGTGAATCGCCGCTCCTTCATCACCGAGCAACAGTCCGGTGGTGTAGGGGCGATGGCTGACCTTTTCCAGCTCACTGCGCCAGAGCGGATCGACATCGGTCGGATCAACACTCAAACGATCGATCGCAGCGCGGTAAATGCGCGCTGTCGTCGCCACGTAATAGAGGCTCTTCATCCGCCCTTCCACCTTGAAGCTGCTGATACCTGCTGCCATGAGTTGCGGCAGTTGGTCGATCAGACACAGATCACGGCTGTTCATGATATAGGTGCCGCGCTCATCCTCCTCGATGGCAAAGCGCTCATCCGGACGGGTCTCTTCCACCAGGGCATAGTTCCAGCGACAGGGCTGGGCGCAGTCGCCGCGATTGGCACTGCGCTCAAGCAGAGCGGTGGAGAGCAGGCAGCGTCCGGAATGGGCGACACACATGGCACCATGGACAAAACACTCAAGCTCTATCGCTGTCTGCCCGGCAAAGGCACGAATATCCCCCAACGTCAGTTCCCGCGCCAGGTTGATGCGGGAGGCACCGCTTTGACGCCAGAATTCTGCCGCCCGCGGGTTGCAGCTGTTAATCTGGGTTGACATATGGATCGCCCGCCGCGGATCAACGCGCTGGATGGTCGTCAACACCCCCGGATCGGCGACGATATAGGCATCCAGATTCAACGGCTTGAGCTCTTCCAGCAATGCTTCTAAAGCAGTAAATTCCGACGGGCGCAGGGAGGCGTTAAGGGTCAGATAGAGGGCGACATGGGCAGCGGCGGTAATTGTTCGCGCCTGACGCAGATCATCCAGCGAGAAGTTGCCGGCATGGGCACGTAGACCGAACGCCTCACTTCCCAGATAAATAGCGTCGGCACCAAAACGCACGGCGGTTTTAAGTTTTTCCATGTCACCGGCGGGAAGCAGCAGTTCCGGTCGGTGGGCAGACGAATCGATCATCATTAATAGTCTCTTTCTCGCAGCATGTTCCTATCGCAGCGCGGGAGCATAACATAAAAATACACAGAGAAAACAGCGCAGGCAAAAGCAACGGCCTGGCGATGGTCGCATTCTATTTTTTCTTCGTTATAATTAAAGTAACTATTTGCCAGCCACTTTGCACGGGGTCGGGGCTACCATGACAAGGGCGTCTGTCGCCATGGAGGGCGACAGTCGAACGGCCATGGACGGCGCAAAGTGTCCCTTGGCGTGGCAGCTCCGACCCCGTGCTGAACAAGAACTCATTAACAGCACAGACATTCTCGCACCATTCGTTCTTTACACCCCATGGACCAAGAAAGAACATGCATATGAACAGTCCCTGGAACAGACTTCTGCTACTGATCGTGCTGCTGCTCTTTCTCAACGGCCTGTACAGCATGATGGTTGCCCCTCCCGCCACCGAGAGATCCGCAGAAATCGGCTACAGTCTGTTCAAACAACTGCTCAAGGACGACCAGATAGCCGAAGTGACCCTGGAAGGAGACACATTGTCAGGACACTTCTTTGCCCCGATTGCTCTGGCCCCGGAACAGCGGATCGCTACCACCAGTGAAAGCATTGAAAGCTTCGAGCGCTTCGAAACAGTTCTCCCCCCGGTTGCCGATACGGAGCTGCTGCCCCTGCTCGAAGAACACGATGTTTCCTTTAAAGCTCAAAAAACCGAAGACCCCCCATACTGGCTGATCAACCTGCTGCCCTGGCTCATTATTATCGGCATCTGGCTGTTGATTTTAAACCGGGCCCGCAAACAGGGGGGGCTAACAGGAGGTCTGCTCAACAAGATGGGGGAATCCGGAGCCAAGCTCTACACGCGCGAGAAATCACCGATCACCTTCGCCGAGGTTGCCGGCCAGGCGGAGGCAAAACAGGAACTGCAGGAAATTATCATCTATCTGCGCAATCCGGAAAAATTTTCCCGCCTGGGCGGACAGGTACCGCGCGGGGTGCTGCTTACCGGACCACCAGGCACCGGTAAAACCTTGATGGCCAAGGCCGTTGCCGGTGAAGCAGGAGTGCCCTTTTACAGTATTTCGGCCTCCCAGTTTATCGAGATGTTTGTCGGCGTCGGCGCCAGCCGCGTGCGTGATCTGTTTAACACGGCGAAAAAAAACGCGCCCAGCATCATTTTTGTCGACGAACTGGATGCCGTTGGCCGGGCTCGTGGAACCGGCCTGGGCGGTGGTCATGACGAACGGGAGCAAACCCTCAACCAGCTGCTATCGGAACTGGACGGCTTCGACCCTCACGATGAGGTCATTGTGCTGGCCGCGACCAATCGTCCCGATGTGCTGGATACCGCCCTGTTGCGTCCCGGTCGCTTTGACCGTCTGGTGGTTATCGGTCGCCCCGACTGGCGTGATCGTGTCGAAATCCTCAAGGTTCACACGCGCAACATGCCGCTGGCGGACGATGTTAATCTGGAAGTGATCGCCAAAGGCACCCCCGGCATGGTTGGTGCTGACTTGCGCGGCCTGGTCAACGAAGCGGCCCTTATTGCTGCGCGCGAAGATGACGACATGGTCAGGATGAATCACATGGAACAGGCCAAGGATCGGCAGTTGATGGGAATGGAACGAAAACTCTTCATGTCCGACCTTGAGCGCCACATCACCGCCGTTCATGAAGCCGGTCACGCCCTGGTCGCCAAGGCGCTGCCGCATACCGATCCGATCCACAAGATCACTATCATACCGCGTGGCCAGGCGCTTGGTATTACCCAGCAGCTGCCAACCGACGATCGTTATCATTATAACCGCAGTTATTTGCTGAATCGGATGAGTGTGATGCTCGGCGGCCGGGTGGCAGAGGCTGTGGTCTTTAAAGAAACCTCTACCGGAGCACAGAACGATCTGAAACAGGTGATGGATCTGGCCGAGAAAATGGTTTGCCAATGGGGGATGAGCGAGCGTCTTGGCCCCTTAAGTTACCCGCGTGGCGAAGAGCACCCCTTTCTTGGGCGCAAACTGACCACAGAAAAAACCTTCAGCGAACGCACAGCGTGGATCATTGATCAGGAGATCAGGCAGCTGGTCAACTCCGCTGAAACGGCAGCGAAAGAAGTCCTCAACGCAAACCGTAAATTGCTCGACCTCCTCGCCCAACGCCTGCTGGCAGAGGAATCGATCGACCAGGAGGGGTTCGAGCGATTTCTTGAAGGCAACGAAAAGATACGCCTGCCTGCCGAGGCGGACTGATCAGCGCTTGCTGACCGGGTACCCTCTCTGCAGCCGCCCGGGCTATCAGGGCGGCTGGAGATTTCAACCAAATCAAAAGACCACAACCTACCAGTTTTCCGCCAACAGTTCAAAATGATCCTGGGGATGGATACAGGCCTTGCACTCCTTCGGGGCGCTAACCCCCTCATGCAGATAGCCGCAATTCAGACAGCGCCAGACCACTTTCTCGTCTTTTTTAAACACTTTGCCGGCGTCAAGGTTGGCCAACAAACCACGAAAACGCTTTTCGTGCTGCTTTTCCGAGATAGCGATGGCCCGAAAAGCCTCGGCTACCTTGGGGAAACCTTCCGTGTCGGCCACAGCGGCAAAGGCCGGATAGAGGTCTTGATGCTCTTCGTGCTCGCCGATGGCGGCTGCAAGCAGATTCTCGGCAGTGGTGCCCATCTTGCCGGCTGGATACATGGCGGTAATTTCCAGATCGCCCCCGTCAAGAAACTTGAAAAAGCGCTTGGCATGCTCTTTTTCATGGTTGGCTGTTTCCTCAAAGACCTGGGCAATCTGCATGAATCCTTCTTTTTTGGCAATGGCTCCGTGATAAGTATAGCGATTACGCGCCTGGCTTTCGCCGGCAAAGGCTTTGAGCAGATTTTTCTCGGTTGCCGTTCCTTTGATACTTTTTTCCATGATTTTTTTTCCTCCTGGTGTTGTAAAAATGCCCAACGGTAAAGGGCAAGCAGCAGTACATGGGGAGAAATCTCCCGGGGATGGCAGTTTATTAACCCCTGACACTGGTGATTGGTAAAGCTATGCCAGGCAGTCCTTGCAAACGCCGTAAATCACCACATTCTTACTGTAAACTTTTCCCCACTGCCGCACCTCTTCCGGCAGATCAAGTTGATCAATGGGTGCCCAGTCAAAATCCATAATCTTCTTGCAACAGCTACAGATCAGATGATGGTGGCGGACGTGGGCCACTTCAAAACGCGCCTGACTTTCAACGGTTTCGACCCGATTGACCAGACCATGCTGAACAAGGGTCGAGAGAGTACGATAGATGGTATCCAGCGACAGGGTCGGCATTTTGTCATGAAGACGCAGATACAACTGTTCGGCACTCGGATGATCCGAGGCCTGCGCCAGTTCTCTATATATTTCAAGGCGTTGCGGCGTCAGACGTAAATTCTGGCGGCGGCAGGAAGCCTGAAATATATCCATCTGTTCTTTAACTGTTATCTTCACTCTCTGACTACCACCTTATTAAGAAAAGTTCCTAGATAATCGTTCAATGTGCGGGCAAAAGTCAACCATCGTTCCCCGCAAACAGCCGCAGCCGTTATCCGTATTGACTCAACCTTTGCAACTGGGGTAGAAAGTTCACCTGCTTGCCACCATAACTCAGTTGGTAGAGTAGCTGATTCGTAATCAGCAAGTCGGCGGTTCGACTCCGCCTGGTGGCTCCAATAAAAACAAAGGGTTACAGTCTAATGGCTGTAACCCTTTTTGTTATACGCCCTCCAGGGTGGTAAACTATCAAGCGTCGCTTGTAACGCCGGGACAGGGCTGTTCTTTATCCAAATCGAAATCGCTATCGGGATCGAAATCGTTCTTGCTGTTGCCGAAGACCGCCTGATTCTCTTGAATCTGGTAGCTCCGGCCAACCAGACGACGTAGCCAAGCTAAATCAGGCTCATCATGCCCAAGTGTCACCTCTTTTCGATTTCGATTTCGATAGCGATAGCGATTTCGATCTGGTGGACCCATTCATTCTGATTAACTTCATGTAAAAACATCCTTAAAAAGAGGGGAAGGCTTCAGGCCTGTTTCATTTTTTCAGACAAGACAATCCCGCCCTCAGCGCCGGCTATGCCACTGAAGCAGCTTGACCAGATAGCGAGACTTCATCTGCTCACTCGCCAGTGCCCGCTTGACCGGTGAGAGGTTCAAAACGGCACCCAAAAGGGCGGCCAGGGCGCGATGACTGAAAAGCACCTGATTGTCAAAAATCAAATGTTGCAACTTGCCCCGCTCGATAGCCATCACCACAATCCGATGCACATTGTCAACCGGGGTAAACACGCGCCTGGCTCGAGGCATCAAAGACAAACTGCGCGGCCCGCAGACGCGCACACAGACTCCGCACCCCAGGCAGATATCGGCAGTGACCCGGGCGCTGTTGCGTTTGGGCTGGTGGGGATCGTTGGCCGACACCAGACCGATGGCTTCGACCGGACAGAGCTGAATACATTTGGCACAGCCGGTGCAGCTTTCCGTTGTCACCCGCGCGACAAAGTTGGAGGTATGAACCGGCTGGAGTATACCGTATTTGCGCGCGGCAATCATCGCTTCACAACAGCAGCCGCAGCAATTGCAAATAAAATTCACCCGGTTCTGGACATTTTCTCCGAACTGGACCAGGTTGTGCTCATAGGCCTGATCGAGCAGGTCCAGACATTCGGCGACATCAATCGCCCGGGCATGTCCGCTGCGGGTCAGGGATTCGGCACTGCTGTTGAAGGTCATGCAGATATCTAACGGCGCGCTGCAGTTTTTCCCCAGGTGTTCCATCTTGTGGCGGCAGTAGCACAGACCGACACCGATATGACGGGCCGATTTGATGACCTCTGAAGCGCGCTCATAATCGAGCACCTGCAGGGCATGATCAGCGCTGACATCAGCAATAACCGCCTCATTGACAAAAACCCGGCCTAACTGGGTCTGACCATCGACAAAGAGATTTTTGATAAAATCTTCCTCGACATTCAGGTACTGATAAAACAGCTCAGCCAGCACCTGCTGATCGACATCGCCGCGCAGCCGCATCAGGGAAAATTCAAAAAAACCGGCCATCGGCGGCGGCAATACGTAAATCGGCTCCCCACCTTCTTCAATATCCACCAGGATGGCGCGATCAGCCAGCTCATCAAGGATGTTGCGGCTGTCCACTGCGCTTAGCTTCCAGCGCCGGGCAGCCTCGGCTGCCCTGAACGGCTTGATGGGGAGCTGGGCGATCAACCCGGCTTCTTTTTCAGTGACCAGTATTTTGAGAATTTCATAAAGAGTTTTCGAGGGCGGCGCGCCCTGGGGAAAACGATTGAGTCGCTCGACAAGTCCTTCGTAGGCGGAAGATTTCAGCGTGCGATGAGCCATGATGCCCCCTTTTCGAAGGTAAGACAGGGTCTGCCCGGGCCGGCCAATCTGCCCCGGACGGACGGCAATCCGTTCAACAGCTTGACCATGGGGCGATGATGTTGATCGACTTAAAGCTTCCGGTTGGGAAACGGTATCATGTTCATCCTAGCACAACTTTTTTGCTCTTCCAACGGGGACAGGGCGCAACACCATCGCGCGAGCAGACGTATTCTTCTATCTGCCTTATGGCTTTGCGGCGCCCTGCTGGTGCGTGTCGTTGCCGGGTCGGTTGACCCTGACCGGTACTGAATATCCAGTGCGACAGGTCAGCGCTGCTATCCAGCTCACGGCTGATACTCCGGTGAGTAAATAACCTGTCATCGGCGAATCCTTTAGTCGGGAATCCATTCTTTAACAGCCTGAAATTTAAATGGATTCCCGCTTTCGCGGGAATGACGATGTGAGTTCAACGTTGACCTGTTTTGTCGCCGAAGCAATAATACCATTACTTCAACAACCGCAATCATTGGACCGCCCAATCGGCCGGGTTTTAACGACGCCCTCAAAAGGGCAGCCGGGGCGTTGTTACAACGACCATCCTGATTGCTACTTGAGTTGCCTGACCGCAGGGGAAACCGCCGAATTCCCTGCGGGTTTTTTGACGAAAAAAAGCTGCCGGCCGGCCATTCAGGACAATATAAATTGGTCCGACCAATTTGTTGTTTTATGGTTGACTTTTGATTTAAGCTCCGCTAGAAACTTGGTGCCTGCATCGATCTTTAGTCGAATTAAAATTCGACATCTCTTTTTTTTAGTCTTCAACCCGTCCTGGTCGGCGAAGGATGTTCCCTATGCCCGAAAGTCAACTGCTTGACTACATGTACGTGTTCTTTTTCCTGATTGGCGGAATTGCGATTGCTGTTGGTCCTTTGATCGCCGCCAATCTGGTCAATCCAACCTCGATTCTTAAAACCACCCTTGATCCTTATGAATGTGGCATGGACATCTTCGGCGCTGCCCAGGATATCCGCTTTCATGTCAGCTACTATCTCTATGCGTTGATATTTGTCGCCTTTGCCGTCGACATCCTGTTTCTGTTCCCGGTGGCAACGGCGTACCATCTGGTGTCCGCTGCCCACGGACTGATCGTGCTGTTTATTTTCGTGTTTGTTCTGTCCCTGACGGTTGTTTATCCGTGGGCTAAAGGAGTTTTTACATGGCCGAAGAGAAGAAAAGTCTCCTGAGGGTCCACACCCAGACCGAAGAAGCACGCCGGCGCGAGCTTGACGGTCACCCGCCGGCGGAACTCGACTCCGTTGTGCACCTGGCCCAGGTGGAAAAGGTTCTTAATTTCTGCCGCGCCAATTCACTCTGGCCGATGACCTTCGGCCTGTCCTGCTGCGCTATTGAAATGATGGTCGCCGGGATGGCTCGCTTTGACCTGGCGCGCTTTGGTGCCGAAGTGTTTCGTCCTTCACCGCGCCACTGTGACCTGATGATCGTCGCCGGCACGGTTAATAAAAAAATGGCCCCCGGTGTGCTGACCCTCTACGAGCAGATGGCGGCACCCCGCTATGTCATTGCCCTGGGTAACTGCGCCACCTCAGGCGGCCCGTTCGCGGTGGAAGAAAACTACAATGTCATCGAAGGGATTGATCGCATCATTCCGGTTGATGTCTATGTGCCGGGTTGCCCGCCACGGCCGGAAGCACTGTTCGAGGCCATTTTCAAGTTGCAGGAAAAAATTTCCGGCAAACGCTTCCCGATTCCTATGAACAAGATGCCCGAAGGAGTCTGACCCATGGAATCTAAAGATTCCGTTATTGCTGCGTTCAAACAGGTCCCGATCAAGGTTCAGGAAGTTGACTTTGCGCAGCGCGGCTATCATCTCGAGATCATGCTGGAGCCGGGGCAACTGCGGGACTTTGCGCAGCTGCTGCGCACCGGCAATTTCTACCTGAGCTTTATTTCCGGCCTGCATCTTGCGACCGGGATCGACGTCAGTTATCAGTTTGCCAATTACGCTTTCCCCTGTCGCCTGCTCGCCCACGTCAGCGTTGACGCCGACAACAGTCTGCCGACCATCGCCGACATTTTTCATGGCGCCAACTGGCATGAGCGCGAAACCAAGGATTTTTACGGGGTCATCTTTCGCGATCATCCCAACCTCAAACCGTTGCTGCTGGCTGAAGACATGGAAGATCTCAAACCGCTGCTCAAAAAAGAACCGGCCCTGAAAGACCGTGCTGCCATCACCCGCGTCGAGAAGATCGCTGAGGACAAGCCTGCCCCTGCGGTTAAAAAGGAGGAGGCGTGATGACCACCATAGCTGAACAGGGTGAGCACCGCTATGTGCTCAACATGGGGCCGCAGCACCCCAGTACCCACGGCGTGTTGCGGGTGATCCTGGAGATGGAAGGCGAGTACGTCATGGATCCGCAACCGGTCCTCGGCTACGGCCACCGGATGCATGAAAAAATGGCGGAATCCCGCCCCTGGCCCAACTTCCTCCCCAATGCCGCGCGCATGGATTACCTCTCCGCGCTGATCTACAACCACGGTTATGTCGGCGTCGTCGAGCGTCTGGCCGGTATCGAGGCCACCCCACGGGCCGAGTACATCCGCGTCATCACCTCGGAACTTAATCGCCTGCAGAGCCATCTGCTGTGGCTCGGCGTGCTGGTTCTCGATCTCGGCGCCTTTACCCCGATCATGTACACCTTTGAAGATCGCGAGAAGATTCTTGATATCCTTGAGGATGTCACCGGCTCACGACTGACCTACTGTTATATGCGCGTTGGCGGGGTGGTACGCGACATTGATGACAAATTTGTCGAAGGTACCCGTGAGTTCATCAAGTGGCAGCGTTCGCGCATGCCGATGTACGACAAACTGGTCACCGGCAACATTATCTTCCGCAAGCGGATTGAGCAAATCGGCGAATTTAGCCCGGACCTGGCCCGTCGTTACGGGCTGACCGGCCCGGTGCTGCGCGGCACCGGTATCCCTTACGATATCCGCCGGGCGGAGCCCTATTCCGTCTATCCGGAATTTGATTTTGAGATCCCGACCGAAACCACCGGCGACTGCATGGCAGCCTACCTGGTCCGCGTGCGCGAGATTGAGCAGAGCCTGCGCATCCTTGAGCAGGCCCTCGACAAACTTCCCGACGGCCCCGCGATGGCCAAGGTGCCGAAAAAGCTAAAACTACCTGCGGGGGACGCCTGTTACGCGGTCGAATCCCCCCGCGGCGAGCTGGTCTATCACCTGACCGGCGATGGCAGTGACACCCCGTACCGGATGAAAATCCGCGTTCCGTCCTTTTCCAATCTGAGCCTTCTGCCCGAACTCTGTCGTGGAATGCTCCTGTCCGATCTCTGTGCCTGCATGGGTAGTCTGGATCTGGTCATCCCGGAGATCGATCGATGAGCCCTGAAATGCCTACTGGATTTTTCCCACCGGAATTATTACGCATTCTGTTCACCGTGATCTGCGCCATTGTGATTGTCTTCGGCAATGCCGTCGTCATGGGCTACCTGGAGCGTAAGCTTGCCGGGCGCTTTCAACGCCGCCCCGGACCGATGGAGGTTGGCTGGCACGGGATCCTGCAGCTGGCCGTTGATGGCGTCAAACTGGTCGGCAAGCAATTGATGGTGCCCAAACAGACGGACAAGGTTCTTTATCGTCTCGCGCCAATCATTTCTTTTGCCCCGGCGATCATGCCGATGGTGGTCATCCCCTTTGCTCCCAACCTTCAGGGGCGTGATTTTGATATCGGTCTGATCTTCATTCTGGCCGTGGTCGCCATCAACGTTCTGGCGATCCTGATTGCCGGCTGGAGTTCCAACAACAAATATTCCCTGTTAGGCGCCATGCGTTCCGTCGCCCAGAATGTGGCCTATGAAATCCCCATGCTGCTGACCCTGCTGTCGGTTATTCTGGTGACCAATACCTTCAGTCTGCGCGGGATTGTCGAGGCGCAGAGCGGCGGCGCCTGGTTTATCTTCTTCATGCCGGTCGCCTTTCTGATCTTCTTTGCTGCGACCCTGGCCGAAACCAACCGGGCCCCCTTTGACCTGCCGGAAGCCGAGAGTGAATTGACCGCCGGTTTCATGACCGAGTTCAGCGGCATGGGGTTCAGTCTCTTTTTCATGGCTGAATACACCTACATGTTCATCGCCTGCTCCCTGACCACGATTCTGTTTTTGGGTGGCTGGAGCGGACCACCCTTGCCCTACGGCGAATACACCTCCGCGCTCTGGTTTTTTGCCAAAGTGTACAGTCTGTTGCTGGTCATGATCTGGATCCGCTGGACCTTCCCGCGGGTACGCTTTGATCAGCTGCTGAATTTCTGCTGGAAGTATCTGGTTCCATTTTCCCTGGTTCACCTGCTGGTGACCGCCGTGGTAGTGAAATTATGAAAGACTATTTCGCCCTGATCTTTAGCGGGGGCAAAAGCCTCATCGTCGGCATGATGATCACCCTGCGCGAGGCTTTCCGTCCGGTCGTTACCGTCCAGTACCCGCGCGAGAAGCTCCCTATCTCACCCAATTTCCGCGGTCATACAATTCTCATCCGTGACAACGAAAAACCGGAGAAACATCGCTGTATCTCCTGCAAGATGTGTGAGCGTGAGTGCCCATCGAACTGTATCGAGCTGGCCGGGGAAAAACGTGAAGGGGTCAAGGGGATGGTATTGATCACATACCGTCTCGATTTCACCAAATGCAGCCTGTGTGGCACTTGTGTGGAAGTCTGCCCAACCGCTGCCCTCGACTTTTCGAAGGTGTATCAGCATGTCGGCTTTGCTCGCGAAGATTTCCATTACGACCTGCTGGCCATGGTGGAGGAGGAGGAAAAATGACCTTGTACCGCTTTCTGGCCGAGGGGATGTTCCTCGGTTTTATCGTCCTGATTGTCTTTGGCGGCATGTTGACCGTCTGGTCGCGCCTGCTGATGCACGCGGTTCTCGGTCTGGCCGTCGTCTTTATCGGTGTTGCCGGGCTGTTTTTCCATCTTGGCTCCCCCTTTATGGCGATGATGCAGGTGCTGATCTACGTTGGTGCGGTCTGCGTCATGCTGGTGTTCGGGATCATGGTCGGTCATTCACCGACCGAGACCGACCAGTTGCGCTGGTCGGGCAACAACTTCCTGCTCGCCTCGGGCACCTGTATCGCCGGTTTTATTCTGTTGAGCGCAACCCTGATCCGCACCCACTGGACAGCAGCAGCCGAGCGGGTCGGCGATTATTCCATGCAGCACCTCGGCCATGCTTTTCTGCATCAGTTTGTGCTGGCCTTTGAACTGATTTCCGTGGTGCTGCTGATTGCTATTCTGGGCGCGATTATCATCGCCCGCCCGCCGCAGGAGACTGATCCCTCATGATGCCCAGTGACCATCTGACAACCTACCTGATGATCGGCGCCTTCATGCTCTTTGTCGGCCTGTTCGGCATGATCCGTCATCGCACCCTGATCGGTATGCTGATCTGTGTCGAGCTGATTCTCGCCGGCGCCGGCGTCAATTTTATGGCCTTTAATTACTTTGTTGCGCCTGATCCTGCCGTGGGGCAGGCGTTTACCCTGTTTATTCTGGGGATTGCCGCTGCTGAAGCGGCTATCGTTATCAGTCTCGTCATCGCCATCCATCGACGCTTCCACAGCGTGGATCCCCAGGCGATTAACGAATTGCGCGGCTAACTTCGAGGACCAGGCACACACATGGAACCAATGATCACCTCCAAAGTCCTGCTGGCGACCCTCATCCCGATGGTGACCGCAGCGCTTGTCATGGCTACCGGGCGCACCCCCAACCTGCGCGAGAGTATTTCGTTTGTCGGGGCGGTGCTGACCTTTATTGCCGTCATGATCCTGGCACCCGGCGTCCTTAGCGGCGGTGCTTACGCTCTGAATCTGATCACCCTCTACCCCGGGATCAGCGTCTCTTTTTACCTTGATCCACTGGGTCTGGTGTTTGCCGGGACCGCCTCCTTTTTGTGGATTCTGGCCTCGATCTACTGTATCGGCTACATGCGCGGCCTCAATGAGCATGCCCAGACAAGGTTTTACGTCTGTTATGCCGTTTCCGTCGGCGCGGCCATGGGCGCGGCTTTTTCCGCCAACCTCTTTACCCTCTATCTGTTTTACGAAATCGTCTCGATCTTTACCTACCCGCTGGTCATGCACCATCAGGACAAGGAAGGCTATGAGGGCGCGCGCAAATACATCATCTATCTGATGTTTACCTCCAAGGCGATGCTGTTGCCGGCGATGGCGATCATCTATGTGCTAACCGGTACCCTCGATTTCAACATGAGCGGCATCAGCGGCGGGATCTTCCCGGCCGAAGCCGACCGGATGATGGTGATTATTGCCTATCTGCTGTGCCTGTTCGGCTTTGCCAAGGCCGGCATCATGCCGCTGCACAACTGGCTGCCCGACGCCATGGTCGCACCGACACCGGTCAGTGCCCTGCTCCATGCGGTGGTCGTGGTCAAGGTCGGGGTCTTCTCCATCTGCCGGGTGATGCTGTCCCTGTTCGGCATTAATCTGCTGGATGTCACCGGCATGGGCATGTTCACCGCCTATGTGGTTTCTTTTACGATCATAACGGCATCGATCATCGCCCTGACCCAGACCAACCTAAAGGCGCGGCTGGCCTATTCAACCGTCAGCCAGCTCTCCTATATTGTCCTCGGGGTTGCGATGCTGACCCCCCATGCGGTCACCGGTGGGTTGCTCCATATCGCCAATCATGCCTTTGCCAAGATCACCCTGTTCTTCTGTGCCGGTTGTATCTTTGTCGCCTCCGGCAAAAAAGACATCTCCGAGATGGGTGGTTTGGGCTGGCGCATGCCGGTTACCATGGCCGCCTTTGCCCTGGCTTCTTTAAGTATGATCGGGGTGCCGCCGGTCAGTGGCTTTGTCAGTAAGTGGTATCTGGCCCTGGGCGCGATGGATATCGGCAGCATCTTCCTGCTGGCTGTGCTCTTGATCAGCAGTCTGCTCAACGCCGGCTACTTTGTACCGATAACCTTCAAGGCATTCTTCGGAACGCCCCTGGCGACAGATACCGGAAGCGGCAGTCTGGAACGCCAACCGCTGGTGCTGCTAATGGTTGTGCCCTTGCTGATCACCGGAATCATCTCGGTGCTGATCGGTATCTGGCCTGATCTTTTCTTGAACACGATCAAACTGATGGTGGGCTCATGATCGCACGTTGGATAGATTATCTGCGCGAACGCGCCAATATTGTCCGAGGCTGTTTTTTCGCCTTTCTACTGTTTGCGGTGCTCTTCGATTTTGTCATCGACCGACCGAAACCGCACTTTTTCGGTGATACCATCATCGGCTTCTGGTCGTTGTTTGGCCTGCTCGGCTGCCTGCTGATGATCATTATCTGCAAGGGACTTTCTCACGTCTGGCTGGAGCGTAAGGAGGACCCCTATGATAACTGATCTCTTTATCCATCCGACCAGCTGGTTTATTTTAGGGGCACTGCTCATGCCCTTTGCCAAACGCTTCGGTGTTCAGAAAATCTGGTTGATCATTATTCCCCTGATGGCCATGGCGACCATCTACCGGTTACCCGACAGCTTCGGCATCGTCAACTATCTCGGCTTTGAGCTGCAGTTCGGCCGGGTCGACAAGCTGACCTTCATCTTCCTCCACGTCTTTACCCTGATGGCGCTGATCGGCTGCATCTTCGGGTTGCAGGTCAAGGAGAGTGGGCAACACATTGCCGCGTTTCTTTATGTTGCCGGCTCCCTTGGGGTGACCCTCGCCGGTGATTATCTGACCCTGTTCATCTTCTGGGAACTGATGGCTTTTGCCTCGACCTTTTTAATCTGGTACCGCAAAAAGCAGCGCTCGATCGAAGCGGGCTACCGCTACCTGCTGGTACATACCGCCGGCGGCCTGGTGTTGCTGGCGGGAATCTTCCTGCTCTATCAAAGCGGCCATGACCTGTCCTTCGGCGTCTTCTCGCAGGAGGGTGCCGGCTGGGCCGAATACCTGATCATGATCGGCTTCTTGCTCAACGCGGCAGCACCACCGATTCATGCCTGGCTGCCCGATGCCTATCCGGAAGCGACCGTCACCGGCGCGGTGTTCATGTGTGCTTTTACTACCAAAACCGCTGTCTATGTGCTGATGCGCGGCTTCCCCGGCTTTGAGGTGCTGGCCATCATCGGTGCCTGCATGGCGCTGTACGGGGTTGGCTACGCGGTGATTGAAAATGATGCGCGGCGGATCCTGGCCTATCACGTGGTCAGTCAGGTCGGCTACATGGTCTGCGGCGTCGGCATTGGAACCGCCATGGCGCTTAACGGCGTGGCGGCCCACGCCTATGCCCACATCATCTACAAGGCGCTGCTGTTCATGGGCGCCGGTGCCGTACTGGAAATGACCGGACGCTCGAAACTCAGCGAACTTGGCGGCCTCTATCGCACCATGCCGCTGACGATGATCTTTACCATCATTGGCGGGATCGCCATCTCCGGCTTCCCGCTGACCAGTGGCTTTGTCAGTAAATCGATGATTGTTGCCGCCGCCGGCTATAACCATCAAACGATTCTGCTGGTGATGCTGCTGCTGGCCGGGGTCGGAACCTTCCTGTCGGTCGGCATCAAGCTGCCTTATTTTATCTGGTTCGGCAAGGATTCCGGCATTCGCGCCAAGGAAGCACCCTGGAATATGCAGCTGGCCATGGCCATGGCCGCTTTTGTCTGTATCCTCTTCGGCGTTTACCCGGCGGCGCTCTACAGCATGCTCCCCTATGCCGCCTCGTACCAGCCTTACTACGCCTATCATCTGTCGGAGACCTTCCAGCTGTTCGGCTTTACCGGCCTGGGTTTCTACCTGATGGTGAAATATCTCAAGCCCCACGATGTATCGAACCTTGATCTTGACTGGTTCTATCGTAAAGGCTCAGTGCGCTTTATTAACTTCGCCAAGGGCCCGATTGTCTCAGCTAATGAATGGGTCAGCAACGTCTACAAGAATATCGGCCTGAGCATGACCATGGCGTTGGCCCGCGCCTTCTCCTGGTTCGATAAGGAGGGCATCGACTGGACCATCGACGGTTCGGCCCGCAACATCGTTGCCGGCGGCAACAGCATCCGCCAGATTCAGACCGGACGGATTCAGCATTATATTGCCGCCGGAGTCATTGCCGTGGTGGTGGTGCTGGTTGTGGTGATTCTTATTTAAGACCAGTACGTAGACTTTAGACAAAACGTAGGGGTGACACTTGTGTCGCCCTGGGCAAGACTCACCTTGCCCCTACAACCAAGGAACGATCGTGGAACAGTATCTGATTTTCAATCAACTGAACTACCCCATCATCTCCGTTGTGCTGCTGTTGCCGCTGATCGGGGCGGTGCTGGGTCTGCTGTTTAAGAGTGACAAGGCACAGCTATGGTGGGGGCTGGGTGTTACGGTGGCAACGGCCCTGGCATCCCTGCCCCTGTATACCCGCTTTGATCGCACCACGGCCCTGTACCAGTTTGTCGAAGTGCGCCACTGGTTACCGGCGCTGGGGCTGGATTATGCGGTCGGAGTCGATGGTATCAGCGTCCTGCTGGTGCTGCTGACCACTCTGGTCATGCCCCTGTGTGTGCTCTGCTCCTGGAGCTACATCAAGGAACGGATGCGCGAGTTCATCTTCGTTCTGCTGGTCATCGAAACCGCCATGATCGGTGTTTTCGTCAGCCTCAATACCCTGCTGTTCTTCCTCTTCTGGGAAGCGATGCTGATTCCCATGTATCTGATGATCGCGATCTGGGGCGGACCGCGCAAGGATTACGCCTCGATCAAATATTTTCTTTACACCTTTGCCGGCAGTATCTTCTTTCTTGTCGCGATCATTGCCCTCTATGTCCAGACCGGCAGCTTCTTTATCCCCGAATTGATGACGCACAGCTTCAGTTTCAGCTTCCAGATCTGGATTTTCCTTGGTTGTGCCCTGGCCTTCGCCGTCAAGGTGCCGATGTTTCCCCTGCACACCTGGTTGCCGGCCGCCCACGTTGAAGCACCGACAGCAGGCAGCGTCATCCTCGCCAGTATCATGCTCAAACTGGGCGGCTATGGTTTCCTGCGCTTCTGCCTGCCGATGGCACCGGAAGCCACCTGGTATTTCATGCCCTGGCTGATTGCCCTGTCCCTGGTCTCGATCATCGTTGGTGGTTATCTGGCTCTGGGGCAGAGCGATATCAAAAAACTGATCGCCTATTCCAGTGTCGGTCACATGGGTTTTGTCACCCTGGGAATCTTCCTGCTTAACGATCAGGGGCTCAAGGGGGCGATGCTGCAGATGATCAACCACGGCGTCACCACCGGCGCCCTGTTTATTCTGATCGGGATCATCTACGAGCGCACCCACAGCCGCGAGATGAGCGTCAACCGCGCTCTTGGGGCAATGATGCCGGTATACGTGCTGTTCCTCGGCATTTTCAGCCTGTCATCCTTCGGCTTCCCCGGCACCAACAGCTTTGTCAGTGAATTCCTGGTGCTGCTGGCGGCCTTCTCCAAATATCCGTTGGTGGGTGCCCTGGCGATTGTCGGGGCCATTCTCGCGGCGGCCTACATGCTGCGCCTGCTGCAGAGCATGGTCTGGGCCGATTCTGATGGTCACGGTCACCATGACGATGGCGATGACCATGGTCATGGCGCCGGGCATGGTCACCTGCTCAAAGATCTGAATGCCCGGGAAATCGGCACCTTGAGTTTTTTGACGATCTTCGTGTTCTGGATCGGCTTTTACCCTGCGCCCTTGCTGGAGGTCATGGATGTCAGTGTGACGCAACTGATCGACCAGATCGGTAACGGATTGCCCCCGGGTGGAGATGACAATCTACACCAGGCCCTCACTGGCTGGGGCAATAAAATGACCGGGCTGTTTACACCCCTGAGACCTTAAGCTGTTAACTCCTGATTGCGGACGTTTTATGGAAACCATGCTTTTTTTACCCGAACTGCTGCTGATTCTGCTCGCCCTGGTGTGCTTTGTTGTCTCTCTGGGCAACAACCCCCGGACCGGTTTTTTGCAGGGGACGGTGATCATTTTCGCGCTTCTGGCCCTCTTTGCTACGACAGCGAACTACCGGCAGTCAGGGACCCTGTTCCTTGGTGCCTATCAGATCGATCAACTGTCACAGTTGTTCAAACTGGTTCTTTTTGCCGGTCTGGCGCTGATCGCCTGGGCGACACCCGGCCTGCGCGGCATCGCAAAGCGACTTCACCCTGAATATTACCTGTTTTTGTCGGTCAGCACCCTGGGGTTGGTCATGCTCTCCAGTGCGGTGGAATTGCTCACCATCTTTCTGGCCCTGGAAATTTCGTCCTATGCCCTGTTTGTTGCCATCCCCTTCCGCCAACCCTTGAGTGGTCGCCAGCAGTATGAAGCCAGCATCAAATACGTGCTCTTTGGCGCAGCGGCGTCAGGCCTGAGCCTGTTCGGCATGAGCTATATTTTCGGCCTCTCCGGCACCACCTATCTGGCCGAATTGTCCCCCCTGTTGCCGGGACTGATTGGTTCACAGCCCCTGGCGGTGGTCGGGATGATCCTGCTGTTGTGCGGATTTTTCTACAAACTCGCCCTGTTTCCCATGCATTTCTGGACCCCTGATGTCTACCAGGGCGCAGCGAATGAAACCACCACCTTTATTGCCACCCTGCCGAAGATCGGCGCGGTCATTCTGCTGCTGCGGCTGGTCAGCCTGGCCGGCGTCGACATCAGCCAGCTGAGTTGGGCGCTGGGGATTCTGGCGGTTGCTTCCATGACCATCGGTAATCTGTCGGCCCTGGTCCAGAACGACATCAAACGCCTGCTGGCTTACTCGAGCGTAGCCCATGCCGGTTACCTGATGCTCGGCGTCATCGCCGGCAGTACGCTGGGGCAGGCGGCGGCGATCTACTATGCCATCGGTTATCTGCTGATGAACCTGGCCTGCTTTTTCGTGCTCTATCACTTAAGCTCCGACAACCGTAATCTTCATCTTGCTGACCTGAACGGTCTCTATCGCCGTGCTCCCTTACTGGCTTTTGTGCTCGGTGCCGGGGTCTTCAGCCTTGCCGGCATCCCGCCAACCATCGGCTTTACCGGCAAGTTTGTCCTCTTTACCTCAGCTTTTCAGCAGGGACTCTACGGACTGGTGGTGCTGGGACTGATCAACGCCGCCATCTCGATTTTCTTCTACCTCAAGATCGTCCGCGCTGCCTACCTGACCAGCACCACCGCCGACAGCGCGCCGGTTGCCATCAACTTCAGCAGCAAACTGCTCGGCCTTGGCCTGATTCTCGCGATTATTCTGCTCGGGGTACTGCCGCAACGACTGCTGGCCCTGGCCAAAGCAGCGGTAGCTTTGCTGTAATACATACTGATCAGCGCACTGTTCAAAAGGGCTATGCCGACCTCCCGGTGCATAGCCCTTTTCCTGTTTTAAGCGCTTCTTTGCCCCCCCGGTTACTGCCGCAGCTTATATATATTCGCACTGCGGAGTTTATTTGTTTGATCTATCTGCAACAATGTATTAGATTCTACAAATTCACCTAGAAAGCAGATCACCATTCCGCCCTGCTTGTTTTGCTGGTGAAAACGTCGTATTCATCTGATCCGGATGGAGGATTATACATGGCAAAAATATTATTCGCCGAAGACAGTGATACAGATTATGCCTACCTGTCTGACATTTTAACCACGGCTTCTCATCAGTTCGTAGGTGTCCGTAACGGTGAAGAGGCAGAAGCTCATGCGCGGCGTGAAAAATTTGATCTGTTTATTCTGGACGTGATCATGCCGGGGAAAAATGGCTTTCAGGTCTGTCGCACCCTGAAACGTGATCCGCAAACAGCCGGGATTCCCGTCATCCTGACCACATCCAAGGATGCAGACAGCGATAAATTCTGGGGCGAGAAGCAGGGGGCCGATGTCTATATCACGAAACCCTTCAGCGCGGCCCAGCTACTGGCAGCGATAGACAAAGTGTTCAACTAGCAAAACTGCAAGGGGAGTTTTTTATCATGGGCAATGACGCAGTTAACGTATTGTTGATCGACGACTCCCCCACCGTACGCAGGCTGGGAGAGCTGATTCTTTCCCAGAGCGGCTATCAAGTTTATACTGCGGAAGACGGTGAGGCAGGCCTCGAGCTCGCGCGCCAGATCAATCCGGCTGTCATCCTCGTTGATTACATCATGCCCAAGATGGATGGACGCATTTTTTGTCAGAAAATTCAGGAAGACGACAGGTTACGGAACATTCCGATCATTCTCATTTCCTCCAAGGGGGAAGCTGTCGGCAAAACCTTTGAGCAGAAATATGGTGTCCTGCACTACTTCTCCAAACCCTTTGAGCCCGAGGAATTGATCGATAAATTGACCGAAGTATTGGGCAACGTCGTTGCTGACGCCCCGGCAACTGAGCCGTTACAATCCGCTGCAACTGCCGGCACAACGGACCTGGCAGCCTTATCAGAAATTGTCGATCGGCTGTTTCAACAGTATTTCAAAAAAGATATTCCGCTGATGATTCGCAGCACAATGAACGATATTTTATGCGAGTCGGGTCTGGTCAAAACCGGAAACCTGGTCTTATCCGGCAATCTCACCGAGGTCCCCCTGGCCGATGTCATCAATTTTATCTACAACTCACGACTGTCGGGACGGCTGACCGTTTTTTTCCCGGGGATGTTCGGAGAAATTTTCATTGAAAACGGCCAGCTGGTTTTTGCCATCTGTAACAACAAATGGAGCAAACAACCTTTTTTGACCGAGATTTTGCGTAAGCAAAAGGTGCTTGTGATTGATGACACCAGCATCAATGCGGTGGTTGTTGCGGCACGTGAGCGCCGGATACCGATCGGCCGAATGCTGGTTGAAATGAAATTGATCACTGAGGATCAATTGATGGACGCCTTGCAGGTCCACGCCCAGGGTGCCGTCAGCGCCATACTGGAAGCCAAGGAGGGCAACTTTTACCTGGAGCACGATCCCCTGCCGTTCCATCTGCGTGATATCAAAAGCCGTGTTCCCCTCATCAACGTTCTCATGGAAGGCCTCAGGCACATGGATGAACGCCGTTTAGCCGCTACAGAATTTCAGGATGAGTCCATGGTTCTGGTGCGCCTGATCAGCAATGAAGATGCCTTTGACACGATCCATCTGAAACGCCAGGAGCTTGAAATTTTTGCCCTGATCGACGGCAAAAAGACCCTCGGGGACATCATCGCTGAGAGTCACCTCGACCGCCTTGAAACCAAAAGGATCTGCTACGCTTTACGCCGGGTCGGACTACTCAGGATCAAGGACGCCTGAAAGGCAGACACATGGAAGTGAACCCACGATTAATTCCGATATTTTTACAAGAGGCCGAGGTCAACCTCGGCATTCTGAGCGATTATTTCTTCCGCTGTGCACAGTCGTCGCAGACCAGAGAAGAATTAAAAGCTGCGTATCGGGCTGCTCATACCATCAAGGGAACGGCTCAACTTGTACAATTCAAAGGAATTAACCGGATAGCGCAACATATTGAAAGTATTCTGGAAAAGCATTATCTGCTGATTTCGGAAGTAACCCGCTCCGAACACGAGATTCTGCAGCAGGTGATAAAGCTGCTTGCCGATATTGTTGCTGCGGCAAAAAAGTCCGGGCCGGAACCGCAACAACTTGTCGACGCGGCCCTGACCCTGCTGGATCAGATGGCACCGGTTACTGCTCGCCCTCATCAGGAAGCAAGGCGGCACAACTATTCAGAAAATCATCCGGACCTTGTTGCATTGCAGGCACGGGCGGCGGCACAGGACCCGCACGACGATCCCTTTGCTGAGGACGCAATGTTCCCCCTTGGCTTCCCCTGCAATGCAAGCCTGGATAGCCGCCCTGACAATCGACCGGGGGTTCAACCTTCAATCCATGCAATTGCCACTGATCCTTTTGCCGAAGATCCTGATCTTGCTGTCTTAAGCGAGCCGCTGCCGACGGCGGAGCCTGTCCATGCAACTGAAACTACCGGACCCTTCAAGGATCCGGGTTTCCTTGCCCTTCAGCAACACCAGGAGCTGGTGCCGCAGCCCGCAGCCAAGTACCAGGATGACCTTGACCACGGTGATGATTTCATGCCGGAGTCCGCACCGGTTACAGGACTGCCGGAAGCACTGAATTTAACTGAGCCGGATGATGGTCCACGACGGAATTACAGCTGCTGCGCGTTTGAGTTGTGTGGACGAAAATATCACTTGCCCATTGGTTATATGGTTGAAATTTCCAACATCGGCCCGTTACTTCCCCTGCCCCTGGCTCCTGCTCACGTCAAGGGGCTGGTCAACCTGCGCGGGCAGGTCATGCCGGTCATCGATATGTCCGTCTTTCACCCGGGCAAAGAAACTGTTGGCATGACCCGGCGTCTGGTTGTGGCGCGGAACCGTGATGAAAAAATTGCTTTTCTTGCGCAAGGGATCCCCTATCTGTCGGAAGAACGCATCGGCGAAGAAATCGATCTGGCAACATTTGTTGATCAACATCGTCTAAAAAGGCTAAGTGCATGAGTGTGATTGACCAGGTCTTCGGTTTTTTTCTTGAGGAAGCACAAGATCACCTCGGCATCCTGGAGTCCGGCTTGCTGGCCCTGGAAAATGATCCGGCAGTCGTGTCGACCTGGATTGATCAGATGTTCCGTGCGGCTCACAGCCTCAAAGGGTCTGCCAATCTGGTCAAGGTTACGGACGTCGGCAGCATTGCCCACTGCATGGAAGATCTGCTGGAAAAAGTGCGGGACGGCAACCTGGAACTCAACCGCCCGCATATCGACGCCATGCTGTTCGCACTGGATAGTATGCAAGAGATCATCAATCGGCGCAAAGACAAGCTTGATCTCCCCCCCGATCTGGTATCAACAACCCTGTCACGGTTGGCAGCAGCAGACATCGCCGAACCACCAGCGCCCACTACCGGCCCTGACCACCACAGCAAACTGGAAGAGCCGATCCCGGCAGCTGACAGGAGAGCGGAGGGTGAAAGTTATTGGGGTATTGAGCGCCGCGAGTGGCCACGGCGGGGTGAAAAAGACGGTGTGGTCCGTGTCGGCATGGACAAGATTGATGCCCTGGTTGACCTGGTCGGTGAGTTTACCGTTACCAAGAATCACCTGATGAACCGCGTTCCGGTTCTGGAGGCGTTGCATAACGAAATCAGCCTCGCCGGACAGCGCTTGATCAAGGAGGTGACTGAATTTTCCGAACGCTATGACTATACCATGCCAACCTCCGGAAACACTGTTGCCGCCGCCGGCTTCACCGAACTCGAGTTTGACCGCTATGATGATCTTAACCTCTTTTCCCGAAAAATGCGCGAGATCACCAATGATATGGAAGAAGCATTACGTGAAATGACCGCATTCTTTGCTGTTTTTTCGCGTGATGTGGGATCCCTTCACCGCAACAACGAAGACATGAAGGAGAGGATCTCCGCTGCCCGCACCATCGCTGTAAGCGAGCTGTTTCAGCGCTTCAATCGCACGATCCGGGATCTCGCTGAAGAGGTAGGAAAACCGGTCGACCTGTTCATCTCCGGTGGTGAGACGCCGATCGACCGGGTGATTTTTGATCGCCTGTTCGACCCCGTATTGCATATCGTGCGAAATTCCTTTGCTCACGGCATTGAGCCCGTAAAGGAACGCCTGGCCCAGGGGAAACCGGAGCGGGCACAGATCTGGATGAAGGCCGAACGCCGCGGTAACACGGTAGACATTTCTGTTGAAGATGATGGACGCGGCATCAACATTGCGGGGATTCGCGCCCGAGCCATTGACAAGGGGATCATTTCGGCCGGCGACAAGCTCTCTGATCAGCAACTGGTCCAGCTTATTTTCCGCCCCGGCTTCAGTACGGCGACAGTGACAGACAAGGTATCGGGACGCGGTGTCGGCATGAATGTGGTGATGGATCGACTCGCAGGGCTCAATGGCACCATTGATGTCTGGACCGAAGCCGGCAAAGGGACACGGTTTCAGATGCGCCTGCCCTTGTCGCTGGTTATCGTCAATGTCGTTCGCTTTGATTGTGGCCAGCAGACCATGGTGATACCAACGGCACTGGTCGACGAAATTGTCGATCTTGCCGGGCCGACCGGGAAAGATGACTCACACGACCGCTGCCAACGCATCGATCTGGCCAATCTGTTGCAGCTGCAACTGGATACCGCAGCACCACCCGGCTTAGGCATAGTGACACAATCCGAAGGGGCACCGGTCATGCTTCTGGTTGACGCTATCCATGGCCAGGAAGATACCGTGATCAAGCCCTTCGGGTCTTTTCTCGAAGAACTGGTCTATTTCTCGGGAACCAGTCTGGCTGGTGACGGAAGCATGCGGCTGGTCGTCAACCCGGCGCGGATGAGACATCCGGACCTGCGCATCGCGGGCGTATCCCTGGCCCCCACCATCTCGACTCCGGTGGTGCCGAAGGTGTTAATTGTTGATGACTCGCTGAGCGTGCGTAAATATGCATCGATGATCCTGAATAACCATGGCTATCAGGTGTTGACCGCAGTCAACGGTGAGGACGCTCTCGACAAGCTGGACACGGAAGATATTTTTTCCATCATCACCGATCTGGAAATGCCGCTCATGCACGGCTATGATTTGTTGCGGGAAATACGCCGCCGGGGGCTGAACATACCTGTAGCGGTCCTCACCTCGCGAGCCGGCGAGCAGCATCGCAAAGAGGCCATTCAACTGGGGGCTACCGACTATCTGGTAAAACCCTTTGACGAGGAAGATCTGCTGGACGTTATCAGGAAACACAAAAAGCTTTAGTATTCAGTGGATCGGTCCCAATCTTACCGGCTCGCTGGTTTGACCTGCTGTAACCAGGAAGGCCGCAACACCCTGCGCTGGGTGTTGCGGCCTTCCTGGTCTGCTGTCCTGCTGCAACTGATCAGTCGTTCGAAGCTTTCAGTTGCAGCACGGGAGTATCATTGTCGGCTTGGGTTCCCAGGCGGAAGCGGGTTAAGGATGTCAGCAATCCTTTCGAGACACCACTGAGCCCTTCAGTGATCAAGGCAGATTCATTGATCAGACCGGTATTGCCGTCGGTGATATCTGCCATCTTGCGAATGGAGTTAACCATCTTCTCGGAAACCGCCAACTGCTCTTGAGAGAGACTGGTAATCTGGGTAACGATCTGCTTTGACTGGTCTGTAGCTTTTTTAATAGCAGCAAGGGCCTCACCCGTTTCCATCATCAGCCGAGCCTGATCCTCAACGGTGCTGGTTTCATCTTCCAGCGCTGCCGTCACATCGTTGGCCTCGGACTGGATGGCCTTGATGATACCGCCAATCTGACGTGTTGCGCCGGACGCTTCGTCAGCCAGGCGCTTGATTTCATCGGAAATCACCAGAAACCCGCGCCCCTGCTCGCCGGCACGTGAAGCCTCAATCGATGCATTCATGGCAAGGATGGTGGTGCGGGTCGCGACATCAGAGATCAACTGCGAAATCGTGCCGATTTCCTGCAGTCGCTCAGCAAGAGATTTCATCTTTTTATTGATGACCTGGACCGTCACCCGGATCAGCTGCATCCCTTCGATATTCAGATTGACCCGCTCGTTACCAAGACTGGTCGCCGACTCGACCTGGTTGGCTGATTGCCGAGCCAGATCGGTTTTTTCAGCAATCTGGTTTGCCGAGCTGATTGTTTCGTCAGCGGATTCAATAGCTTCTGCTACATAATGCAACTGATTGCTACTCCCCTCTTTCATCTTGTTGAAAATGTCCAGCAGATGGCGCGACTCATCACCCACTTCAGAAGCCTTGCCGGTTGTCTCTGTCAATAATTCCGCCAGGCTCTCAACCATGACATTGTAGGCGTCGGCAATCGAGCCGAAAGCGTCTTCGGTAACCGGTGCGCGCAGGGTAAAATCGCCATCGGCCGCTTCACTGACGACTTCCAGAAAGTTGATGACGTTGGCTTCGGTCGCCAGTCGCTGTTCATCGGTTTTGATATAGCCTCTGATCCGGTTAGTCGTTTCATTGAAGACCTGGGCAATTTCAGCCAATTCATCGTTGGTGGTAATTTCAACCTCAACGATCTCACCCTTACCGATAGCGGTAATCCCCTGCATCAGATGTCGCAACGGCCTGGTGATTCCATTGGACATGAACAATCCAAAGAAAATACCAACCAAAATCATGCCGCCGCCAAGAAGCAGGAGCGTATGGAATAAGGTTTGTTGATATGCTGCGGAGGCAACCTTCTGTTCGGTAAGCATCCCTTCCAGCAAGCTGATCGTATCTTTGATTCTGCTTTCAAGGTTGCGTATTGCATCCCGGTAAGGGGTATATTCCTCAGCAGCATCATAGAAAGGTTTTCCTGCCAGCAACTGCGCTGCCAGCGGCTCGGCAGTCACTCGCACGATGGCAAGGTCATTCTTTAGTGCCGCGATAAGCTCATATGCCGTTGCCCGACCGGCCAGACTCTCTTGATCAACGACCATATCCAGACCGCTGTTGCCCAATTTTTTGAAGATCGATGTCAACTCATCGTAGGTGGCGTACATCTGCTTGAGATATGAGACCTGCCGGGTTTCCACCTCTGCGCTTTTAGGAATACTGGAAAACAGAAAAAATTCCTTTTCATAGCGTCTGGCTTTGGCCGTCGTGGTGTCAGCGGAATGGATCAAAGAGATCTCATCGGTAATCTGATTGCTGAACTGCACAAGGGTCTGCTGAACACCGTAAAAGGCAACACCACCGATAAAGATAGAGATAAATACCAGTAACAGAACCATCATCATCAGCTTGGTGCGAATCCTCAAGCCCTGTTTCATTGTCGCCATGTCTTTACTCCCGCAATAAGCTGTTTTTCCAGGCCCCCCTCCCCCATAAACAGGAGGTGGTCAGATAAACCTTGGCGCGCAGTTGCCACGCAAAAAGCTCTCATTAGTTTAGAAAAATAAGAAGCTATTGTTCTTATACTAGATAATAAAAATTTAATAAACTATAAAATGACATCTGAAGCAAAAAAATTATCACTTCAACAACCGCCTTCCTGGTTTGTAACTTCTGATCAGCTTAAAGTTTTCTCGATGACAAGCCGGCGGCGCTCGGCATGCGGTGCTATTCGGTTCCATCGTTGCCAGCGGACCCCCGACCCGGTGCTCAACAGATACCCTGGTTTATTAGAAAAAACCATCGATTCCCCATAGAACCGAACGCCCCCGTGCCCCGAAAGACGCCGAATACCACCCTGAAAAACTTGCAATGGGTGACCATTTTGGGTAAATATAAACAGAACAAACCGCCGTTTTTCCTGCACTCAAGGGACTGATTCGAGCTGATAAAACAGCGCCATTGAGCCACTGAAAAATTCAGGCGCTCGCTGGCTTCTCTGTGTCCATAGGTGAGCGGAGCGCACGGTGGGTGATGAGGTTCCGCGCTCTTTTTTTTTAATCAACCTAACCAATCCATAGCCGCAAAGGTGAGAAATGAAAGCTGTCAAAATTACCGAAGGAATTTACTGTCTGCCGGTCAACCTCGAAAGCTACAAGCTGTTTGAAGGGATGTGGCCGATGCCCAACGGCATCTCCATTAATTCATATATTGTCCAGGGAGAAAAAACCGCCCTGATCGATCTGCTGGAAGATGTCGGTGACAAGCCGGCTGATTTTGATGCGGAAATGGCCTCCATCGGCATCAACGCCAGGGATATCGACTATCTGATTCTCAATCACATGGAACCTGACCATACCAGCTGGTTACCGGTTTTTCACGCCCGCAACCCCAACATGAAAATCTTTTTGACCGGCAAGGCCAAACAACTGCTCAAGGATTTTTGTGGTATCGAGGACAATGTCGAAGTGATCAAGGATGGCGACACCCTTGATCTCGGCCGGGGGAAGGTGCTGACCTTCTACGAAACCCCCAATATCCACTGGCCGGAAACCATGATGACCTATGAAAGCAGCAGCGGTACCCTCTTTGCCTGCGACGCCTTCGGCTCCTACGGCACGCTGAATAATGTCTATTTCGATGACCAGCTTTCTACCTCACAACACGACTTCTTCATCAACGAAGCGTTACGCTACTACGCCAATATCGTCTCCAGCTTTTCAACCTTTGTCAGCAAGGGAATCCAGCGCTTGAATGCCCTTGACATCAAGGTGATTGCCCCATCCCACGGCATTATCTGGCGCGAAAATCCGCAGGCGATCATTGATTCCTATACCCGTTTTGCCGGCTACCTGAATGGTCCTGCCGAAGCTGAAGTGACAGTCATCTGGTCGAGCATGTACGGCAACACCGAAAAACTGGTCAACAACATCGTCCAGGGGGTGCGCAGTGCCGGACTGCCGGTGCATGTCCATCGCGTGCCGGACGATCATGTCGGTCTGATCCTGGCATCGGCCTGGCGCTCCTCCGGCATCATCCTCGGCATGCCGACCTACGAATATGAGATGTTCCCGCCCATGGCCTGGGTGCTGGATATGTTCCGGCGCAAAAAAATCTGGAACAAAAAGGTATTGCGTTTCGGCTCGGCCGGTTGGTCCGGCGGTGCCCAGCGCGAACTGGATCATCTGACTGAAAAACTCAAGTGGGAATTCATCGAGCCGATTGAATGGAAAGGCGCACCGACCGATGTCGAGCTGGATCTGGCACTCAAACAGAGCCGTCTGCTGGCCGACAAGGTCAAGGAATTCTGTGGAGAATAGTTACTTTTAGTGCAAAGAACCTAACATGTCGGAAGAACAATCCCCCTGGCTGTGCCATATCTGTGAACGCACCTCGACCGCTAACGACGGCGTCACCTGCAGCGAATGCTACACCCTTTGCTGCCGCCACCATATGACCACAGCAACCACCCGCGATCCGGATAACGGACTCTATCAGCTGGTGCTGATCTGTGCCCACTGTCAGTTCAAGCGCCATCTGTCATGATGAGGTTTTCATTGCCATGAACAACAGCAGACCGGTTTATTCCGATCAGCTCGGCAGGCTTTGTCTCACTTGTGCCCAGCCGCTTAAAAATTGTCGTTGCCGCAAAACAGCCATAAATATCAAAGGTGATGGTGTCGTCCGCATCCAGCGTGAAACCAAAGGGCGTAAGGGCAAGGGCGTCACCCTGATCAGCGGCCTGGATCTGGAATCTCAACAACTCAAGGAACTGGCCAAAGAGTTGAAACAACGCTGCGGCACCGGTGGTACCGTCAAGGATGGCTTGATAGAAATCCAGGGCGATCAGCGCGACCTGCTGCTCGAGCTGTTGCAACAACGGGGCTGGAAGGTAAAAAAAGCAGGGGGATAATTACCCTGTGCCCACCCTTGATGCTTTCGCAAAAAGCATCAGGTTCAATGGCTAAGCAAAAAGCGCCAAATGCAAGGCGCGCCATTGTTGAGCAATGAGGCGTACTTACGTACGTCGAAGCAGCGAAACGATGGCAGCAACACCGCAGTTGGCGAGTTTTTGCGACGCCATCACCCTTGATAGGCGTTCATCTCTTGCATCGATTTGAACGGACTCGGAAGCGTGTCACGCTGGGCGCAGACCTCGCCATCATGGAACATCCACAGGGTGCCGGGACGCATATCGACCCAGGCTTCGTTGTCGGTTAACGGCATTGACGTGATCACGGCGACCCGGTCGTCAGGCGTCGTCAGTTGACGGAAGTCAACGGACATGTCCTCGTCGGATAAATGGGCTTCACCAAAGGGTGCCTGCCGCACGATATAGCTCAGGTGGGTTGAACAGTGGGCAATAAGGACATCGCCGTTGGACAGCAGAAAATTGCTGATCCCCTTCCCGGCAAAGGTAAGAATCAACGTCTCCAGGGCATCAAACAGATCCTGCCGCGATGGTGGGGCGATGCCGAAACGATCGCGCAGACGTTCCAGCAACCAGCAGAAAACCCATTCGCTGTCGGTGTTTCCCACCGGCGTCATGGTGCCTTCAAGTTCAGGCCAAAAATCAGGCAGATGGCCGTTATGGGCGAACAGCCAGTTTTTCCCCCAGAGTTCCCGCATAAAAGGGTGAGTATTTTCCAGAGAAACATCACCAGCCGTCGCTTTTCTGATATGCGCAATAACATTCAGTGAACGAATAGGGTAACTGCGCACCAGATCGGCCAGTACCGATTGCGCCGACGGCTCAGGATCAAGAAAAAGGCGGGTGCCCTTCCCCTCAAAAAAACCAATCCCCCAGCCGTCTTTGTGGATATCTGTCAATCCGCCTCTTTTTCTGAAACCGGCAAACGAAAAACAGATGTCCGTCGGCACATTGCAGTTCATTCCAAGCAATTGGCACATGATTTTCTCCGCAACAACTTCCTGTCACACAATCCGCACCGGAGCAAATCCACCGCCCGGTGTGCGCAGATTGGTGAGCTGGCCCTGGTACAAGCGGGCGCCGACTCCAAGCAGATGATCGCGGTAAACAAAGAGGCGCAGGTCGACTTTGAACGATTCGCCTTCCTGACTCGTCACCTGGGATGGCGGTACGATTTGCTGCACCAGGGTTGAATCGGGTTCCAGTTCAGCAAAGCGCTTGCGGGTAATGCTTTTACCCATCAGCACGCCACGACCGCCAAACTTGTTCACCGGTTTGAAAATCAACTCCTTACGTTCATCCCACAATTGAGCCGCATCCATATCACACATCAGACGACTTAAAGGGACCATCTCGACCAGCAGCCGCGTCTTTGCCGCTGACAGGCCAAGTTGGCGGAGCACTACTTCATCCGACCAGAGGATCATCCGCCGCTTGTCCGCCAGCAGGCCATAGGCAAAGGGGTTGGGTGACAGACAGACGCTGCCGGCCAGGTAGGCGCTGCGCAAAGTGGCCAACGCTTCTTCTTCGAGATAAAAATCACAGTGACGGTTGTAGATCAGGTCAACCTTGTGCCCCTGATGATAAACACCATCGGCCCCGGTCTGCAGTTCGCCAGGATCGGCAATACGCGCGTCGACGCCGTGACTGACCAGCCAGTCACGACAGCTGACCATTTCCGGATACAGGGGTTGGTTCGGGGGGTCTTCATCGACAATGACCAGACACGTAAGGGCTCGCGGCGATCTGGAAAAATCCTGCCATTCACGCTTGAAACTGAACAGCAACCGCTGCTGAAAGCGCTCTGACAGGGGGATGCCGTCACCCCCCTGCAAATCGCGCATCTGGCTTTTCCAGGCGACAAAAGCACCGCCGGCATTGGTGTTAACCTCGATCAGTCGCGGCCCGTCCGGTCCCAGATGAAAGTCGTACCCCATCATCAGGGCGGCATGGCCGGGGTCAAAACGGGCAATCTCAGGCACTTCAGGGTAAATTTTCTGGCGATAGGAATCACGTCGGCTCAAGCGAAACAGGGTGCGAGCCAAATTGTGCATGCGCTTAAGATCATGGCGACCGATGTCAACGCGCGTGGGACTGATGGGAATGCCGGTGTGTTCAATAGTCATGTCGATGTACTTTTAGAAAACGTTTATGCGACGGATCAACGCACTGAGCAGGCCGAAACTGCGCTGATTAAAGTCAATGATCAAGCGCGGCAACTTGTGCAGATCGGGCTGGTCGTGTTCTTCGGGCAGGGCCTCGGTGAGGATCATCGCTCCATCCGGTGCAAGAATTTCGCTAAACTCACTGATCAGAGTATCACACTGCTCCTGGCTGAGTTGCTTATTCAAGCGGACAACCAGTTTTTTACCGACATAACGCATGGAATGGTAGTTACGATAAAACTCGTCAATGACCTGAATTGCCTCACGATAATCACGGGTAATGGTAAACAAACCAAAATCCTGACCGGAAATCAGGCCACGTTTGAACAGACTGTCGCGCAAAAACTTGAACCAGTCATCCCAATAGCCACCCTCATCATCAATCAGTACCAGGGGTATGGGGGGATTCTTCCCGGTCTGCATCAAGGTCATAATTTCCATTGACTCATCCAGGGTACCAAAACCACCGGGAAACAGGGCGACGGCGTGGGCCTCTTTTAAAAAGGCCACTTTACGATTGAAAAAGTAGCGGTAGGTGATGACTTTATCATCTTCACTCATCACCGGATTGGTTTCCTGCTCAAAGGGCAGATGAATATTGACGGCGAAGGAGTTCTCTGCACCGGCGCCTTCATTTCCTGCCAGCATGATGCCGGGTCCGCCACCAGTGATAACCATATAGTTGTGCTCAACCAGCTGGCGGCAGAACTGAACACAGGTCTGATAGATCGGTTCGTCCGGAGTTGTTCTGGCGCTACCGAATACCGTCACCTTTTTACGGTGGCGATAGGGGGCAAAGATCTTGTTGGTATAGCGCATCTCCTTCATGGTGGTGCGCATCAGTTTCTGGTCCGCCATATAGTTGTTTTCCTGACCGGACTTGAGGGCGGTCAGGATCATCTCACGGATCAAGCGGGGGTGATGCACCTCGGCCTTACTCATCATCAGATCGATATATTCATCAATGTCCCCGTTATTACGATCAAAACTCAAGAACATGGTCTATTTCCCTCGGCATCTGCGCCGGCTTTTAATTGAAACACGGATCGTCCCTGCCGGCGTTGATACTGCAACAGCAGGCCGGTCATGGCCGCTCCTGAATAGCGCTGGGCTACCGCCAGATACAGTTGACGCAACGCCCCTTCGACCCGTTAAAATTTGTTCAACTGCTGGGGCGCCAAGGCGTTTTCGATTATATCACAGATAGTGATCCTGAACCTCGGCGACAATCTGCTCCCACAGCTGGTGGCGGTGATGCTGCATCGGCAACTTTAAAAGAAAAAGCGGCAGCATGATCTTGATTCATACTACCGCTGCAGTGATGGTGGCTGGAGAAGGCCGTAAGCCGGGTTCTGTTCCCTGCGCAGTTACCCGCAAAACAGGGTGATGATCATTCATCTAGGATTGCCGTTGCCGACAACCTCAAGCGGCCAACCCGGGAACTTCGGGCGGACCACCCTCAAACGTTCCCCTATTAGGCCTTGCTCCGGATGGGGTTTACCTAGCTTCCGCCGTCGCCGCCGGAACTGGTGAGCTCTTACCTCACCCTTTCACCCTTACCCGCCGAAAAAAAACTGCGGGCGGTCTCCTCTCTGTGGCACTTTCCCTGGGGTCACCCCCGGTTCCCGTTAGGAACCATCCCGTCCTGTGGAGCCCGGACTTTCCTCCCCCCGCCCCGGCGAACCAGGGCGGGCGGCGATCATCTGTCCTTCTCCAGCCGAAAAATCACACCTCTGTCTCAACGTAAAGAATGCGATTACAGTGGGGGCAGCTCTGCAGGTCGGCTCCCTGCAGTAGCCGATTGAACAACTGGGGCGGTAACTGCATATTACAACCCAGGCATGCACCGTTTCTGGCAACAGCCAGGGCCATACCATTACGGCGCTTGAACAGTCCCTGATATTTGCGCAGCAAACTTTTGGGAACTTCTCCTGCCACTTTTTCCCGGTTACGGGTATGTTCATCGAGCTGGCTGCCCGAGTCCCTCAACAGCTGATCAAGCTCACTGCCACGCGCTTTGGCATTTCCGCTGATCGCATCCAGGCCGGCCTGCTTTTCCTGCTGGTCCTCGACGAGGATGGCAATCTCCTTACGTTTTTCCTGCAGTTTTTCCTCAAGCTCCTTGTTCCCCTTTTTGGCCACGTCAATCTCTTTGAGGACAGCCACATACTCCTTCTGGGTCTGAATGCCGGGTAAACGCGCCTCAACCCGGGTGACATTGTCGCGTTGCTTGTGCAGTTCCTGCTCAATCTGCGCCTCATCGCGGCGCAGCTGATCAATCTCGACATTCAGTTGATCGAGCATCGATTGCACCTCTGCAGCCTGCGCTGCAAAGGTACTCAGTTCTGCTTCATAGCTGTTGCGGGTCGCTTCAATAGTGCTGATTTCCTGATCGATTTCCTGCAAATCCCTGAGCAGGTTCATCTTTTCTTGCACGCGGTACCTCCATTATTGTGTATTGCGCATCAGGTGATGGTGACAAACGGATCCTGTTCTTTGGTCATAACGATTATCTCAAGGCCATAGCGCTCTTCCGCCATCAGGGAAGTCAGGCGCTCTGCCATTTTTGCCGGCATAATTTTTTCCGTACCAAAATGACCGGCATCGATTAACGCCATGCCATCGCTGCGCGCCCGCTGGGCATCATGAAATTTGATGTCACCGCTGACCAGGCAGTCGGCACCCAGGCGCAAGGCCTCCGCATAGGTAACCATACCGCCGCCACCGCAAACGGCAACCTTGCCGATCAGCTGGTCGGCGTTACCAACCAGGCGTACCGCTGTGACATCAAGGGCTGTTTTGACCTGGCGGGCAAAGGCATCAAGGGTCAGCTTTTCAGCAAGAACACCGATGCGCCCGAGACCGGGCCCAGTGACCGGATTGGCCAGCGGAATCAGATCATAGGCAACCTCTTCGTAAGGGTGAGCCTTGATCATGCGGGTAATGATGCGTTCATGCAGATGGATCGGAATAATCGTTTCAAGACGCAACTCTGCGGCCTCTTCATGGACTCCGGGTGTGCCGATGAAGGGATCGGTGTCGCTACCGCCGCGAAAGGTGCCGGTACCGCTGGTGCGGAACGAACAGCGGTCATAAGCGCCGATATGTCCGGCCCCGGCAGCGAACATGGCCTCCATCACGGCATGTTCATGGCCGCTGGGAACGTAGACAACAAGCTTGTAATAACCATCGCTGCGTGGGCGTTCCAGGGGGGCAACAGTATTCAGACCAAGCTGCGCTGCCAGCCAGTCATTGAGGCCATCAACGGCACGGTCAAGATTGGTATGAGCAGCGACAATGGCAATGTTCTGTTGAATCGCCCGGTAAATAATATCTCCGGTCGGGTCACTGGGGGTCAGGCGTTTGAGGGGGTGGAAAATCAGCGGATGGTGGCAGACAATCACGTCAGCGCCGAGACGCGCGGCTTCATCGATAGCGCTCCGTTCAACATCAAGACACACCAGAATACGGCGCACGGACGCCCTGGAGTCACCAACCTGCAGACCGACATTGTCCCAGACCTCGGCCAGATGTGGCGGCGCAATCCGATGAACCAGGCCGACAATATCGGCTACGCGGGCGGTATTTTTCTCAGCCATTGTCACTTCCCGAACCCCTTGCCGGGCAAAAAGAAAGAGTGCACCGGTTCACCGGTGCACTCTCGTTTGGAATTCTGGTTTCTCGTTCCGACATGTTGTACTGGGCTGATCTCATCAAGCGACCTCACCATTGCCGAATCGGGAGGTTGGGTCGTATAGCTGCTGTTCGCGCATGAATATGTATGGCCTTTTTTATTTAAAAAAACAAACGGCTAAGCTGCAGAACGACGATCAAAAAAAGTGGTGGGCCCACCAGGACTCGAACCTGGGACCAGCCGGTTATGAGCCGGCGGCTCTAACCAACTGAGCTATAGGCCCGCTTTTTAAGCTTGCGCAAGAGGAAACAATAAAAAACATTCAATCAGCTGTCAAGCTTTTTTAAAAACTTCTTCCCCGGGTGCAAACACCAAAGGGTGTTGGTGTTTGCACCCGCGACATCTCTTAATCGACGGCGGAAAAACCCCGCAAACGCTTGGAGCGACTCGGATGGCGCAATTTACGCAGCGCCTTGGCTTCAATCTGGCGAATCCGCTCACGCGTCACGTTAAAATCCTGGCCGACCTCCTCCAGGGTATGATCTGACTTTTCTCCTATACCAAAGCGCATGCGCAGGACTTTTTCTTCGCGCGGCGTCAGGGATGCCAGCACCCGCGAAGTCTGATCGCTCAGATTTCCCCTGATCACCGCCTCAAGGGGGGAAATAACCCCTTTATCCTCGATAAAGTCACCAAGGGAGGAATCTTCCTCTTCGCCAATCGGGGTTTCAAGACTGATCGGCTCCTTGGCGATCTTCAACACCCGGCGGACCTTGTCGAGGGGCAAATCCATACGCTCGGCAATTTCTTCCGGCGTCGGCTCGCGCCCACACTCCTGAACCAGCTGCCGGGTGGTACGAATCAGCTTGTTAATGGTCTCAATCATGTGCACCGGAATACGAATGGTGCGTGCCTGATCGGCAATGGCACGGGTGATCGCCTGACGAATCCACCAGGTGGCGTAGGTTGAAAACTTGTAACCGCGGCGGTACTCAAACTTGTCAACCGCCTTCATCAGGCCGATATTGCCTTCCTGAATCAGGTCAAGGAACTGCAGCCCACGGTTGGTATATTTCTTGGCAATGGACACTACCAGCCGCAGATTGGCCTCAATCAGCTCCGTCTTGGCTTTTTTGGCAATCCATTCCCCCTTGTAAACTTCTTTGAGATATTCCTGCAACTCTTCCGGTTCAAAGCCCGATTCGGCGCGCACCCGTTTGAATTTGCGCTCGGCAGCGGCGAGGCGTTTTTCCACCGCCAGCAACACATCGCCGGCGACCTGCAGCTCCTCTGCCACCGCATGGGCATCCTCGTCACTCTGGCGCATGCGGGTCAGGTAACTGGTTATTTCGGCGCGCGGGCGCGTCATCATCTGCTCACAAGCGCTGATTTCCGCCTGTCCTTTTTTTACCTGGGTGCCCATCTCTTTAAGGCGGTCAACAATCTTGGCAACCTGAAAATCCTTAAGACGAACTTCACGCAGCAACTCGGTCATTTTTTCGCGCGCCTCAGCTTCGTCCTTCTTGAGCTTTTTGACCTTACGAACGGCGGTTTCCTGCTGCAACGCCTGATCGATCTCATTGATCTGCCGTTCCAACGGCAGCAACTTCTCATGCAATTCCAGCAAGCGCTGACGCTGCCGTCCTTCGGCTTCGCCGCCTTCTTCCTCATCGTACTCGCGGGTAATCTCGGACACTCCGACCTGTCCTTTTTCCAGTTTTCCCAGCAGCATCATCATATCTCGGGCAGCGACCGGAGTCCGCATAATGACCTTGGCTACCAGCGCATCACCTTCTTCAATCCGCTTGGCAATCTCAACTTCCCCTTCCCGCGTCAGCAGCGCTACCTGCCCCATTTCACGCAGGTACATGCGTACCGGGTCACTGGTTTTGCCGAGGGTTCCGGCTTCAAGCTCAACATCACCCTCGTCTTCGTCCTCATCGAGATCCACGTCTTTGGAACTGGAAATCTTGCTGTCATTGTCGACAATCTCAATATCCATCTCACCAAACATGCTCATCACATCTTCCAACTGTTCCGACGATACCATGCTGGCCGGAAGCATATCGTTGACTTCATCATAGGTAAGAAAACCCTTTTCCTTACCCATATCTATGAGCTGCTGTACTTCTTCGGGATTGGTTTTTTTCGCCATCAGAACTAAATCTCCATACGTCGCTACATGCGCAGAAAAATATTGACCGCTACTGTTGAGTTTAACCGTTTTTATCAAAATTGAAACACTGCCCTGTTTTTTTTATTATTTTCATCAACCTGGCCGCCCCTTGATCTGTGCCTGCAAGCGCGAGAGCTCCGTCCGGTGGCGGTCAGCAGACTCCAGATCGCCACGCTCTTCGGCGGCCGGGATTAACTCCTGCCAAAGCTGGTCTGATCGTCGTTTTAATGACTGTTTCTCCAGGGCGCGCAAACAATCTGTTGCCATCTGTTGCAGGTTTTCAGCAAATTCCTCCGGATCGCAACCGCGCGCCTGGACCAGAATGTCGCGCTGAAGCGCTGTTAGACCCGGCAACAGGGATTCGCTGTCACACCCCGTCGCTGTCCCTTGCTTGAGGATTTCACCCATCACCGCAGCGACATCAGGATGGTGGATCAGGCTGACGCCGCCGCGCTCTGCAAATTCGGTACGCACCTCAGAACTCTGCAGCAATAACCGCAACAGGGTCCGCTCGGTGCGACTGACGGCGCTGCGCGTATCTGCAGATGGCCGTTGCGCCCTGCCGGAAGCCGGTTGCGCAGCGGGTTCGCCCGGCGGATGCGGTGGCGGCACCGATGGCGCTGAACCCTGAATCCTTGCCCGGCCACGCTCTTGCTGACGTGCCATCGTGGTGAGCTTTTTCTGCAGCCGCGCAACCTCAATACCGCTGCGCTGCGCCAGCTCCTTAAGATACAGATCCTGCTCCAGCTCGCTCTTTAAGGCGGCGATTTTTTCGAGTATTTGCTCTACCGCCCGAACTTTCAGCTCCACTCCGTAGCCGGCCCCCTTGAGGGTCTCCTCCATATAGAGTTCCATCACCGGACGGGCGGCCTCAAGACACGCCTGAAACGCCTCAGCCCCTTGCCGCTGCAAAAACGAATCGGGATCATCCCCTGACGGCAGGGAAATGGCGGCAGCGGCCACCCCTTCCTGCTGTAAGGTCGTCATCGCCTTGAAGGTTGCCTGCTTGCCGGCGCTGTCCTGATCAAAGACCAGCACCACGCGCTGAGCATAACGCTTCAATTGTTGCACATGATCTGTGGTCAGGGCGGTACCGCAAGTGGCTACCGACTGGGCAAAACCGGCACGATGTAGTGCCAGCTGATCAAAATATCCCTCAACCACCAGCACGTCACCACTGACACGCATGGCCTGACGTGCCTGATAAAGTCCAAACAGCACCCCACCCTTGTGGTAAATCGGTGACTCCGGCGAATTGATGTATTTCGGCTTGCCGTCATCAAGCACACGGCCACCAAAGGCCACAACGCGCCCGGCCAGATCGAGGATCGGGAACATCAAGCGGGAGCGGAACATGTCGTAATCGCTGCGGCCTGAGGTGCCTTCGCGCAACAGCCCCAGCAGGCGTGCATCTGCTGTTGCTACCTGATGGCGCTCGAGATGGCCCTTCAACCCGCCCCAGCCAGCGAGAGCATAGCCGATGCGATATTCTCCTGCGGCCTTTTGACCGTAACCGCGCTTTTTCATGTAGTCGCGCGCAATCACCGCCTGCGGATGCTCCATCAGGTTGGCATGAAAATAATCGGCCGCCAGAGCGTTGATCCGATACAATCGCTCGCGCTCTTCGACTTGCGCCCGTTCCGGCGGCGTCAAGGGGCGCTCTTCAAGATCGATGCCGGCCTGCCCCGCCAGCCGCCGTACCGCATCAGGGAAACTCAAGCCCTCACTGTGCATGAGGAAACTGAACACATCACCGCCGGCACCACAGCCAAAACAGTGATAAAACTGACGCTCGGCATTCACGCTGAAGGAGGGTGATTTCTCAGCGTGAAACGGACATAGACCGAGGCGGTTGCGACCGGACGTTTTAAGATCAACATACTGCGAGACCAGCTCGACGATATCGGTGCGATCACGAACCTGCTCAATTTTATCGTCGCCAATCTGACCGCTCATCGTCCTCCCAACTCAACCACCGTCACATTGTCACCACCCTGTTCCTGCGGCGCCGCATAAAATGCCGTCACCGCCGGCATCGTCGTCAGATAGTCACGCAGCGCCCGGCGCAGAACACCGCTACCGGCACCATGGACAATCTCCACCTGCTGCAGATGGGCCAGCAGGGCATCATTCAGATAGCGGTCCAGTAACCCCAGGGCGTCTTCAACCCGCTCACCGATCAATGTTAACCGGGGTGTCAGCTGTTCTGTTGTGGCCGCACGCACCAGCGCACTGGAGACCGCGCGCCGCGCCGCAAAGCGCCGCGGGGAGAACTGCTCCAGCGCCGTCAACGGCTGGCGCATTCTTTTCCCACCGACCTGCAGATCGACCTGCTGACCCGTTATCCGCTTGACCTGTGCTTCTGCGCCGAGGGGAACGATACGAACCAGCTCGCCTACCTCCAGACCCTGAGGGAGCGCAGTGTTTTGCCGCGCTCGCGGCGTAAAGGCGGCCAGGTGCTGGCGCACAGCGGTCAATTCTTGCCGTTCAGCGGCCGCCTGAAGCGGCGAGGCCGTTTCCGCTCGGCGCCGGCGCAGCTGCTTCAAGCGCTCTTCCGTGGCGCCGATCAATTCTTCAGCCTGGCGACTGGCGCGTGCCAGCACCGTGCTTTTACTGTCTTTGAGTTCCTGCAGTTGGCGCTTGCGCAACTGCTGTGATGCCGCTGCTTCCACGGTCAACTGTCGCGCCGTGGCCAGTTCGCGGTTTAATTCCTGGCGCTGACGTGCCAACTCAATCAGAATCTGGTTCTGATCATGCTGATTGCCCAGAAACCCCTGGGCCCGCTCAATCAATTGCAGCGGCAGACCGAGGCGGCGTGCCGTTGCCAGGGCGCTGCTGACACCGGGGACACCATAGTGCAGACCATAGGTCGGCTCCAGCGTATCAGCATCAAACTCCACCGACGCGTTGGTCATCCCGGCGCTGACATGGGCAAACTGCTTGAGCTGCCCCAAATGGGTAGTCAGCAGAATCGTTGCTCCTTTACGACACAGGGATTCGATGACCGCCTGGATCAGTGCCGCCCCTTCAGCCGGGTCGGTGCCACTCCCCGCTTCATCAAGCAGCACCAGAGTATCGGCATCGGCCTCTTCAAGGATCGTGCGGATCCGCAACAGATGACCGGAAAAGGTCGATAAACTGTCGGCAATACTCTGTTCATCGCCAATATCGACAAACAGGCGCTGAAACAGGTGGATGCGGCTGTCACAACGACAGGGCAGGTGCAGCCCGGCCCGCAACATCAACAGCATCAGCCCCAGCGTCTTTAAGGCAACCGACTTGCCGCCGGTATTGGGCCCGCTGACCACCAGAACCTGGGCATCCTCCGGAATCAACAGATCAATCGGCACCGCTGCGTTAAGGTCGAACTGCCCGGCGCGGATCATCAGTAACGGATGACGCACCTGGCGCAGTTCGATCAGCGCCGAGGCCACCAGTTGTGGACGGCACCCCTGGTAAGAGCGGGACAGACGCGCCGCGGCGAAACGTACGTCTATCTGGGCTACCACTTGCTGATTGCTGAGCAACAGAGCGCGATCACGGCGCAGCAGATCAGCAAGCTGGAGCAATATGCGCCGTTCTTCGCGCTGCTCCTCGCGCAGCAGTTGCTGCAGGCGATTGTTGCCATCAAGAACCTGCGCCGGTTCGACATAAAGGGTCTGACCGCTGGCTGACTCATCCTGAACAAAACCTTTTAGCCGGCCGCGATAGTCGCTCTTGATCGGAACAACGTAGCGGCCGTTACGCACGGTCACCAGACGATCCTGAAAACAGGCAGCCAGACGCTCATCGCTCAACAGTCGCTCAAGCTGCTGTTTGACCCGGTCACGGGTCCGGCGCCCCTCATAACGCAGTTCAGCAAGCTGTGGCGAAGCACTGTCGAGCAACTCGCCGCGTTCACCGATGGCGTTCTGCAAGCGCCGCTGCAACTCCGGCAGCGGCACCAACCCTGCGGCGACCAGCGTCAGACGGTGTGCTTCCCGGCGTCCCTTAAACCAGCTGCGGCACGACTCTATCGCCTGCAGCGACTGCAGCACCGGCCGCAACTCCGCCGCCGGCACCAGGCTACCAGGAGCCTGACAATCCGCCAGCACAGAGGTCAAATCACAGCAGCCGCCAAGGGCAGGAGACTTGTCAGCCTGAATCAGCGCCAGCGCCTCATCAACCTCGGTCAGCGCCAGTTCAACCGCCGCCTGATCTTCCAGCAACGTTAGCTGCTGTGCCAGCAGCCGCCCCGGTTGCGACTGGGTCTGGCCGGCAAGCCAGCCACGCAGCTCCGGAAAACCAAGGCGCTCCAGCACGGTCGAGTCAATCCTCATCGGCCCGGCAAGCGGCCCATCAGCCCCCGCCCCTCTGCAAGCAGGGTTTGACCCAGGGTAGCAAAAGGTGGCGCCAGATGAGACGCCTCAACCATCTGCCGGGCCACGGCCGGCGCCGGTTGCGAGCCCAGGGCCAGCACCAGCATGGCGACAATGACCACCGCCTGGATCACGCCGAACAGCCCGCCGGCAAGACGATTAACGCCACCGAGCAGAATAATTTTAACAAACCGGTGCAGGACAAAACCGAGAACGGCAAAAACAATCACGACAATGAGAAAAACTGCCAAAAAAGCCGCCCCCACGGAAACCTGCGCCGGCAGACCGGCGCTGTCCTGGAGAAACTGGGCGAAAGGCAGATGGAAGGTAAAGGCAAAAACGCCTCCCAGCACCAGACCAAGCAGCGAACAGATCTCTTTAAGCAGTCCGCGCAGTAATCCCTTGATCAGAAAAACAACCAGAACAACCAGAATCAGGATATCAATGAGGCCCAAAAAAACACTCCATCAAAAGACAAAACAACGGCAGGGAACCAGTACCCGCTGATGTTCAACCGCCCAGCAACTCCTTGACAATCTGATTAACCAGTCGCCCGTCAGCGCAGCCTCTGGTTTGGGCCATGACCACCGGCATCACCTTGCCGATGTCTTTAAGGGAGTCTGCCGCGGTTTCGGTGATCACCTGCGCCACCAGAGTGCGCAGCTCATCCTCACCTAACTGTGCCGGCAGATACTGTTGCAGCACCGCCAATTCAGCTTCTTCCTTGTCAGCCAGTTCCGGACGATCATTGCTGCGATAAAGCGCGGCAGATTCCCGACGTTGCTTGACAAGGGTACCAATGACAGCCAGAATAGCGGTATCATCAATTTCTTGTCTGAGCTCGATTTCCTTGTTTTTGATGGCACTACGGAGCTGGCGAATCGTACTGAGGCGATCGGTCTGTTTGCCCTTCATCGCCGCCTTCATATCCTGATTGAGTTGTTCTTTAAGACTCATTGACACACCCTGATCGCAGAAGTTTCGGTAGGATTTGAATGCAAAGAGGGCGCGCAGAAGGATCTGGCACCCGTATTTACAAACTAATCATTATAGTGATTCGCTGCGGAAACACAAGCAAAGAAGTGGTTAATTCACCACAAAATCAACATAGCAACGACAAGAGGCGTTAACACAGTGACAACCAGGCGACAGCAGACAAAAAGAACCTTCCTGCGCACCATCAGCGTTTTTGCCGTTCTAGCGGGCTTTGCGTTGCTCGCCCTGACCCCGTCGCTGCCGCTGTTTGCGACCACGCCGACAAACACCAATATCCTCCTGATCGAGATCGCGGCGCCCATCAATCCGGTCATTGCATCCTTTATTGCCGACGCCATCACCACCGCTAATCGTGACAACAACCGTGCGGTGCTGATTGAGCTCGACACCCCCGGCGGTCTCGACACCGCCATGCGCGACATTATCCAGGCGCAACTTAATTCACGCATTCCGATCATTGTTTATGTCGCGCCACAGGGTGCCAGAGCAGCTTCGGCCGGCGCGCTGATCACCCTGGCAGCCGATTTTGCCGCCATGGCTCCCGGCACCAATATCGGCGCAGCAACGCCGGTCAGTATCGGCGGTGGCGGTGAAGCCGACGAAACGATGATGAAGAAAGTCGCCAACGATGCTGCCGCCTATGCACGCAGCCTGGCGCAAAAACGTGGCCGCAACCAGGAATGGGCAGAGGAAGCGGTGCGCGACGGCGTCTCCATTTCTGCTCAGGAAGCGCTGGATCTGGCGGTCATTGATCTGATTGCTGAAAATCGCGATGATCTGTTGCAGCAGCTTGACGGCTACAAATTCCTCCGCGATGGCGAGGTCATGATCTTCAGCAGTGACGGTGCCCAACTGATCACCGTCGAAATGAACTGGCGCCAGAAGATCCTCAATGCCCTGAGCAACCCGAGCTTCGCCTATCTGCTGATGATGCTCGGCATCCTTGGGATCTTTTTCGAAATCTCACAACCGGGCGCGATTTTCCCCGGAGCGGTCGGCGCCATCGCCATCCTGCTGGCCCTGTTCGCCTTTTCGGCTCTGCCGGTCAACTTTGTCGGGGTACTGCTGATCATCGTCGCCTTCATTCTTTTTGTTCTGGAAGCCAATGTCCCCTCCTATGGCATGCTCGCCATTGGCGGCGTTATCGCCATGAGCCTGGGCTCGCTGATGCTCATCGACAGCAGCGAACCCTATCTGCAGATTTCCCGCGCGGTGATCGCTGCGACCGTCTTTTCCTGCGCGGCTTTTACCACCTTTGCCACCACCATGGTGGTTAAAACCCAGAAACGCCGCAGCCATTTTGGTCAGGAAGGGCTGATCGGCAAGCATGGGGAGGCGGTTGAGGCCATAGATGCCGACCGTGGCCGCGCCTTCGTGTACGGCGAATACTGGTCGGCCTGTGCCGCCGAGCCGATTGCGGCCGGGGAGCAGGTTGAAGTCGTTGAGGTTCTGGACGGACTGAAAATCAAGGTTGCGGCGGTTGCATCCGGCACCCGACCGATTGACCACGAAACCAAGGAGAGTTAATCATGTTTGATTTTGGTGCAGGTTTCTTCTGGATCGTTCTGGTTGCTATTGGTGCGGTCGTTATCAGCGCCTCGGTGCGGATTCTGCTCGAATACGAACGGGGCGTGGTTTTTCGCCTCGGCCGTTTTTCCTCCGTCAAGGGGCCGGGGCTGAAATTTATCATCCCGGTCGTCGATCAGATGACCAAGATCAACATGCGTACTGTCGCCATGGATGTTCCCGAGCAGGATATCATCACCCGCGACAACGTCTCGGTCAAGGTCAATGCGGTGCTCTATTTCCGCGTCGTCCAGCCGGACAAGGCGCTGATCGAAGTCGACAACTACCTGTACGCCACCAGTCAGCTGGCACAAACCTCATTGCGTAGTGTCTTAGGCCAGGTCGAGCTCGACGAACTGCTGGCGGAAAGGGATAAGATCAACCACGACCTGCAGGAGATTCTCGACCGCCAGACTGACCCCTGGGGGGTCAAGATCTCCAATGTTGAAATCAAGCACGTTGATCTGCCGGCCTCGATGCAGCGCGCCATGGCCCGTCAGGCCGAAGCGGAACGCGAACGCCGCTCCAAGGTTATCCATGCCACCGGTGAGTTTGAGGCCTCAAAAACCCTGGCCAACGCCGCTGAACAGATCAACAAGCAGCCCGGCGCTTTACAGCTGCGCTTTCTCCAAACCATGACCGAGATCGCCGCCGAGAAGAACTCGACAATCCTCTTCCCGATGCCGATTGACCTGATCAAGCCATTTCTTGACATGGCCCAACTCAAAACACCGGAGAAATCGCAAGATCAGAACTAAAAAACGTAATTATTCAGCTACCGTCCTTGCCGCAGGGTCGTTGGATCCTGCGGCAAGGGAAACAATCGCGGCCCTTGACATAGGATTCAAAGGCCCGGTGCTGAACAGATACCTCCTTTTTTGATTTACAAATATATTATCCTGTTTTTTTTGCAGCGTACCCTGTTGGATCACTGACCGTCACCACTTTGGTCTATTTTACCCTCAATGTAATTGACTTTCCCTCGTATTTCACTAAAATGGTCACGTTTATCATTCATTATTTTTTCTCTGCCACATTTATCTGACCATTGGATACATCTGCCAATCTGCGCTAGGAGGCCACATGGGAAAACCGCAATATCATACCGACATCGTCAAGAGCTTTGTCAACTGGAGCCTCGTCTGGGGTGTCGTCGCGGTGCTGGTCGGGGTGATTGTTTCGTTTCAGATGATCAATCCCGATCTGAACTACCCACCCTATCTCACCTTTGGCCGCCTGCGCCCGATTCATACCAATGCCGGCATCTACGGCTGGGGGGTGGGCACCATTTTCGCCATGTTTATTTACATGGTCCAACGACTATGCAAAACGCCGCTGTGGAGTCTCGGCCTGGCACGCTTCCAGCTGTGGTTGTTCAACGCCACCATTATCGCGGCAGCCGTCACCCTGCTTCTCGGCTACAACACCACCCTCGAATACCATGAAATGGAATGGCCCATCGACCTCATGATCGTCGTGCTGTGGGTCGCCTTTTCCATCAATATCATCATGACCATCATCAAACGCAAAGAAGAGCAGATGTATATCTCTTTGTGGTACATGATGGCAGCGCTTATCGGCGTTGCCATCCTGTTTACGGTCAACGCCCTCGCCGTTCCGGTCTCGGCCTTTAAATCCTATTCCATCTTTGCCGGCACCAACAGCGCCAATGTCCAGTGGTGGTTCGGTCACAACGCCGTGGCTATGGCCCTGACCGCGCCACCGTTAGCCATGTTCTACTATTTTCTGCCCAAGTCCACCGGGGTTCCCATCTACAGCCACCGGTTATCGATTATCGCTTTCTGGTCGCTGATCTTCATGTACCTGTGGACTGGTGCCCACCATCTACTCTGGACACCGATCCCCGACTGGATCCAGACCCTGGCCATGGCTTTTTCGATCATGCTGATCGCTCCTTCCTGGGGTTCGGTCATTAACGGCTATATGTCGATGAAGGGGCAGTGGCATCAGATGCGCGACAACTATCTGGTCAAGTTCCTGATTCTCGGCATCACTTTTTACGGATTACAAACGCTGCAGGGGCCGATGCAGGCAATCCGGAGCTTTTCAGCCTTCATTCACTATACCGACTGGGTTCCCGGCCACATTCACATGGGGACCATGGGGTGGGTCTCGCTGGTCAGTGTCGCCGGCATCTACTTCCTGTTACCGCGCATCTACGGACGCGAGGTTTACAGTATTCCGCTGGCCAACCTGCATTTCTGGCTGGTGGTTATCGGTCAGCTGATCTGGTCAACCAGCATGTGGATCGCCGGAGTGCTGCAGGCCGGCATGTGGAACGCCATGAACGCTGATGGCAGTCTCACTTACACCTTCACGGAAACCATGGTCGAGATGTATCCCTACTGGTGGATACGCGCGATTGGCGGCGTCATTTACCTGATCGGCATTCTGGTCTTTATCTACAACGTCTACATGACCGTGCAGAAAGGGAAAGAACCAGCCCCGAAACTGCTTGAAGTCGAAGGGAGGGCTTAAATCATGTGGGAAAAGAAACCGATTCTGCTGATGCTCATGGCCACCGCTGCCATTCTGGTCGGCACCACCATCACCATGATTCTGCCCTTTGTCTGGGTCAACACCGAGGCTGACCGCATTGAAGGGGTGACTCCCTACACCCCGCTGGAACAGGAAGGTCGTGATATCTACATGCGCGAAGGGTGCAACAACTGCCACACCCAGACCGTGCGCCCGCTGGTGGCCGAGGTTTTGCGCTACGGCGACTACTCAAAATCAGGCGAGTTCGTCTACGACCGCCCCTTCCTTTGGGGTTCCAAACGCACCGGTCCTGACCTGGCGCGTCTCGGCGGCAAGTACCCTGATGCCTGGCATTATCAGCACATGGAAACCCCGCGCTCGATCTTCCCGAAAACCAACATGCCGGCTTACGGCTGGTTGAGCAATAACGCCCTCAAGCCTGACAAAGTACGACGCAAGATGCAGGTGCTGGGATTCCCCCATAGCGAGACACAGATCGCTGAACTGGCAAGCAAAAATGAGATGGATGCGATCATTGCCTACCTGCAGAAACTCGGCAATGACATCCCCTGGCGCCAGACTGCCCGCACTGAAATCGTCGGCGAGTTGCGTAACCCCTTTGCCGGAGCGGATCAGGCCACCCTGGCCGCCTGGCAACCGCTGTTTCAGAGCAACTGCTCCGCCTGCCATGGTAACGCCATGCAGGGGGGCATCGGACCGGCACTGGTGGGCGACGACTACGACGAGGACATCCTCTTCCGCCTCATCTATGATGGCATTCCGGAGCAAGGCATGCCGTCGTTTGCCAACCTTGGAACCGAACGGGTCTGGCAGTTGGTCAATCTGATCAAGTATGACCGGTCGCCGGGCAACTGACCATGGATATGGCGTCCATTCTTTATCTGGCGGTGACATTTGGCCTCTTTGTCGTCTTTGTACTGATCGTCCGCAACACCTACCGGCGCAGGAACAAAGACGCAAAGGAAGCGCCGAAATACCGCATGATGGATGATGATTGATCCGTTTGTAAAAAGCCTTGAGAACAAGAGAAAGGTTGCAAAATATGAGTGCAAAAAAACATGACAACCATGATGAACATGCCGACGGTATCGTTGAAGATCGCAAACAGGTGCCGCCTTTATATTTCAAGATTCTTTTTTACGCACTGATCATCTGGGCGATCGGCTTCAGCGCCTACTATCTGCTCAGTGGCTGGAGCTCGGAAAAAGAATTCGATAAAAAAATGACCGCCTATCAGCAAACCTATACCCAGGCGGCACCGGCTTCGGCGGCAGCGGCAACCCCTGCAGCAACATCCACCGGCATCCATGCCGTCAACATTTACAATGCCAATTGTGCCTCCTGCCACGGCACGGGTGGTTCCGGCGGCTTTGCTACTGACCTGAGCGGTAACTATAGCTACGGCAAGGACGCTACCAGCATCCGCACCAGCATTGCCAATGGGCGTGGCTCGATGATGCCCGGATTTGCCGACACCCTCAGCGCTGCTGAAATAGATGCGCTGGCTAACTACCTGCTTAATCTTTAAGGAACTCTTGAGCGGTGGCTGCGTGCAGCCACCGCCAGCTCACCATGCCCACCGGCCACAAGCATAAGCGCCCGCTACTTCTCGGCCCCTGGCGCAGAACCTTCCAGTGGTTAACCACCCTGACGATCATTCTGTTGCCGTGGATTCAGCCGGGGGGCGTGAGCCTGGTGCGCATCGATATCCCCAGCCTCAGCCTGCATCTGTTTGGCCAGGTACTGCGCATTCAGGAGCTCTACCTGCTGCTGCTTTTTATCCTCGCCACAGGTGCTGCTTTTTTGTTCATCACCCTGGTTTTCGGCCGCGTCTGGTGTGGCTGGGCTTGCCCGCAAACCACCCTGACCGATCTGGCGGAATGGCTGGCTCGCCGCTGCAAACTGAACATCCTCGCCAACCGCCTGCAGGGTGCGCTGGTTCACCAGATCGTGGCCCAGGTTATCTATCTGTTGCCGGCTCTGCTGGTCGCCGCCAACCTGCTCTGGTATTTCATCGAACCCCAGCGTTTTCTTGCCGGCCTGGTCTCCGGAACCCTGCACCCTGGGGTCCTGATCACCTTTCTGGTGATTACTGCCATCATCTACCTGGACCTGGCCCTGATCAGACGGCTGATGTGCCGCGAGTTCTGCCCCTATGGGCGCATCCAGTCCTCCTTTGTTGATCCGGCCACCCTGACCCTGCACTTGCCGGAGGAAGAAAAACCACGCTGTATCCGCTGTAATTCCTGCGTGCGCACCTGCCCGATGGGGATCGACATCCGCAACGGCTATCAGATCGAGTGTATCAACTGTGGCCGTTGCCTCGACGCCTGTCGGCAGATCATGGCCAAAAAGAACGAACCCGGGCTGATCTATTATACCTTTGGCGTTGACAACCGCGGTGCCGGTGCCCTGTTGAACCTGCGCGTATTGCTGCTCGCTGTGCTTCTGATCACCCTGTTCAGCGCCCTGACCTACGCCACCCTGGCACGGCCGAGAGCATCCCTGAAGGTCTCACTGGCACCGACAGCAGCCAGCACGATTGTTGCTGAACAGCAGGCTACGCTGTTCACTATATGGATCAACAATCGCAGTAATGAACAACAGAAATATCACTTGCGAACGCTATCTTCTGCCGGCGCGATACTAGAGGTCAGGGGCCACACTGAAGATATCTCCGTCGCCGCCGGTGGCAACCAGCAACTGCGCTTGATCGTTATCACCCCTGTTGGCACGCAAGCATTCGTGGTAGAATTCCAGCTGCTCGACAACAATCTGCAGCAGGTTGCCACAGCTCAGGCCCACGTCAGGTCGACAAGCAACCCGCAGATAAAATAGCGGCTCTGTAATCACAAACTAAAAATGAGTAAGCTTGCTTGCCGACCTTTTTCAGCGAAATGAGAAACCCATGACCAAACCCAGCCCCGCATTGCTCATCCCTTTGTTGCTCTGCTCTTTTCTGGCCTTTTCCAGTTGGGCCGCCTATCAGGCAGCCACTCGAGTCAGCGACGTCAGTGATCGCGGTTACTACAGCAAGGGGCTGAAGTACAACAGCACTCTTCTGGAAAAAAAAGCCGCCACCGTATTGGGCTGGGAATTGCGCAGCGAACTGGTTGACGGGATGCTGATTCAGCACTTAACCGACCAGAACGGTGAGCCGGTAAGCGGCGCCAAGGGAATCCTGAAGTTGCAGCATCGAGAGGCACTGCTGACGGTTCCCCTGGAGGAGATAGATGCCGGTGTCTACCGTGGCCTGCTACCGCAACGGGCGGGTGAACACCTCATCAGAGCAGAGTTTGAGCGCGACGGTGCGCGGATTCTGCGGCACCTGCTGTTGACCATCTAAGTAATGCCCCCCGCCGCTGAATTGACATGCGTCCACTGCGCCGAAAAATTCCCCGCCGCTGATCTGGTCACCGCAAAGATCAACGACACGACTCACAGCTTCTGTTGTTACGGCTGTCGCGGCGCCTACCTGATTATCCGTGGCGCCGGCCTCGAGCACTTTTATCAGCGGCGCGACCGCCAGGCCGGGACCCTCAAGGAAGCCTTCAACTTACGTTTTGACGATGCCTATCTGGCACGCTTTGTCCGTCATCATGAAGCAGGGGAGGAGATCAGCCTGATTGTTGACGGCATTCGTTGCGCCAGTTGTGTCTGGCTGATTGAGCGGCTGCTGCTCAAACATCCGGCCATCCTGTCGGTACGGGTCAACTTTGCCACCCACCGGGTACTGATCCGCTTTACCGGCGCTGACATCAGTGCTGCCCAGATCTGCCGCAAGCTTGCCGACATCGGCTATCTGGCCCGCCCTTATACCTTTGACGAGCTGCAGCAATCAGCCCACCGTGAAATGCGCAGCCTGCTCATGCGCTTTGGAACGGCAGTTTTTCTGACCATGCAGTTAATGGGGTTTTCCCTGGCGCTGTATGCCGGTTATTTTCAGGGCATCGACCCCCAGACCAAAAGCATGCTGGAGTATTTTGCCGCCATCGTCACCACCCCGGTGGTTTTCTACTCCGGCTATCCCTTCCTGCGCGGCGCCTGGATCAGCCTGCGCAACTATCAGCCCAACATGGATCTGCTGATCGCCCTGGGTACTCTCTGTGCTTATTTTTACAGCCTCTATGCCATGGCTACTGACGCTGAGGTCTACTTTGAAACGGCAGCGATGATTATCACTCTGATTCTTGCCGGGCGCCTGATCGAGGCGGGAGCCAGACGCAAAGCCGCCGCCGGCATTGACCGGCTGCTCAAACTGGCGCCGACGCGCGCCCTGCGTTACGAGAATGACAGCTGGCAGGAGGTTGACAGCCAACAGTTGCAGCCTGGCGATCTCATCCAGCTCAAAGCCGGTGATCGCCTGCCGGTGGACGGCATCGTTGCCCGCGGTACCAGTGAGATTGACGAAGCTGCGGTTACCGGCGAACCCCTGCCGGTGCTGAAAGAACACGGCGCTCAGGTCGTCTCCGGCACCCTCAATCTCAACGGCACCATCGAGGTCAAGGTCACCTCGGCCGCCGCCGACTCCTTCCTCGCGCGCATGACCGCCATCGTTGAACGAGCGCAAACCGACCAGGCACCGATTCAGCGCCTTGCCGACCGGGTGGCCGGTGTTTTTATCCCGATCGTGCTGCTGATTGCCGCCGCCACCTTTATCTACTGGCACCTGCGTGATGGCGCCGCCCTGCTCAATGCCGTCTCGGTGCTGGTCGTCGCCTGTCCCTGCGCCCTGGGGCTGGCAACACCCACAGCGGTGATGATCGCCACCGGACGCGCGGCCGAAGCCGGGGTGCTGTTTCGTGGCGGCGATATTCTTGAGGCGGCTTCGCACATTAAAATCCTGGCTTTCGATAAAACCGGCACCATCACCATCGGGCGGCCCCAGGTTGTCGGGATCACCCTCAGCCATGGCAATGAACAGCAGTTACTGCAAGGACTGGCAGATGTCGAAGCAGGCAGCCGGCACCCCCTCGCGCGCGGCATTCTCAAGGAAGCGGCCCGGCGCGGCATCATCCCCGCCGCGGTTGACAAGTCCACCACCCATACCGGCCTGGGCATTGTAGCCTGGCAGGGCAACACCCATCTAATCGCCGGCAACCGGCGCTTTCTGAAAGAGCAGGGAATCGACCTGCCTGAGACCGCAACCGCCGGACGCAGCGAGGTGCATCTGGCCCGCGATGGCCGCTATATCGGCCTGGTCACCCTCGACGATGAGATCCGCCCTGATGCGCAACAGATGTTCAACGACCTGCAGCGACTCGGCTACACCAGTCTGCTGTTAACCGGCGATCGGGAAGATGTCGCCCGGCGTATCTGTTCACTCCTCGCCATTGATACCTGGCACGCGGAACTGACTCCGGAACAAAAAGCGCTGCAGATTGAACAGCTGGCACCGGCAGCAGTGATGATGGTGGGTGACGGGATCAATGACGCGCCGGCCCTGTCGAAGGCTACCATCGGCTGCGCCATTGCCGGCAGCACCGACATCGCGGTTGAAAGCGCTGATCTGATTCTGACCCGCCCGCACCTGGCCAACATTCCCTTTGCCCTGTGCCTCGCACAAAAGACCCTGGTCAACATCAAGCAGAATCTCGCCTGGGCTTTCAGTTATAATCTGATTGCCATCCCCCTGGCCGTCAGCGGCCTGCTGGCGCCGGTTTACGCGGCAGCGGCGATGGCGATCAGTTCGATCTGCGTACTGCTTAATTCCCTGCGCCTCAAGCGCCACGGACACCTGCCATGATGACTTCAACCATCCTGCTGATTTTTCTGTCCTTTTGTATCGGTACCGGGGTCTGGTTGTTTTTTCTCTATGCGGTTAAAAAGGGGGAGTTTGACGATATCGAAGGTCCCAAATACCGGATGCTGGATGACGATGATGTCGAGGAAAAGACAAAGGATGATGAGGTGGGTAAACTGTAGGGGCACGGCGCGCCGCGCCCCTGCAACATCATACGATTTTTTGTTCCTACCAGGGCGGTGTCAGCCCAAAACTTGCCAGCTTGACGGCAAATTCTTTGGCCTCCCGTGAAAGGATCCGGCGCTCTTCTTTGTGCTTAACCCAGCCGCTTTTTGCACACCAGCTGACCGCCATTTCCGTCTGCCCATTCACCACCAGGGCCAGCAGTTCCTGCTCCTGGCGCGACAGGGTCATCTGCCCGAAGCGATAATCCTGAAAGGCCTCCCAGGTCGCCGGCACCCAGGGCTTGACAATCTTTTCGCCGATGGTCTCGGCATAGCGGCGGATTTCCAGTTGGGCGTGGCTGTCCATGCGCAGGGCGAGAAAATGCAGCAGATTATGCAGATCAATCTGCCAGAAGGCTTCGGTGTAGGTGCTTAACGGCAAATCCTTACGCGCCTGCTCGCGGGCAACGCCGGCGTCGAGACGCTGCTGGTAGACTTCTTTGCTCAACTGGTGCAGTTCCTGCTCGGCAGCACTGAACTGTACGCCCTGCACATTGTCGAAAAATCCACTACTCCCCTGCTTATTGTCCTGCGCCTGCTGCCGCCAGCTGTCCGCCGGAGTCATCTGGGCGCGGTCGATGGCAATGGAATAGCGGGTACTGTACTCATTGACGCTGGCGGTGCGATGGCGAATCCACTGGCGCCAGGTATCCATCGGCACCCGCACATGGAGCTTGAGGATGCACATTTCAAAGGGGGTGGTGTGCTGATGGCGGAGCAGATAGCGGATCAGAGCGCGATCTTCGGACACCTTGCGGGTGCCGTCGCCGTAGGAAACCCGCGCCGCCTGAACGATGGAAGAATCATTCCCCATATAATCAACAACACGCACAAAGCCGTCGTCGAGTACGGGAAAAGCGTGACCAAGCAGTTTATCAAGATCCGGGCTGGATGGGCGTGTCAGTTGGGTTGTCACTTTGTCAAATCCTCTGGCTGGTGTTCAAATAAATAGGAACCATGTTATATCTAGCAGTCGACAGCACTCCCCCTTTTAACCAAAACGGAGAATTCTATGCCGCACCTGCAATTTGAAATCAATCGCCCCTTAGAAGATGCCGCCAAGATGACCTTTGCCGAGAAAGTCCGGCAACTGTTTTCTACCATCATGGATACCGGCACCGACCACATCAGTATCTCTATCCGTGAATTCGGCACCTACAACCTGTCAGTAGGTCGGGTCAACCAGCCGGAACAAGGAGTGGCCCTGGTCAACGCCGATATCCGCGAGGGGCGTACCATGGAAAAACGCCGCGAGCTGACCCTGGGTTTTATGCAACTGCTTCATGAGACCTGGGACATCCCTAAAGAGCACATGTACGTTACCCTCACCGAACACAAGGGGGAGGATTTTCACCTGTTCGAGCGCTACCTGGCAAGTTGGCAGGAAGGGGAAGATCCGCTGGCCGATTGATCGTAACCTCAGGATACGTTTTATTGACGGCTGGTTTCCAGCGCCGCAATCCGGTGACTGCCGTTTTCCATCACCGCGACCAGTTGCTCGACCAGTTGGTTAAAATCATTCCGCTTGTCTTTAGGAACAGAAGCCGACATCGGGATGTTCGCCGTGAGCGGATTGACCGGCCGACTGCGGACATGCAACTCAAAGTGCAGGTGAGGACCGGTAGATAATCCGGTATTACCGGAGAGGGCGATTCGATCGCCACGTTTTACCGTCTGGCCACGTTTTACCAGAATCCGATGGAGATGCAGATAGCGGGTCAAATACTGACTGCCATGCTGGATTTCAACATATTTACCGGCATAGGGATGATTCATCACCCGCGTGACAACGCCGTCACCGGTTGACAGGACCGGCGTACCGGTCGGCATGGCAAAATCAACCCCGTTATGGGGCCGGACCTGCCCGGTGACTGGATGCTTACGGGCGGGATTGAAGGAAGAACTGATGCGGTACTGCCCACCCGTCGGATAGCGCCGGAAGGCACGTGCCAGGCTCTCCCCTTTGGCATCATAGTAGCTGCCATCCTCAAACAGAAAAGCCGTGTGCTGGCGATTGCGGCGCACAATCCGCACCCCTTTGATCCGGCTCTGGCCGGTAAACTCATCGCCGACAAACTGCTGACTGCGCACCACCTGGAAACGGTCTCCGGCCTGGATATCCCGGGCGAAATTCAGATGATCGCGAAACAGGTTGGTAATGTTGGCGGTTTCCACTTCACTTAAACCGGCCCGCATGGCCGACAGATAAAAGCTGTCGTTGATCTCTGCGTCAATAAGCTGCTGTTTCCACGTCCCCGGATGGATAATTTCTTCGTAACCGAAATTGTTGTCATCAAAGCGTGAATATAGAACCTGCTTGCCCGGATGGATAAACAGCTCCATCCTCAGCAATCGTGATTTGTCGTCATCAAAAGTAAAGGTCAACTTTTGACCCGGGCGCAGCACATCAAGGGCCAGCAGCGACTCGTCAGCGGCAATAACCTGATACATGACGCTGTGGATGCCGAGTTGATTAAAGATGGTACTTAAGGTGTCACCGTTGGTGATCTGGTGGACAACGACAGGGTCAACCGCCTCTTCAACCGGGGGCTCTTCAAGCAGCGCAGCCCCGGTATCACGACGTTCTTCACTGACCGGCTCCAATGCCGTATCAGTACCGGCCGGGAGGTTTTGACGCTGGCGGGGAATGGATACAAAATAGCCAAGCAGACCAATCAACACCAGCGCAACCAGACCGACTCGCAGCACGCGCTTGCGGCGTAAGGCCTTGCGTTCCTGAGATGATAAAATCCAGCTCGCATTCATAAATGACAACTCAATGGTTGTGTGGTCAAAAGATAGCGGAATCGATAGAAACCTCTAACCGCACATCTTACATGGAAGAGACGATCAATTCTACCCCTAAACTGACATTGGGCAGATCCCTGACGATACCGGTTTTTAGCACAAGAGGACGGCGCCTGGCAATCAAGACCAGTCGCAGGCTGCTGGAGCCGACCACCCCAGGGGCTACCGATTCTGTGATACCAAATGATTGTATTCAGGTGGAAGAATCCCTGCTATCATTTCCGTGGTTTTTTCTGGAAGCTGAATAATTACTTCATCCTGAAATTTAGCCACCAAGGCACCAAGGACACCAAGAAAACCAGGAGAGAAAAAGATCGTATCTGTTCAAGATGAATGGATTTGAAATCTGAAATTTGAAATTTGAGATCAGCTGTCTGATCCCTCAGACTGCTGTCGCGAAGCCTTCTCGTCGATACCGGAAATACCAAAACGCCGGCGCAGTTCGGTGTAGATTTTTTCCGGTGGCAGCTCGTAATAGCCAAGCAGCACCAGCAGATGAAAAATCAGATCAGCGGCTTCATAGACCACCTCATCAGGGTCTCCCCCTTTACCGGCAACGGCGGTTTCTGTTGCCTCTTCGCCGATTTTAGCAAGGATCTTGTCGAGCCCTTTCTCATACAGGGATTTTACGTAGGACTTTTCCCCGGCACCAAGCTGCTTGCGCTCAAGGATGATCTGATAGATCGCATCCAGGATGTGTTGTTGCGAAGCTGTATTTTCTGAATTCATGTGCTTCCTGCTTTCATCAGAGACGAACCACAACGCCATGCTCGTGCAGATAGCCCTTGCACTGGGCGATGGTATATTCCTTAAAATGAAAAATCGACGCAGCCAGAGCCGCGCCGGCACCCCCTTCAACAAAACCGGCACGGATATGCTCAAGGTTACCGACGCCGCCGGAGGCGATCACCGGAATAGTGACCGCATCACTGATCGTCCGGGTCAGGGCGATATCGTAGCCCTGCTTGGTACCGTCACAATCCATCGAGGTCAGCAGAATCTCGCCGCAACCGTAGTCTTCCATCTGCCTGGCCCAGGCAACGGCATCGATTCCCGTCGGCCGACGCCCACCGTGGGTGTAAACCTCCCAGGCCACAGGATCGCTGCCGGGCACGCGCCGCGCATCGATGGCTACAACAATACACTGACTGCCAAAACGCTGTGCGGCTTCGCGCACCAGTTCAGGGCGTTGCACCGCCGCCGTATTGATCGAGACCTTGTCAGCCCCGGCATTAAGCAGGTTGCGGATGTCGGCAATCTCGCGCACCCCACCACCGACGGTCAGGGGCATGAATACCCGTTCGGCGGTACGGGCAACAACATCGAGAATAATCCCGCGATTATCGCTGCTGGCGGTGATATCGAGAAAGGTCAGCTCATCCGCTCCCTGGGCGCAGTAGGCCTCGGCCGCCTCGACCGGATCACCGGCATCCCGCAGATCAACAAAGTTGACCCCTTTGACAACGCGACCATCTTTCACATCAAGACAAGGAATAATTCGCTTGGCCAACATCAGGTTTTCTACCTTTTGGTTAAGAGTTCTTGAATCATCAACTGTTCAGGTCACTCATGACTTCATGGTCGATCATAAACCTGCGCAGATCACGCTCCTGGCGCATGACATGGAGGATGAACACTTGCTCTGCCTCGATCCGGTAAAAGATGCGGCAAGGAGGAACCACAACCTCGCGATACTTCAGCCCTGCCAATTCCGCCGGAATCCGTCCCGACTCAGGATAAT
>JAHYIY010000015.1 GCA_019429255.1 Desulfuromonadales bacterium | reverse complement strand
GCTTCCCGGCCATGAATCCGGTCTTGCAGAATAATTTACACGAGAGCATATTTTATCTTCTGTTGGTGCTTGGCAAATCGGACGAAGCTTTTTCACACATCCAGGAATTCATTAAACAACATCCAGATACCGCACAGGGGTATGCGATTCTGTCGAGCGCATTGAGTTTTGACAGTCAACGCTTCAATCTTCGCCCTGATTTTCAACGGGCACAGCAGTTGCTGGTACAAGCACTCGAAAATGCCACGGATTGTGAAGGGTGGGATATCGAGATGCGGTTGGCAGATTTGACAGAAGAGCTTGCTGCCGTTCAGGATATCCATTCCTTGGGCTTTGAGAAGGGTGTTGATTTAGTTTGAGGTAGAAACCCCCGTCCTCTGGACGGGGTTTTTTACTAAAAATGGATTTGTGTGGAATGTTATGGACAGGTATTTACAACAAAAAAGCCCCTGGCGAACCAGAGGCTTTTTGCTGTTGATGGTACCGAAGGCCGGAGTCGAACCGGCACGGCTCGCGCCATCGGTGTTTGAGACCGACGTGTCTACCAATTCCACCACTTCGGCATGGTTCGACGATTATAGTGAGCAGGATCTGTTTGTCAAGGGTCTATGCGCAGGGAAATGCATTTGTCGAGGTCTTTCCAGTATTCTCCCCGGTTAATCGTCTTGCCGGCAATTTCGTTGACTGGAACCAGATCGATCAGGGAGTTGCAGGTAAAGACTTCGCTGGCGCTCATGGCTTCAGGCAAGGACAGAGGACGCTCAATGCAGGGCATGCCAAGCTCTTTGGCTGATTCGATTACCTGTTGGCGCATGATACCGTTCAGTACCAGATTGCCGAGGGGTGGGGTAACAAGCTGGTTGTCGATGACGGCAAAGATGTTGCTGGTCGCTCCTTCGAGGAGGTTGCCGCGGTGATCGATAAACAGAGCTTCATCGGCCTGTTGGCGATGGGCATGGTTACGGGCATAGAGGCAGTCGGCGTAATTGCCGTGTTTACATTGAGGCAGATGGGAAAAAGGATTAACGCGCTGGTTGGGGGCCAGACAGCAGCTGATCCCTTGTTCGTGACGACGCTCATTGCTTTCGTCATAAGGTGTTGCCGTAAGTAGAAACCAGCTCTGGCCGGCAGCAGGGTACAGAAGACCCTGGTATGGCCCCCGGCTTAATGTCAGGCGGATGCGGGAGACCGGAGCTGTCAGGCGTTCAGACAATTCATCGCAGGCGGATTCGATCTGTGCCCGCGGACAGGGAAATTCCAGCAATTGCGCTGACCGCTCTATCCGCTCCAGATGCTGATCGCGGAACAGGATCTGCTGCCGGCGCGCCTTGATCGTTTCAAAAAGGCTGTCGCCATAGAGAAATGCACCATCATTGACAGCCACCCGGGCTTCTTCCTGTGGGATAAATTGTCCGTTAAAACAAACCAGCATAAATCACTTCTCCAGGCTGTGAAGCAGGGCAGACAGGGCTTTGCTTTTGTGCAGACACTCCTGCCATTCCCGTTCAGGTACCGAGTCAGCGACAATCCCGGCGCCGGTCTGATAACTCAAGTGATTACCGATACGTTGAAAACCCCGGATCAGGATGTTCAGATCCATGCTGCCGCAGGCGCTGATGTAGCCGGCGCTGCCGGTATAGCTGCCACGCCCCACCGGTTCGAGCTCATCAATGATCTCCATACAGCGTTTTTTCGGTACGCCGGTGATGGTGCCGCCGGGAAAGGTTGCCCTGAGCAGGTCAATGGCGGTGCAATCGGGACGCAACCGGCCACTGACATTGGAGACAATGTGGGTGACATGGGAATAGCGCTCGAGCACCATCAGCTCATCGACTACCACCGAGCCGCTCTGACAGACTTTGCCCAGATCATTACGTTCAAGATCGAGGAGCATGATGTGTTCCGCCCGCTCCTTGGGGTGACCGAGGAGTTCCGTGCCAAGCTGATGATCTTCCGGCGGGGTAAAACCACGTGGGCGGGTTCCGGCGATAGGGCGGGTCTGGGCGCTGCCATCGCGTAGTGACACCAGGCGTTCCGGTGAACTGGAAACGATCTCAACGTCGTCAAACGAGAGCAGGCAGGCAAAGGGTGAGGGGTTGATCTGCCGGAGGCGCCGGTACAGCTCGCCGGCAGATCCGTCGATGGCGGCATCAAAACGGCAGGAGAGGTTGACCTGGTAAATATCACCGGCGGCGATATAATCCTTGGCGCGTTTGACCCCGGTAATAAATTCCTGTTCCGTCATGACTCCCTGAGGTGCCTGGCGCAGGTACAAAGGAGTTTCCGGTGGTGGACTCTGTTGAGAAAGCATCAGCTGCTCCTGCCAGTAATCAAGATCGACACTGTCATCAAGGGTAGCCAGAGTCAGCAATTGTTGGTGGTGATCGTAAGTAGCCGTCACATCGACCCAGGCCAGATACAGATCGGCCAGGGGCTGATCACGGCTTGCGCAGTACGGCAAGTCTTCAATCTGTCTGGCCAGATCGTAGCTGAAAAAGCCGAAAAAACCGCCGGGGAAGGGGGTCTCCGGGGCGATTGGGCAGCGGCGTTCGGCCAGAATCTGCGCCAGGGCTGTCAGGGGATGGTCTAAGCTGCCGCGGTGGCCTTTGGGGCAGCGCCAGTGCAGCTGATTGTTGTTGAGGTGGTATTGTTCCTGCCGGCGCAAGGGGACAATGGAATAGCGCCCGGTCTTAGGCAGGGGATTGAGGGATTCAAGCAGGCCGGGGCCGTCCGGGACACAGCTCAGGTAGAGTGCCAGGGGATCGAAGGTTGTCAGGGAGAAGCTTAAGGTTTTCATGGTCAGCACAGGATGCGTGGTAGAAATAAAAAAACAAAAAAAGGGCCAGCACCAAAGCTGACCCTTTTTACTTTTAATGGTGGAGCTACGCGGGATCGAACCGCGGACCTTTTGACTGCCAGTCAAACGCTCTCCCAACTGAGCTACAGCCCCATTACAGTGGGCGAGTTATAGCAAACCCTGAGTTGAACTGTCAACATGAAAAAACCGATTTGTGCTGACGACTGGAACAACTGGTCTAGTCATCTGATTAGTGTCGTGTTAGAATCCGCTCGCAAAAAAAAGTGAATAGGTGTCTGTTAGTCGCTACGGCACACATGCAGGTATCGATGTGGTTATTACAAGGGTGAACGCATGAGCGAACGACAAAATCTGCTACGACATCTCCCGGCGGTTGATCGGGTGTTGCGCGAGGAGGTGTTGCAGACGCTGGCTGATCAGTTGTCGGCTGATATCCTGACCGAGGCCGTGCAACAGCACATTGATTGGTTGCGTTGTCAGTTGCTTGACGGCGGGGCCTCAGCCCTTAGCGGCGCGGCGCTGGAACCTGCTGCCGTCGCCAATGCCGCAGCTGACTCTTGCCGAGCGTTGCTCAAGCCTTCCCTGCGTAAGGTCATCAATGCCACCGGTACCCTGCTGCATACCAACCTTGGGCGCGCGCCCCTGGCTCCCCAAGCGTTGCGGGCGATTAACGATGTCGCCGGCGGTTATTCCACCCTCGAAATGGATATGAGCAATGGCAAGCGCGGTGAGCGTTACAGTCATGTTGAAGGGCTGCTCTGTCGCCTGACCGGCGCCGAAGCGGCACTGGTGGTGAATAATAATGCCGGTGCGGTACTGCTGGCCCTCAGCGCCCTTGGGCGTGATCGTGAAGCCATTGTTTCCCGTGGCGAACTGGTCGAAATCGGTGGCGCCTTCCGGATTCCCGAGGTGATGGAAGCAGGCGGCGTCCATTTACGTGAAGTCGGCAGTACCAACCGCACCCATCTGCATGATTACGCCCGTGCCATCGGCGAGCAAACGGCGATTCTGCTCAAGGTCCACACCAGTAATTTCCGGATTGTCGGATTCACGGGTGAGGTGTCATCTGCTGAATTGGTGGAGCTTGGCCGCGAACATCGGTTGATCGTCATGGAAGATCTCGGCAGTGGCCTGCTGATCGATTTGAGCTCTTTTGGCTTGGCGGCAGAACCAACCGTCGGTGAGGTGGTGCACTCGGGAGTGGATGTGGTGACCTTCAGCGCTGACAAACTGCTGGGCGGCCCCCAGGCCGGCATCATTGTCGGTCGCAAAGACCTCATTCGAAAAATTGCCCAACACCCGCTGGCGCGGGCCTTACGTATCGATAAATTAACCCTGGCCGCCCTTGAAGCAACCTTGCGGCTTTACTTGCAGCCGCAGCGGGCTCTTAGTGAAATTCCGGTGTTGACCATGTTTGCTGCTGACCCACAGCAGCAAAAAAGCCGCTGTGAGGCCCTGCTTCAGCGTTTGCAGGAGGAGGGAGCGGCAGCAGATGTTGAGCTGGTTGAGGATATCTCGCGCGTCGGCGGCGGAGCGATGCCGCAGACGGAACTGCCCGATTGGGCGCTTGCCATCAGACCGCGGCAGGGTAGCGTCAGCGTCCTTGCCACGCGCCTGCGTGATTACTCGCCGGCGCTGATTGCCCGTATTCGCGACGATGCACTGCTGGTGAACCTGCGCGCCGTATTTGTGGCAGATGATTATCTGCTGGCGCAGTTGCTGCTCGCGGCGTTAGCAGGTGAGGAATTGTGCTGAATCGCCAGGGCCATTACATCATCGGTACCGCCGGCCACGTTGACCATGGTAAGACGGCGCTGATCAGAGCCTTGACCGGGGTTGAAACCGATCGCCTGGCTGAAGAAAAAAAACGGGGGATTTCCATCGAACTTGGTTTTGCCCGCCTCGATCTCGGTAATGGACAGGTTGCCGGGGTTGTTGATGTCCCCGGCCACGAAAAATTTATCCCGCAGATGCTCAGTGGTATTGCCGGTATCGATCTGGTTCTGCTCGTGGTTGATGCTAACGAAGGGGTGATGCAGCAGACCCGTGAGCATCTGCAGATCATGGAACTGCTTAAGCTCCAGAATGGTATTCTGGTCATTTCCAAGTGTGATCTGGTCGAACCTGACTGGCTTGATATTATCGAAGAAGAGGTGCGCGAACAGGTGGCCGGAACCTTCCTGGCAAAGGCTCCCTGCTGCCGTGTTTCGGCCCTGGCCGGTGTCGGATTGGATGATCTGCTGGAGACCATCCGTCGGCAACTGCGCCAGGTTGAACCGCGCGATAACAGCGGCGCCGTGCGTCTACCGGTAGACCGCTGCTTCAGTATCAGCGGGTTTGGTACCGTGGTCACCGGCACCCTCAACAGCGGTACCATCACCACCGGTGACAGTCTTGAAATCCTGCCGGCCGGGGTCACCGCGCGGGTACGCGAGGCACAGGTGCATGATCAGCAGGTAAGCCAGGTGTGCGCCGGCCAGCGCGTGGCCCTGAACCTGGCGGGCATTAATCGTGAACAGGTGCCGCGCGGCTCGGTGCTGGGCACGCCGGGCTTGTTTCGCGCGACCCGGCGCATTGATGTTCAGCTGCAACTGTTACCTGATGCGCCGTGGCCACTGAAGTTTCGTGATCCGGTTCATTTTCATCTGGGAACCGGCCGCAGCGTTGCCCGGGTGGTGCTGCTGGACCGCGAAAAGATGGAGGGTGGTGAACAAGCCCTGGTGCAACTGGCCCTCGATCAGTCGGTCCTGGCGCATCGCGGCGATCGCTTTATCATCCGTTCATATTCTCCCATGCACACCATCGGCGGCGGTGTTGTTATTGACGCTGAACCGCACAAGCACAAGCGCTTTCGTCCTGAGGTTATCCAGCGTCTGCAGGAACTGGTTTCCGGTGATCTGGGCTTCTGGTTGCAGAAACTTGATGAGCTGCAATTGGCACGGCTGAAGGAACTGGAAAAACAAACCGGTACCGGTCGCGATCAACTGCTGGCGGGGTTGGAAAAACTGCGTGACCAGGGACGGGTTGACCTGCTTGTCGAACAGTGGGTGAACAGTGAACGGCTGCGCAGCTGGAAGCAGCAACTGCCGCAAATCGTCAGTCACTATCACAGCCGGCACCCTTTGCGCCACGGCATGCCACGGGCAACTCTGCAGGCACGGATTTCCGCTAAACTGGCACCGAAGGGGTTCGAGGTGTTACTGCAATGGGCGTTTGATGAGGGGGTGCTGGAACCGCGCCGCGACCTGATTGCTACGCCCGGTTGGCAGCCGCAGTTGCAACCGGAGCAGCAGCAGATTGTCGCGCGGATTGAAGCCCATTTTCGTTCAGCCGGCTTTGATGCCAAGAACAACCAGGATGTCCTGTCGCAGTTAGGCTTTGCGGATATCGATGCGGATGAATATTTTTCCTTTCTGTATCTGGAAGGGCTGCTGGTGCGCCTTAATCAGGAGAGCTCCCTGCACATGGAGCATTATCGTCAGGCGGAAACAATGCTGATCAGTCATTTTAAGCAGCAACCCACCCTGACTCTGGCGCAATTCCGTGATCAGCTCGGCAGTGGGCGCAAGCTGACCCAGGCGCTGCTGGAACTGTTCGACAGCATGAAATTTACCCGTCGCGTCGATGATCACCGGGTCGCCTGGCAGTTGCCTGAAGTATAGGTTCATGGTAGTGGGTAGTGGGTAGTGGGTAGTGGGTAGAACTGAAACTATTAAAGGGATGAGAATGAATATTCGACTGACCTCCTTGTCGCGCAGTTCCGGTTGAGCGGCAAAAATAGGTCCTGAGACCCTGACCCAGGTACTGAGTCAGCTCCCCCAGAGTGAAGATCCTGCCTTGTTATCGCAGGAAATTCCGTTTGCCGATGCGGCTATTTATCGTCTCAGTGAGTCGCTGGCGCTGGTGCAGTCGGTCGATTTCTTTACTCCGGTAGTCGATGACCCCTATCGCTATGGCCAGATTGCTGCCGCCAACTCCCTCTCCGATCTCTACGCCGTCGGCGCCCGACCATTGACAGCGATGAATATTGTCTGTTTTCCGGTCAATTGTCTGAAAGAAAGTATCCTCGTTCAGATCCTCTGCGGTGGTGCTGAGCGTGTCCATGCGGCCGGCGCGGTAGTCGCCGGCGGTCATTCCATCGAGGATGACGAGCCTAAATACGGCTTAAGTGTCACCGGTACGGTGGACCCACGCCAGATGGTAACGACCTGTGGCGCCAGGGTCGGCGATCAGCTGCTCTTGACCAAGCCCTTGGGAACCGGTTTGTTAACGACCGCATTAAAAGGTGAAGTGCTGACGGAAACCGACATTGTTGCCGCGATTGACGGGATGATCGCTCTCAACAAGGATGCGTCGGAAGTGATGATGGCGGTTGGGGTTTCTGCTGCTACCGACATTACCGGCTTCGGGTTGATAGGTCATGCTGCTGAAATGGCCCACGCCAGCCAGGTTGCGTTGCGTTTATTTACCTCACGCCTTCCTGTTTACCCCCATGCTCTGGAAATGGCCGAAATCGGATTGGTGCCGGTTGGTTCTCATCGCAATCAGAAATTTTATTTGTCACGCTGCCACCAGCCGCGTCCCGTTGATCCGCTGTTGATTGATCTGTTATGTGATCCCCAGACCTCTGGCGGCTTGCTGTTGGCGCTGGCGCCGCAGAAACTGGATGGGTATCTTGAACAGCTGCGCCAACGCGGAGTAGCCGCCTGGCATATCGGTGAAGTGCTTCATCAAACGACCGGTTCACTGGAATTGGAGCGCTGATGATTTTTGGTTTGGGGATCGGGGAACTGGTGCTGTTGGGGGCGATCTTTGTTGCTCTGTTCGGTTTAGGTCGGGTGCCGCAGGTGGCGTTGCAACTCGGTCGCATTCATGGCCTGGTGCAGCGTGTGCGGGGATTGTTGCGTAACCCTTTCCGCTTTTTCTAGAAGCCTGTCAGCTTGTCAGTAGGCGACCTTGGCGTATTGAGACTGGGCTGATGCGGCCAATGCGTCAGACAGGGTGTAGATCTCGTGGGCTTCCAGCAGCGGGATCAGTTTGAGCAGCACTTCTGCCGTGACAATGGAGTCTCCCAGGGCGGTGTGGCGACCAACAATGGTGACATTGAAGCGTTTGGCCAGATCATCGAGGGAGTGGTTGTCCTGGTTCGGGTGAACGATAGAAGAGAGCAGCAGGGTGTCGAGGACCGGATTGGTGAAGGTGACGCCGCTGCGTTCTTCCTGGATCTGAAGAAAACGCATATCAAAGGCGGCATTATGTGCCACCAGGACGGAGTTTTCGGTAAATTTTTGAAAGTGCGGCAATACCTTGTCAATCGTCGGTTGCCCTTTGAGCAAATGAGGCTGGATGCCGTGGATGGCGACCGATTCGACCGGTACCGACCGCTGCGGATCTACCAGCTGATCGATCACTTCACGATAAAGAATGTTTCCGTTGATAATGCGGATAGCGCCGAGTTGTATGATTTCATCACCCTGGGTCGGATTAAGCCCTGTTGTTTCTGTATCAAAAACCACATAGGTTAATTTCTTCAAGGGGGTCTGCCCCAGCTCCTCCCATTCTTCACCACGGTTAAACAGGTCAAATTCATAGGAAATCGGTCGATGTTCGATGTCACTTTGTGCCGACAACCGACACTCCTGGTCAACCAGCGGCAGGGTGATCAGGATGCCACAGGCCTGATTGTTATCATCCCGCAAGGCCTCGATGGTGCCTGAGGCTTTTTCGATGGTATCGGTAAAGCTCAGCAGCTTGCCATTGGTATCAGCAATCAACGGCGTTTGTTGCCAGGTATCCAGCAGGCTTGGATCGGCATGTTGCTCCGGCCAGGTGATGGCGATTTCAATCTGTTGCTGTTCGTTGATCGTCAGGGTCAGCAGAATATCCTTCAGGCTGGAGTGTTTGCTGAGTTGGCCGGCCAGGTGCGAGAAGGCCTGCACCATGGAATAACTGTCGATCTCAAGCCAGACCCCCTGGGGGGCCAGGTTAATGACCTGCAGGTCGAAACGCTCGGAAATATTCTGGCTGATGACTTCAAGCAGATTTTCCGCCAAAACATTTTCGGTTTTACTCAACGCATGAAGATGCAGGGCGTAATTGGTGCGCGCCTCAAGAACCTTCTCCTGCAACGCTTTGGAAGCCTGGTCAATGGTTCTTCGGTATTCCTGCAGTTGCTCCGGGTCGTGGTTAGGTTTGGAAAGAATCGAGGTAATCGATCGGCGAATTTCTTCCAGGTCCTTGAGTTGTTCATCGATCAGCGATTGAATCAGAACATCGCGGCGGCTGTCAGCTTCAATCTGGCGGGTCATGTCCTCGAGGGTCAGGACGAAACCGGAAATCATGCGTTTATCTTCCTGCTCAAAGAAAAAAGGCGCCATATTTACTCGCAGGCAGGCACCGTTGCGCAGGGTCATCATCGAATTGCTGATCAGTTTGGCATGTCCTGTCGTATGACAGCGATTGATCATTTCAAGGCCGTGAGCAATCTGATCGCGCTCAAGAATGCCAAAAATAGACCGCCCCAGGCCGAGAAGCCCCTGGGGGTTGTTGTTGTCATCGGAGCCATTGTTGTTGATCAATTCCTGGGCCTGCTGGTTGTAAAGCAGCACCTGGCCGTCACTGTTGCAGACGATAACGCCATGGGGCAATTCCGACATCAGAGCGGCAAGCCGGGTGCGCTCCTCATTGATGACCGCCTGGGCGGCAGCGATCCGACCGTCGACATTTTTTTGCAGCGCAGCGTAAGCATCAGCAGATTGGTTAATTATTTCCGCCAGGTATTCAATTTCTTTAGAGGCTGTTTTAAGCTCGATGCGATGCTCCGGGTTCACCGTGGTGATGATGCGCGAACTTTCAGCCATTTTCAGGATCGGCATGATGTAGTCGTTGAAAAGCAGGTTGATGAGCGCGCCGATGATAAAGAGAATGGTAATGGTGCCCAGTAGTGGAAAAGGGATCAGTTTGGGGAGCATTTCCTCCAGAGCCAGCTGTTGTGACTCATTAATGCTGGCCCAGGAACCGATCAGACTGGCGGCCATGATACTGATAACCGCAAAGTAGATGGCAACCAGAAAAATCCAGTATTTAAAACTAGGTTTCATATAGACAAAAACACGCCCACTGCAAGAGTAGATGTTGCGGTTCGAGGTGATAACAGGTGATTGATCTTAACCGCTATAGGGCCGCTCAATAACTGGAACTGCGAAGGCCAAAACCGAAAAACTTCCGTTGCCGGTTATCTTATAGCCGTGAGAATTGATCTAAAATATAAGACAAATACCAGCAGATGGCAAACGTTGTTATGGCAAAAATCTTCTTTGCGACAAAAAAGCAAAGCCACGACCGATTATTCGCGGGGGGCGTGGCTTTGATAGAACAGCGTTCTTTTTTAACAGGTCAGTCGTTTTAAGGCTTCCAGGTATTTTTCGCCGGTCTTGTCGACGATGTCCTGCGGCAGTTTGGGCGGTGGCGCTTTTTTACCCCAGTCGAGGGTTTCGAGATAGTCACGTAAAAACTGCTTGTCAAAACTGGGCTGGGCGCTACCCGGGACATAGAGATCCTTCGGCCAGAAGCGCGAGGAGTCAGGGGTCAGGGCTTCATCGATCCAGATCAGCTCACCATTAAAGATGCCGAATTCGAATTTCGTGTCGGCAATGATGATCCCTTTTTTGTCGGCAACCTGGCGAGCACGTTCGTAAATGGCAATGCTGATGTCGCGTACTTTCTCGGTGAGCTCGCGTCCGCATAGCTCGACCGCCTGGTCAAAGGAGATGTTTTCGTCATGTTCGCCGATGTCCGCCTTGGTCGATGGGGTAAACAGGGTTTGTGGTAACTTGTCGCTTTCCTTAAGACCGCCCGGCAACGGGATGCTGCATACCGATTCGAGTTTCTTATATTCTTTCCAGCCACTGCCCGAGAGATAACCGCGGACAATGCACTCGATGGGCAGGGGCTGTGCCTTACGGGTGAGCATGCTGCGTCCTTCGAGTTGGTCACGGTACTGGTGAGTAATGGCGGGAAACTCATCGATGTTGGTTGACACCAGGTGGTTAGGGATCAGGTCGGTCATCTGATTGAACCAGAACTCTGAGATCCGGGTCAGAACATACCCTTTCTGGGGAATTCCCTCCTCCATGACGACATCAAAGGCGGATATGCGATCGGTTGCGACGATCAGCAGATGCTCGCCAAGATCATAAATGTCGCGTACCTTGCCACGGTTGATCAGTTTTAATTCCGGACAGTTGGTAGTAGTGATGACTGCAGTCATAGTGGAAACCTCTTAGTTCTGGAAGGCAGCTATAAGTTCGGGTGCAATAATTTCTATGCTTGCCTGCTGGTAGAGTTCATCAAGTTTGTCAGACACCGCTTGATCTTTCATTTCAATCAATACCCGTTCGCGCAGCCGGCTGACCGCAGCATCATCCAAGGTAGAAAAATCCGCGCGGTTAGCCCGCTTGAGAGCGGCCACCAGATAGCGATCGCCGAAGGTAAAGATTCTGTCAAGAACCGGAGCTGTCTCGGTTAGTTCAAAGGCTGCTTCTGCCAGTTCCTGTGAGGAGCCGATTTGCGGGATAAAATAGCCAAAGCTTCGACTGAAGTCGCCGGTATTGTCGATCCGCAAGTCGAGTTGACTGGCTGCTGCGGCAAGATTCTGCTGGTCGCGGGAAAGTTCAAGAAGTTTTTCTGCCAGCTCAAATGCCAGAGCCTGAGCTTGCTCCGCGCGGTAGGCGCTTTCTACTGCACTTTTTACCTCATCCATTTCCGGCAGGCGGCTTTCCTGCTGATCTTTCAAGGAGATGAGTAAGACGCCATTGGTTGTATTGATTGGTCGCGCCAGTTCGCCGGGTTGCAACAAAAATGCGGCATCGCTGATTTCGCTGACACGGCCCAGCCCATTAATGGGCTCGTCAGCAGCAAAAAAACCGGTTTCTTTGATGCCCAGGTTGTTTTCCCGTGCGGCCGCTTCGAGGTCACCGCTGCGCCGGTTGATGTTAAAGGTGTCCATGGCTTTTTCGTAGGCAAGCTGACGCGATCCTTCGATGATCAGTCCTGTCTTGATCGTATCGGTAACCTCAACCAGCGGCTTGAAACCCGGGGCGATATAATCCGTTACTTTAATCAGATGAAAACCAAAAGGGGTTTGAATCACATCACTCATCTGGCCGGGGCGCAGGGCAAAGGCCGCAGCTTCAAAGTCGCTGACCATCACGCCGCGCCCGAAATAGCCCAGATCACCGCCGTCAGCAGCGTTGGCGGTGTCGTCTGAGTGCAATTTCGCCAGTTGGGAAAAATCAGCACCATCGCGCAATTGCTGACGGATATTCTGCGCCAGTTCGCGGCGTCTATTGATCGTGTCCGGGTCACTGTTTTCGTCAATGCGCAACAGAATGTGCGCCGCTTTAACCTGCTCTTCTACTTCAAATAGTTCAAGATTGCGGCGGTAATAGCGATCCATGTCGGCTTCGCTGAAGGTGTGAAGTTCAGCTTCGTAGCGAGCCGGGTCGAACAATAGATAGCGCAGGGAGACCCGCTTTGGAATGCGGAATGCTTCCTGGTTGGCGTTGAAAAACTCCTCAAGGGCGGTATCGGTCACCTCGACCTTCGACTCTACCAGGGCTGCTGTTAGCCAGACATAATCAAGATTGATCATGTCATTTTCCCGATGAAAGAAGGAGACAACGTCGTCCTGAGTGATGGTGACATTCTGTTGCAGGTGGTCACGAACCTTTTGGGTCAGCAGTTCGCGCTGCTGCGATTGTTCAAATTGTTCCGGAGAAATACGCTGGTAACTGAGGACTTCTACGTAGCGGTCGCGATTAAACTGACCATTAACCTGGAAAGTATCGTACGCTGCAATACTGTTAACCAGCTCCTGGTTGCTGACGCGCAGGTTAAGACGTTTAGCTGTTTGTACCAGCAGTTGTTCTTCAATCAATTGCTGCAGCGCCTGGCGGGGTAGATTCAGCTGGCGTTCCAGATTGGCATCAAAAGCGCCTTGATAGATACTCTGATAGAGGTTGTAAAGATTGCTGTAAACGCTTTGGTAGGCGGCAAAGCTGATGGGGTCGCCATTGACCCTGGCTGCGACGTCACGGCTACGATCGGAGCGCTGGTCAGTGGGGGCGGTCAGCATGGTATAACCGATGACAAAACTGAGAATAATAACAGCAAAGGCAATTTTAATCAGAAAGGATTTCTTTTTCGACCGGACAATATCAAGCATTATTTTTGATGCTCCTTCGGTAGTATTTTTAAGTTCTTTCGATAAAATAAACCCGTACATTAGACCAGAAAATTGCCTGAATGCAATGAAATTTTTGCCCTCATAGTCCTTGCCTAATGAAATCGCATTTGCTAGAGTGGCAAGGTTTTTCAACGGGTTTCAGTTATCAATCCCTCCTGCGCCGCCGGCGCATACAGGACATCACATGATTAATATATTCGACGCCTTTCTAGGTCTGTTTTCAAATGATCTGGCCATCGATCTGGGTACCGCCAATACGCTGGTCTACATGCGCGGAAAGGGGATTGTGGTCAGTGAACCCTCTGTCGTCGCTGTGCAGACTGGCGCCGCCGGCCAGCGGCGGGTGCTGGCCGTGGGCAAGGATGCTAAAGAAATGCTGGGACGCACTCCCGGTAGTATTGTTGCTATTCGGCCGATGAAAGAGGGCGTTATTGCCGATTTTGACTATGCCGAAGAAATGCTGCGCTACTTTATCCGCAAGGTGCACAACCGTAAGAATCTCGTGCGTCCGCGCATTGTCATCTGTGTGCCGTCCGGCATTACTCAGGTGGAGAAGCGTGCGGTGCGCGAATCGGCGGAATCGGCCGGTGCGCGTGAGGTGTATTTGATTGAAGAGCCGATGGCCGCCGCTATTGGTGCCGGTCTGCCGATCACTGAGGCGTCGGGAAACCTGATTGTTGATATTGGTGGCGGTACTACCGAGGTTGCGGTGATCTCCCTGGCCGGTATCGTTCATGCCCAGAGTGTCCGTGTTGGCGGCGACAAGCTCGATGAGGCGATTGTCCAGTACATTAAGCGCAAGTACAATCTGCTGATTGGTGAACGCACTGCGGAAGGGGTTAAAATCGGGATCGGTAACGTTTACTCTACCGGCGAAGATACCAAAACGATGGAGGTCAAAGGACGTGACCTGGTCAGTGGTATTCCCAAGACTCTTGTCGTCAATTCTGATGAGATCCGTGAAGCCATGTCGGAACCGATCAGCACAATTATCGAAGCGGTGCGTATTTCCCTCGAACGTACCCCGCCGGAACTGGCAGCGGATATCGTCGACAAGGGGATTGTTCTTGCTGGTGGCGGCGCCTATCTGAAAAATCTTGATCTCTTGTTGCGTCAAGAAACTGGTCTGCCGGTGCTGATCGCCGAAGAACCACTCTCTTGCGTTGTGCTTGGCTCCGGTGCGGTTCTCGACCAGCTTGATCTGCTCAAACAGGTATCGGTTTCTTCCTGAGACTGTGTGCCATTACATCTCTGAGGGTTGCAGTCGCAGGGAGGATCAGTCGATCCTCCCTGTCTGTTTGCAGCTTGTTGCAGCCTTTTTCACTAAGGGCGTCTGATGCGTGACCTGTTAACTCGCTATCGTTTTTACTTGCTGGCGATCCTGTTATTGCTGGCAGCGCTGACCCTCTACTCGTACAATGTCCGCCAGAAATCGGTCACAACTTTTTTCGAACGGGCGGTGTTGTCCGCTACGGCCCCTCTTCAACTGGGTATCGATAGGGCGGCAAACGGCTTTCTCAGGGTGTGGCGCGATTATCTGTGGCTGGTTGATACCCGTCAGCGCAATCTGGAATTGGCGGCGGAAAATCGGACATTGCGGGCCCGTCTCAATCAGCTTGATGAAGTTACCCTGCAGAATCAGCGTCTGCGCAAGCTGCTGGCCTTTGTTGATGACCTTGATCTCGCGGCGCTCCCGGCCCAGGTGATTGGTGAGGATGTGACCCCCTGGTCGCGCACCATTGTGATTGATAAGGGATCGCGCTCAGGATTGCGTCAGGGGCTCCCTGTGGTGGCTTACGATGGTGTTGTCGGGCGCGTTATCAAAACCTCTCCCCACAGTGCACGGGTTCTGCTGATCACCGACCCATCATCGGCTGTGGCCGCCTTGATACAGGATACCCGCTCCCGGGGGATTTTGCGCGGCCATGGTGACCGGCTGAGTGTTGAGTATATCGAGCAAGACGCGACGATCCAGCCCGGCGATCTGCTGGTCACCTCCGGCATGGGGGGCATTTTCCCCAAGGGGCTGCCGTTGGCCCGCGTGGTTTCTACTTCGCATGATTACTTTGATTTGTTTCAGCGTATTGAGGCGGTACCAATGGCCGATTTCAGCCGTCTGGAAGAAGTGCTTGTCGTTTTGGGTGAAGATCGATGAATCGCTGTTTACTTTACCTGGTTGCTGCCGGCGTTTTTTTGCTGCTGCAGAGCACTTTTTCCCCGCTGTTTCTCGAAGCACGCTGGCGCCCCAATCTGATGTTGATTCTGGTTGTGCTGCTGGCGCTGCGCGAAAGACCGGTGCCTGCCATGCTGACAGTCATGCTGTTGGGAGCGTTCCTTGACAGCATGAGTGGCACCACTATTGGATTACATGTAGCTGCTTGTCTGGTGGTTTTTATCCTGATTCGTCTGCTGGCGGATAAACTTAACGTTGAAAGTCCGGCCCTGCTGATGTTGATGCTGATCGGCGCCAATGTTGTTCATGGTTTGCTGGTTGCTTTTATTATGACCACCTATGCTGATCTTGCTACCATCCTCTATTTGTTAGCCACCAACCTGGCACAACAGACCCTCAGTACCCTGCTGGTATTTTTCCTGCTGCTGATCTTTTTCCCCCGTTGGTTTCTGAAGGGTTCCGGACGGTCAGACCCCACCAGGATTTTTCGTGGAGATCTATCGTGAACCTCAAGGTCAAGTGGATCGATCTTCCCATCGTCAGGCGCCGTTTTTATCTCTATACGCTGGCGGCGGTGCTGGTATTTGTGCTGCTGTTGTTGCGCCTCTGGTACCTGCAGGTTATCAGTTACGAAGATCTTTTTGATCGCTCGGTGCGTAATCGCACGCGCATGCTGATAACCGAGGCACCGCGCGGTCCGATCTATGATCGTCATGGGGTATTGCTGGTCGATAACCGCCCGGCTTTTCAGATCTCGGTGATGCGTCAGGATATTGTCCAGCGTGACGAGCTGTTTAGTCGCTTGTCCAGTCTGCTCGATGTCAGTGCCGAGCAACTGGAGATGCGTTGGCAGGAAGGGCGGCGCTTGCCGGCGTACCGACCCGTTCCGCTGATAATCGATGTCGAACGGGAGCTGGTCGAGCGGGTTCAGGAAAACAGTATCGATTTGCCCGGAGTGTTAATCGAAGTGCGCCCGCTACGAGATTATCCTGACCCTGATGCCGTTGCCCATGTGGTTGGTTATCTGGGGGAAATCACCGAGCAGGAGCTGAAAAACGCATCCTTCGGGGAATACCGGGGCGGTGATCTGATCGGCAAGGTGGCTTTGGAGCGCAGCTATGAAGATTCTTTACGGGGGGACAAGGGGCAACAACTGATTGAGGTTGATGTGCAGGGGCGGTTGCTGCGGATGTTACAGGCGCAGAGTTCCGAACCAGGCAAAAAAGTCTATCTGACAGTTGATCTGGAGTTACAAAAAGCCGCAGTAGAAGCTTTTGGCAATCGTGCCGGGGCGGCGATTGCACTTAATGTCCACACTGGTGAAGTCCTGGCAATGGTCAGCCTGCCGACCTATAACCCGGCTCAGTTTGCCCGCGGGATAAGCCCGGATGAGTGGCGCAGCTTGCTTGGTGATCGTCGTAACCCACTACAGAACAAAGCGATTACCGGTCTTTATCCGCCTGCGTCAACCTTCAAGATGGTGGTTGCTCTGGCAGCGCTGCGCGAAGGGATCGCCGGCACTAATCGCGAGATCTATTGTCCCGGAGCTCTGGTTGTTGGTGATTCACGCTTTCGTTGTTGGAAACGTGAAGGTCACGGTGCGGCTAATTTGAAAATGGCGCTGCGCGAAAGCTGCGATGTCTGGTTTTACCAGGTCGGGTTGGAGTTGGGCATCGACAAACTGTCAGCAGCGGCCAAAGAATTCGGCTTCGGCTCAACTCTGGGTTTTGCCTTGCCGGGGGAGCGTGCCGGCACTATCCCGTCCCGCGAATGGAAGCGCCGGCAATTTAATGAGCCCTGGTACGCCGGGGAAACAGTGATCGCTTCTATCGGTCAGGGGTATGTGTTGACCACGCCTTTGCAGTTGGCGGTGATGACTGCTGCCCTGGTCAACGGTGGGCAGGTGCTGAAGCCGCAAATCGTGGAGCGCATCGAAGATTGGGAGGGGAACGTCACCCAACTGTTTGAGCCGCAACTGATCCGTCAACTCGATTATTCACCGCAGCACTGGCAAGCTGTTGAAGAAGGGATGGTCGCCGTTGTCGGCGATTTGCGCGGAACCGGTCGTCTCGCTCACCTTGATTGGCTCAGCGTAGCCGGCAAGACCGGCACCTCGCAGGTGGTTCGGCGTTTGAGTGATGAAGAAGAAGAACTATTGACCGGTGATGAGCATATTCCCTATCGTCAGCGCTCCCATGCTCTGTTTGTCGCCTATGCCCCAGTTGAAAATCCTGAAATTGCGGTAGCAGTTATCGTTGAGCACGGTCAGTCAGGAGGGCGGGTCGCCGCACCCATCGCGCGCGATATTATCAGCCGTTATTTTCGCAACAGCGGCGAATAGGATATATTTACGATGTTTGATCGCCGGCTAATCTATCACTTTGACTGGGTTTTGTTGTTGACGGTGCTGATGCTTGCTGCTGTGGGGATTATGAACCTTTATAGTGCCACGGCAAACTGGAGCTACGGTGGCACGCCACTTTACCTTAAACAATTGGTGTGGTTGGGCAGTGGTTTGTTTATTGCCATGCTGGTGTGTCTTTTTGACTACCGTCATCTGCAGTATCTGGCGGTTCACGCTTATATCTTCGGGATCGGACTGCTTGTCACCGTCATCTTTCTTGGCCGCACGACCATGGGCGCAACCCGCTGGATTAATCTCGGCTTTATTAATGTCCAGCCGAGCGAAGTGATCAAGGTGGCGATTATTCTGCTGTTTGCCCGCCTGCTGACAAAAATGGCCACGTCTCAGGGTTTTGCCGTGAGAGATCTGTGGCGTCCCGCTCTATGGTTGCTGGTGCCGACCCTGTTGATTCTCAAGCAGCCCGACCTTGGCACAACGGTGATGGTGGTATTGATCGCCCTGAGCATGCTGGTGTTTGCCGGTCTGAAGCGCGCAACGCTTGTCTGGTTGGCGATTCTGGCTCTGGCGACCGGGGTGGTGGGATGGTTTGGCCTGCATGATTATCAGCGTGCCCGGGTCAGGACCTTCCTTAACCCTGATGCTGATCCGCTGGGCAGTGGCTACCATATTATCCAGTCAAAGATTGCCGTTGGCAGTGGGGGGATCTTTGGCAAGGGGTTTCTTGAGGGAACCCAGGCCCAGCTATCCTTTCTGCCGGAGCGCCACACCGACTTTGCTTTTTCGGTTTTTGCTGAAGAATGGGGATTTGTCGGTTGTCTGTTGTTGTTGCTATTGTACCTTTTTTTGATTGCCTGGGGGCTCTATATTGCCCGGCGCGCCAGTGATCAGTTCGGGCTGTTTCTGGCGATCGGCGTCACCGCTATGTTCTTCTGGCATATTGTCGTCAATCTCGCCATGGTGATCGGTTTGCTGCCGGTGGTCGGGGTGCCCTTGCCGTTGTTTTCCTATGGTGGGACCAGTATGGTGACGATGATGATTGGGGTGGGGTTATTGATGAATGTGAGTATGCGGCGTTTCATGTTTTGATGGCGTCGCAAAAACTCACCAACTGCTGCGTTGCCGCCATCGTTTCACTGCTTCGACGTACTTAAGTACGCCTCATTGTTCAACAATGGCGCGCCTTGCATTTGGCGCTTTTTGCATAGCCATCCAAGTAAGATGCTGTTTGCGAAAGCATCAAGTTTTAGTCTTCCGTAGCTGTCTCAGATGTTCCAGGCGCTCGCCGATGAGCTTCTCATAGCCACGATCGGTTGGTTGATAATATTGCCGGCCTGCCAGTTGGTCGGGGAGATGCTGCTGATCACTTACGGCACCGGTATAGTCATGGGCGTACTGGTAGTCTTTGCCGTAGTCGAGGGATTTCAGCAATGAGGTCGGTGCATTGCGCAGGTGTTTGGGTACCGGCAGGGCGCCAGACTTGCGTACTTCTGCCAGGGCTTGGCCGATAGCGATATAGCTGGCGTTGCTTTTCGGAGCGCTGGCCAGATAAGTCACTGCCTGGGCCAAACAGATCCGTGCTTCGGGCATGCCGACAAAATGAACTGCCTGCTGGCCGGCTATTGCCACCTGCAGGGCGCGTGGATCAGCGTTGCCGACATCTTCCGAGGCAAACACGACCATGCGCCGGACGATGAACAGGGGATCTTCGCCGGCGTCGAGCATGCGCGCCAGCCAGTAAATAGCGCCATCCGGGTCAGATCCACGCAGGCTTTTGATGAAGGCGGAGATGACATTATAGTGTTCCTCTCCCCCCTTGTCGTAGCGCAGGGCGCGGGTTTGTAGTGCCTCGGCGATACGCGGCAGATCGATGATTTTCTCCCCACCGGACAGGGCCGCGTTCTCTATCACGCCGAGGGCAATGCGGGCGTCACCGCCAGCTTTTTCGGCCAGAAATTCCAGGGCCTCAGCCGTGATCTCAAGGTGGTAGTCGGCCAATCCAGCGGAACTTGTCAGGGCTCTGGTCACCAGGGTTTTGATGGCGTCAGCAGGCAGCGCCTCAAGCACGAAGACCCGTGAGCGTGACAGCAGGGCGGAGTTGATTTCAAAGCTCGGATTTTCGGTCGTTGCACCAATGAGAATAATATCGCCGGTTTCGACGGCCGGTAAAAATGCATCCTGCTGCGCTTTGTTGAAGCGATGAATTTCATCGACAAAGAGCAGGGTCTTGCGGCGATGATAGGCGCGTTGGTTGCGCGCCTCGGTGAGGATTTCGCGGACCTCTTTTAAGCTTCCCATCACCGCCGAGAAAAAAACAAACCGGCTCGCCGTGCGCCGGGCGATCAGGTGGCCAAGGGTGGTTTTCCCGGTTCCCGGCGGCCCCCAGAAGATAGCCGAGGTCAATTGATCCGCATCGATCAACTGCCGCAGAAGCTTGCCCGGGCCGAGCAGTTGTTCCTGACCGACGAAATTGTCAAGATGTTGCGGGCGCATCCGCTCTGCTAATGGTGCCAGACGGTCATTGCTAATGTTATGTTCAAACAGATCCATAGGGGCTTTCATGGTGGCTGATGGGATGGTACAGCTGCTCATAACTCTAGCATGCCGCGTGGTTGTTCACAACAACCGCAATGCGCTCGCAGGATCTTGGAAATGGGATAGACTTAATGCCGGAATTCATGGTAGTTGTGCAGGCCTGTTCCGGGTATAAGAACAGCAGAGAGATCAGGAGTTTGCTGTACATTCAGACGCTTGGGAGCCTACGTTGTGAAGCTGAAAAAAGTTGGTATCTACGCCAAAAAAAGCCACCCCGAAGTCGAGCAGATTGCCCTGTTTGCTATCCAGCGTTTCGCCAGCGCCGGGGTTGAAGTCGTAATTGAGGATGGACTGGCTGAGCAGATCGGTCAGGTCGCAAGTTGCGCTGGAGAAGAGATTCCGTCACAGGTCGATCTGATTCTGGTTCTTGGTGGTGACGGCACCCTGATCTCGGTGGCCCGGCAAATTGGCGACCGTCAGGTGCCGATTGTCGGGGTCAATCTCGGGCAACTTGGCTTTTTGACGGAAATCACCCGGGAAGAATTGCCCGACATGCTCGACAAGCTGATTGCCGGCGACTATAAAATATCCGAGCGCATGATGATCGACGCCCTCATTCATCGTGACGGCAAGGTGGTTGGTGAATATACCGTGCTGAATGACGCGGTGATTAACAAGGGTGCTCTGGCGCGGATCATCGATCTGGAAACCTATGTCGATGGCCGTCATTTGAGTACCTATAAGGCTGACGGGCTGATTGTTTCTACCCCGACCGGCTCAACCGGGTACAGCCTGTCTGCCGGCGGACCGATTATCTATCCCGAGATTAACAGCTTGCTGATCACTCCTATCTGCCCGCACATGCTGACCAATCGCCCGATCATCATCTGGAGTCGCTCGATTATCGAGATTGTGGTCAAGTTTCAGGATGATGTGGTTTTTTTTACTGCCGACGGCCAGGTTGGACACAAGCTGCTTCCCGGAGATCGGGTTGAGGTGCGTCGTTCAGAAACCCGAGCCCGCCTGGTGATCAGCCCTTATCGGGAATACTTCCAGATCCTGCGCACCAAGCTGAGCTGGGGCGAGCGCTAAAAGTAATTTTCCCGTGGAGACCGATTGCAAAGATGATGACAGATCTGATCATCAAAAATTTCGCCATTATCGAACAACTGCATGTCACCTTTGAGTCCGGTTTTACCGTACTGACCGGAGAAACCGGAGCCGGCAAATCAATTATCATTGATGCGGTGAATCTGTTGCTGGGTGGTCGTGCGCGTGGTGAAGTGATCCGTACCGACGCCGAGAGTGCCGAGGTGGAAGCGGTATTCAGTCTGCCCCCGCAAGCGCCGCTCCGCCAACGCTTACGTGCCGCTGAATTACCCGTTGACGATGAACTGGTTGTGCGCCGGACCCTCTCGCGTTCCGGGAAGAATCGAGCCTTTGTCAATGGCACGCTGGTACCGGTGGGGCAGCTGCGCGAATTGATTGGCGATCTGGTGAATATTTACGGTCAGCATGAGCATCAATCCCTGCAGCGTCCGGAAATGCACCTGACTCTGCTTGATGAGTTTGCCGGATTGGTACCGGAACTGACGGCCTACCAGCTGATCTATAAAGACTATTGCCATTTGCAAAATGACCTTGCCCGGTTTGAAGCCGCACTGCGAGAACGCCGGCAGCGTATTGATTACCTGTCTTTTGTTCAGCAGGAGCTCGTCGATGCCAGACTGCAACCGGCAGAGGATGTTGAGCTGGACCAGGAACGCCGGCTGTTGCAATATGCTGAGAAGTTGACCCTGACCAGTAGCGGTGGCTACGCAACCCTCTACGCCAATGAGCAGTCGGTCTGCGAACAGGTTGGCACCATCGCCGCTCAGCTTGATGGCCTGCGCGCTATTGACCCGCTGCTTGGCGGCTTGTCTGAACGCTTGCGTGAAAGCCTGTATAATCTGGAAGATGTCGCGCTGCAGTTGCGTGATTACGGTGAAAAGCTGGAATTTGAACCGCATCGGCAAGAACAGGTGGAAGAGCGCCTGGCCCTGCTTGAACGGCTCAAGCGCAAGTATGCCCCGACCCTGGACGAATTGATTGCTTTCGAACAGCGCACCCGGCAGGAATTAGATGAGCTGACGGCGGGGGAGTCGCGGCGCGAAGATCTGCAGCGTCATTGTGATGAACAGCAGCGGGCACTCATTGTTGCTGCCAATACCCTGAGTATTAAACGTCAACAGGCTGCGCAGCAGTTGGCTGCGGCGGTTGAATTGCAGTTGGCGGAACTAACCATGCCCCAGGCGCGTTTTGAACTACGTTTGACCAGGCTGGAGCAGCCGGGCCCTGATGGCCTGGAGCGTGGTGAATTTTATCTTGCCGCTAATCCCGGCGAACAGGCACAGCCCCTGTCAAAGATTGCTTCGGGCGGTGAGCTGTCGCGGATTATGCTGGCGTTGCGGCGCTGTGCGCCGGTAGGTGACGACCTGATCAGTCTGATATTTGATGAAGTCGATGCCGGCATCGGTGGCGAGGCCGCCACTGCGGTCGGCGAAAAGATCCGGCGTACCGGGCGTGATATTCAAGTGCTCTGTGTGACCCATCTGCCGCAAGTGGCGTCTTTTGCCGATCACCATTACCGGGTCAGTAAAACTACTGCGGGCGACCGCACGACGACTCTGGTCGAATGTCTCCGTAACGCTGAGCGCGAGCGGGAAATAGCCCGCATGCTTGGTGGTTCCCACGTTGGCGAACAGGCGCACATTCATGCCCGCGAGCTGATCGGTCTGTCGCAGCGCCCCGTTATCAACTGATCCGCTTATTGAAGGAGTAGAAGATGATCCGTCGTGCCCGAATTCCCGATGCGCGAACTATCCATCAGCTGTTGCTGACCTATGCCAAAGAGGGACAGCTGCTTGGCCGTTCTCTGGCGGCCATATATGATTCTATTCGTGATTTTTATGTCTACGAAGAAGATGGGCAGATCCTTGGTATCGGCGCTCTGGCAATCTGCTGGGAAAATCTCGCCGAAGTTCGCTCGTTGGCGGTGGTACCGGGACAGTATGGCAAGGGGATCGGTAGGCAAATTGTTGAAAAATGTCTTTATGAAGCCAAAGACCTCGGTTTGCAGAAGGTTTTTGCCCTGACCTATCAGCCTGAATTTTTTAAAAAACTCGGGTTCGTCGAAATTGATAAGGCACAATTGCCACAAAAGGTTTGGGGCGATTGTATTAACTGTGTTAAATTTCCGGATTGCGATGAATTTGCCTTGGCAATAAATGTCTTGGATCTCTGACATTTTTATGATATTAGTGTGCTGTAATAATTATTCGAGAGCTTAAAAAATCGTTGATTCGCTGTCCGTAAGGAACAAGATGGTTAAATCCAGATACTTAAAGTTGATCCTTGTTTCCGCGTCGGGAAGCAGGGTGAGATCTTTACGCATCAGAAAAACTTTCCTGGGTTTTACCCTTTGCTCACTGCTGCTCGGGGGAGTGCTTTTTTTATTTTTTGCCTGGAACTATGTATCACTCCAGATTGAGTTCGAGGAATTACAGCGTCTGCGTGTTGAAACCAGTGATCAACGTCAGAATTTGCAACGTCTGGTTCTCGATGTCGAACGTTTGCAGCAGGATCTCGCCTCGCTGGAAGTATCTGAAGCACGTATACGTCAATTGGCCAACCTTGAAGATGATAGACGTCTGATTCCCGTGGCTATGGGTGGACAGCCTGATAGGGACAATTTGTCGCTCAGCGAGATTCAACAACAGATCAATGCCCTCCAGATCGACATTGAATTGCGTCGCCAGGCACAACAGGATGTTCGCAACCTGCTCAACGATCAAATTTCCATCAGTCGCTCGACTCCCAAAGGCTGGCCGACCCGTGGCTGGCTCTCCTCCTACTTTGGAGAGCGCAAATCCCCCTTTAATGGCCGCACAGTGATGCATGACGGGCTTGATATCGCTGCCAATATCGGTACTTCGGTGACTGCCACGGCTGATGGTATCATTGCCCGGGCGGGATATTCACCGACCTATGGCAATAACCTGGTCATCGATCACGGTTACGGCTATCAAACCCTCTATGCCCATAACTCAAGAAACCTGGTCAAAGTAGGTCAGCGCGTCAAGCGTGGGGAGCGCATTGCCCAGGTTGGGAACACCGGTACTTCCACCGGACCGCACCTGCATTATGAGGTTCATCTAAATGGTGTCCCCATCAATCCCCGGACTTTTCTGTAGACTCCTTATTTTTTAAGCAATTTTAGTGTTTTTGTAGTCATTTTCCCTTCTTTTGATAATGCCCATTAGTGCTTGTGAGCCCTTCTTGCCATGTGTTACTATGCCGCCGTTCAGCAACGGTGACGTCCCTTTTGTCCCCTTGTGAATTCATTTTTCAATCTGTTCAGCAGGGATCAGGGTAATCACATCAAGGGACACTTTGCGCCGTCCATGGCCGTTCGATTGTCGCCGTCCATGGCGACAGACGCCCTTGTCTTGGTAGCTCCGATCCCATGCAACGTGGCTGCTGAACAGATACTTAATTTTTTTCGTATCAGCTTTTTTGTTGATGCTCATTGGAGTTGTACCTCACATGATTCGTCACCTCCTGGTTAAAGTCATCGGTAATAAGAACGAACGCAATCTGAAAAAACTGCAGCCACAGGTTGAAAAAATCAACGCTCTTGAGCCTGAATTCGAGCAGCTAAGCGATGATCAACTGCAGCATAAAACCCTTGAATTCCGTCAGCGATTAGCCAATGGCGAGGAACTTAACCAGTTACTGCCTGAAGCTTTTGCTGTCGTGCGTGAAGCGAGCAAGCGTGTTCTTGGTCTGCGCCATTTTGATGTTCAGTTGATAGGCGGTATGGTTCTCAACGATGGCAAAATCGCCGAAATGAAAACCGGTGAGGGTAAGACCCTGATGTCGACCCTGCCGATCTATCTGAATGCCCTGGTGGGGAAGGGTGTGCATGTCGTTACTGTCAACGATTATCTGGCGCGCCGCGATGCCGAGTGGATGGGAACCATCTACCGCTTTCTGGGGTTGAGCGTGGACTGTATCGTCCATGGACTCACCGATGCCCAGCGCAAGGTGGCTTATGGCGCTGATATCACCTACGGCACCAATAATGAATTTGGCTTCGATTATCTGCGCGACAACATGAAATTCGCCCTGGAGGATTATGTTCAGCGCGAGTTGCATTATGCCATTGTCGATGAGGTCGACTCGATCCTGATTGACGAAGCCAGAACTCCGTTGATTATCTCCGGTCCCAGCGAATCATCCAGTGATCTGTATTACAACGTCAACCGGATCATCCCGCGTTTGCAAAAAGGGGAGGTTATCGAAGAGCGTGACGGCAAGATCGGTCAGACGGTCAAGCGTCACACCGGAGATTATACCGTCGATGAAAAGGCCAAGTCTGCCGCTCTGACCGAACAGGGTGTCGCCAAGGTAGAACAGCTGCTGAATGTCGATAATCTCTACGAGCCTGGTAATATTGAGCTGGTCCATCACGTCAATCAGGCCCTCAAGGCTCACGCCCTGTTTGAACGCGATGTCGATTATGTCGTCAATGAAGGTGAAGTACATATTGTTGACGAGTTTACCGGTCGTTTGATGCCGGGCCGGCGTTGGAGTGATGGCCTGCATCAAGCGGTGGAAGCGAAGGAGGGGGTGAAAATTGCCAATGAAAATCAGACCCTGGCGACTATCACCTTTCAGAACTACTTCCGCATGTACAAAAAACTGGCGGGGATGACCGGTACCGCCGATACCGAGGCAGCAGAATTCCAGGAAATCTACAAGCTCGAAGTGGTGGTGATACCGACCAATCGGCCAATGCAGCGGATCGATAAATCCGATGTGATCTATAAAACCGTCAAGGAGAAATTTTTGGCGACGGTCGAAGATATTATTGATTGTCATCAGCGTGGCCAACCGGTACTGGTCGGCACCATTTCCATTGAAAAATCGGAACTTCTCTCCGAACATCTGAAAAAACGCGGTGTTCCGCACCACGTACTGAATGCCAAAAAGCATGAACGCGAAGCCTTTATTGTCGCCCAGGCCGGACGCAAGGGCTCAGTCACTATTGCTACCAACATGGCCGGTCGTGGAACCGACATTGTTCTGGGCGGCAATCCGGAGATGCTGGCCCGCAGCGAAGCAGCTACGGCCGAAAATCCACAGGCATGTTATGACGAGTTGCTGCCTGGGTATGTTGACCGCTGTCGCGCTGAGCGCGAAGAAGTGCTTGCCGCCGGCGGACTCTATATCCTTGGTACCGAGCGTCATGAATCACGGCGTATCGACAACCAGCTACGCGGTCGTTCCGGGCGTCAGGGCGATCCCGGTCAAAGCCGTTTCTATTTGAGCCTCGAAGATGATCTGCTGCGCATATTCGGTTCCCAGCGCGTTGCCTATGTCATGGACAAGCTGAAGATTCCTGAAGGGGAGCCGATCGAACACGGCATGATCAGCAAAGCAATTGAAAATGCCCAACGCAAGGTCGAATCCCACAACTTTGACATTCGGAAACATCTGATTGAATACGACGATGTCATGAACAAGCAGCGTGAGGTAGTCTATACCCAGCGCCGCGAAGTACTGGCTGGTGAACAGCTCGAAGATACCTATGTGAGTATTGTCAACGAAACCGTTGAAGATATGATCGCTTCTTTTTGCCCCGACAAAACCCCGGCCAGAGAATGGGACTGGGTTCGTCTAACCGAGGATTTCTTCAATCAGTTCTATTTCATGCCGGAGCTAACGACGCTTGATCGTGACACCATTACCCGCGCGGCTTTGGAAACACAGCTGAAAAATCTGGCACACCGGCGTCTGGAAGAGAAGGCTGAAGAATTTACCCCGGAAGTGATGCAACAGTTGATGCGGGTGCTGTTACTGCAGGCCCTTGATTCCCAATGGAAGGATCACCTGCTGTCGATCGACCACCTCAAACAGGGGATCGGTCTGCGCGGTTATGGCCAGAAAAACCCCAAACAGGAGTACAAGCGTGAAGCTTATGCCCTGTTTATGGAGATGATGGGGCGGGTGCGCCAGGAGGTTATCCAGAAGATTTACCGCATTCAGTTGGCGCGCCAGCAGGATGTGGAACAGCTTGAGGCAGAACAGCGGCGCCGCAAGATCATCATGAATCGCTCAGACAGTGAAGAGCAGGGGAAAACACCCATCACGCGCGATGAAGAAAAAGTCGGGCGCAACGATCCTTGTCCCTGCGGCAGTGGCCGGAAATATAAAAAATGCTGCGGTAGGTGAACCCTTTCTTTCGTGCTGAAAAGATACGCTGATGGCAGATCAAAGACAAAAATGGACTCAGGATCTTCCGGCTATTCTGCTCGTCAGTGCGGTGCCGCAGACGCTTCAGGTGTTAAAGGACATCCTGGCGACTGACCGGTATCCGCTGCTGTGTCTTGATCGCGGTGCGGGAATGGCCGGTTTTCTCGATCAGCACCATGTCGGTCTGGTGTTCTGTGATCTGACCCTGCCTGACACCGGCGGCATGGATGTGCTGCGTCTTATTCGCCAGCATAGCCCGGCAATTCAGGTGGTGATGTTTTCACCTGCGCAGGATTTCCAAACTCTGCGTCAGGTGCTGCGTGAACGTGCTCTCGACTATCTGACCCAGCCTTTTTCCCCGGATGAAGTCCTCGAGATTGCCCGCCAGGGGGTCAGCTCCTATTATCACAGCCATCATCAGGATGACGCCCGCCGTGAAGCCCAGCGCCGTATGGCGGACCTGGTACTGCTGAAGAAGGTTGGTGAAACCGCCAGCAGTGGCGGCGATCTGCAACAGTTGTTCGATCAGATTCTTGACTCCATCGTCCAATCTGCCGGGGTTGAAATGGCGTCGTTGATGCTCCTGAAAGAAGACGGTATGCTCCACATTGCTTCGGCATGTGGCCTGGATGCTGCCATTGCCAATAGTGTTCGGGTTGCTTCGGGAGAAGGAATCTCCGGGCATGTCGTCGCTACCGGCGAGCCGGTTCTGGTCACTAATATCGACAAAGACCGGCGCTTTACCAGTCTGGATAGCAGCCATAAATACAAGAATCAATCGTTGTTGTCGGTGCCGATCTTTATTCGGGATAATCTCGTCGGTGTTATCAACGTTAACAATAAGGTTTCCGGAGAGCCTTTTGATCTGGAAGATCAGAGCCTGCTGGTGACCATCGCCAGTCAGGTTGCGCTGGCTATGGAAAACTTTGATCTGGTGCGACATCTGCGCCAGCAGACCGCCATACTTGAACGTACCAATGAAGATCTGGTCAGGTTAAACCGTGCACGTACCCGGCTGGTCTGTAATCTCTCCCACGAATTAAAAACCCCGCTGACTTCCATCATGGGCTATATCGATCTCTCCCTCTCCTTTTATCAAAAACTTAGTGACAGCGAGTTGCAGGAAAATCTTAAACAGGTGCGCGAAGAGGGGGAGCGTCTTGAACGTCTGATCACCGGGATGCTGCGCCTCTTTTCCATCGAGTCAGAACGTGAAATCTGGCGCTGGAAAGCCTTCGGTGTGCCCTGGTCGATTGCAGATGCCTTTCAATATTTCAGCAAGCGCATGACGGATCTGGGGCTGGAAATAGAAATAGATATTGAAGAGGATCTTCCCGATATCTATGCCGACCAGGAAAAATTCGGTATGGCGTTTCACGCCATGATTGACAATGCGGTGAAGTTCAACCGCCGCGGTGGTCGTTTGCGCGTCCGGGCACGATTGCGGCAACATGACGGGCTTGAGTATGTCTATGTGCAGGTTTATAATGATGGGCAAAAGATCCCTGTAGAAGCCCTTGACAGCATCTTTGGTTCCTACACCCAACTGGGCAACATCGATACGGAAAAACCCCACGGCGTCGGCATTGGTCTGGCGTTGACCAAGGTTGTGATTGACCGGATGCTCGGCGATGTCTTTCTCGAAGAGATCGCTGAAGAGGGCACCAGTTTCGGGTTGCTGCTGCCAACCGAACAGACCTACAACATCCTCAAGGGGGATTTATGACAGAGCACGCACTGCCGGCCGGGTATCGTTTTGCTGCTGTAGCCAGCGGCATTAAAAAATCCAACAAGCTGGATATGGCGTTGATTGTTTCCGACTCTCCTGCCCAGTGTGCCGGGGTCTTTACCCGCAACCGGGTGATTGCCGCGCCTTTGCTCGTTACGCGACCGCGCATCGCTACCGGTCAGTGTCAGGCGATCCTTGTCAACAGCGGCAACGCCAATGCCTGCACCGGGGCAGAGGGGGTCGCAGCTGCCGAGCAGACGGTAGCCTTAACGGCTGCAGCATTGGCCATTGACACGGATCTGGTTGCTGTCTCGTCGACCGGTGTTATCGGTGTTCCCCTGCCCTTGTCGCCGTTTGAACGCGCTATTTCGCAACTGGTTGCCGCCTTGTGTCCGGACCAGGCCGAGGCGGTTGCCCGAGCGATGATAACAACCGATGCCTTCACAAAAATTGCCAGTGCTAAAGAGCAGGGTGATAACCCCTACAGTATTCTCGGTCTGGCCAAGGGGGCCGGAATGATTCACCCTGATATGGCGACCATGTTGTGTTTCGTGCTGACGGATGCCCGGATCGACAGCGCATTTCTCCAGGAACTGCTGGATTCTGCTGTTGCTGACAGTTTCAACTCAATTACCGTCGACGGCGATACCTCGACCAACGATACCGTTCTGCTGCTCGCCAATGGTGCTGCCGGGGGACGACTGATTTGCCCGGGGAGTGAAGAGGCGGCGGTTTTTGCCAATCATCTCAATCGGGTGATGCTGGACCTGGCCAAAATGATTGTCAGTGACGGTGAAGGGGCAACGAAAATGGTGCAGATCAAGGTTGTCGGTGCCAAAGATGCCCATGCCGCCCGGATTGCCGCCCGTTCAGTAGCAACCTCTGCCTTGGTGAAAACGGCATTTTTTGGCGAAGATGCCAACTGGGGACGGATCATTGCTGCGGTCGGTTATTCTGGAATCGATCTCGATCAGAGTTGCATCGATATCTGTTTTGATCATGTCCCGATCGTTGCAAACGGCGTGGCCATCGGTCCTGACAATGAGGCGCAAGCCGGCGACATTCTGAAAAAACAGAACTTTGTCGTCACTATCGATCTGCATCTGGGGGCCGGGGAGGCCAGCTACTATACCTCGGACCTCAATTATGAGTATGTCAAGATCAATGCCTCCTACCGTACCTGATCGGCACTCTCCGGCCGCCCTGGCTGCCCTGATCGATCATACCTTGCTGCTGCCAACGGTAACTTCGCAACAGATTATCGATTTGTGCGAAGAGGCCGTTGAATACGGTTTTGCCTCGGTCTGTGTGCCACCAAATCAGGTTTCTCTGGCGGCACAGCGTCTTTATGGCTCGGTAGTAAAGGTCGGCAGCGTCGTCGGTTTTCCCTGTGGTTACAACAACCTGCGGCAAAAAGTTCAGGAGAGCGCCGACCTGGTAGCGGCCGGTGCTGAAGAAATTGACATGGTGATCGCCTTGAATCATCTGCTGGAACATCGTCTGGATCGTCTTGAAGAGGAAATCGCCCAGGTGGTCATGGCAGCGCAACAGGCCGGCGTCAAGGTCATTATTGAATGTTGTTATCTTGACACCGCGCAGAAAATCGCCGCTACTCAGGCTGTCATCAACGCCGGCGCGACTTATGTGAAAACCTCGACCGGATTTGCCTCTTCAGGAGCCGTGCTTGAGGATGTGCAATTGTTGGCACAAATCGCCAGGGGCAAGATCGGTGTCAAGGCCGCTGGGGGGATTCGTAGCTTAAAGGCCTGCCGCGAGATGATTGCTGCCGGAGCAACGCGTATCGGCACCAGTGCGGGGGTAAAGATTGTCGGAGAATTGTCCGCGCTGACAGGTTAATCGGGGGGTCCATGTACAAACGGGTTGTGCTGATTGTTCTTGATGGTGTCGGGGTAGGTGCGTTGCCGGATGCCGCTAACTACGGCGATGAGGATGCGGCAACGCTGCAACATGTAGCGGCCGGAGTCAACGGCATCTCTCTGCCGCAGTTGGAGCGCCTCGGTCTTGGCTGTATTGTGCCGGTTGCAGGGATTACTGCCGTTGCCGCGCCGCTGGCCTGCTGGGGAAAAATGGCGCAGCGCAGTGCCGGCAAAGACTCGGTTACCGGTCATTGGGAACTGACCGGTGTGGTACTTTCACGCCCCTTTGCGACCTATCCTGCCGGCTTTCCAGCCGACATTATCGATCTGTTTACCACCATTGCCGGAACCAGACCTCTTGGCAATATCGCGGCCAGCGGAACCGATATTCTGCGCGATCTCGGCGAACAACACCTGCGCAGCAAGCGCCCGATCATTTATACCAGCACCGATTCGGTTTTTCAGATTGCCGCCCACGAAGATGTCATCCCTCCGGCACAGCTTTACGACCTCTGCCGTGCTACTTTTGAGGTCCTGCAACCTTACAATATCTGTCGAGTCATCGCCCGTCCGTTTCGCGGTGAGAGTTCAGATACCTTTTATCGAACCGGCGGTCGTCATGATTTCTCCTGTCTGCCGCCTGCCGATACCTTGCTTGATCTGCTCCACAAACAGGGGATTGCAACCTGCGGCATTGGCAAAATCGGTGATTTGTTTGCCGGCAGGGGATTGACACATCATATCCCGACAACCGACAACCGCATGGGGATGGCGGAAATCCTTATGGCGCTGGAGCGGATTTCAAGTGGCCTGATTATGGCGAATCTCGTCGATTTTGATATGGTGTATGGGCATCGGGGTGATGTCGAAGGGTTTGCCGCGGCGTTGGTCGAAGTGGATTGCTGGCTGGAGCAGCTGGTGCCGCGCCTTGAAGCGGACGATCTGCTGGTGATTACCGCAGATCATGGCTGCGATCCCGTCACTCCCGGTACCGACCACACCCGCGAATATGTTCCATTACTGATTTATTCACCGGCACAGAATCATCCGAGACCTCTGGGAGTGCGTGACAGTTTCGCTGATTTGGGCGCTACCCTTGCCGAGAACTTTGGGCTAACATGCCCATATGGTAAAAGTTTTTTGTCCGTCATTAGATTGTCGTAGCGCTTTGTGGCGATGTCCCTTGACAACTAAGGAGTAGGGTTATGATAAAGAAGATATTGTTGCTCGTGGTTTGTTGCGCTGTTGCTTTTTCGGTTCAAGCGGCAGAGCTTGAGGTTGTCGATGCCACTATTACGACCGCCATTGAAAACCGGCTGCCGGTGGACAATGTTGAGGTTTATCCTGCTGACTTTGGTAAGTTGTACTGTTTTACCCGGATTGTCGGAGCGAGTCAGGAAACACAGGTAACCCACGTGTGGTATTATGAAGAACAGGAAATGGCGCGGGTTGCCTTGCCGGTACAATCAGCAGACTGGCGTACATTTTCTTCAAAGCGTTTTTTGCCGCAGTGGAGAGGCCAATGGTCGGTTGTTGTAGAGGACGACCAGGGCAAAACCCTGGCAGAAGTGATGTTTCGCCTTGAATAGTGCGGGGTAATATAATTGAAGGGGATGGTCAACCGACCCTCCCCTTCAATGCAATTGGGTAGCTCTTTACTTTTTGCTGCGATTGGCACGTGCCTTGGCCAGATTGTCGGCGAGCCCACGTTCAACCGCCATGAGTCGGCGACTTTCCGAATAATTTTTCGCAGCCAACGATTGTGCGCGGGGAATATCATAGGCTTTGCGATACTCACCGGCTGTCATGCCATGGGCCGTTTTCAAATGGCGTGACAGGGTTTTGAATCCTTTGCCGCAGATCATGCAATAGATAGCGTCCTTGCCAAAAGCTTTTTTGCGACTGACGGCGGGGATTGATTCATCGCTTTGTTCGGGCGCAACGTTTTCCCCTTTTTCCAGTGCCGCCAGGGCGGCATGCACCTCCGTCAGCTCGGCAATCAATTCTTCCTTGGTCATCGGTGTTGTCGAGGCGTGTGCTGCGATAATGTCAGCTGCCATTTTCATTATGGTCGACATACGAGTTAACTCTCCTTTTGCTATTGGTTGGGACTGCTGGTTTTTAGTTGAGTTTTTTTCAATATCAAAATAGCCGTTGATCTGTATCTGTTCAGCACCGGGTCGGGGATCCTGTGGCAAGGATAGAGCTGAATAGTTACGTTGATCTTAACTAAAACATCCGCTAGTAAAAAATCAAGAGGATTTAATTGATTTGGTTGTAATAATTTATAACACACTTTTTTTTGAATTTTTTAGAAATTTGTTGTTGAGCTTCTGTCGTTGTAGGCATAGTCAAAGGTTTCATTGTTATGGAACTAGCTATTTAAGGCACAGATGATGATAAGAGAAACACAAGAAAAAAATGAGATGGATCATTTAGCTCCCGGTGCCTGCTGTAGTGTTAGCAGTAAAGGTCGTTTGCGCCCCGGTAAAGTCTGTAGCATCCGCACAGTTTTTCAGCACGATCGGGATCGTATCCTTCACAGTAAAGCGTTTCGACGGCTTAAGTATAAAACCCAGGTTTTTCTTTCGCCGGAAGGGGATCATTATCGTACACGCATGACCCATACTCTTGAAGTGGCACAAGTGGCACGAACTGTGGCGCGTGCCCTGCAATTGAATGAAGATCTCACCGAAGCGATAGCTCTGGCCCATGATCTTGGACATACTCCTTTCGGCCACGTCGGTGAGCGCGTCCTCAATGAATTGGTGTCGGGAGGATTTCATCATGTCAAGCAAAGTCTGCGCGTTGTTGATGTTCTCGAAAACGATGGCGCCGGATTAAATCTCACCTTTGAGGTAAGGGACGGGATTATTCACCACTCCAAAGGGCAGGTGGGGGCTTTGTCAGCGCCGGCAGCCCGGCGGTCGCAAACCCTGGAAGGGCAGATAGTGCGCCTGGCGGATATCATCGCTTACGTCAGCCATGATCTTGATGATGCTCTGCGCGGTGGAATTATTCATAATGATGATGTTCCCGCAGCTATCGTCGCAGTCGTTGGTGAGCGCCACTCAGTGCGGATTGATCGCATGGTTACTGACCTGATTCGTCAATCGTTACCGGGCAGCGGCCTTGTTCAGCTGTCTGGCGAGATGGATCAGGCCATGTGCGCCCTGCGCAGCTGGTTGTTCGAACATGTCTATCAGGCTCCTTGCGTCCAGGCTGAGTTTGATAAGGCCGCTGCTTTGTTGCGCCAGTTGTTTGGTCATTTTATCGCCAACCGGGACGTTTTCCTCGCTTGTGGTGGTCATCAGTATCCAGGCGACAGTTTGGCGGTTTCGGTGACCGATTTTCTTGCCGGGATGACCGACCGTTTCGCCTTGTCGCTGTATCGGCGACTGTTTTTACCAAAACCCTGGGGAGTGTTTTAGCATCCATCAGTTAGTAGCTTGACACTTTCTAATCTTTATGTTAGCGTCGCCAAAGTTTGCAAGAAAAATCAGCGCTTTTCAAGTGTCGAGGGGTCATGGTCGGAGCACCAGGAAAGAGGCTGATATTTACCCTGGCAGGTATCCGCTTTGTGCTTGATCTGGATCATGTCGTGGAAGTGCTGGAACAGTTGGCCGGCCGGCTTGACTCTCGGCGTAGTGATCTGCGTAAAGGGATTGTTGGAGCATTGGACTTTCGCCATACGGTCATTCCGCTCATCGACCCGACCCTGATGCTGGGACTGGTATCCGCTGCCCATATCTTCCAGCGCAGCGTACTGGTGCTGTGTGGTTCAGAGGGTAACTGGGCTGTTCTGGTTGACCGGGTCGAAGGGCTGGCGCCGGCAGACAGTTTCCGCCGGGCTATTATCCCGCCGTTGTTTCAGAGCGCTCCGGGGTTTGCCGGTGCAGAGGTTGTGCTGGCAGAGGACGCGCCGCTTATGGTATTTGAACCGGAACGCTTTTACGGAATCAATCGGGATCTGCCATGAGCGCTTTTGGTCTTTTCCATGCCGGTGATCATGACTATGCTGTACCATTAGCTCAGATTCGCAAAATTGTTCAGGGCAACACCCTTTTTCCGCTTCCCTTATTGCCGGCGGGAATCGATCATGTTCTGGTTCATGAATCAACCCTGGTGCCGATATTGCTGCGTCGTCGGGATGGCAATCGATTGGAACATGACTCAGAATCAGAATATTACATTCTGGTTGATTCGGAATTTGGATCTTTGGCTTTAGCGGCACAACCGGGCAGTCGGATTGTTGCCGACCACAAAGGGATCTTGTCGGTTGCGCGCGAAAGAGAGACGGCCTGGCAGGTTGGTACATTTTTTTATCAAGGGCGGGCTTATAAAATTCTGGATATTGATGTGTTAGCCATGGAAATAAGCCGGGGAAACGGCTCGATTTGCCTGACGCTGTCAGGTGCAAGGAGGCTCAATGAAGAAGAAGCTGCTGCTGGCCGATGACAGTATTACTATTCAAAAAGTCGTCGAAATCATTTTTGCCAAGGAAGGTTTTGAGTTGTTGATCGCCAGTGATGGCGACAAGGCCTTTGATCTGGTTTTGACTCATAAGCCTGACGTGGTGATTGCCGACATCATGATGCCCGGCAAAAACGGCTTTGAACTCTGTCAAGCGATCAAGAGCCATCCCGCTCTGGGGACAACATCCGTGTTGTTACTCCCCGGCGCCTTTGAAGAGTTTGACGAAACCAAAGCGCTCGACGTCTGCGCCGATGGCTGGTTGACCAAACCGTTCGAATCACAAGCGCTGATCGACAAGGTAACAGCCCTTTTTGAGGTGCCACCCTTGCGTCTGGTTAGCGCAGCACAAGTAGAGGCGGAACATGAGGTCTCCGCAGAGACAGTAACGGCTGAGCAGATGGCGCCGGCGGTCGCTGATCTAACACCTGAAGCCGGGGAGGAAGATTTTTGGGGTGTACCAGAGCTGGATAATGAACCCGCTGATGCGGCCAACGACACCTCTGTTGCCGTGTCATCTTCTGATAGTGAACTGTGGAGCGAGGTTTCTTTTGAGGAAAATGATCTTAAACCGCAGGAATTGCTTGCAGCCAGTGATGAGGATCAAGAAGAATCGGCAGAGCCCGCAGCAGATGATCCCTACCCGTCGGCCCAGGCGTTGACTCCGGAGCAGCTTGCTCCCTATGTGTCTGCTCCGGCCTCATCTGCCCCCCCACGGGAAGATCAGCAAGGCTTCGAAGATCAAGGCGTAACAGCAGAAACCGATTTTGCCGACGCTGCGCACATGGCAGAACCGGGCCCTTCTTTTGAGTTTGTTGCCACAGACGGGAGGGAAGAAGATCACAGCACCGCAACCGTTGATGAATCCGATGATGTGCCTGAGTTGATGGCAGAGGATCTCGAGCAGGAGCAAGCACTGGTCGAGGATTCCGCTACCTTTATCGACCTGACTGCGGCGGATGAAGAGATGGCCGATGAAACTTCTGCTGCCGCTGATGTGAGCATGATGCAGGAAGAAGAACCACTGGGTGCTGACGACATTTTTGATCTGACTGAAGGGGACGTGGTTGAAGAAGAGGAGATCATGATTGCTGCGTCGGAAGAGGTGGCTTCCTTTGAGGCGCCTGCCACCGGGCGCGATGACGATCTTTTTTCGGATGATGTCGAAAAGGTGACGACCGCTGCCGCCGCTGCTGAATTTGCTGACAGCGCAGCAGAAGACGAACTTGAGGCTGAGATTGATGCAGAAGAGCAGCTGATAGCAGCAGAGCCGGAAGAAATTGAAGAACTTGAAGCAGTTGAAGCGGAGGCTGACAGTTTCGAGGAATTCGCCATTGTTCCCCCGCTTGTTGCACCTGCTGCCGAGACCCTCGAAGAGCAGCTCCGCCAGTTGCCGGAAGAGGAGATTGCGCAGATTGTAGAAAAAGTAGCCGGCCCGCTGATCGAACGGCTGGCGCGTGAAATGCTCGAGCAGGTGGTCTGGGAAGTCGTTCCCGATCTGGCCGAAACCATGATCAGCGCCGAAATCGAAAAAATCAAGCGCGGAGAAGTTTGAACTGCTGATTGATATTCGCGCAGTTGATTCTTCTAGTTAGTGTTCATCCCGAAACTCTGGATGAACATAATGCAGTTTCCGAATTGGAAACCAGTTAAACACCGGCGGGGAGGCAAAGGAGGTCTTGACATCTTTTGTCTCCCCGCCTTATTGTCGCCTCGGTAGCATCCCACCTGATAAAAATCACATCAATTTCGCAGCACGAAAAAGGACGTACTTACAATGAGCAGGCAATTGCCCAAAGCTTATGATCCGGCACAGATAGAACAGAAATGGTTCGACATCTGGGAACAACGCGGTGATTTTAGCGCCCATGATGATTCACCGCGGCCGGCTTACTCCATCGTTATTCCGCCTCCCAATGTCACCGGTGTCCTGCACATGGGGCATGCTTTGAACAACAGCCTGCAGGACATCCTGTGTCGCTGGAAACGCATGTGCGGTTATGAGGTGCTGTGGATGCCGGGGACCGACCATGCCGGTATTGCCACCCAGAATGTGGTCGAAAAGCAGTTGCATGCCGAAGGGCTCGATCGTCATGAACTGGGTCGTGAAGCTTTTGTTGAGCGCGTATGGCAGTGGCGAGAGACCTCCGGCGGGCAGATTATCAACCAGCTCAAGCGCCTTGGCGCCTCCTGTGATTGGCAGCGCGAACGTTTTACCATGGACGAAGGATTGTCCAGGGCGGTGCGCGAAGTTTTTGTCCGTCTTTACGACGATGGCTTGATTTATCGTGATAACCGCCTGATTAACTGGTGTCCACGCTGTCATACCGCCCTGTCTGATCTGGAAGTGGAACATGAAGACAAAAAGGGGCATCTCTGGCACTTGCGTTATCCGATTATCGGTAGCGACCGTCATCTGGTGGTGGCTACCACGCGGCCGGAAACCATGCTCGGCGATACCGCCGTTGCCGTTGCCGCCGATGATGAGCGTTATCGTGACCTGATCGGCAAAAAGGTGATGCTGCCGCTGGTCAATCGTGAAATTCCGATAATCGCTGATGAGTATGTCGACAAGGAATTTGGCAGTGGTGCCGTCAAGATGACCCCGGCCCATGACTTTAACGACTTTGCTGTCGGTAAACGCCACGATCTGGAATTTATCAATGTGCTTGATGAATCAGGCTGCATTAATGAAAACGGCGGCGCTTATCAGGGCCTGCCGGCAACTGCCGCGCGTCAGCGGGTTGTTGCTGATCTTGATGCTCTGGGCTTGCTCGCCAAGGTCGAGGATTATACCCACGCGGTGGGGGAATGCTACCGCTGTCATGCGGTGATCGAACCCTATATGAGCAAGCAGTGGTATGTCGCCGTCAAGCCCCTGGCCGAACAGGCGATTGCTGCGGTTGAAAACGGGCAAACAGCGATTATTCCCCGCCAGTGGGAAAAAACCTATTTTGAGTGGATGTACAACATCCAGGATTGGTGTATCAGTCGTCAGATCTGGTGGGGGCATCGCATCCCCGCCTGGTTCTGCTCCGACTGTGACCAGATCAGCGTGTCCCTTGAGGATATCAGTGCCTGCCGGCATTGTGGCAGTACCGCCATCGGGCAGGAAACCGATGTCCTCGACACCTGGTTTTCTTCGGCGCTGTGGCCGTTTTCAACCTTGGGGTGGCCGGAGAAGACTCCGGCCCTGGAGAAGTTTTACCCCACCAGTTGTCTGGTCACCGGCTTTGATATCCTGTTCTTCTGGGTTGCGCGGATGATGATGATGGGGCTGCGCTTTATGGATGATGTCCCGTTCAAGGAGGTGTATATCCATGCCCTGGTGCGTGATGCCCAGGGGCAGAAAATGAGCAAGAGCAAAGGGAATGTCATCGACCCCTTGATTATTATTGACGAATATGGCGCCGATGCCTTCCGTTTTACCCTCTGCGCCTTTGCCGCCATGGGACGTGATATCCGTCTGTCTACTGATCGGATCAGCGGTTATCGGCATTTTGTCAATAAATTATGGAATGCCAGTCGTTTTGCACTCCTCAATCTGGAAGATTTCGATCCTGCAATCATTGACTTTTCCAAGGGGCAACTGGCTCCGGCAGAGCAATGGATTCTGCAGCGCTTCGATTATGCTGCCGTACAGATAAATCAGGCATTAAGCGATTATAGATTCAACGAAGCTGCATCTGTTCTCTACTCCTTCACCTGGCACGAATTCTGTGACTGGTATGTCGAGCTCAGCAAGCAGCCCCTTAACGGTGACGATCCTGTGGCGCGCCGGCAAACCCAGATGGTGCTGTTTACCGTCCTCGAGGGGCTGTTGCGGCTGGCCCATCCGATCCTCCCCTTTGTCACCGAAGAAATCTGGCAGACCTTGCCGGGGCAGCGTCCCAGTCAATCGATTATGCTGGCAGCTTTCCCCAGCGGCAGCGGGGTGAGCGTCAATGAAGATGCCGTTGCCCAGATGGAAACGGTTATGGCGATCGTTTCGGCGATCCGTAATGTGCGCGGTGAGCTGGATCTGCCGCCGGGGCAAAAGATCAAGGTTCTGCTGGACTGTAAAGATGTCGCTACGGTGCAGACCATTCGTGCCGGTGAAGCAGCGATCAGCAACCTGGCGCGGGTCGAGGAATTGCTTGTCGGCGTGGATATTGAGCGCCCGCAGGATGTGGCGACCCAGGTGGCCGGCAGGGTTGAGGTGCTGATTCCCCTGGCCGGGCTGATTGATCTGAAGGAAGAAGCAATCCGTTTGAAAAAAGAGATCGAAAAGGTCCGCAAGGATGTCGACTTTTTTACCCGCAAGCTGGGCAACGAAAAGTTCGTCAGCAACGCTCCGCCCGCGGTACTCGAAAAAGACCGGGCGAAATTGCTGGCGGCGCAGCAGAAGTGTGAGATATTAACCCAGGGTCTTGACAAGATTGTTGCGCTGCAACAATCGAGCGGTTAATTGACCCTGTTGATTCAGATATCTTTTTTGCTCCGGGACCAATTTCTGCATTTACGATGCTTTGTTGATTGGTATTGCCATTAGATTTTGCCAAGCTACCGTTTTTTTTGTTTAAATTTATAACAATGTTTAGTATACAGTATACTGCTTGCACGTGCCGCCCTGAATCTGGTTCAGGGCTTAGCAATATATTGAACGACACCGAAAGGATGTCAGCATGGACAGGAGTATTGAATCCTGGCGTGCACCGCCGCGGCAGTGGTACAGGGCTTGTTTTCAGGAGGAGAGACGGGCCGGGCCTGACGGTAAACGCAGGAGCTGAACAACGCTGATTGAATTCGGGGAAGAACCCTTCATTGGCAATCATTCACACTCTCGAGGGAAATGAACTATGAATTTTTTGACGAACACAGTGGGAAGAAAGATTCTCATGGCTGTGACCGGTCTGTTACTGATCGCGTTTGTTACAGTCCATCTGATCGGCAATCTGTCGGTTTTTGCAGGCCCCGACAGCATTAACGCCTACGCCAAAGCGCTGCAAGATCTCGGTCCCCTGGTCTGGATATTCCGTTTGGCTATGGTTGCGTTGTTTGCCATCCATATCACTTTCGGTATTCAACTGTATTTTGAGAACAAAGCGGCGACGCCTGAACCTTACGCCATTGAAAAAACCCTGGTCACCAGTTTTTCTGCCAAGACCATGATCTTTACCGGCCTGATTATTCTGGCGTTTTTGCTCTACCACCTGCTGCACTTCACCCTTCAGGTCACTAATCCATCAATTTCAGCGGCTAATCTTCCCTTGGATGCTGCCTCACGGCTCGATGTTTACAGCATGATGGTTCTGAGTTTCCAGAAGGTCTTTATCGCGCTGATTTACATTGTTGCGATGATCGCTCTGCTGTTGCATCTGGCCCACGGTATTTCAAGCTGGGTCCAGACCTTCGGCTTGAGTACCGGCCCCAGTCAGGACAAGGTGATCTCCATCGGCAAGGTTCTGGCTATCGTGTATGGTCTGGCGTATATCGCCATCCCTTTGTTTATTCTCGCTCGCATTGTGAAATAGGGGGCTTATTGTGATATTAGACGGAAAAGCACCTGCAGGTCCGATTGAAACTTCCTGGGACAAGCATCGCTTCGATATGAAGCTGGTTAATCCCTCCAACAAACGTAAGTATAAAGTTCTCGTTGTCGGTACCGGCCTTGCCGGTGGCGCCGCAGCGGCTTCCTTAGGCGAACTTGGCTACAACGTTGAGGCTTTCTGTTATCAGGACAGCCCGCGTCGCGCTCACAGTATTGCTGCTCAGGGTGGTATCAATGCCGCCAAGAACTATCCCAACGATGGTGACAGTATTTATCGCCTGTTCTACGATACCGTAAAGGGTGGTGACTTCCGCGCCCGCGAAGCTGACGTCTGGCGTCTGGCTCAGGTTTCCAATAACATTATCGATCAGTGTGTCGCCCAGGGCGTGCCTTTTGCCCGTGACTATGCCGGATACCTCGATAACCGCTCCTTCGGCGGTGCTCAGGTTTCGCGGACCTTCTTTGCCCGTGGCCAGACCGGTCAGCAGCTGCTGCTGGGTGCCTATTCGGCCCTGTCCCGGCAGATCAAAAACGGCTCGGTCAAAATGTTTGCGCGTCGTGAAATGCTTGATCTGGTTGTCGTTGACGGTGTTGCCAAAGGGATCACCTGCCGTAACCTGGTGACCGGTGAAATTGAGTCCTACTGGGGTGATGCTGTCATCCTTGCAACCGGTGGCTATGTTAATGTTTTTTATCTGTCGACCAACGCTATGGGCTGCAGTGTTACCGCTGCCTGGAAAGCTGTGAAGAAGGGTGCCTTCATGGCCAATCCCTGCTATACCCAAATTCACCCGACCTGCATTCCTCAGCATGGTGACAAACAGTCTAAACTGACTCTGATGTCTGAGTCCCTGCGCAATGATGGTCGCGTCTGGGTGCCCAAAAAAGCCGAAGATTGCGCCAAGCATCCCAGCGAAGTGCCCGAAGCTGCTCGTGATTACTATTTGGAACGTAAGTATCCGTCCTTCGGCAACCTGGCTCCCCGCGATATTTCCTCGCGTGCGGCCAAGGAACAGTGCGATGACGGTCGCGGTGTCGGTGAGAGCAAACGGGGAGTCTATCTCGACTTTGCTGACTCCATCAATCGACTTGGTCAGAAAACTATCGCTGAGCGTTACGGCAACCTTTTTGACATGTATGAAAAGATTACCGATGAAAACGGTTACGAACGGCCGATGCGCATTTACCCTGCACCTCACTATGCCATGGGCGGCCTCTGGGTCGATTACCAGTGCATGAGCAACATCCCCGGTCTGTTCGTCCTGGGTGAGGCCAACTTTTCGGTGCATGGTGCCAATCGCCTCGGTGCTTCCGCTCTGATGCAGGGTTTGGCCGACGGTTATTTCGTCATACCTTACACCATCACCCCCTATCTGGCATCGATCGAGCCGGGCAAGGTCAAAAATGACCATCCTGAATTCAAGAAGTCTGCTGAAGACGTTAGAAGTGAACTTGACAAGATGTTGTCGATTAAAGGCAAGAAAACTGTCGGTGAACTGCATCGCGAGCTTGGTAGCGTTATGTGGGAAGACGTTGGTATGGCTCGTAGCGACGCCAGCCTCAATCATGCTCTCAAGCGTATTCCGGAAATCCGTGAAGAGTTCTGGAACAACGTCAATGTCACCGGTAATGCTATGGAGCTTAATCAGCAACTAGAGAATGCCTGGCGTTTAGCTGATTTTATCGAATTTGCTGAAATGCTGGCTACCGATGCATTGAATCGCGAAGAGTCCTGTGGTGGTCACTTCCGTGTCGAACATCAGACCGACGATGGTGAAGCGATGCGTAACGATGAAGATTTCAGCTATGTTGCTGCCTGGGAGTTCAAAGGCGCCGGCAAGGCTCCCGAGTTGCACAAGGAACCGCTGAAATTCGATAACGTCAAGCTTGCCGTAAGGAGCTATAAATAATGAAACTTACATTGCATGTATGGCGCCAGCAGGGGCCGGAAGATAGTGGCAAACTGGAGACCTATAAAGCTGACAATATCAGCCCCGATCAATCGTTCCTCGAAATGCTGGATGAGGTGAATGATGATCTGATCAAGACCGGAAAAGATCCCATCGCCTTTGACCATGATTGTCGCGAAGGAATCTGCGGCATGTGTTCACAAGTGATTAATGGCCGTCCCCACGGTCAGCAAGAATTGACGACTGTTTGTCAATTGCACATGCGCCAGTTTAATGATGGTGACGAAATTTTTATTGAGCCCTGGCGTGCCAGAGCGTTCCCGATCCTCAAGGACCTGATCGTTGATCGTACGGCTCTTGACGTGGTCATGCAGGCTGGAGGTTACACCTCATGTCATACCGGCGGGGTTGCCGACGGTAATGCGCTGCTGGTCGGCAAGCCGGTGGCTGACTATGCCATGGATGCTGCCGAGTGCATCGGCTGTGGTGCCTGTGTAGCAGCCTGTCCGAACAGTTCAGCAATGCTGTTCACCAGCGCAAAAGTGGCTCAACTTGCGGTACTGCCGCAAGGTAAACCGGAAGCAAAGCGCCGGGTCAAGGCAATGACCGAAGCCATCTTGTCCGAAGGTTTCGGCAACTGCACCAACCACTATGAGTGTGAGGCGGCCTGTCCAAAAGGGATCAGCGTCAAGTTTATTGCCAAACTCAACCGTGAATACGTGAAGTCGATGATTCCCAGTTCCATGGACTAAAAAGTGCTTAAAAAAATGAAGTAACGTGCAGGGCGGATCGATAACGGTTCGCCCTGCTTTTTTTATCCATGGCACGTATTTAGACCTTGTCTCCGGCTCTAATCTATCGCTACTATTCAAAGGGTTGTTATTGTAAATTCTTAAGGGTCTCTTGCACTGTGAATATTATTGAATCACTGGCTGATATACCCGCCGACTTTTCCCCAAGTGTTGTTACCCTGGGTAATTTTGATGGCGTTCATTTAGGCCATCGCGCCCTGTTTCGCCGATTGGTTGATAGCGCCCGTAGCGATCACCTGCAGTCCGTGGTCTGTACCTTTTATCCCCATCCCCTCAAGGTCCTCGCTCCTGACCACGCGCCGTTACTGCTTAATACCAGAGATGAACGCCGTCGTCTGATTGCCGCCTCGCATGTTGATTGGCTGGTTGAAATACCCTTTGACCGATCCTTTGCCCAGCAATCACCGGAGGAATTTGTCGAAAAGATTCTGCTTGACCGGTTGGCGGCTCAAAAGCTGGTTGTCGGTTATGACTATGCCTTTGGCCGGGGACGACGCGGCACGCCCGAATTTCTGCACGAATTTTGCCAGGCTAGAGGTGTCGCTGTAGATATCCTGCAGCCGGTCAGCGCCAATGGCCACCCTTACAGCTCAACCCGCATCCGTCAGCTTGTTGCCGCAGGACTGGTGGCGGATGTTGTGCCGCTACTGGGACGTCACTACAATCTGTTTGGCGAGGTCGTCAGTGGCTTTGCGCGCGGGCGTGAATTGGGGTTTCCAACGGCAAATTTAAGCACTGAAAAAGAATTGATCCCGGCACCCGGGGTCTATGTTGTCAAGGTGCGACATGGTGACCTGGAATATGGCGGGGTGGCTAATATCGGTTATCGTCCGACCTTTGGTTGCCATGATATCGCTATCGAAGTTCATCTGCTCGACTACAGCGGCACAATTTACGGCGAAAAATTAAGGGTCTATTTTATCGAACGACTGCGCGAAGAGCGCACCTTTGCTGATGTCAGTGAGTTGTCTGCGGCCATCGCCGCCGATGTCCTCAGGGCGCGACAGATACTGCAACGCGTCCAGGTCGTACAATATCAGGAATATCTGGCACCACAAGAAGGTGGTAAGGGAGTTGACGGGTGATACAGGTGGTGACGGGTAAAACGGCTGTTTATGGTGTTTTTGGTGATCCGGTTGCGCACTCATTATCGCCGCTGATGCATAACGCTGCTTTTGTGCACTGTGCCATCGATGCCACCTATGTCCCTTTTCATGTGACTGCTGATGAGCTGTCCGCTGCCGTTGTCGCGTTAAAAGCTCTTAACATCAAAGGCATCAATGTCACCATCCCGCACAAAGAAGCGATTATCCCTTTACTGGATCATGTCGACCCGGCAGCCCGACAGATTGGCGCGGTCAACACGGTGATCAACAGCAATGGCAGATTGATCGGTTATAATACCGACAGCAGCGGTTTTATCCGCTCTGCCCATCAGGATCTCGGCTTTTCGCCACCAGGCAAACAGGTGTTGCTGTTGGGTGCCGGTGGCGCCTGCCGGGCTGCTGTTCAGGCGCTGCTGGCGGCCGGGGTGCAGCGCATAATCGTTGCAAATCGCAATCTTCAGCGTGCCGTTAACCTGATTGAATCCTTTCAGAGCGATGCAACACAACCACAGTTGGTGGCTGTTTCTTACCAATCAACAGAATTTTTACAGGCTGTTTCAGTTGCGGATCTCCTGGTGAATACCACCTCTGTCGGCTTGCATGGGGAAAACTTGAATTTTCTTACATTGGAGAACATTAAAGGTAGCGCTTTAATATTTGATATGATATATTCCAAAACTGGCACGGCGCTGGTTCAGGCAGCTCGATCGCGCGGGCTGGCAAGTATTGATGGTTTGAGTCTGCTTGCAGCCCAGGGTGAGGATGCATTCAATATCTGGACCGGGGAGAGCCTGCCTGACGGTTTTATGCGTCAGAAATTAAATGAATATCTGGATTAAATGGGAAAGGGATAACGGCATATGAGTGTCAGCCGGCTGGGTGAGTTGCTGATCAGGAACCAGATGATTTCCGATGATCAACTGGTAAAAGCTATTTCTGAGCAGAAAAAACAAGGGATACGACTGGGGGCAGCCCTTATCAAGCTGGGCTATATTCAGGAGCACGATCTTGCGACCTTTCTTTCCAAACACTACGGTGTTCCTTCCATCGATTTGAAAGAATTTGACATTGATCCTGCCGTTGTCAAACTGGTCCCCGCCGAGGTTGCCCAGAAATATCAGCTGATACCGATCAATCGGGCCGGTTCAACCTTGATTGTCGCCATGTCTGACCCATCCAATATTTTTGCCATCGACGATATCAAATTCATGACCGGCTATAATGTTGAGGTCGTTGTTGCATCCGAGGCAGCCGTCAAGGAGGCCATTGATCATTATTATGATCAGTCAGCCACCATGGCCGATGCCCTGGGTGAATTCGATGATATTGATCTGGAGTTGGTGGGTGATGACGAACTGGAGAATATCAATGAGCTGGAAAAAGCCAGTGAGGACGCGCCGGTTGTCAAGCTGGTCAACCTGATTCTTACTGACGCCATCAAAAAGAAGGCGTCCGATATTCATATTGAGCCCTACGAGCATATGTTTCGTGTGCGCTACCGGATCGATGGCGTGCTTTACGAAGTGATGAAGCCGCCGCGCAAGCTGAAAAACGCCATTACTTCACGTTTGAAAATCATGGCCAACCTGGATATCGCCGAACGCCGACTGCCGCAGGATGGGCGCATTAAAATCAAGCTGGGCCGCGGGGAGGAGATGGATTATCGCGTCAACTGTCTGCCGACCCTGTTTGGCGAAAAAGTCGTTCTGCGTCTGCTCGATAAAAGCAATCTGCAGCTCGACATGACCAAGCTCGGCTATGAAGAACAGGCGTTGAAATGGTTCAAACACGAAATCCATAAACCTTTTGGCATGGTGCTGGTTACCGGGCCGACCGGTAGTGGTAAAACCGTCTCTCTCTATTCAGCCCTGTCCGAATTAAACAAGGTCAGTGAAAATATTTCTACCGCCGAGGATCCGGTCGAATTTAACTTTGCCGGGATCAATCAGGTGCAGATGCACGAGGAGATCGGCCTCAACTTTGCCGCCGCACTACGCGCCTTTTTGCGCCAGGATCCGGACATCATCATGATTGGTGAGATTCGTGACTTTGAGACCGCTGAAATAGGTGTCAAAGCGGCCCTTACCGGTCACCTGGTTTTGTCAACCCTGCATACCAACGATGCGCCAAGTACCGTTAATCGTCTGCTGAATATGGGGATTGAACCCTTCCTGGTGGCTTCGGCCGTCAATCTGATCTCTGCCCAACGTCTTGGCCGGAGAATTTGTGCGACCTGCAAAGAACCGGTCACGCACCCCCTCGAAGCACTGACCACCGCTGGCCTGTCCGAGAATGAAGCGCGCAAGATCACTGTTTACAAAGGGCGTGGCTGTTCTGAATGCAATGATACCGGCTATCGCGGGCGGGTTGGTTTCTATCAGGTCATGCCGATGTTTGAACCGATTCGCGAGGCCATTCTGGCCGGTGCCAATACCGCCGAAATTAAAGCAGAGTCGATGCGTCTCGGAGTTAAAACCATGCGCCAGGCAGCACTCACCAAGATGGCGGAAGGGGTAACGACATTAGAAGAGGTATTGCGGACGACGATAGCCGATGATTAGGGGCGGAATGCGGTATGCGGAATGCGGAATATAGAATATAGAATATAGAATAGTGCAGATAAAATGATGTCCTGGATTTTCTTCTGAATTCTGTATTCTGAATTCTGTATTCCACTGCCCCGCTGTTTGTGGCGGGGTCGATTACTCACGGGGGTTACTTGTATGGCGAACATGCACCAGTTACTGAAAACCATGATTGAGCAGGGGGCTTCTGACCTGCATCTGTCGACCGGATCTGCGCCGCAGATCCGTATTGATGGTAAAATGCGGCCCATCGAAGCGCCGAAAATGACCGCAGCTGATACCAAACAGCTCTGTTACAGTGTCTTGACCGACGCCCAGAAACGCCGCTTTGAAGAAGAAAACGAACTTGATTTGTCGTTCGGGGTCAAGGGGTTGTCGCGCTTCCGTGGTAATATCTTTGTCCAGCGCGGGGCAGTGGCGGGGGCTTTTCGCGCTATTCCCTTCGAGATCAAAAGCTTTGACGATCTCGGCCTGCCATCGGTGGTCAAGAGCCTGTCAAGAAAACCGCGGGGCTTGATACTGGTAACCGGCCCGACCGGCAGCGGTAAAACCACCACCCTGGCGGCGATTATTGATGCCATCAATTCCGAGCGTAGTGAACATATCATCACTATTGAAGACCCTATCGAATATATCCACGCGCACAAAAAGTGCCTGGTGAACCAACGCGAGGTGGGTGCCGATACCAGTTCGTTTAAAAAAGCCCTTAAATATATCCTGCGGCAGGATCCCGACGTCGTTCTCCTCGGAGAATTGCGTGACATTGAAACCATCGAGGCGGCCTTGACCATCGCCGAAACCGGCCATTTGTGTTTTGCCACCCTGCATACCAATTCCTGCGTGCAGACCATGAACCGGATTATCGACGTCTTCCCAACCAATCAGCAATCCCAGGTGCGTACCCAGTTATCCTTTGTCCTCGAAGGTGTCTTGTCACAGGCTCTGTTGCCTAAGGCCGGTGGCCAGGGGCGCTGTATGTCGCTGGAGGTGATGGTCCCCAATGCGGCGATTCGCAACCTGATTCGCGAAGATAAAATCCACCAGATTTATTCGCAGATGCAGATTGGTCAGGACAAGTTTGCCATGCAGACCATGAACCAGTCTTTGTTCCTGCTGGCCCACAGTCGTCAGATTACTGAGGATGATGCCCTGACCCGTTCTCATGACCAGGACGAATTGCGCCAGATGTTTGCCAATCCACAGTCGGTGTTAAGTCGTAAACGAACCATCAATCCCGATCGAAAGATGTAACAGATCGTTGTAAAAGCTACTTGTGAAAGGGGAGGGCCATGCCGAAGTTCACCTGGACAGGCCGGTCAAAAGACGGAAAAACACAAAAAGGAACCATGGAAGCCGCCAGTGAAGGGGCCGTGACGGCCAGTCTGCGGCGCCAGGGGATTCAGGTCACCAAGGTCAAGGGTGCCGGTGGTCTCAATGCTGAAATCAATATCGGCTTTCTCCAGCCCAAGATTACCACTAAAGACATTGTTGTCTTCACCCGTCAGTTCGCGACAATGATTGATGCGGGATTGCCGCTGGTGCAGTGTCTGGACATCCTTTCCAATCAACAGCCCAACAAAACCTTCAAGGATGTGCTGCTCAAAGTGAAGGCAGATGTTGAATCCGGCTCCACTTTTGCCGACGCCCTGCGCAAGCACCCCAAAGCGTTTAATGAGCTTTATGTCAATCTGGTTGCTGCCGGTGAAGTTGGCGGTATCCTTGATACCATCCTTAACCGTCTGGCGGTCTATATTGAAAAAGCCCTGAAGTTGAAGAAAAAGGTCAAGAGCGCCATGACCTATCCGACCACCATCGTCGGTATTGCCGTGGTGGTTATTGCTGTTATCCTCATTTTTGTTATTCCGGCCTTTGAAAAAATCTTTGCCGATTTCGGCGGTGCCTTGCCGGCACCAACCCAGATAGTTATCAACCTGAGCAACCTGATCCAGAATTACTTTATCATTATTCTGGTGCTGCTCTTTTTAGCCATCTTTATTATTAAAAAGATCTACGCCACCGACAAGGGGCGCCGGGCTTTCGACCGCTGGGCGCTGAAGCTGCCGGTTTTCGGAATGTTGATCCGCAAGGTTGCTGTGGCCAAGTTTGCCCGCACCATGTCGACGATGATCTCCAGTGGCGTGCCGATTCTAGATGGTCTGGATATCGTTGCCAAAACCGCCGGTAACCGCACCGTCGAAGATGCCATCAAACAGGTGCGCATCAGTATCAGTGAGGGCAGAACCATCGCCGAACCCCTCAAGGAATCAGGTGTTTTCCCGCCAATGGTCTGCCAGATGATCGAAGTCGGAGAGCAGGCCGGGGCGTTGGATACGATGCTCAGTAAAATTGCTGATTTTTATGATGATGAGGTGGATGACGCCGTCAACAACCTGACCGCAATGATGGAACCACTACTGATGCTGTTTCTCGGTACCACCGTTGGTGGTCTGGTTATCGCCATGTACCTGCCGATTTTCCAGATGGCCGGGAACGTTTAGCGGTACATGTCAGCGGGTGAACCTACCGACAAGCAATTGACACGTTCAGAACACCGCAGTCTGGTCTGGTATCTGGTCTGCCGGACTGCGGTGATCACGCTGGTGCTTGGCGGTGCCGCATTCTTTTATTTTCACGGCAACCTCGCCTATTCCGTCACCCCGCTGTTTTTTCTGGTGGGAGCTTCCTACGCACAAGCTCTGATCACCGCTTTCCTGCTTCCACGTATCAGAACGGACGCTTTTATCACCCAGGTTCAGATTGTTTGGGATCTGCTCTTTGTGTCGGCTCTGATCCTGCTGACCGGTGTGGTTGAGAGTCTGTTCTCTTTTTTCTACCTGCTGGTGATTATTTCCGCCAGTTTCCTGTTATCACGACGGCTGACAATTCTCGCGGCAGCCTGTTCGGCGATCATGTTCGGTGGTATTCTGCTGCTGCAGTTTTACGACCTGCTTGGTCCGTTGACGGGTGAAAAAAATGTTGCCGATGCGGTTTATTTAAACTCCCTGTTTGTTCATCTGGTCGCTTTTTTTCTGACTGCTATTTTGAGCGGAACCCTGGCTGAGCGCTGGCGGCGCAGTGAAGAACGTTATCAGCGTAAAAATATCGATTACATCGAACTAGAGGAGATCAGCAAGACGATTCTGTCCCATATCAGCAGTGGCGTTATGTTGATCAACCCGCAAGGGCGTATCCGCTCATTCAATCAGGCAGCCAGTGAAATAACCGGCCTGTCCCTGCAACGGGTATATGATTATCCGGCGGCAGATTTTGTACCTGAAATCAGCAACAGCATTGCTTCAGGAAAAGGTCCGGCGTTTCGCGCAGAGGCAAACTATATCCATCCTTCGGGAGAAACTCTTTCTTTGGGTTATACCACCGCTGCGGTACGGAACAAGCGTGGTGAAGACCTGGGAACCCTGGTGACGTTTCAGGATCTGACCCAATTCAAAAAGATAGAAACCCAACTCAAACGGGCCGATCGTCTGGCCGCCATCGGCAGGCTTTCTGCGGGGCTGGCCCACGAGATTCGTAATCCGCTGGCCTCGATCAGTGGTTCTGTCCAGTTGCTGTGCGAAAACAATCAATTAAATGACGAAGACCAGCGCTTGCTGGATATTACGGTAAAAGAGACAGAACGGTTAAATCATCTGTTAACCGAATTTCTGCTCTATGCTCGTCCTCCAAAGCCGTTCAGGACCGCTTTAGACATGTCAATACTGCTCGATGAGTTGCACCAGCTGTTATTGCGTGACCAGCGTTTTGCTGACATCAATATACAAACCGAGGTAGCGTACCCCTGCGTAGCTTTTCTTGATCGTGGTCAAATATGGCAGGTATTGTGGGATCTTGCCATCAACGCCGCAGAAGCCATGGCAGGTCAGGGACGATTGTTGATCACCGTCAGAGCTGAAAATAACTGTCTGTTGATCGTCGAAGACACTGGTCCCGGTATCGCAGAAGAACACAGGGAGCGCATCTTTGAGCCTTTTTTTTCTACCAAGGAGCGGGGAACCGGGTTAGGTCTGTCAACCGTTTACTCAATAGTTGAAGCCCATGGTGGCACCATTCGTGCTGAGCAGTCCGCCCTCGGAGGGGAGAAGTTTATCATGAGCTTGCCGCAGGCTGCCGGAGGTGAACATGAGTAGTCATGGTGTAAGAATTCTGATCGTTGATGATGAACAAAGTCTGCGCGAAATGCTTGGCGTGTTGCTCCAACGTGAAGGCTACCAGGTTGATGCGGCACAAAACGGCGAGGCTGCCCTGGAAAAAATTGCCGGCAATAGCTACGACCTGATCGTCAGTGATATCCGCATGCCCCGTCTGTCCGGTATCGATTTGCTGCGCCGGTTACGTGAACAGGATGACGAAACCACCACCATCATGATCACCGCGTTTTCCTCTACCGAAGAAGCGGTTGAGGCGATGAAACTTGGTGCCTACGACTACATCACCAAACCCTTTAAAAACGATGAAATCCGTCTGGTGGTCAAGAAGGCCCTGGAGCGGCGGCAACTGCAGCGCGAAAACCGGCAACTGAAACAACAGCTGGGTGAGCGCTTTTCGTTTAAAAATCTGGTTGGCGACAGTGTCGCCATGAAAGAACTGATCACCCTGCTTGAACGCATTGCCCCGAGTCGTGCCAATGTGCTGATCACCGGCGAGAGCGGTACCGGCAAGGAACTGGTCGCCCAGGCGTTGCATCTGGGCAGTGAACGCAAAAAACACCCTTTTGTACCGATTAACTGCGGGGCAATCCCTGAGAACCTGCTCGAGAGTGAACTCTTTGGTCACGAACGCGGCGCCTTCACCGGCGCCGACAAAAAAAAGCAGGGGCTGTTTGAAACCGCTCATTTGGGCTCCCTGTTTCTCGATGAAATCGGCGAACTGCCCATGGGGATGCAGGTCAAACTGCTGCGCGTATTGCAAGAGCGGGAATTCCGCCGCGTCGGTGGCACCAGCACGATCCCGCTGGATATCCGTCTGATCGCCGCCACCAATCAGGACCTGGCGGCCAATATTGCGCAAGGGACCTTTCGCGAAGACCTCTACTACCGTCTCAACGTCGTGACCATCGAACTGCCACCCCTGCGTGAACGGCGCAGCGATATCCCTTTGTTGATCCAGAATTTCTACCGCCGGAAAACCGGCCGCAACGACAACTATCAGATCGATAAACAGGCTCTGGAGCTGCTGCTCAATTACGACTGGCCGGGTAATGTGCGCGAACTCGAAAACCTGGTCGAACGTTGTCTGGTGCTGGGGGATCAGACGTTGCTTACGGTCGATTGTCTGCCGCCGCAATTGCACCAAAAAACCTTGTCATTACCCGCTGACCTGCGCGAGATCCCCGCCGGATTCCATATGGAAAACTGGCTCGAAGAACAGGAACGGCAGATTCTCCTTGCCGCCCTCAAACAGGCCGCCGGTGTTCGCACCAGGGCCGCTGAGCTGCTCGGCATCAGCTTCCGCCAGATCCGTTATCGGCTGGATAAACTGGGTATCGGGGATCATTGAAACAAAGAATTAACGTAACTATTCAGCACTATCCTTGCGCAGGGTCTTTGGCTCCTGTGGTAAGGGTTTTTGTCGCCATGGACGGCGACAACAAGCGGTCATGGATGACCCAACGGGAAACAATCGCGTCCCTTGACATCAGATCCCCGATCCGGTGCTGAACAGTTACCTTCATTCAACAATTAAACACCGACCCCCGTGTGGACACTGGAGGGGCGCTGAGGAGGGGAGGCGGGGAGGCGTGACCGCTGGTGCCGCATGAATGAAAATCTGATATGATAATTCCCAGGCTTGAGTGATTAAATAAGAAGCAATGCTGCTCAGTGCCTGATGAACGAGTACGGATTTAGACCAAAGCTGCTTTTGCCGGTCTAATGAATAAGAATAAGGAGGTCAAACCATGATTGATCTGAGTACATTGCGGGCGCAGTACATAACAGACGAATCCGGTGAGCGGGTTTCCGTCATCTTGCCCATGGTCGATTTTAAGGCACTGATGGAGGATATCGAGGATCTTGCTGCCGTTGCAGAGCGGCGTGATGAACCAACTATTTCACATCAGCAGTTGATTGATGAATTGAAGCAAGATGGCTTGTTATAAAATCGTCTGGAAGCAGTCAGCACGTAAGGAGTTGCGCAAACTTCCAAAGGTTGCCATCGCCAGGATTGTGACACTGGTAGAGTCTCTTGCCGAAAATCCGGTTCCACCGGGTGTAAAAAAGCTTGCAGGAACCTCTCATACATACCGTATCAGAACAGGCAATTATCGTGTTGTTTTCAATGTTGAGAAAAATATCCTGGTTGTCGAAGTTGTCACGGTTGGACACCGGAAAGAGATTTATCGAACGTTGAACCACTAGGCAGGTGCCTGTCCCCTTATCAATGGCCACCTCAATCAAACGGCCAGGGGACTGGCTCCGCGAGGTGCCCGTCCCCCTGTTCCCCTGTCTATAGTAAAGCTTCGATTCCAAGTTTTTTTAACTGGTTTTATTGGCAAGGTCAAAGGCTTTAACGCAGAGGCGCTGAGGAGGAGGGACGCAGAGAACAACCTCGAATTTCCCGGTAAACCATGCGTTGTTTTTTTTGATGGTGAACAGCCAGGGGACTGGCTCCGCCAGGTGCCTGTCCCCCTATCCGTATCGAGGTAACTGCGGATATCACGACGGGCTTGCGGATCCTGTTTTTCTCAAGCGACTTCAAATTGCAACTGTTTAAGGTTAGCCAAGGGGACTCTGCTCTGAACCCGCAGCATTTCAATGCCGACGACCTGATTGTTTTCGTCAAAATCCAGGATGATGCCGGGAGATACCTCCTCAGATTCAGCCTCCTCCGCAGAATCTGTGGGTAGAGGGCGATAAAAATTAGAGCATTGTCTTTCCTGGATGGATAAGATGGTTTTTCCCGAAACTATCAAATCCAAACCAGAGAAAGACAATGCTGATCAAGACTCTACTGAACAAAGTTGAACGATTCAAGTCATTCGTTTACGGCTCCACCTGCGTCAAGCTTGTCGATGGCGTGGAAGCCCTGGTCATTGACATTGAGCCGCGCCGCAACAGCCGGCCGATTTGCCCCGAGTGCGGTAAGCGACGAACGGTCTATGACCACCAGCCTGAGCGACTGTTCGAGTATCTGCCGATTTGGTCATTCAAGGCTTACTTTCGTTATGCGCCACGCCGGGTCAAATGTCCGGAGCATGGTGTCAAGGTCGAGTCCCTACCTTGGGCCTACGGCAAGGAACGAATGACTTTTTCCTACCAGGTTTTCCTGTCTCGCTGGGCGAAGCGGTTGTCCTGGAAGGAAACGGCCGATATTTTCGAGACCAGCTGGGACACCGTGTTCCGAGCCGTCAAGTTTGTCGTCGATTACGGTCTTGCCCACAGAAGCCTGGAGGGTGTTACCGAGATCGGCGTGGATGAAATCGCCGTTTTCAAAGGGCATAAGTACCTGACGCTGGTTTATCAGGTCAATGCCGGTGCCAGACGACTCCTTTGGAGCGGTCCTGAACGCCGGGTTAAAACGCTGCTGCGGTTCTTTCATGAGTTCGGCCCAGAGAACAGTGCCAAACTACAGTTCATCTGCAGCGACATGTGGGCGCCGTACCTCAAGGTCATTGCGAGAAAAGCTCCACAGGCCCTGAACATTCTCGATCGTTTCCACATCATGCGGAAGTTCAACGAGGCAATTGACGAGATTCGGCGCGACGAGGTCAAACAGTTCAAGGCCAATGGCCAAGAGAATGTTCTCGAACGCAAACGCTGGCTGCTGCTCAAGCGGCCCGAGAACCTCTCGGAGAAACAAACAGCCGGATTGGGCGAACTGCTCAAGTTGAACCTGGCGTCAATCAAGGGCTACCTGATGCGAGAGGACTTTCAGCGATTCTGGGAATATCAGCGTCCCGATTTCGCGGGAAAGTTTCTCGATAATTGGGTGACCCGGACGCTACAGACCGATCTGGAGCCGATGAAAAAGGTTGCCAAGATGCTACGCAAACACAAACCGCTGGTTTTGAACTGGTTCAAGGCCAAAGGCGAGATTTCCAGCGGTGCCGTAGAGGGTCTGAATCTCAAGGCAAAACTCACTATGAGAAAAGCCTTCGGTTTCAGAACCCTCAAATGTCTGCAAATCGCCCTATATCATGAACTTGGCAAGTTGCCGGAACCTGAATATCTCCACAGATTCTGCTGACGAGCCAACAAAAGCTACTGATTTGTGTGTTTTTATCTGCGGTACATCTGCGTGTATCTGCGGCCAACAATGTTTTTGGTTTAAAGGTATCCGCGGCTAAAAAATAATATTGGGGGGTATATGATTCGGGATAATGCATACATCAACAGTTTGACGGAAGAAATAATTGCTTGTGCTTACAAAGTAGGGAATATTCTTGGCAATGGATTTTTGGAGAAAGTATACGAAAATGCCATGGCACATGAAATTGTAAAATCTGGATTGAAAGTCGCACGTCAACAACCAATCAAAATTCAGTATGATGGAGTGTTGGTTGGGGATTATTTTGCTGATCTTGTCGTTGAGGAGGTGGTTATCGTTGAGCTAAAAGCTGTTAAAAATATTGACGATTCTCACTTTGCCCAATGCTTGAATTACCTGAAGGCAACTGGTATGAGGGTTGCGTTGTTGATCAATTTTGGTGGCAATCGTGTCCAGGTTAAAAGAATCGTGAATAACCTTTGATAACCATTAGCCGCAGATGAACGCTGATAAACGCGGATAGGGTCAAAGGCGAAGGCTTCAGGGTTATAACCAAAATCACTGATTTTAAGGTTCTATCTGCGTAGCATCTGCGTGTATCTGCGGCCAGCAATTAAAGGCATTAGCCGCAGATGAACGCAGATAAACGCGGATAGGGTCAAAGGCGAAGGCTTCAGGGTTATAACCAAAAGCACTGGTTTTAAGGTTCTATCTGCGTAGCATCTGCGTATATCTGCGGCCAGCAATGGCTTCAGTTTAAAGGCATTAGCCACAGATGAACGCAGATTGCGCGGATGAGGTCAAGGGCAACGTCAGATTCTTTTTTTTTGGTTTTAACAAAAGCTATCGATTTGTATGGTTCTATCTGCGTAGCATCTGCGTATATCTGCGGCTAAAAAAGTATTTTTCTCTGAGGGGTTTTAATGGAAATTTTATTCATCCTATCCATCCTGCTGATCGTCCACGCTTATTTCGGTTATCCCTTGTCCCTGTGGGTGATATCTCAATACAGATCCCACCAGGTGAAAAGGGCTGATTATCTTCCGCCTTTGACCTTGATCATTACTGCCTGTAACGAAGAACAACGCATACGCGAGAAGTTGGAAAATACGTTGTTGCTGGATTACCCGCAGGATTTACTTCAGGTGATTGTGGCTTCGGATGGTTCTACGGATGAGACGAATGCGATTGTCGGGGAGTATGCTGATCATGGCTTTGAGTTGTTGGCTCTGACTGAGCGTAAAGGCAAGGAGAACGCCCAGAAAGAAGCGGTACTATTGGCGCGTGGTGAGGTGATTGTTTTTTCTGATGTGGCGACGCGGATTGAGCCGCATGGTTTGAGGGCGATTGCTGCTAATTTTGCCGATGTTACGGTGGGTTGTGTCAGTAGTGTTGATAAGGTGTTGGGTAAGGACGGGCAGCCGTGCGGGGAGGGGGCCTATGTGCGCTATGAGATGTGGTTGCGCAGCCTGGAGGCTAAGGTCACTTCGCTGGTGGGTTTGAGTGGTTCTTTTTTTGCGGCGCGTAAGGAGGTTTGTCAGGACTTTTCCGGTGACATGCAGAGTGATTTTCGCACCGTGCTCAACAGCATGAAGCTGGGTTTGCGTGGCGTCGATGACCCGGAAGCGATCGGTTTTTATCCGGATGTTGCCGACAATAAAAAGGAGTTCAACCGCAAGGTGCGGACGGTTCTGCGTGGGCAAACGGTTTTTTTCAGGAACCTGGAATTTTTGAATGTCGTTCGTTATGGCCTTTTTGCTTATCAGTATTTTTGTCATAAGTTGTTGCGCTGGCTGGTGCCGTTTTTCCTGATTACAGCGCTGATGGCGAATTTGTTGCTGGCGTTTGGTTCGGGATTTTATCTGCTGGTGTTGGTGCTGCACCTTACCTTTTACGGTCTGGCGAGTTACGGGTTTTTTATGCCGGCAGCGGCGGAGCGTACGGTGGTGAAGATTCCGTTGTATTTTTTAACGGTGAACGCGGCGATCCTGGTGGCCTGGTGGCGGTACTTTACCGGTGACCGGATGGTCATGTGGACACCATCACAACGATAAAAAAGCGAAATTCTGCCTCTCGCAACGACGCAACGACCGCAACGAAAACCATTTAGCCGCAGATGAACGCTGATAGACGCAGATTTAAAAACCTTTTGACGCGGTAAAAGTCAAAGGCAAAGATGACGCGGCTAGGGTCAATGGCATAGAAAACTGGTAGTTGAAAATAGGTAGTTGGGAGTTGGTTGAATGATTTTTACCCAGTCCCCAGTCCCTAGTCCCCAGTACCTGGGGTTGAGGCATTTGACTTGATCCGCGTACGGTTTAAAGATTTTCACCGCGATAAAAGAGGTTTTACGCCTTTGACCTCGTAGCGATCGTGGCGCCGTGAGTGAGTGAAACGAACGGGCGAGAGATGGAGGCTTGGTTGATGGTCTAGCAGTTCTGAATAATCAGGGTTGGTGCCGTGGCAAAGTGGGTATCGTTGGTGATAAGAACAGCATTGTTGACAGTAGCTGTTGCCGCAATAATCGCATCTGGTAGCTTAAGGCGATGTTTTCGAAAATTCATCACCTGTGATACAAGTTGCTTGTTTTCATTATTCAGTGGCACGACTTCTACTTTTTCGCAGAATTCATAAAAACAGGTACGATCCTTTTCGGTGAGACCGTCGAAAACTAGAAATTCAAAGTAACTGATGACTGAGATGCCGACATAGTCTGCATTATCAAGGTGTTTTGCCAAATCAAGGTTGCCGGATAGTAGCGAGATGATGGCATTGGTGTCTAGAATATATCTGCGGTTACCATTCATCTCTTAGTTTCCGTTGTGTCGCTATAGCATCACCGTCCCAGGAGAGTTTGCCGCATAATTCTGAGAAAGATTTGTTTTTTTGACGAGAGGTTTTTTTTGACGGCCGGCGTTCCAACAGGTATTGATAGTAGCTGAGAAGTTCACGGCGCGATGCCGGGGGGAGAGCAGATATATCAAGTTTTTCGTTTATTGTTGCCATGATGGCCTCCGTATCTAGGAAAATTACCACAGCAATGTCGAACTGTAAACTATCATAGCTTTTGCAATAATCCAGACAGCCTCGCGCAGAGATCGCAGAGATCGCGAAGAAAATCAGATAAGCTAAAATCTGAAAATCTTTTTTTGGGTTTAAAAGCCTTAAATCATGAGTTCCTTGGTTTGAATTTCTTGGCGCCCTTGGCGTGCTTGAGTGAGTGTAGCGAACGGGCGCGAGTAATAGATCTAAAACCAGCCTCGCGCAGAGCACGCAGAGATCGCGGAGAAAACCTGAAAAAAACTTTTTTGGGGTTAAAGGCTTTAAACCCTGAGATCCTTGGTTAGAATTTCTTGGCGCCCTTGGCGTGCTTGAGTGAGTGAAACGAACGGGCGAGAGGAATGGTTTTAAAAATGAAAAAAGTATTAGTCACCGGCGCGACGGGGTTTCTGGGGCGGCGCGTTGTTCTTCAGCTTGTCGAGCAGGGTTTTGCCGTTCGTGCCCTGGTCCGTCAAACATCCAATATTCAGGGTTTGCATCTGCCAGGGGTGGAGTTTGTTTACGGGGATGTTACTGACCCTGATTCCTTACTTCCAGCCTTCACCGATATAGATTACGTCATCCATGCTGCCGCCGGCACCAGCGGCTCTGAAGAACAGATGCGGCGGGTGACGATTGAGGGGACGCGCAATATTCTTGACCTGTGCCGGCGGTCT
>JAHYIY010000002.1 GCA_019429255.1 Desulfuromonadales bacterium | reverse complement strand
TATTCAGAAAGTCGTCATTTCTGGCGGATAGTTAGAGTATTCGTTTTTTTATCGCCGAATTTGACGATAAATCAGAACATTTCACCGGAACATAATGGGTACACGGAAGGAGGTCGGTATGACGGAAAAGAGCCGTTTCCGGACAGAAACTTATTCTTTGTGCTGTTCAACTTCTGTCGACAACGCAAATTCGGCCCAGACCGGGCAATGATCCGAGGGTTTTTCCATGGCCCGCAGCTCGTAGTCGATGCCGGCACCAATACAACGTTGCTGCAACTTGCTGGTAGCCAGAATCATATCGATCCTTAAGCCCCGTCTGGGATCGGCTTCAAAGCCGCGGGAACGATAATCAAACCAACTGAATTGATCGCTCACATTCGGGTTCAATGTCCGCCAGGTATCCTGCAAACCCCAGCGGTAAAGTTTTTCATACCAGCCACGCTCTTCCGGCAGAAAACAGCACTTGCCAGTTCGCAGCCAGCGCTTGGCATTTTCTTCGCCAATACCGATATCTGCATCTGTCGGCGCCACATTCAAATCCCCGAGAACCACCAACTGATCTTCCGGGTCAGCTTCATTGGTCAACCAATTATGCAGATTTTGGTAATAATCGCGTTTATGGGGGAATTTCAACGGATGATGGCGACTTTCCCCTTGCGGGAAGTAGCCATTAACCACTTTTACGGTGGTGCCATCGGCCAGCCGGTAAGCGGTGATCAGGGTTCGCCGTTGATGTTCCGAATCTTCATTGGGATATCCCTTTACCACCGTTAGTGGTTCCAGTCGGGACAGGGTGGCAACACCGTAATGCGCCTTCTGGCCATGATGGACAATATGATAGCCCAGCGTTGCCAAGGTCTCGTGAGGGAATTCACTATCATGCACCTTGGTTTCCTGCAGGCCGATAATATCAGGATCATGCTTTTCAACCAGCGCCTGCAACTGATGGTAACGTGCCCGTAAGCCGTTGATGTTAAATGAGATGATTTTCAAGATATCTCCCGGACTCTAAGGTTAACGACAGAGAAAGCCGTTGATCGCCTGGATAAAATCATTACCGTAACGTTGTAATTTGACCTGTCCAACACCATTGATCGCCATCAGTTCACTCTGACTGGTCGGCAATGCAACAGCCATTTCCGCCAGACTCGCATCACCAAATACGACATAGGGTGGAACTCCGTCACGATCAGCTATCTGTTTACGTACCCTGCGCAGCTCTTCAAACAGCGCCGGGTCGTAGTTTTGCCCCCTTATCTTATGTTCTTTCTTTTTGCCGCGCTGGACCCTGGTTCGCGGCTTGCACAGTTTAAGCCGTTCTTCACCGCGCAGCAAGGGGCGTGCTTGCTCGGTCAGCTTCAGTATCGAGTAGCGGGCGACATCCTGCTCCAGGTAGCCCAGCTGAATCAATTGACGCAGCAAGTAATTCCAGTCATCGCGACTGACATCCTGCCCTATCCCATAGGTTGAGAGCCGATCATGTTTTATGGTTTTGATCCGTTGATTTTCAGCCCCCCGCAAGACATCGACCACATGTCCCATGCCAAAACTCTGACCAACCCGGTAGACACAGGATAGCGCTTTGCGCGCATATTCAGTAGCATCATATTGTTCGGGCGGATTCAGACAATTATCACAGTTACCGCAGTCCGCGTCGATCACCTCGCCAAAATAACCGAGAAGGACCCGCCGGCGACAGATCCCCGCTTCGGCAAAAGCCACCATGGCGTTAAGTTTATACAACTCGGTACGCAATTGTTCCGGATCGTCGTTTTTTTCCACGAAGCCACGCAACAAAGCGATATCAGCGTAACCGAACAGCAACAGAGCCTCTGCCGGCAAGCCGTCACGGCCGGCACGGCCGGTTTCCTGGTAGTAGCCTTCGATATTTTTCGGCAGGTCGTAATGAACGACAAAACGCACATTAGGCTTGTCGATGCCCATGCCGAACGCCACGGTCGCGACAATAATCTGTACATCATCGCGCAGAAAATCCTCCTGCACCGAACGCCGCACCTCCGGGGCCAGACCGGCATGATAGGCAGCCGCCTGATAGCCGTCCCGGCTTAACTTATCGGCGACTTCTTCGACCCGCTTACGACTTAAACAATAAATAATCCCGGACTGCTCGCTATAGCGCAGGAGAAACTCACAGAGCTGCTGATAAGGCTTTACTTTATCGACCAGACTATAACGGATATTGGGCCGATCAAATCCACAAACGACCCGATATGGATCCTTCAGTTGCAGGCAGCTGATAATATCTGCCCGCGTCTGTTTTTCCGCCGTTGCCGTCAGGGCTGCAATCGGCACAGTGGGGAAGAGGGTGCGCAACTGGCCCAGACGTATATATTCCGGGCGAAAATCATGACCCCACTGAGAGATGCAATGAGCCTCATCGATTGCGAACAGGGCTGGGTTCAACCCCTGCAAAAGACTTAGAAAATCGCCGCTCATCAAACGCTCCGGGGCGACATAGAGCAGATCAAGCCGGTTCTGATGTAACCGCTCCAGCACCTCGCGAACCTCGCCCGGCGTCAGGCTCGAATTATAGCAGGCCGCACGAACCCCTAAAGCAATCAGACTGTCAACCTGATCTTTCATCAAGGCGATTAGAGGTGACACAACAATCGTTACCCCTGCTCTGATCAGAGCCGGAATCTGGAAGCAGATCGACTTTCCGCCGCCGGTCGGCATCAGAATAAAGGCATCACGACCGCCAATCAAACTGACAATAACTTCTTCCTGATGGGGGCGGAAACGCTGATAACCGAACACCTGTTGCAGCGTCGACAACGCCCGTGCACGATCATCGCCATGGGAATCTATCATGGTTGTAAATTCTCCGGCGCTTCCCTCGAGATCTGATAGTGGCGATTTTCGACCAAAGCAGTCGTCGTGCGATCTTCTTTCACCAGTTGATCGCGGTCAATCCCTGTTGCGTTGATGATCAACCCCTTACCGGTAGTGATGACACGCTCCGGGCCCAGCATGTTAAGGGTCCGCCACCAGCTCAGATTAAAATCATGAATATTAATATCATCATCCACCAGTACCAGCAGCCGGGATCGACTGAGGCTGGACACCGTACGCAACCGGCGAATCAGATCCGTAACCTCCGCAGCTGAACAGGGTTTGACGGCAATAACCGCCACGCCATGAAATGCCGTCATTTCCGGCATAACCAGATCAGCAACCAGCGGAAAGTCAAACAATAACATTTCGCGCAGCAGCAGTTCATTGAGTTTCGCCAACTGAACATTCTCGCTCGGTGGAGGACCAACGACGGTAACCGGGATGATGGGCTGATATCGGTGGCGAATCGCCGTAACCTCCATCAGCGGACAATCTTCGCGCTCAACGTACTGACCGGTATGGTTGCCGAAAGGACCTTCTTTGATCCTTGCACCTGGTTTTATTGCGCCCTCTATGACGATTTCTGCATCTGCCGGAGCCTTCAACGGTTGGGTTGAACAGGGCGAAAAGGTCAATGATCGGCCGGTTAACGCCGCAGCGAAGCCATATTCACTACAGCCGGTTGGCAAGGGGGCGGCTGCAGCCCAGAACAGGGCCGGATCCGCCCCAAGAATCAGGGCCACGGGCAGCGACTCCCTCCGAAGTTCCGCAGCCTTTAGATGTTCAGCGATACCTGAGCTAGGAGCAAAATTCAGGGCGATTTTTCCTTCAGCCACCAGCGCTGCGCGATAGAGCCCCAGGTTGTCGACCCCGGTGACCGGCGAGACGCTGTGGGTCAGGGCCAGAGTCAAATAGCGGTTTTTCTCTCCCGGCCAGGCACGCAAAGCCGGAATATCGTTCAAGGTCAATTCTTCGTGTTGATAATGCGGTTCACAATAATCCATTGAAGGGATATTACAAGCATTGGTCAGGTTGGTTAACGCATCATGCTCCCCCGCTGCAATCAAGGTTCTGATCTTACGTGTCAAGTCCCCTTCATTGAGCTCCAGCATGCTGAACAATCGGGCTTTAGAACCGAACAGATTAGCTGCAACCTGAACCGAAGTCCCCTTGACTTGCTCAAATATCAGCGCATCCCCGCCTGAGGCAGACAGGAATTCACGGCGGCAGACCGCCGCAAGCTCAAGATCCGGGTTTACCTCCGTCGTAACTCTTTTAACTTGATTGTCAATCAGCAGCCGGCGCAGAAATGCTCTTAACGTCATTTAAAACATCCATTGTAGAAAGGGGCCCTTAGTCTACCAAAAAAAAAGCCCCTCAGCGAACTGAAGGGCTCAATTGTACTATTTATTGAAAGGAATCAGAAGCCTGCCATGCGCGCGAGCTGCATAATCGACCCAGGTATGATCCCGAGGTACAGGACACCGATGACAGAAATCACGATTGATACCGCCGTGGCCGGGTAAATCTTGACCCAGGCGTAGTCTTCCTGCGGCTCTTTAAAGTACATAAAGATCATGATACGCAGGTAGTAATAAAGGGATACAGCTGAATTGAGCACACCCAGCACCGCCAGCCAGATATAACCGGAGTTGATCGCACCGGCAAAGATATAAAACTTGCCGGTAAAGCCCGCAGTTGGCGGGAGGCCCATCAGCGCAAAGAGGAAGATGCTGAAGGCAATACCCAACATCGGCTTTTTATAACCCAGCCCGGTAACACCATCCAGCGTCAGGTTTTCTTCACCACTGCGACCGATCAGTACCAGGATCGCAAAGGCGCCCATATTCATAAAGGTGTAAACCAGCATATAGAAGAGGATACCGGCGGATCCGATCTCGTTCCAGGCGACCAGGCCGACCATTGCGTATCCGGCGTGGGCGATGGAGGAGTAAGCGAGCATGCGCTTGAGGTCCTTCTGATTAAGGGCAATCAGGTTACCGACGGTCATGGTCAATACAGCCAGGACCCAGAACACGGTGGTCAAATGGTCCTGCATCCCTTCGAGACAAATGAACGTCACACGAATCAGCGCGGCAAAAGCAGCAGCCTTTGGACCCGCACTCATAAAAGCAGTGATCGGGGTGGGCGCGCCCTGGTAGACATCTGGGGTCCACATGTGGAATGGCGCAGCGGCAATCTTGAAGAAAAAGCCGGTCAGCATCAACAGACCACCCGCGATAAACATGATATTGGTTGTTGCGTCCGGATTGGCTTGGATATAAGCGCCGATATCGTAGATTTTGGTAGTGCCGCTGACGCCATAGAGAAGAGCCATACCATAAAGCAGAAAACCGGTAGAGAAGGCTCCGAGGAAAAAGTACTTCAAACCAGCCTCGTTACACCGGACCTGATCACGGAAGAAGCCGGCCAGAATGTAAAGTGAAACCGAGAGCACCTCAAGCCCAAGGAAGATGGTGATCAGGTCGGTGCCTGAAACCATCCACATGGCACCTGCAGTTGTGATGAGAATCAACGGATAATATTCGCCGACAGGGAAATTCTCACGTTTGAGATATTCATCCGACATCAGAATGGCTAGCCCGGCAGCGATAATACAGATCATGCTGAAAAAGGCGGCAAAGTTGTCTAGCTGCACCGATCCGGCAAATCCATACTGGGTATCATTCCACCCCATGATGGTAACGATGCCGGCGACAATTAACGCGGCGATGCTCAGCCAGGCAATATGCGCAGTTTTACCCCGTGGAGAAAAGACCGCAACCAGAAGTAGCACCATCCCTGCCACTGAGAGTATCAGGGACGGCATGACGGCATGCAAGTTCACATTCTGGATGGCTTCTTGAACCAGATTTTCCATCGAACAGCTCCTCGGAACCAGTGTTTATTCAATCAACAATTATTTAGTATCTAGTACATTCGCAACCACAGGCTGCACAACTTCGACGATGGCAACCTGCTGGTTGTTTATCTGCTGGAGCAATTGTTCAAGCGCGGGATTCATCTTGTCAAAGAAAGTATTGGGATAAATACCGATCCAGAAAACAAACAGTAACAAAGGTGCCATAATGACAATTTCACGCGCCGAAAGATCCTTGATATTCTCGTTGGCCGGATTGGTCACCTTACCGAACATGATGCGCTGATAGACCCAGAGCATGTAGACAGCGGCAAGAATAACGCCGGTTGTAGCAAAAACAGCGTACCAGCGCAGATTACTTTCAAAGGCTCCCATCAGTGCCAGGAATTCGCCAACAAAACCATTGGTACCGGGTAGACCGATGGACGAGAAGGTAATGATCAGAAAGATGGTCGCAAAAATCGGCATCTTGCCGGCCAGGCCACCAAACTCTGAAATCTGGCGGGTATGTCGACGTTCATAGAGAAAGCCGACGATAAGGAACAATGCACCGGTTGAAATGCCATGGTTGATCATCTGCAGCATGCCCCCGGCCATCCCCTGCATATTCAGGGCAAACAGACCGAGCATAACAAAACCAAGGTGAGCTACAGACGAATAAGCAACCAGTTTTTTAACGTCGTCCTGCATCATGGCGACTAAAGAACCATAGATGATGCCGACAACTGAGAGAAAGGCCAAAAAGGGAATGAAGGTCTGCAGGGCCTCAGGAAACAAGGGCATAGCGAAACGTACATAACCATAAGTACCCATTTTCAGCAGGACCGCAGCCAGAATAACTGAACCGGCGGTTGGCGCCTCAGTGTGGGCATCCGGCAACCAGGTATGCAGGGGGAACATGGGCACTTTGATCGCAAAACTGAAACCAAAGGCCAGGAACAACCAGAATTGGGCGCTATAAGGGATACTCAGCTGATAGAATTCCTGCACGCCAAAGCCGCTGACCGGGGCACCAGACTGTATTGCGTAGTAGTAGACAAAGATGATACCAACCAACATCAACAGCGAGCCGACAGCGGTATAGATGAAGAACTTGACGGCTGCGTAAATACGGTTCGCCCCACCCCAGATGCCGATGAGGAAATACATCGGAATCAACATCAGTTCCCAGAAGATGTAGAAAAGAAAAAGATCAAGGGAAATAAAAGCGCCCAGCATGCCGGTCTGCAGCAACAGCAGCATCGCCATAAAACCCTTGGTGTTTTTCTTGACGGCATTCCAGGTGGAAAGAATCGCAATCGGCATAATGAAGGTCGTCAACATCACCAGCCACAGGCTGATACCGTCAACCCCAACGTTGTAGTTCATCTGGAAAAATTCACCAACATGGATCCACTCATAGAATTCACGATAGTGCATCCCGCCCGATGTCTTGAACACATTGTCAAAAGCCAGAGGAAGGCTGATTAAGAATGTAATCAAAGATACCGCCAAAGCAAAGCTCTTGAGCATTGCATCATTGTCCCGGGGTAAAAACAGGAGGGCAATCATACCCACCAACGGGAAGAAAGTCATAATACTGAGAAGGTTGTCAGCCATGTGGAAACGCTCCTTGTAGCTTTATCGTATTCGCGGGCAGAATTAACAATTAACCAAAGACATAAAAGCCGACGATCACGACTACGCCGACCACCATGGCCACTGCGTAGTTATACATGTAACCCGTCTGGGTGTAACGCAAACCGGCCCCGACTCCTTTAACCACCCAGGCACAACCATTGACGATACCGTCGACCAGACGAACATCAAAGATTTTCCACAGGAAGGTACCAAAGCGCTTGCAGGGGTTAACAAAGACAAAATCGTACAGTTCGTCGATGTACCACTTATTGAAAACAAAGCGATAGACGCCGGCAAACTTCGCAGTAAACTGGGCAGGAAGCGCTGGATTCTTCATGTACATCAACCAGGCCATGTAAATACCGAACAGGGCAATACAGACCGACAGCGCGATCAGGGTATATTCGAGGGCATGGGAACCGTGGGCATTCAGGTTGTACAGTTCCTGGGCAGGACCAAAAACCGGTGCCAGGAAGTTACCAAAATGATTACCACCACCGAGGATTTTCGGAACCCCGACATAACCACCAACCACTGCCAGGAAGGCAAGAACGATCAACGGTACGGTAATAGTCCAGGGAGACTCCGGGATATGATCCTTAGCGCGGGGGTCAGTGCGCTGAGCACCGAAGAAGGTCATGAACACCAGACGGAACATGTAGAAGGCAGTCATACCGGCGACACAGACGGCGATAATCCAGAAGATCGGGTGACCGGCAGTCGAACCGAAGGACCACCAGAGAATCTCATCCTTGGAGAAGAAACCGGAGAAAAAGGGCACACCGGCTATAGCAATGGTGGAAAGCAGGAAGGTCCAGAAAGTAATCGGCATTTTCGAGCGCAGACCACCCATATTACGCATATCCTGTGGATCATCATGAAGATGGGCGTGGTGGTAAGCATGATGCATGGCATGAATAACCGAACCTGAACCAAGGAACAGACAGGCTTTGAAGAAAGCGTGGGTCATCAGATGGAAGATACCGGCGGAGAATGCGCCGACACCCATAGCCAGGAACATATAACCTAACTGGGAAACGGTTGAATAAGCGAGGACGCGTTTGATATCGTTCTGGGCAAAGCCGATAGACGCGGCCAGGAATGCGGTAGCCGCACCGATAATAGCAATCGTCATCATGGTTGATGGCGCCATGGCGAACAGGATATTCATCCGGCCGATCATATAGATACCGGCGGTAACCATGGTGGCTGCATGGATCAGAGCAGAAACCGGAGTCGGACCTTCCATCGCATCCGGCAGCCAGGTAAAGAGGGGGATCTGGGCGGATTTACCGGTAGCACCGAGAAAGAATGCCAGGGTGATAATAGTGATCAGCGCCCCGCCGGCTTCAAGCAGATGAGCATTGGCAGCAATTTCTACAAAGTTGATGGTCCAGACACCATGACCGGCGAGGGCCCAGAACAGTATGAACAGTCCACAGAGAAATCCGAAGTCACCAATACGGTTAACAACGAAAGCCTTTTTGGCGGCATCGCTGGCACTTTTCTTCTCGTAGTAGTAGCCGATCAGCAGATAGGAGCACAGACCGACACCCTCCCAGCCGATAAACATGACCAGGGCATTACCACCCAGGACCAGCATCAACATGGAGAAGGCAAAAAGATTCAGGTAACTGAAAAATCTGTAGTAGCCGGTCTCTCCATGCATATAACCGATGGAGTACAGATGGATCAGGGTACCAACCCCGGTAACCACCAGAATCATCACGGCGGAAAGAGGATCAAGCAATAATTCCCAGTTGACCTGAAGATTACCAACCGTCATCCAGGAAGCGAGAACGATTTCATGGACTTTTACGGTATCACCGATCAGTCTGAAAAAGTTCTGCACCGCTACCAGGAATGAAAGGAAGATCATCAGGGTACCGATACCGCCAATGACCGCTTCATTCTTGATCTTCTTGCCGAACAGGCCATTAATTATCGCCCCAAGAAGCGGGAAGAATGGGATGAGCCACAGATTACCGTACATCAAACTCTCCTATTAGCTGAAACACCCGTAAATGTGGTAGGGATCACCACTTGAGCATATTAAAATCGTCGACGTCGAGAGTCTCTTTATTGCGGTGGAAAGCAATAAGCAACGCCAGACCTACAGCCGCTTCAGCAGCAGCAACCGTCATGACAAAAAACACAAAGATCTGACCATCCAAGTTGCCGACATGTCGTGACAGGGCGATAAAGGTCAGGTTTACCGCGTTGAGCATGACCTCAATACACATAAAAACGACGATGGCGTTTTTACGCGTGAGGACTCCAAGGGTACCTATTGCGAACAAAATAGCGCTCAACATTAGGTAGTGAGTGACAGTAATCATGATTTATCTCCCAGGTCGTTCTCTGTTAGACTTTTTGTTTGGCAATTATCAACGCGCCGACAATGGCGATCAGCAACAATACCCCGGCAATTTCAAAGGGCAGGACAAAATCCAGGAACAGCGCCCGTCCGATCAGTTCGGTGTGACCAACCTCAGCCAGCATGGCACTGGTCACCGCACCGCCGGTTCCCGTCGCATCACCGCTACGCACTAACTGGGTGGCTACCAACATCAGCAGCACAGAGACCAGCCCGCCCGCTGCGATACCATGGGTATAGCGCCCTTTGATCGTTTGCCCGAAGTTGAGCAGCATGATCACGAAGATGATCAACACCATAATGGCACCGGCGTAAACGATAATCTGAATAGCTGCCATAAAGGGTGACTCGAGCATAACGTAGAAAACTGCCAGACAAATAAAGGTCGTCACCAGATTCAGAGCGCTGTTAATCGGATTACGGCATTTGACAACAAAAAATGCCGATACAATCGCGACCCCTGCAACAAGATAAAAGAATAGAATTTCCATTGGGTACGCAGCTCCTTGTTACGACTTGAGAAGACGTGCTTTGTCATACATAAAATCACCACGCTTGAAGTTGGCCAGTTCATAAGCGCTCGTCATTTCGATAGCTTCAACCGGACAAGCCTCTACGCAGTAGCCACAGAAAATGCACCGCAGCAGATCGATTTCGTAGACTCTTGGATATTTTTCGCCCTTTTCGTTCTCTTCCGATTCCACCGTAATGCATTTAGCCGGGCAGACGGTCGGACACAGATAACAGGCGACACATTTTTCACGGTCCTGAGCAGGCACCAGGCGATGCAGGCCACGAAAGCGCGGGGAGATCTCCAGTCTCTGCTTGGGATATTCCACCGTCGTGGAATGCCCGGGCAGCAGATGCTTCAGCGTGATACTCAGGCCTTTGGCAAACTCTTTAAACATATCTATCCTCTACGCAACTTGTGGTTATTGCCAGAGCAGTACTGCAATACCGGTAATCACGATATTTGCAAGCGCCAGGGGGAGCATAACTTTCCAGCCCATATGCATCAGTTGATCATAACGCAGACGCGGGAAGGTCGCCCGGATCCAGATAAAGAAGAACATGAAAGCAAAGACCTTGATCAGGAAGTTCATCCAGCCATAGAAGGGTCCGCTCCAGCCACCGAGGAACAGGGTTGCGGTGATGGCTGAAATAGTAATCATGTTGGCATACTCGGCCATGAAAAACAGGGCATACTTCATCGACGAATATTCAGTACAGAACCCGGAAACCAGCTCAGTCTCTGCTTCGGGAAGGTCAAATGGGGTGCGGTTGATCTCTGCCATCGAGGCAACAAGAAACAGACCGAAAGCCAGTGGCTGGCTAAAAATATACCAGTTGGGAATATACTTCAGGGCTTCTATACCCCAGAGAGGTCCCTGCTGCGCCAGCACGATGCCGCGCAGGCTCAAGGTTTCCGACAGCATGAAGACGGCGACAATGGAAAGTCCGGCCGCCAGTTCGTAGGAAATCATCTGCGCGGTCGAACGAATGCCGCCCAGCAAGGCATACTTACTATTGGATGCCAGACCTGCCAGAACGATTCCGTAGACCCCCAAGCCGGCCATCGCAAGGATAAACAGCACACCAAAGTTCAGATCGGTGATCTGCATCGGCACAACATACTGGATACCATCGTAGGTAAAGTGGAGATCGCCGCCGAAAGGAATAACGGCAATTGCGACGAAAGACGGGGCCAACAGCATCATCGGCGCCAGGGCAAAAGCAAACGGATGAGCCTGGGAAGGGGTCATATCCTCTTTAAAAAAGAGTTTCAACCCGTCGGCAATCGGCTGCAATAAACCTTTTGGACCGGTCATTGTCGGCCCAAGCCGAGTCTGCATACGTCCGATGATTTTACGCTCGGCATAGGTCGCATAAGCAACAATTAAAATCATGACCACAAAGGCCACCGCGATTTTAAGCAGCATCGCAACGGTAAATAGAACCGGTGTGTTCGAGAGTGTCAGAACTTCTGGCGTCATGACCATCCTCTTCCTTCTTCAGCTATGGCATTTCTGCCGATTTTAAGTCGATAGAAACTATCAACGGTACAATGTTGTATTTTCTGTTCAGAGCTTTGATGGCTCAACTGCGATAACAGACTGACCAGTGTAGATCTTGTTCAAACCTAGAGCCGCAAAATGATAGGGAGCGAAAATCACGCCCTTTGGTAAGCGGTTATCAACCTTGGCCTTGGACTGAATAGTCACTCCTGCAGCTTTGAGCTGAATCACGTCGCCGGTTTTTATCTTAAAGGTTGCTGCGTCGTCACGGCCAAGCTCAATGTAGGGTTCCGGACAAACGGACATGGGACCCTTTGAGCGCGTCGAAATCGAGCCGCTGTGATACAGCGCGCTGCCAACGACCAATTGATAATCAGCCTGCAGAGGTTCATTGCCGGCAACCGGAATAAGAACTTTTTTGAGCGGAGCCAGGGTCTCTCCACCCCAGACCTCACCTTGAGGACCGATCTGTTCATAGACGATACCGGCATAGCCGGCAACCTCTCCAGCCAGTTCGTCAAAAGCCGCCGCCGGTGTTGCCGGAGCAGATTTCTGCAACTTATTGAGCAGGGATTGAAACACAGCAAAGTCGGATTTAGCTTCGCCTGGTGATTTTATACCGGCTCTAATTCTTTGAATGCGCCGTTCAGCATTGGTAAAGGTGCCATCTTTTTCGGTAAAGGAAGCAGCCGGCAGGACGACATCAGCATATTTGGCTGAATCGCTCAGGAACAGATCCTGTACCACCAGGAACGATTTCTCCAGGGCCTTTTTGACCAGTCCCTGATCAGGGTAGGTAACAACGGGATCTTCACCAACCAGATAAAGCACCGGCAGGCTACCTTCAGCTGCACTGTTGAGCATTTGCTGTGCTCCCAGTCCCGCAGGACCTGGGGTAATCTGCAGATCTATAGCTCCCTGGCTGTTAGCTTTTTCACCACACAGGTATAATCCTGAGCCCTCGCGTCCAGCTATTCCAGTCAGCAGTGCCAGGTTTGAAGCTGCAACGGCGATTTCCTTGCTGTGTGCGGTATAGGGCAAGCCATAAGCAACAACGATGGCCGCATTTTTTGCGCCGACCAATTCGCGTGCGGTTTTTTTGATTGCTTCGGCGTCCGCGCCGACCATCTTGGCAACAGCTTCAGGAGTATAGTCTGCCAACGCCTTGGTTAGTTCAGCCAATCCTTGCAAATCATCTGTTTTTGCCAACCCTTCCGCAATGATGACCTGGCACAGGGCATTGATCATATTGATTTCGCAGCCCGGCTTATGCATCAGGGTGCGGGCATTAGGGAGCTTGCTTAACTTGCCGCGCTTGTCTGCAATCACTGCCAATTGTGCATCATTGCGGCGAATGGCCTGATTTATGACCATACCGAATACCGGATGGGTCTCGTAAAAATCGGAACGGATAGCCAGAATGGCGTTACACTTCTCAACCTGTGGAAAGGTGCCGGTTGAAGCACTGATCCCCATGGTTTCATTCAAACCTGCGGTGAGCCCCTGGTAACACTCACCCCCGGAGTGATCAAGGTGATGGGTACCAAGCGCTGAACTGATCCGTTTCAGCAACAGCAACTCTTCGTTGGTCAGGCGTGCACCACTGATAATACCGAGGTCCTTACCGGCCGACTTGAACTTTTCAACGATAGTTGCAAGGGCTTCATCCCAACTTGCCTCTTTCAGCTCACCGCCTTTACGAATCAAAGGCTTAATCAGACGCTTGGTATCGTTGACATAGGAATAGCCGAAGCGTCCACGGATACACAGGTTGCCATGGTTGACACCGGTGTCCTCATTGAAGCGGATGGTTTGAACCTGATTGTCCTTGACTCCGAGGGTTACGGTACAACCGTTGCCACAATAGCCACAAACCGTATCGATCTCTTTAAGCTGCCAGGGTCGTGCTTTGAATTTAAATGGACGCGGCAGAATGGCACCGACGGGACACATGGACACACACTGTCCACAGAACTCGCAATTCAATCCTCGATCAAAAGCGGTGGCAATCTTGGTTTCAAAGCCACGGTTGATGAAAGAGTAAGAGCCGTAGCCAACCACTTCGTCACAGACCCGAACACATTTACCGCACAATACACAACGGTTCATGTTGCGCTCAATCAGGGGATTGACTTCGTCGGTCGGCAAATCGAACTTTTCCCCCTGAAAGCGATTGGTGACTACCTCATATTCGTAAGTCAGATCCTGCAGATCACATTCACCACCCTTATCACACACCGGACATTCAACCACGTGATTGACGAGGAGAAATTCAAGAACGGTTTTGCGGACCTTGTTAATCTCATCGGACGTAGTCGTAACCACCATCCCTTCGGTAACCGGCGTCGTACAAGAGGGGATCAACCGCCCCTTCATCTGCTCTACTTCGACCAGACAGATACGACAGGCGCCATAAGGAAGAAGTTTTTTGGCATAACAGAGCACCGGTATATAGATACCGTTCTCTTTGGCCGCCTCGTAGATTGTCGACGTTTTGGCGGTTGTGATCTGTTTTCCGTCAATCGTTAGATTAACCATCTTGACCTCTTATATTTCAAGCTGTGAACGCGATCAATCAATCGCCATGAAACGGCAAGCATCGTAACAGGAAGTACACCGGGTACATTTATCCAGGTTGATATAGGCGACTTTGCCCTTTTCCCACTCAATTGCATCCACCGGACAAACGCGCGGGCAAACACCACACTTCTTACATTTGTCTTCGATCACGCGGAAGTGCAACAGTTCCTTACAGCTGTGAGATGGACACTCCTTATCCTTGATATGGGTCTCATACTCGTTCCGGAAATAACGAATGGTTGATAAAACCGGATTCGGAGCGGTCTGGCCCAGACCACAGAGCGAACTCTTCTTGATATCGTGGGCCATATCCTCAAGCATTTCGATATCGCCCTCCTGTCCTTTGCCCTGGGTAATCCGCTCGAGAATTTCGAGCATAATCTTCAGGCCAATGCGACAGGGAATACATTTACCGCATGACTCAACCCGGGTGAAATTGAGGAAGAAGCGTGCAATATCAACCATACAGGTGGTCTCGTCCATCACCACCAGACCACCGGAACCCATCATTGCACCGGCTTTGATCAGCGAATCGTAATCAACCTCGGCATCCAGGGCCTCGGTCGGCAGACAACCACCGGAAGGACCGCCAGCCTGTACCGCTTTGAATTTGCGATTATTGAGAATGCCACCACAGACATCGTAGATGACTTCCTTCATGGTGGTTCCAGCCGGAACCTCAACCAGACCGGTGTGCTTGACCTTGCCGGTCAGAGCAAAAATCTTGGTTCCCTTGGTGCCTTCGGTACCGATAGAAGAAAACCAATCAGCGCCGTTATAGAAGATGTAAGCGACGTTAGCGAAGGTCTCAACATTATTGATGTTGGTCGGATAGCCCCACAAGCCGCGCACCGCTGGAAATGGTGGACGGGGACGGGACATGCCGCGCTGTCCCTCGATGGAGGCCATCAACGCCGTTTCTTCGCCACAGACAAAAGCTCCGGCACCGGCCTTGATGCGCATATCAAGGTCAAAGCCTAATCCCATGCAGTTCTTACCAAGAAATCCTTTTTCGTAACAGGTATCAATGGCAAGCTGCAAGCGCTTGATCGCCAGGGGATACTCAGCGCGCACATAGACATAGGCAAATTTACAGCCGATAGCATAGGCGCCGATCATCAAACCCTCGATCAGACCATAGGGGTCGCCTTCAAGCACTGAACGGTCCATAAAGGCCCCGGGGTCACCCTCGTCCGCATTACAGATCAGATACTTGGTATCGCCCGGAGATCCTTTGGCAAAGGACCATTTCAGACCGGTCGGGAAGCCACCACCGCCACGGCCACGCAGACCGGATTTCTTAACCTCGTTAATGACCTCGTCCTGGCTCATGGTGACGGCTTTTTGGATACCGGTAAATCCGCGATGAGCAAGAAAATCATCAAGACTTTCAGCGTCGATGGTGCCGCAGCGGGAGAAGATAATGCGTTGCTGCTTTTCGAGGAATTGGTGGTAATAAGGGCCTGCCACCTTTTTTTCGACCGGGTTGCCTCCCAGAACATGTTCGTCAACGATCTGGGGAACCAGGTCAGGGGTCACAAAATCGTAGGTGACCGGCTCTTCCCCCGGCTTGCAGATGTCAACCAGAACATCATTAGCACAGAGGCCGCGACAGCCGGTGGTGTTGACATCACAGGCACTGCCGATCTTGGCGGCAACACCCTTTTTTTCAAACTCCGCCTCAAAGGCTGCGACAACAGATGCAGCGCCGGAGGCTAGTCCACCTGTTCCTGTACAAATAAGGACCTTCAGATTTTCTGCAGTTTCGGACATAGAATCTTTCCTCGATACCAAAAGCGGTGTCTTTTTTGAGTCAGTCCATTGCCTTGTATTTTTCAATAACTTCGGCAGTTTTCTGGACAGTAATGCTGCCGTAGGTCGCATCATTGACCATAATGACGGGGGCCATTCCACAAGCACCGATACAGGCGACATACTCCGCTGTAAATTTCAGATCCTCAGTGGTTTCCGCATGACTAATTCCCAGTCTCTCAACAATCGCGTCGCCGATACGACCGGCCCCCTTAACGTGGCAGGCAGTCCCCATGCAGACACGGATAATGTACTTACCCCGCGGCTTGAGATGAAACTGGGCATAAAAGGTCAATACTCCGTAAATCTGACTGGCATAGACATTGAGCCGCTCGGCAGCCAGATGAACCGTTGCTTCCGGGATATAACCATAAGCTTCCTGGATCCCCTGCAAGACCGGCATCAGATTGCCATGAATATCGATGTACTTGTCGATCACCTCATTTGCTGCGGTCAGATCTATTTCTTCCAGTTCTTCGACCTGTTCCTCAGCTTGCTGCACGTTTTCTGTCATAGCATCCTCATAGTACAAGCGGGTAGATTAACGGTCGATTTCACCAAGAACGATGTCAAGGGTTCCGATAACGGCGATAACATCAGCCAGCAGGCGGCCCTCCACCATTTGTGGCAATCCCTGAAGATTGATAAAGGACGGTGGGCGCACCTTCATGCGATAAGGATGGGCACTGCCATCAGATACCAGATAGTAGCCAAGCTCGCCCTTAGGCGCTTCGATCCCCTGGTAAACCTCCCCAGCTTCCGGCTTAAACCCTTCAGTGATGATTTTGAAGTGATGAATCAAACCTTCGATGGTATTCACCACATCCTGCTTTGGCGGCAGCACAACTTTCGGACAATCTGCCAGGATTGGGCCCGGCTTCAGCTTATCTAGGGCCTGAAGAATAATCAGGCTCGCCTGGCGCATCTCGTCGAGGCGCACCTTGTAACGGGCGAAGGTATCCCCTTCCTGACGAACAGGAACTTCAAATTGATAGTCTTCATAGCCGCTGTAGGGATTGTCGCGACGCAGATCCCAGTCAACGCCGGAAGCGCGCAGGCCCGGTCCGGTAATCCCGATATCGATGGCTGCCTCGGCGGTGATGGTACCGACGCCGATGGTTCGCTTCTGCCAGATCCGGTTGCCGGTGAGCAGCCCTTCATATTCGTCAATATGGGCAGGCATCCCTTCCGCATACTCACGCATTGCCTGCTCAACACCGGCGGGAAGGTCAGCAGAGAGACCACCTACCCGGAAATAGTTAGAGGTCATCCGGGCGCCGGAAATCTTTTCGTACAGGTCGGTAATCACCTCACGCTCACGAAAGCAGTAGAGAAAAACGGTCATCGCACCAATATCCAGGGCGTGGGTCGCCAGCCATACGAGGTGACTTTTAAGCCGGGTCAACTCGGTCAGCAATACCCGGACAACCTTGGCCCGCTCAGGAATCTGATCCGTGATACCAAGCAACTTCTCAACCGCCAGGACATAGCCCAGATTGTTGCTCATGGGGGCCAGATAATCGAGCCGGTCGGTCAACGGAATAACCTGGTGGTAGGTGCGATGCTCGGAGAGCTTCTCAACACCGCGGTGCAGATAACCGATGTGCGGAGTTGCCTTGCGGACAATTTCACCATCAAGTTCCAGAATCAACTGCAACACCCCGTGAGTTGACGGGTGCTGAGGTCCCATATTGATGGTCATTAGTTCGTTGCTTTTCACTGCCATTGTATGCCTCACCCAGTTGTGGTTATGCCTGTCACCTGTAGATTAAGAAAGCCGTCCCTGATAGGGTTCACGATCCGGACCCTGAACAGGATAATCCTTACGCAGCGGATGACCGACCCAGTCTGCAGGCATCAGAATTCTGCGCGGATCAGGGTGACCAACAAAAGTGATCCCCATCAGATCCCAGCATTCCCGCTCCATCCAGTTGGCGGTACCCCAGACAGTACTCACCGTGGCAATCTGGGCGTCCTGCTCTTCCACCGGTGCCTTGAGGCGAAGCCGCTCTTTGGTGGTGATGTTATAGAGGTTGTAAACGACCATATAACGAGGAGTCTGACCAAGATAGTCAACGCTGCACAGATCACAAAGAAGGTTGTAGCCGCCGCTATCTCGCATAAAGGTACAGATATCGACAATTTTTTCCTTGTTGACGGTAACCGTCGTTTCTCCGCGAAACTCGACTACATCGATGATTTCGGAAGAAAATTTCGCCTTGAGTTTGTCTACAATTGCTAGATCGCTCATCGATTTATTCCTGTCATGAACAGTCGGCCGTCAAGCCTAACTGCGAATTACGTCACCAATGCCGATAGCCGCACCGAAGGTATTGCGCTCTGTGCGAATTTTTTCCTGCAGTTTCATCAACCCGTAGAGCAACCCCTCGGGGCGGGGCGGACAACCGGGGATGTAAACATCAACCGGAATGTGCTCGTCGATCCCCTGAACTGTGCTGTAGGTATCAAAAATACCACCGGAGGAGGCACAGGCACCCATGGCAATGACGTAGCGCGGCTCGGGCATCTGCTCATAAACGGTCTTGATGACCGGGAGCATTTTTTTAGTAACGGTCCCTGCGACAATCAGCACATCAGCCTGACGTGGTGATGCGCGGAACAGAATCCCCATGCGGTCAAGGTCAAAACGCGCAGCACCGGTTGCCATCATCTCGATGGCACAGCAGGCGAGACCGAAGGTCATGGGCCACATGGAACTTGCTCGCGACCAGTTAACCAGCTTATCAAGGCTCGTTGTGATGAAGCCGCTACCTAATGTTGTGGGCTGCACTACTCCCATTCCAGAGCTCCTTTTTTCCAGTCATAGATAAAGCCGATAACCAGCACGAAAATAAAAATCCCCATTGAGATAGCACCATACCAGCCTAACTGCTTGAACATAATGGCCCAGGGATAGAGAAAGGCTACCTCGACGTCGAAAACGATGAACGCAACGGCGACCAGATAGAATTTGACGGAAAAGCGCTCGTTGGCGTTGCCGATCGGCGGAACACCACACTCATATGGAGACATTTTCAATTCGCTGTAACGCTTGACTCCGATGAGCTTCGACAACACCACCGAACCGATTGCAAACGCGAAAGCGATGCCGATGACTACAATTATCGGCAAATAGAGATCCAACATAGGAAACGCTCCTTCCTTTCAAGACATTGTAGACGTGTCGCGGCCGCCGTCAAAACAGGTTTTAGCGCCACAGTGTGACGGAAATTAAGACAGTTGGCGTAACCCTGTCAAGCAAAAAATACAGTATACTGTATGCAATTGGTCTGACCTGTGTCGCTTTCTTTACATTGTAATTACAATAGTTTTTGCTTTCTAACAAAATTCAGAGTGTTTTTATCAACTAACCTGGTGGCGGTCCCTGGAGCAATCTGCAGCATCAGAAATGACACCTGAAGCATACGCCTTTGATACCTCAAGGATTTTTTAATCCCGACCAAAACCATCGTGTTTACAGTTGCCTCTATCGAACAGTTTAATCCGCGATTTACAAATTATTGCTGCGCCATCCCTTGTAACTTTTCCGCGTCAAACAAATATTCCGTGCAACAGTACTCACATCGCACGCTGGTTGGTTGATGCTGCTGGGCCAGGCTCAACAATTCTTCTGAGCCAAGGCCAATAAGCATCTGCTCTATCTGCTCGCGACTGCAGGGGCAGAAAAAGCACAAAGGAATACTTTCACAGATAGCGAAGCTTTTATTCCCGAAAATCCGGGCAAGAATCTCTGTCGGGGCAATTTTATCCCGCAGCATACTGGTGACTGGCGGCAAACCTTCGATGCGGTCAACCAGGGAATCAATTTTTTCCGGCAATTCCGGCGGCAGGGTTTGAATCAAAAAGCCCCCGGCAGCGGCTATAGCACCCGTGCTATCAAACTCAACCCCAAGCCCCAGACAGGACGGAACCTGCTCCGAACTACTCAGGTACCAGGCCAGATCCTCGCCAACCTCACTGGTCTGTAATTGCACCATGCTCTGATACGGCTTTTTCAGCCCCAGATCTTTTGTTACCGTCAAAAAACCGGCCCTGCCAATGGCTCCAGCCACATCAAATTTGTCGGCACGAGGGGGCAAACCCGGTAGTGGATTGCGGATGGTACCACGCAAACGCCCCCGGGCATCAGCTTCGACCGCCATTCGTCCGATCGGGCCATTACCTTCAACGGCCAGGGACAACCGCTGATTACCCTTCAACAGTCCTGCCATCAGTGCGCCACCAGTTAACAGGCGCCCCAACGCAACCGTTGCAGTCAGATCGGTCTGCTGTTTGGCGCAGATTTCACTAACCGTGTGTGTAGTGACCGCAACCAGCCCGCGAAAGCATTTATCGGCACTGACAACCCGCCACAACATATCTTGCGCCAGGACATCCTCCTCGCTATTCCCCATCAGTCTTTTCCTTTGGTTTTTTCTTTGGTTTTTGGTTTAAATCTGCCGTAGCGTAGGTACCAACCTGGGGCCGTGCGGTGCTTCGCGCCGCAAGCCACCTCCTTGCCGTTATGAGCGCAATCGATAACCCTTACCTATCAACCAGGCCGCCCAGGCAAAGAGGGTAGCCGCCATAGACGCACTGATTCCAAAAGCAACGGCAAAACTGGTGTCGCCAACACCGATAATCGCATGGCGAAACCCATCAATCAGATAAAACAGGGGATTCAGATAGGAGAGGCTCGACCAGGGAGCCGGCAGAATGGATATGGGATAAAACACGCCACCCAGATAGATCAGCGGCAGAATCATGAAATTGGTATAGACCGACAGGGTATCAAAATTATGGGCGTAGATCGCCGCAATCAGGCCGAATTGAGCAAACAAAAAACTGGCGATCATCGCCATTAAGGCTGCCAGCAACGGATATTCCCAGGGCAGGGTAGCGAACAGCAGGGAAATCACCAGCACCACCGAGCCAACCAGCAGACCACGCAACATCGCCGCCAGGGTATAAGCCATGATGAACTGCGGTGGCGTCACCGGTGTCACCAGCAGGTCGACAATCCCGCCGAGATAACGTGACATAAACAGGGATGATGAGGTGTTGGCAAAGGAATTATTAATCACTCCCATGATAATCAGGCCGGGGATAACAAATTGCGCATAGCTGAACCCTTCCAGCACCGTTAAGCGGTTACCCAGAGTGGCGCCAAAGACAAACAGGTACAAAGAAGCGGTAACAATCGGCGCCAGCAGGGTCTGGGTCGAAACGCGCCGAAAGCGTAGAATCTCTTTACGCAACAGGGTGACGAAGGGCAGCCAGGCATAAAAACGATTATCAGGCTGCTGAACCATTATTGCCTCCGCCCATGCCGGTTAATTGAATAAAAACCTCTTCCAACCCGCTTTGATCGGTTTCGAAATCGCGGATATTCAACCCCGACTGGCACAATTGCTTAAGCATGGTGCCGGCATTGGCTCCGGCGGGGAGATTCAGCACCAGAACCGCCCCACCATGTTCAACGTTGGGGGCATACGCCTCCAACCCTGCGGGCAGCACAGCCAATGGCTCTTCAAGCCACAATTTGAGACGTCGATTGGAAAGTTTACGCACCAGATCATGGGTCGGCTCAAGGGCGATCATTTCACCATGATGCATGATGCCGATGCGGTCACACATCTGCTCGGCTTCTTCAAGATAGTGCGTCGTCAGTAAAATCGTTGTGCCCTTCTTATTGATTTCCCTGACAAACTCCCACAGTCCGTGGCGCAACTCGACATCAACCCCGGCGGTAGGTTCATCGAGAATCAGCAGGCGCGGACGGTGAATCAGCGCCTTGGCGATCATAAAGCGCCGCTTCATGCCACCTGAGAGTTTGATCATCACCTTGCCCAGGTGAGGGCGCAACCCGAGGCGATCGATCAACAGATTACGCCAGGCAGGGTCATCCTTGACTCCGTAGTAGCCCGAGTGAATTTCCAACGCTTGTTGAATGGTGAAGAAATTGTCGATGACTATTTCCTGGTGAACAACCCCGAGCAAGCGGCGGGTATAGCGATAGTCTTTCTGGTTATCATAGCCAAAAGCCTGAACCTGTCCCCGGCCAATCCTGACGACACCGGCAACCATGTTGATGGTCGTGCTCTTGCCGGCACCATTGGGGCCAAGCAAGCCGAAGATTTCCCCCTCAGGAATGGCAAAAGAGAGGCCCTTGACGGCAGGTATACCGGCGAACTCTTTGTATAGATCGGTGATTTCGAGTGCATTCATGGTGCGAACTATATCTATCGTCTCCGCCTTATGCAACAGCATTCAAACTATTGAATTTATCAACACCCTTTGACCCCAAAAAAACAGCCCACCTAAGGTGAGCTGTTTTTTTAATAACCATCTGATTTTAAGGGTTACTTGATTTCAAAAGTACCATCGGCCTTGTATTCTACCGCGTACGGAAGATAGACAACGCCTTTTTCGTTCTTGTAGTTGCCGTCTTCAATCTCATCCTGCAGAGCGAAAAAGGCACCACCGGAACGTGCGCCAGTTGCACAGACAAAGACAACCTTTTTGTCGATTGGCAACTTGGCAATAACAGCTTCGATATTATTGTAGAACTCACCATCTGGAATCAGAGTAGCACCGGGTATATGACCTTCGTCGAACTCACGCTCGCTCCGCACGTCAACGATAAACAAACTGCCGGCGGCGATTCCTTTATGCAGGTCCTCTTTACTGATCGTTGGGGAAGGCCCTTTAGGCACCTCAACGATTCCACTGGCATCATTACCCCAGGTGCCGTGACCGGCTTTTTTCCAGGCCGGGATACCTTCAGCGTAAACGCGTACTTTTTTGTAGCCCATAGCCAGTGCGGCATTGGCACTCTTATGACTCAAGTCACAGTGATGACCGCCGCAGTAGAAGATCAACAGGGTATCTTTGTCCGTCGGCAACAGGCCTTTTTTCTGTTCCCACAAAACCCAGGGAATTGAAATGGATCCGGGGATATGTTCTTTCTGGTTGACCAGATGGGGGCGCGCATCGATCAAGGCAAATCCACCCTTGGCACTGTCATCAACCAGCGCTTTTATCGGGCCAGTTTGAATAATGGTGTAGTTTCCTGCCGCGGTCCAGCCAGGCTCTCCTTCGTACCAGGCGCTGATGTTGGTAAACCCGAGAGCCTGTGCCTTTTCGCTTGCAGCCTTGGTAAAGGGACAGGCCAAACCACCACAATAGAAAATAACAGGTTTATCCTTAGGCAAATTGGGGATATCTGTCTCAAATTTCGGGGTCGCAATATGGATAGACCCCGGCACCGTGTCCGCCGTAAAACGGGTAATAGGACGGGTATCCACCAAGACAAACGTGTCGTTCTTATCCAGAGTTGCCTGGATCAGCGGGGCATCGCCGTATACTTCCTTGAACAGGGCCATGACCTCCTGGGTGGTGATGGCAATCTTGGGATCCTGTTCCACCAGTTTGGTGTGCCCCTGCGCCGACGGCGTTACTGCCGCTGTCGGTGCGGTTGTCGCGCAGCCGGCTGCAAACAGCAGCAGGGCGACAAGTGGCAGCAATGTGACTCGCAAAAATCGCATCCTTGACTCCTTTCCTTCGCGTTACGGGGTTATGAAATACAATGCAGCTAATTTCTTTATAAAATCAGCGCATTAGGATAATCCGTTCGCCAGATCCTGTGATCATCAAAGCGGGCAACGACTAGTGCTGTAACCTGCCTTTAATGATGCTCTTCAGCGTCCAGATTAAAAATCATATTGGCCGCGATATACATCAGCAGACACAGGCCGATGCCTCCCAAAACAATGCCAATCTCCGTTATCGTTGGTGCATAACTGACCAATCCACCGGCACCCACAACTTCGGGATCATAGCGCATCGGCTTAAGCTGACCGGCAACAACCAGGTTGTAACGCATGAAGAAAATTCCGACCATGCTGCTGGCTGCGGCAAAGACTGCCACTCCCAGATTTTTGCCCTTAGTAACCAGAATCAGCACAAAGGGTAACACCATCCCCAGAAACACTTCGAAACCCCAGTAGCTGACCCAAAGTGGTCCATTGACCAGTGCCATCATTGCCTCGTATTTTCCTGGAGCTCCGGCATACAGTGAAGAGAACAACTTCCAGATACCAAAAAAAATGAGCACGCCGAGCAGGAAGCAAAAAAGCTTGCTGATCGTTAACATGGTGTCACGCACATTATCAGGCATCTTCTCCTTCATATAACGTACGGCAAATAGCAGCAGGACAATGGCACAGCCGGTAACTGCTGCCGAAAGGATAAAATAGATCGGCAAAAAGGGACCACTCCACCACTTCCGCGCGTCAAGCAGTCCGAAAACGGCACCGAGATTGGAGTGTGCGGCAATCCCTGCGACAAAGGCCGCCAACCCCGCATAGCCGGCATATTTATGATGAACTTTCATCATAAATCCAAATTCCAACAGGATAAACAGCAGATATAAGCCGTACAGAGTACCCATCCACCAGATGGCCGCAGCAAAATTGGGGGAGACAAAATTGTAAATCAACATGCGGAAGGGATAGCCGATCTCTGTTGCAATGACGGCAAAACCGGCAAGAATAGTAGCAATTGCCATGACAATGGCGCGCTTACCGATCACCTCAAACTGCTTGAAGCCAAAAACGTGCCCCAGGGATGAGACCAGACACAGGCCGGTACTCGAAACCACAAAAAAAACATAGGTTGATATCAGGATGCCCCATGGTACCTGTCGCGAAGTGCCGTAGGCATCATGACCATGGATGAAGTAATTGACCAATGCTGCCAGACCAATGACAACCAGAATTCCGGCCCAAAGGGTCCATACGACTCCGCGGGGAGAAAAAGAACTCTTCACATTCTGGATTGCACTGCCAATCAGTGTACTCATATCTTTGCACCTCACGTCAGGTAGTAGAGATTTGGTTTGGTTCCGGCTTCCGGCTTGATGACAAAATAATGCCGACTTGCCAGAATCTTGGAAACCTCACTCTCAGGATCGTTTAAATCGCCGAAAACCCTGACTTTCGTCGGACAGGTGTCGACACAGGCCGGTAATTTCCCGGTGTAGATACGATGGGCACAGAAGGTACATTTATCGATGGCTTTTTTCTGCTTGGATACGTAGCGGGCGTCATAGGGACAGGCTGCGATACAGGTTGAGCAGACGATACAGCGCTTATAATCCATCATGATCAGCCCATCGTCATTTTTATAGGTCGCGCTGGTCGGGCATACCTTATAGCACGGGGTGTTGGCGCAATGATGGCACTGACTTGGCTCGAAACGCTGCTTCAGGTTCGGGTAAGTCCCCTCAACACCCTTGGAGGTAATCCAGTTACGGTACACTTCGCGGCGCCCATTGGCTTCGATTCCATTTTCACGCTTACAGGCAACGTCACAGGCCTTGCAGTCGATACATTTTGCTGAGTCGATGACCATCGCCCAGTGTTTGTTTTTTGCTCCGGCCATGGCTTAAACCCTCCTTATTTCTACAATCGTTTCATGCATCAGCGCATTACCTGAAATCGACTCGAAATGTGATTCAAGAATTGCTGCCTGGGCCGCTCCTTTGCCATGAACCAGACGCTTGGCCTTGGAAAGGCTGCCGTAGCCATGAGCATAGAACACACAGTCAGGGCGAATGGCCTCGGTCACCCTCGCCTTAATCTTCACTTCACCACCGGTGCGGTTTTTCATCTGCACGGTATCCCCGGATTTAATGCCAAGTTTTTTAGCCGACCGGGTATTGATCCAGACGCTGTTTTCCGGCATGTGCCAGTTCAGTTCCGGAAAGGCCGCTGTCATTGAGTGAGTATGAATCGCATGGCGCCCGACTAAAAAGCGGAAGCGGTTTTCGGGGATTTCTTCGACTGGCTTATAGGTCGGCAGCGGGTCGAGACCGCGGCCGGCAAAATCTTCACTGTAAAACTCCACCTTTCCGCTCGGTGTGTTGATGGCACTTTTGCCGCTGCGATAGGCGCCGATTTCCGCTTTGCGGCCATCGGTGAAAAAGCCCTTTTCCTTAAGCATTTCCAGACCACCGGGATAGTCGGCCATGAAGTTGCTGGCATGACTTTCAACGTCCCCTTCAAAATACTCATTCAGGAAGTCACCATCCTCATCGGCAAAATACCCGGCCAGTCCCTTGATGATGTCAAAACCGGGCTTGGTGTCGTAAAGCGGTTTGATGAGGGGCTGACGAATCACGACATAAGGCACGATGCCGGCCAGGCTGTAGGGCGGATCAAAGCGTTCCAGATAATTTGACTCGGGCAATACCACATCGGCATGCCAGGCGGTATCACTCATGTAGGTATCTATAGAAACGATAATATCGAGTTTATCGAATAGTTCTAGTGTCTTACTACGATCCGGAACCGAGTCAACCACATTCTGTTTGTAAATAAACAATCCACGGATAGCGTACGGATCAGCCCTCAAGGCACGCTCGCGCCAGGCAATCCAGGAGCCATCACGGGGATTAAGGAAGGTTACGTCATCCGCTTCAAGTCGCGGTCTGGTCAAGTCGTACCAGGCCGGCTCGTAAAAATAGTTCCGCAGCGGAATCGACGCATTAGGAATCAGGCCACCGGGGCGATCAAAGCTGCCACAGATGGCATTGACCATGGCGACAGCCCGACGCATCTGCACATCTTCACCCTGCCAACCGGAACGACGGCCGGGATAGTAGACAGCGCCCGGAGTCGAAGCAAAATCACGGGCTATTTTTTCAATTTCTGCCGCCGGAATCTCTGTTTCCTGCTCGGCCCAACGTGGCGTGTATTGCCTGACATGCTGCGCCAACTCGTCAAAGCCGACACAATGGTTACTCACAAACTCTTTGTCATAGCGATTTTCACCAATGATCACATGCATCATTGCCAGAGCAAAGGCCATGTCGGTACCCGGCTTGATCGGATACCACCTGGTGGCTTTAGCCGCCGTCCTGGTAAAACGCGGGTCAAGACAGATGATCGTTTTTCTGGGATCGCCGAACATGTCCATGGTGTCAGGAGTAAAGAAGGACTCGGCACGATCTGCCCCGGCAAGAATGATATAGGGGGAATTTTTTACATCTGCCCAGGGATAGGTACCAAAAACCGACATGTTACCGCGAATATTGGAGCTCAGACAGAGGGTTGGATGACGCAAGGAGTTGGGCGAACCAAAAATTTCGCGAAACTGGTTCCAGTAATGTTCGTGGTAAGTGCCTTCGGAAGAAACAAAACCAATGCAGGAACGGTGGCCCCCTTCTTCCGCAACGACCTTGTTGGTTTTTTCGGCAATATAAGCATAAGCTTCATCCCAGGTGGCTTTTTTCCACTTGCCCTCTCCGCGCTTACCGGTGCGGATCAGCGGATATTTTACCCGGTCCGGGTCATAGGGGGTCGCTGCGCCTGCATTACCGCGCGCGCACATCATCCCCCGTGCTTTGGTAAACTCCGGCTCCGGCTCCAGACGCCTGATGACACCATCGACAACCTGCCCGCGGAAAACGCATTTATTGGTACAAATGGCACAGCTCGAGGCAACATAATTGAGAACCCCACTTGGCTGTTTCCCAGCCTCCGCCCAGCCGGCAAAACGCATCCCTGCCACCGGGACCAAGCCTAAGCAGCCGATCCCCGCAACCGAGCCTTTAAGAAAATTCCTGCGAGATATGCTCATTTTCAGTCAATCTCCTTGATTTTTTAATATTCCCAGGACTTCCCGGTTCTTGCCTCCCCCTCCTGTTCCCGCAAGGGCGCGAAGCAATAATATTTTCAAGTCGCGGCATTAAAGATAAGAATGTCAGGCAGCTCTTCTATTATCCGGCAAAGCTCTTTACCTGCATCAGCATAGAGGCCCGTCTTATCGTGTTCTTTCAGGGTCTCGGCAAAAAGACGGGGCCAACGCTGGTAAAAACTGGATACCAGGGAGCGGACATCAGCCTCACTGCCCTCTACCGACAACAGTAACACCAACACTTCCACCATCATTGGTATGTAATCGGGCGGAAAAGAAGCATCAATCTCTATGCCCGCTTCTCTACAAAAGCCACTGAATCGCGACATGAAATTGAGGCGATCTTCTTTTTCTACATAGCAACCGGCAAAAGGAGGAGCGCTAACTCCGCCGAGATCGTTGATGAATAAACGTACATAACAGTTTTCCAACTTCTCAAAGCTGAAGCCACAAAGCTCAGCGATCTCGGCCGTTGGATAATCAAGCAACGCGACCAGTTCAAGCAGGCGTTGACCAATCTGCTGTTTATCTTGAGTTGTCACAAAGTCAACTTAACCGCAGGATTCAGGCTTCTGATTCATCGGATCATCGGAATCAGAAGCGTGGCTGTGAAGAAACAAAAATACGTGATTGATAGCGCGCTGGGTCAAGCCAGCGCCACCACAGGGAAGCTTGTCTTTGTCAGTAGTGAGCAGCTGTTGCCATTCGGCACGGGTGTGCGCTCCGGGAACAGGGATCTGTTCATCACATTTCTGCCCTTGACCGGTAAACCAGGCCCACTGACCACGATCCTTGTTGGCACTCTCCCAACCGCTGAGATCAAAAGCCATTGTACCGGCTGGAAGGGTCAAGGCTGCTGCAACAATAAGTACCAATACTTTCTTCATGATGAGACTCCTTTTTAGACAGATTGTTCGTTCTAAAGTTTGCGCCAAAAATAACGTTGCTATTCAGCTCTATCCTTGCACCGGGCCTTTGAATCCCATGTCAAGGGACGCGATTGTTTCCCGCCGGGTCATCCATGACCGCTTTTTGTCGCCGTCCATGGCGACAAAAACCCTTGCCGCAGGATCCAAAGGCCCGGTGCTGAACAGATACAAAATAACAATGTCAAATGGTACCATCGCGGTAAAATCAAACACTGTTATAGAAAGAATGTTCTTTTTTATTGCTGATTATAAAAAATACCCGCTTGGGGCTGATTAAACCTGTTTGTAAAAAACATTAACGCAACTGTAACTGCTTCACCCTCAACTGTCAACAAAAACCGTGGTCACGCGCACTGACAAACTGCGCAATTACACAGTTCTTGTTTCTCACGCTTTAATGGCATCCCAGGCGTTCTGAATAAACTCGGCGCTCAACTCCGACAAGGGCCTGGGCAGAACACACTGCAAATTAAGCTGCGCCGCGCGCAGAATAATTCCGGTAAAACTCACTGCACTGACAAAAAAATCCCCTTGTTTCACCTCTCCGCGCGACATCCCCTCGGTTACGATTTGCCTAACAAGGCGAAAGGGTTCGGTCAGACAAACCGGCGGCATGTCCTCCAAAAAATCGGCGTGGCGCATGAACAACAGATACTCCATCCTGGTGGGATCTTTTTCTGTCACCTCAAAGACTATTTCCGCAAAGGCGTGCAGCTTATCGTAAGTACTTTCACGGTCTCTCAGTCGTTCCAGAAACATCGCGTGAAAATCCTTCATGGTTTCCGCCTGCACCGTCGCCGCCAGATTTTCCTTGCTGCCAAACAAATTATAGATGGCGCCGGTACTGACACCTGAATCCTGAACAATATCCGGTACTGAAACCCGATGGTAGCCCTTCCGGACAAAGAGCTGGCGGGCAGACTCGAGAACACAGCGGGCCTTATTTTCCGGATCGATAGTACGTACTTTAAGTCGGCCAGGGGGACTTATCGGCGCCTTGACATGTTGCATTGTAAACACTCCATAAATTTTGAACGATTATTCTTTCTCTTTTTTTAAAAAGCAACAATAAAATCAGGCAAGCATCATTTTCTCTTTTTTATTTAATTATTCATATATCTGGAAAGTGTGCTCTGATTGCCTTTCAGGCGCTTCTGACATATAAACAAGGGACGAAGGAAAAAGAGCTCGCTAAGCACCGTCACTTCAGGCGCCGAAGTTGGAGCAGCGGTTAATTTTACCCTTAGCAGAAAGACTATTCATGGGATACAAAACTCTGCGACAAGCACTCAACGATCTTGAACAAACCGGACAACTGATCCGCATCAACCGTCCCATTGATGCCGATCTGCTGGCCGGAGCGATTCAACGCCGGGTTTACCAACACCAGGGTCCGACGTTGCTGTTTACCCATCTGAAGGGGTGCCGCTTTGCCGCTGTCGCGAATCTTTTCGGCACCCTGGAACGTACCCGCTTTCTGTTTCGCGACACGCTGCGCCGCATCGACACCCTGGTTAAACTCAAGCTCGACCCTAAACATCTACTGCGCTCTCCTGCGGCTCTCCTCAATGCCCCGCTGGGAGCCTTGCATCTTTTGCCCCGCAAGATCAGTAACGGCCCGATCCTTGCCGGACAAACCACGTTGAGGGCCTTGCCGCAGATCAAGAGCTGGCCCGACGACGGCGGAGCCTTTATTACCCTGCCCCAGGTGTACAGCGAAAGTGCCGAAAAGCCGGGTCTGCGTCATGCCAATCTGGGCATGTATCGGGTGCAGATTTCCGGTAACGCCTATGAAGCGGATCGCGAAGCCGGTCTCCATTATCAGTTGCATCGTGGTATTGGTGTGCATCAGCGCGAGGCCCTTGACAAGGGATTGCCCTTCAAGGTCAATGTTTTTGTCGGCGGCCCGCCGAGCCTCACGGTCGCTGCGGTCATGCCCTTGCCGGAGGGGATGCCGGAGCTGTCCTTCGCCGGACTGCTGGGCGGCCAGCGCCTTACCATGGTGCAACCGGAAGGATTTCTGCCGATGCCGGCGGAGGCTGACTTTGTCATCTGCGGGACCGTTGATCCTGCGCAACTAAAACCGGAAGGGCCCTTCGGCGATCACCTCGGTTATTACAGCCTGGCCCATAATTTTCCCGTCCTCAAGGTGGAACGGGTCTATCATCGGCCTGATGCCATCTGGCCCTTTACCACCGTTGGCCGACCTCCCCAGGAAGACACCAGCTTCGGCGCCTTTATCCACGAACTTACCGGCGCGCTGATCCCTGATGTGCTCCCCGGCATTAAAGCGGTCCATGCGGTTGACGCTGCCGGTGTTCATCCGTTGCTGCTGGCAATCGGCAGCGAGCGTTACACCCCCTTCGACCAGACCGATCGACCCCAGGAACTGCTGACCCAGGCTTGCGCTATCCTCGGACAGGGGCAACTGTCGTTGGCCAAGTATCTGCTGATGGTCGCGGCTAACGACAATCCCGACCTCGATATTCACGATATTCCAGCCTTTTTCCAGCACCTTCTTGAACGTATCGACTGGCGCCGCGACCTGCATTTTCATACCGCGACCACCATCGACACCCTCGACTACAGCGGCCACGGGCTGAACCAGGGATCAAAAGTGGTGATGGCCGCGACGGGGGGAAAACGCCGCGAGCTGCCTGTACAGATTCCAGCTGAGCTTGATCTACCGGTCGGTTTTTCGGCTCCACGCCTGGCTACTGCCGGCATTCTACTGATTAACGGGCCAACCTGCAGCGCCCACAGCAGCGAAGGAGATCCAGATTTGCTGCGCCTGTGCAGCTATTACGCCAGCGATCATCCCATCAACAGGTTTCCTTTGATTATCGTTGTCAACGACAGTGATTTCTGCTCTGCTACCCTGAACAACTGGCTGTGGGTCACCTTTACCCGCTCCAATCCGGCTACCGATCTGTACGGTATTGCGGCCTGGAATCGCAACAAGCACTGGGGCTGTGATGGCTCTGTGGTGATCGATGCGCGCATCAAGCCGCACCATGCGCCGCCCTTGATTGACGATCCTGATATCGAAAAGCAGGTCGACGAACTTGGAGCTGCGGGGGGGCCACTGCATGGCATTATTTGACAAAGGGTCCACTATGAGCGAACTGCCGGAATTTTTACATAAAAGTGCGCTGCGCAAACTTGATGATTTTTGCCGAAGCGCAGGCCAACGCCCGATAAACCCGCGCCAGCTGAATTATCGCATTGCCGGTTTACAGGTTCATCTATTTGAAGTCAGAAAGGGAACGGGCAAGACGACAACAACCCACGAACTACCTATGGCCCAACTGCGCTTCAACCTGGAGCTCAACCAGTGGAGCCTGCACCACCAGAACGGTTCCCACTGGCAGCTCTATCTGGGCGTCGGTCCGACCCTGGAGCTGGACAAACTACTCACCGCCATCAACCAGGATCCATTACGCTTTTTCCGGCACGACTAAATTGCCTATTTCCCCACTTCCCACTTCCCACTTCCCACTTCCCACTTCCCACTTCCCACTTCCCACTTCCCACTTCCCACTTCCCACTTCCCACTTCCCATCTACCTCTTACACACCAGGAAAACACCAATCAACAGCAACGCAATGCCAAGGATACGCTTGCCGTCAACGGGGATTCCGCGCATGCCGAAAACCCCATAATGATCCATCACCAGACCGGCGGCCAGTTGGGAGGCAATCGTTAAAGCCAGCACCGCTGTGGTGCCGATGCGCGGCACCCCGATAATCGTCATGGTCACAAAAAAAGCCCCAAACAGCCCGCCGGTGAGCTGCCACCAGGGCACCTCAACAACCCGCCGGAAGCTTCCTTGACCGGACAGCAGAGAAATCAGCAGCAACACCAGGGTGCCGACGGCAAACGAGATAGTGGCAGCTTCGAGAAAGCCGGTCTTTTGCGCCAGCCGGGCATTAATCGAGGGCTGAATCGCAACAGCTACACCACCACAGGCAATCAACAGCATGAGTACCAGGTTCGACATCTGCTACCCCTCGCGTTCGGTCTGACACTCAATACAGAAAGGGGTCTCGGGTCGTGCCTCAAGACGCCTTAAGCTGATCGGCTCTTCACAGCTGCGACACAATCCGTAACGTCCACCTTTCAATGCCCGCAAGGCAGCATCAATCAGTACCAGACGACGCTGATGTCCTTCACGATTGGCTTTAGCCATGGCCTGCTGCTGCATCGCATCAACCCGGGACAGACGACCAATGGATAATTCGAGATCAACAGGGCGGCTACTGTCGATAGAGTCGGTCAGCAACTGCTCGATATCCGTTTTCAACTGCAGCAGCTTTTTGCCAAACTGCTGCAGCTCTGCGTCATTAAGTTCCATTACTTTATCCGCTGTCGAACCAGCCTGGAAATGGCCTTGAAATCATCACTACCGGCCACCTTGATCAACTGAAATAGTACCGTTTCCGTTGTTGTAATCACTGCACCGGCGGCAGCTGCCAGTTCCAGGGCAGTGGCATAATCACTGGCGAAGCGCGAACTGACGGCATCGCGTACCAGGTGGACACCATACCCCTGATCAAGTAGGTCGATCACTGTCTGCAATACGCAGACATGGGTTTCCATACCAACCACAACGATCTGTCGGGCATTGGTTTCACGCAAGGCCGAAACAAAACCTTCATCACCGCAGCAACTGAATGTCAGTTTTTCAATACAGCTTTGCTCGGTAGCACTCTGCAACTCGGTAATCGTGTGTCCGAGCCCTTTTGAATACTGCTCGGTAGCGATCATCGGCAAGCCAAGGGTCTTAAAACCTGCTATCAGCAATGGCACATTCTGCAGCAACTGCTGATAAAGTTGCTGATCCATTGCCCCTACCAATTTGTCCTGGACATCGACAACCAGCAGCGCTGTGTGTGAAGCCTCCAACCAAAATTTATTTCTAATTTCTGCCATGATTCGCTCCTTTTTTGCTTTTATGACATTCCTATGTGATTTGAGTCCAAAGCCTGCTGGTGTTTAACCAGCATACCTTACAATATCCTGACAGAAACTGACAGGATGTTGTAAAACCCTTAACAGCGCCCTGTCATATCGACAGGCTGATCTGCTTGTCAGTATAGAGTGCAAAAACACCGGGGAAGCGTTCAAAAAGGATGGCACGACGTTTGTCCTCGTCCATTTCGCCGACAGCGACAATAATGCGGATGTCGATCACAAGGGCGCAATCGTACTGCGTTTTGACTTGCGGGTGAAATTCCACCCGTAAACGTCTGGTGGCACAACGAAATGATCCGTCACGGGCAATGGCATCGACCAGCACCGGCCCTTCCTGACCCGGCAACAATTCCAGATGAAGATAGCGGAGCTGCACCGCCGATAACCCCCTGCTGAAATAGGGGAGAACATTTTGCTCGACCTCGAGGGGTGGGCCAAAGCCAATATCAGGGGCGACGATCAAGGGGCGAATCTGGGCGGCCAGATGATTAAGTCCAGAGTCAGGCACCTGGTGGGCTTGCAGCAATTCAAAAAGCTCTTTGTCGGCGTGGGCAACACCGATGTTTCCCAGGTTATTCACCAGCGTCGAATAATTGATCCGTTCCAGCTGTCCGAACTCTTTTAAGCGGTCAATCAAGTGACGCATGGCAACAAAACGCCGGCGCAGGTGCGTGTCTTTTTTTTCCCGCGCCTGATCCTGGGTACGGGGTTTTTCATCATAGGGCTGCTGCGGGTCGATGCGCGGATAGGGCTGGACCGGCTCCACTTCACGGTAGAGCAGATAACCCTGGGTATCGGTGACACGTAAGTCGGCCATGGCCTTCCATCTCTCGCTGGCATTGAGCAACCGGCTGAAAAACCAAAAAAACAACCTTTCCACCTACCTGTCGACAGCAGCCGCCCTGTCCTTTAGGGATTTGTTTTCATCGCGTTGAACCGCCAGAGCATTCCAGCTCTGCTGAACCGGCATCAATTCAATGGCATTAATATTGACATGGGAGGGCTGGGTGACCACCCAGTAGACGGTTGCGGCAATATCTTCAGGGCGCAAGGGGGTAACTCCCCGATACACCTGGGCGGCCTTGTCCGTATCCCCCTTGAAGCGCACCTGGGAAAATTCACTCTCGGCCATTCCCGGCGCAATATAGGTAACCCGCACCCGCTTCCCAAGCAAATCAGCACGCAGATTACGGCTGAATTGCTCCACAAAGGCCTTGGTGGCACCGTAGACATTACCACCCGGATAGGGCCAGCTACCGGCGGTGGACCCGATATTGACGACATGACCGCTGTTGCGCTTGACCATCTGTGGCAACAGCGCCCGGGTACAGTAAGTCAGTCCCTTGATATTGGTGTCGATCATGGTATCCCAGTCATCAATATCAACATCCCAGGCGGGTTCCAGCCCCAGGGCCAAACCGGCATTATTGAGCAACACATCGACAGCAGACAGATCGCCAAGCTGGGTGAACACCGCCCCTCGATCACGCACATCAAGGGTCAAGATAGCGCTGACCGCGTCTCCGAGTTCCTGCTGTAACGCCTGCAGGCGTTCGGCGCGGCGGCCAGCAAGGATCAGTTGCCAGCCATGATGGGCAAACAGACGGGCACAAGCGCTACCAAACCCTGCTGTTGCCCCGGTGATCAGTATTGTTTGACTCATGATCTTCTCCTGTTACAACGGTTGTTTCCTGCGCCAGCGGTTCGGTCACTGAATCTTGACCGGCATGGCCGGCATCACTGGCAGCTGTAGCAGCCGCCACCTTTTGCTGGGCTTCTTTGGCAGTCTTTTTCTTTCTGTTATAGGACTGGCGCCTTAATACCAGCAGCATTCCCAGCAGCACCCCGACAGCAAGAACCACCATCAGCAACAAGGCAAAAGGCAGCACATACTCCCCATTGAAAAAACGCACCGCCACCGGGACACTGTTCTGGTATACAAAAGCCAGAACCACAGCCAGCAACACTGTGAACACAATAAGCTTGAATTTCATTAATAGGCTCCTGTCATTTCCGAACCGCACGCCACATGATTCCGACAAGAATTAAGTCTAACTGCTTTTAACGCAGATTTTGGATAAAAAAAAGGGGAACCCTGCTGATTCCCCAAAATGAACGTAGGAGGTAACGTTCAATAAAAGTATGTGATGGCCTTCCGACGCTGAGCAGAGCCCCGGTTGACCTATGTTCCTATCTGTAGCGCAAAGCAATATAGCGGCTGCCACTGCCTTGCCGGACCAGCAACAGAACCGTATCCCTTTTACTCTTTTCGATCAGAGAAACAACCTCCTTAGGATCATTAACATCGGCCCGGTTAACCTCTTCAATCAGGGCACCGGCCTCGATACCAGCGCGCGCGGCTACCGATCCAGGTTCAACCGCCGCCACTAACACCCCACGATTTTGCTGATAGCCGAACTGCTCGGCCAACTCCGCGGTCAACTTCTGCAACCGCAAACCGATCTGGGGCAAGGCATCCGTGCCGGCTTCAGCAGCCGGCGCTCCTTCCCCTGCGGCGATTTCGACTTCCATGGTATCAACAACGATCTTGTGTTTGCGCACTTTACCCTTACGCAAAATTTCCAGTTCAATGGTGGTACCGGGACGGGTCAAAGCCACCTGGTTGCGAAACGCAGCAACATTTTCAACCTCAGCGCCGTTTAATTTGATGATGACATCCCCCTGTTTAAGTCCACCCTTTTCTGCTGCAGAACCTTCCATCACCTGCGATACCAGTATCCCCTGGCGCTGATCGATATCAAAGGATTCCGCCAGTTCGCGGGTCAGGTCCTGAATGTAGACGCCAATACGGCCGCGGGTAACCTTGCCGTGTTCAGCCAGCTGCAGATAAATATTTTTGGCCATATTGATGGGAATAGCGAAGCCAATGCCCATGTAACCGCCACTGCGACTGAAGATCGCTGTGTTCATGCCAATCGCCTCACCGTCCAGATTGACCAGTGGTCCGCCGGAATTACCCGGATTGATGGCGGCATCGGTCTGGATGAAATTTTCGTAATCGGTCAGACCGATGCCACTGCGCCCTTTGGCGCTGACAATCCCGGCGGTCATGGTATGAGACAGACCAAAGGGATTGCCAAAGGCCAGCACCCAATCACCAACTTCAAGATGATCTGAATCACCCAACTTGATGTAAGGAAGTTCTTCTTTCGCATCGATTCTGATCAGGGCGACATCTGTGGGAGGGTCGGCACCTACCAGCTCGGCCTCAAATTCCCGGCCATCCTGAAATTGCACGGTGATTTTGTCAGCATCCCCGACAACATGATTGTTGGTCATGATGTAGCCATCAGCAGAGATTAAAAAGCCCGAGCCCTGACCTGTCGTTCGGCGCTGAGGGCGATCCGGAGCTTCTCCCCGCGGTGGCTCGCCAAAAAAGCGGCGAAAAAACTCTTCACCAAAGGGGCTGCCCTCAAAGGGGTTAGTCCAAGGATCACGGCTGCGCACCTGGACTTCCTTTTCCACCTGGATGTAGACAACCGCCGGCGAAACATCCCGGGCAACACTGCGAAAGGCTTTACCCGTTTCACGCAAGCTGTCAAGACCGCTGTCTTGTGCCGACAGAGGAGAGAATCCACTAACCAGCAGGGTCAGCAACAACGCTAAAATTCCAATATATTTATTTTTTGCCATGATCGACTCCTTTAATTGCGCTCGCTGCGGAGACAAACATGCGCGACCAGTTCCATCATCTCGTCCAGATCAAAAGGTTTATCAATGATAGCCGCTGCACCCAGATCCCGCGCCCTGCGGTGGATACGCTCATCACCGAAGGCGGTCATGCAGATAAAGGGGATCTCCTGCATCTTACCACTGCGTCGGGCCAGAACTTCGAGGCCGTCTAATCCAGGCATGCGGATATCACTGATCACCAGATTGAAAGATCGCTGCTCTGTAAGCCTGGCCAAGAGCTGTTCTCCGTTACTGCACTGACACACCTCGTAGCTGGCATTTTCCAGCACCAGAGCGAGCAGCTCACGCAACTCTTTATCATCTTCGGCGAGAAGTACACGCGGGGTCAGATCAAGGCAAACAGCTTCCATGGGCGCTTTACATTTATCTCCGGTAACAAAGTGACATATCTGATAGAGCCAGCTAACATAGCTCTATCCCTTTTATAGGCGTATACTTCTATGAGCAAAGGCTGTGCCAAAGGGAATCACTGATGTTTCAGGCGGTTAACCTGTGACAGGGTGGGGCAGAATGACTCGATGGGGCATATTGCCCCGAACTACTAAGAAAATTTGGGGAGGGATCAGTTGTCCTTAAGCTTGCGATAGAGGGTTTTGCGGTCAACACCAAGCAGGCGAGCAGCCAGAGTACGGTTGCCATCCAGCCGATCAAGTACCTGCTGAATGTAACGCTGCTCCATCTCTTCCAGAGGAATAATCGTCTGCCCGTTATGCAGGCTGGCCGGTAGCGGCGCGCTGCCGGCAGAATGACGGACGACATCGGGAAGATCATCAACGGTAATGGTGTCGTGGAGGGTCAGGGCAACAGCCCGCTCAATCGTGTTGCGCAGCTCACGCACGTTGCCGGGCCAGGAATAGGCCAGCAGGCAAGCCGCCGCTGGTTGCGCCAGACCGAGCACCGATTTGCCAAAACGCTTACTGATCTGTTGGATAAACTTCATCGCCAGTAGCAGAATATCATCTCCGCGCCGGCGCAAAGGGGGCAGTTCGAGCTGGATCACATTCAGACGATAGAAAAGGTCGCTGCGAAAATGTCCGGCCGCCACGGCCTGACCCAGATCACGGTGACTGGCGGCGATAATCCGGACATCACAGGCGATTTCGCCACTGCCGCCCAACGGCCGGACGCGGTGGTCTTCAAGCACCCGCAACAGTTTCGGCTGCAGCGCCAACGGCAGTTCAGCAATCTCGTCAAGCAGCAGAGTGCCGCCTGCAGCCTCAACGAACAGACCCTTGCGTGCTTCGCGAGCATCGGTAAAAGCACCGCGAACATGCCCGAAGAGCTCACTTTCCAGCAAATTTTCCGGCAGCGCCGCACAGTTGACAGCAACAAAAGGGCCACTGCCGCGCTGACTCTGGTGGTGCAAAGAACGCGCAACCAGCTCCTTGCCGGTGCCGCTTTCCCCCGCCAGCAGCACCGAGGTATCCAGACCGGCGATCTGGGCAATCTGCTGTTTGAGCTTGATCATCGGCGGGCTCTCGCCGAACAGGTCGTCCTTCGGTTGCTGGCGGCGTACCTGATCTTGCAAGCGGCGCACCGTTTCCTGCAAATGGCGATGTTGTAAACCACGATCGAGGGAAATGCTGAGCAGATCCAGATCGACCGGTTTGGTGACAAAATCGTATGCTCCTGCCCGCAACGCGGCAATCGCCGTTTCAAGGCTGCCGAAGGCCGTCATGATAATGACCGGCAAATCGGGACGGCGCTGGTGCAGTTCGGCACAGAAGTCGATGCCATTGATTTCCGGCATGTTCAGGTCGGTCAGAACAATATCGATCGGGTGCAGGCTCAACACCTCACGCGCCTGGGCCACCTTCAGCGCTGTCCACACCTGATGACCGCGCTGCTGCAGATCCTCATTCAGCAGATCACACAGCGCTCGATCATCATCAATAACCAGGATGCGCCCCGGCAAACTTGTCTCGCTCATGCCGCTCCGCCCCGGCAGGCCAGTGGCAGATAAACACGGAAACTGCTTCCGTTACCTGGAACACTGTCAACTGCGATCCAGCCACCATGTTCCTGGATGATACCGTAAGCAATCGACAATCCCAGCCCGGTACCCTCACCCACATCCTTGGTAGTAAAGAAGGGGTCGAACATGCGCTGTTGAACCTCGGGATCGATGCCGCTCCCTTCATCGGTGACCTGCAGGCAGGCCCATGATTGATCAGGGTTTGCGACACTGTCGGGGACAGTGACAGTCGTAGCAGCAAAACACGACAAGGTGATCTTGCCCCCTGCAGGCATGGCGTGGATACCGTTGAGAATCAAGTTCAGCAACACTTGCTGCAATTGTGCTGCATCGGCGTATACCAACAGTTCCGACGGGGTATCTTCGACACAGAATTCGACCTGCTGTTTATTGAGAGTCGGTTCGAGTAATGGCAGCACGGCATGTATCACCAGGTTGATATCAACGGGCTGTTTACGTGCTTCGCCGCGCCGGGCAAAACTCAGCAACTGACGCATAATGCCCGTCATCCGCTGTGCCTGCTCATGGATAATATTTGCCGAGCGGGTAATATCCTCGGCCGGCAACCCTTCACGGGCAATCAGCTTGGCGCGGCCGGCAATGACGTTAAGGGGGGTTCCCAGTTCATGGGCCATCCCCGCTGACAATTGACCAAGGGTCGCCAGCCGTTCGGTGTGGCGTAATTTTTCCAGCGCCTCAAATTTTGCCGCTTGGGCTGCCTGTTCGGCATCACGCGCCTGGGCCAGTTGCCCGCGCATCCGCTCAATGGTACTAGACAACTCGGCCAGTTCATCACTGCCGGAAAGATTGACGCTGGTAGTAAAATCCCCCGTGCCAATGCGCTCAGCCTGGGCGCGCAACTTGCGCATCGGTCTGCCAACCCAGATACTGCCAAGCACGGTCATCAACAACAGACCCGATACTACCAGGGCCGCCACCACAATTGCCGAGCGGCGTAAACTCTCCTGGATGTAGTCGTGCATTTCTTCCATCGATTCCGTCAATTCGATGGCTCCCATATCCTCCCCAGGAATAAGTACCGGCAGATAGGTTAAGAGAAAATCGTACCCTTCATCCGAGGCCGCCATCAGGGTCACAGTTTCCTCAAAACGCAGACGATCAAGGTGGGCAAGGGGAACACGGGGCTGATGAGACAGGGGGCTATTCTCCCTGATCCAGACCCAGCGTACCAGAGTTTCGGAATACCCCTGATTGGCGCGCAGCAGAAAACCCAGAGCCTCGTCCTCGCCGCGCTGTTGCCACAGCTCGGTCACGATAACACGCAAACTTTCACCAATATGACGGGCTTCGCGACTGAGGTTACGCTTGAGCTGTTCACGTTCGCGCTGGATCGACAGGTAGCTGTAAACGGAAAAGATCAGCACAACACCAAGCAGAATCGCCAGGGTGATTTTGATGGTCAGACGCATTGCGGATTATCCACCTGTAACAGATTAATGAACATCGCTACCAGCCTGAGTGTCCTTGGAAAGATGATGACTGACTTGAACAGATTATGCGAAAATCACCAGACACCAAGAGCGTCAAAAGAGGCAATTCTGATTTAATAAAATGAAGTCTTTTGCCTTTAACAACTCAAGTTTCAGCTTTTCTTGGAGTACTTGGAGTCTTGGTGGAAAATTGACTTTTATGATGACGGAACTAATCAGATTCCGCTGCCACTTCATCATCGAGCGCTTCATCGACCTCTTTTTTCTTACCGAACAGCCGGGCAACGAGAATCCCGACCTCGTACAGAATAACAAAGGGAACAGCGATGGAAACCTGGGAAATCAGATCGGGAGGGGTCAGGGTGGCACCAACAATAAACGCCACCAGGAGTGCATATTTACGGTTTTTTGCCAGCCAGATATGGTCGACGATCCCCATACGCGCCAGAAAGAAAATAACAATGGGCAACTCAAACACCAGTCCAAAAGCGATCAGCAGACGTGTTGCCAGGGTCAGATAGGCTCCCATCGAGAGCATTGCCTCGACGCCACTGACGGCAGTACCGTAATTGACCAGGAAGGAAAAGATCATCGGGAACACCAGGAAAAAACCGAAATAGGTGCCGGTACCGAAGCACAACGAGCTGATCATCACAAAAGGGATAGCAAAACGCTTTTCGTGGCCGTAGAGTCCCGGCGCAACAAACATCCATACCTGCCAGATAATGACCGGGAAGGCCACCACCAGTCCGGCCAAAGCGGACACCTTGAGAATAGTGAAAAAGGGTTCCGTCGCGCTGATGAACACCAGCGAACTCCCTTCCGGCAGGGCGGCGCGTACCGGCTGGGCAATCTCTTCGAAAATCCGCTCCCCAAATGCGTAACAACCGAGAAATGCCACCAGCCAGGAAATCGCAGCATACACCAGGCGCTTTCTCAGCTCTGACAGATGATCAGTAATGGCCATTCCCTCAGGCATGAGGCGCGTTCTCCTTATCTTCCCTATCCGTCTGCTGCTTGTCGGCCATATCCATCCCCGGAAGTGTTTCGGGAGACATTCCGTCCGCTTTTACCTCTTCCTCTGCAGCGACTACTTCTGCTGCTTTTTCGGCCTGCAGTCTGGCCGCTTTTCCCTTATATTTTTCCCTTAACTCGGCCTTGTAACGCTCTTCTTCCTTCTCGGTTTCCAAGTCCATGGCACTCTTGAGCTCATTGGTCGCGCGTTTAAATTCGGCGAACCCCTTGCCGAGGGAGCGCGCTAGGTCAGGGAGCTTTTTCGGACCCAGGATCACCAGCGCCAGAGCGGCGATAAGAATCATTTCCGTCATCCCGATTCCGAACATATCTATCGACCTTTCGTCGTTACGCCGTCATGGATCGCCATGAGAACGGAGCAGGGTACTGTTATCACAGGGAAAGACACCCATGTCAGCACTTGTCTTCGCTGCACTGGGGCGAGAATATCCCCTTGCGCTCCACCTGTCAAGCGCCCAACAAAAAGGTGAAACAATTGACATATCAGGGGGTTTGATCTATTATTTGGCTCATTTTACGACCCTTCACAAAAGGTAAAAAGGCAATGAATCAAGAGGCTATACAACAACAGATCCGCCAGTTGGCGCGTGAGCGCAACGCCCTGCTGATCGCCCACAACTATCAACGTGACGAAGTCCAGGCGGTGGCAGAAATCACCGGCGATTCCCTCGCCTTGTCGATGGAAGCCGCCAAAACCGACTGTGAAGTAATTGTCTTCTGCGGCGTCCATTTTATGGCCGAGAGTGCTGCAATTCTAGCGCCGGATAAAACCGTACTGTTGCCGCGCCTCGATTCCGGCTGTCCGATGGCCGACATGGTCACCGCCGAAGGGCTCAAAGAACTTAAAGCGCAGCACCCCGATGCTACGGTGGTTACCTACGTCAACTCCAGCGCTGCGGTTAAAGCCGAGAGCGACATCTGCTGTACCAGCTCCAACGCCATCAGCGTTGCCCGCTCGCTGCCGGCGAAAAAACTGCTGATGGTGCCCGATCGCAACCTCGGCCGCTATATTGCCCGCCGGGTGCCGGAAAAAGACTACATCTTCTGGGAAGGTTATTGTCCGACCCATGATCGGCTGAAAACTGAAGAAATCGTTAAAGCCAAAGCCGACAACCCTGGTGCTCTATTTATGGCTCACCCGGAATGCCGACCGGAAATTCTCGATTTGGCCGATCATATCTGTTCAACCAGCGGCATGTACGAATTCGCCCGCAGCAATCCGGCAACCACCTTCATTGTCGGCACTGAAGAAGGGATACTCTGGCGCTTACGCAAGGAGAACCCGGACAAAACATTTATCATTCCCAGCCGCGGGCTGATCTGTCCTAACATGAAACTGACCAGCCTGGACGATATCCTTAAAAGTCTGGAGACCCTGGAGCCGCGCATTACCGTACCTGAGCCGGTGCGCTTACGGGCGTTGACAGCCCTGGAAAGAATGCTGGCAGTCCCACGCGACTGATTTGATCAATGTGACCGGAACGTTCAGCCTGTCGGGCGTGTCATTGACACGCCCGTTCCTTTTGTGAAAACGACAAGCCCATGAGCCAGACCGAAACCACCCACATCCGTAACGCTACCCTGCGCTCCTGTCTTGACGCCATTCGCGGAGCTACGCAGACCATCGATATTGTTGGTCTACGGGAGGGCGCTGAAGCCCTGTTGCTGGCGCGCCTGCTGAATGAACAGCAGGGGCTAACGGTCATCCTCTGTCCCACCCAGGAACAGGCGCGTCAACTGGCCAACGATCTGTGTCTTTTTCATCCCGGCACCGAGCAGATTGGAGTTCTTCCTCATTGGGAGATGAATCCTTACGATCCCCTGACCCCCCATCCGGAACTTGAGGCCATGCGCCTGGCGACCCTGGCGGCGCTGGCGGCAAGCCGCTTAAAAGCCCTGGTGCTGCCAATCCGCTCACTGTTGCAGCGGGTTATTCCGCGTCAGGTTCTCAACCAGGTGGTATTACCCCTGCTGGTGAACGAAGAATATCGGCGCCAGAACCTGCTCGACGCCTTGCTGCAGCTTGGCTACCAGCCAGTTTCCCTGGTCGAGGATCGGGGCACCTTTGCCGTGCGTGGCGACCTGGTCGATATTTTTCCGGCCGACGGCAAAACTCCTCTGCGCATCGATTTTTACGGTGATTATGTCGAAAAAATCCGTCCCTTCGACCCCACCACCCAGCGTTCGGAAAAGTCTACCCTGGAGGGGGTCACCCTTATCCCGGCCCGGGAAATGATCCTTCACGGTCCCTTTCTGGAAACCCTGGCCCACAAACTCAAAGAGCGTTGCGATCAGCTTTCCATTCCCCGTGCTGAACGCGAAGCCATTATGACCGAGTTGCGCGAAGGGATTCTGTCACCTGGTCGCGCCTTCCTGCTGCCTTTGAACTATCCTGAGCTGGACTCTCTTGCTGCCTACTTTGACCAGCACCGACTGGTGCTGATCGATCCCCCGGCACTGGAACGTGAGGCGGATCAGTTCAACCAGGACATCAGGCACGGCGAAAAGCGCATGGTGAGCGAACGACAGCCCCATGCCAGTCGCCAGTCTCTCTATCTCGAACCGGCAGAAGTCAGCCAGTTACTCAATACGACGGACCGCGTTGAATTATCGCGACTGCATCTGCTGCAACTGGAAGATCAGCGCCAACGTTTTTTCTTCAACTGCTTTGGTAACGACAGCTTGCGGGCCAAACCTGCCAGTGGCCAGGACGGCCTTGAACCGCTGGTGGCGCGCCTGCAACAGACGCGCCGCGACAACTGGCGCAGCCTGTTGGTCTGTCGTCAGTACAGCCAGGCCGAACGCCTGCAGGAACTCCTTGCCGGCCATGATATCCACCTCGACATTGAAGCCGATCAGCAACTTAATGGTCTGCTGCCCGGTCAAACGTGCCTCGGCATCGGCACTATCAGTGTCGGCTTCAGCCTGCCCGATGACAAGCTCACCGTCATCAGTGAAGAGGATATCTTCGGTCGCCGCAGCCATCGCCGCCAGAGCGGGGCGCGCCGCGCCCGGCAACTGCTGGGCAGCCTCGCTGAACTCAAGGAAAATGATTACATCGTCCACACCGATCACGGAGTTGCTCGCTACTGTGGCCTCACTCATTTAAAAACCGGCGCTATCGAAGGCGATTATCTCCATCTCCAGTACGCCGGCAGCGACACCCTCTATCTGCCGGTTGAACGCATCGAAAAAATCCAGAAGTATGTCAGTGCCGAAGGGCACACCCCGAAGCTTGACAAGATGGGCGGGCAGGGGTGGGAAAAAGCCAAAATCAGGGCACGCGCTGCGGTCGAAGAGCTGGCGCGCCAGCTGCTGGAGATCTACGCCAGACGCGAACTGCGTCAGGGATTTGCCTTTTCACCACCGGACAACCTGTTTCGCGAATTTGAGGCAACCTTCCCCCATGAGGAAACCAGCGACCAGCTCCAGGCGATCAATGAGACCTTGGAGGACATGCAGTCTGCCAAACCGATGGATCGCCTGATCTGTGGTGATGTCGGCTACGGCAAAACCGAGGTCGCCATGCGTGCTGCGGTGAAGGCCGTTCTGGATAATAAACAGGTGGCGGTACTGGTGCCGACCACGGTGCTGGCCCGTCAGCACTGGCAGAGTTTCAGCCAGCGGCTGGAGGATTTTCCGATCCGCGTCGGCATGATCTCACGCTTCCGCAGTACCGCCGAGAATCGCGTCACCCTCGAAGCCGCGGCGGCCGGCAAGATCGATATCCTTATCGGAACCCATCGCCTGCTCCAGCGCGATGTTCGTTTCAAAGACCTCGGTTTGCTGATTGTCGATGAAGAACAACGCTTTGGTGTCGCTCACAAGGAGAAACTCAAACAGCTCCGCGCCGAAGTCGACATCCTCACCCTCACTGCCACCCCGATTCCGCGTACCCTGCACATGAGTATGAGTGGCCTGCGTGACCTGTCGGTCATCGAAACAGCTCCGGTCGATCGCCTCGCCATCCGTACCTATGTGACCCGCTTTGACGAAGAGTTGATCCGCCAGGCGATTCTGCGCGAGTTGCGCCGCGGCGGACAGGTCTATTTTGTTCATAATCGCGTCCAGAGCATTGACGCCATGGCTGAGCAGTTGCGCCAGATTGTTCCCGAAGCGGCTATTGCTGTCGGTCACGGCCAGATGGCGGAGAAAGAACTGGAACAGGTGATGCTCGATTTTGTCAGTGGCAAAACCAATCTGCTGCTGGCCTCAACCATCATCGAAAACGGCCTTGATATCCCCCGTGCCAACACCATGATCATCAATCACGCCGACCATTTCGGGCTCTCCCAACTCTACCAGTTGCGCGGCCGGGTCGGCCGCAGTGATCGCCGCGCCTACGCCTATCTGCTGATTCCCGGCGAAGCCGCTTTGACCCGGGAAGCGCGCGAACGGTTGCGAATTCTGCAGGAATTGACCGAACTTGGTGCCGGCTTCCGGATTGCCAGCCACGATCTTGAACTGCGTGGCGCCGGTGACCTGCTCGGCGGCAAGCAGTCAGGACCAATCGCTGCCATCGGTTTTGAAATGTACAGCGAGCTGCTTGAAGAGACCATTGACCGGTTACGCGGCAACGAACACCAGGAGCGCATCGACCCGGAAATCCGCCTCGGCCTCTCTGCCTTCCTGCCGGAATCCTACGTGCCCGATCCCAATCAGCGTTTGCAGCTCTACCAGCGCATGGCAGCAGCCGACGAGGAGGAGCAGCTATTCGATCTGGTCGACGAACTGCGTGACCGCTTTGGTGAGCTCCCTGTTGCTGCCGAAACCTTGATTGGTTCCATGCGTATCCGCATCCTGCTTAAAAGCTTGTGGATTGAACTGCTGGAATACGACGGCAGACGCCTCAGCCTGATGTTTCACGCCACCACGCCGGTTTCCCCCGGGCAGATTCGCCGGCTGGTCACCGAACAGGCGGACCGCTTTCGACTCGGCAACGATTATCGCCTCACTATTGAGATCGGTCGCCATAATCCTGGCGAATTACTGATCCAGACGCGCAAGGAACTGCGACAATTACTCGGTTAACGGAACAGCTTTCGGACAGGTGCTGCAGCTATTGACAAAAAATGCTGATTTTCAGAACACTTTCATGCTACTTTCGGGGAGCACATCACCCCCATGGAGGACCACTCTGTCCGTCATTGTCCGCTATCTGATCCTGTTAATTCTCGCCGCTAATTTACTGGCCTGCCAGGAAAAACCTGCGGCAACTTCTACGCGGCAACAGTCAACAACCACCGCAGCGTTTATCACGGTTGGCTCACGCAATGTGAGCCTTGAACAGTTTAACCGACAGCTACTGATGATCTATCCTGATATTGATGGCCTTTCTGCGCAGGAAAAGTTACTTCTGCAGCAGCAAACAGCAACCCAACTGATCGACCGCGAACTGATTCTTGCTGAGGCCGCTCGCCTCGATGTGCGGCTGTCTCCTGACGAATTCGATGCGGCCCTGGCCGGCATCCGCGGCACTCACAGCCGTGAGGACTTCGAACAGAATCTGCGTGACGCAGACATCAATCCCGATTTGTGGCGCGAGTCATTACGTTTTCGCCTGCTTGTCAGCAAAATAACAGAGCGGGTGGTAAGTCCGCGCATCGAAATTTCTGAAACCGCCATGGAGGCCTACTATCGCGACCACCGCGAAGATTTTCAGCGCCCCGCCGAGGTACACGTTTATCAAATGCTGCTGGCAAGCCGCGAAGAAGCTCTGGAAATAAAAAAACACTTGCAGGATGGCGCAGATTTCGCCACCCTTGCCAAACAGCACTCCCTTTCACCCGACAGCGAAGAGGGTGGTCTGCTGGGTTATTTCTCTGCGGGGGCACTGCCACCGGAATTTGATGCGGTCATTTTTTCTCTGCCGCTGCGCCAGGTTAGTGACCCGGTGGAAAGTCCGTACGGCTTTCACCTGCTGCTGGTTGATCGGAAACGTAACGCCGGACAGCGCCCTTTCGCAGCTGTCGCCGCAGAAATAAGAGACCTGCTTTACCATCGTGAGGAGGAAGCACTGCTGCAGCAATGGCTGACAGGCTTACGCCGGAATACTGAAGTCGTCATTGACTGGGAGCAAATCCTCCCGAATTAGCCCCGAAGGCTTTAAAGGAAGAAAGATGAAAAAATATATTTTCGGGTGTCTGCTGATATTGCTGTTAGCGAGCGCCGGCCCACTGGCGGCGCAAACCATTTCCAACGTTGTCGCCGTGGTAAACGCCGACATCATTACCAGCTACCAGCTTGAACGAGCCATTGAGATACTGCTGTCACGTCAAAATCTTTCTCGCACCCCGAGCGACCAGGAGCTGCAGGAACTGCGTCAGGAGGTTCTTGAGCAGTTGATTAACGATCGTCTGCTCCAGCAGCGCAGCAAGGAGCTTGGCCTGCGCGTCAGCGACCAGGAAGTTAACGCCGCCATTGACGATGTCATGACCAGTAATAATCTCGACCCAGCCTCCCTGGAGATAGCCCTCGCCGCTGAAGGGATGACCCTGGAATCCTATCGCCAACAAATCCATGACGAGATCTTGCGCTACAAGCTGATGTCGCAGGAAGTCAATTACCGCGCTCAAGTCACCAGTAGCGAAGTTCGTCGCTATTTTGAAGAACATATTGATCAATTCGACACCCAGACCCGGGTCTTTGTCAGCCGCATCAGTTTTGCTCTACCTGCGGACCGCAGTAGTGCCGATAATGCTCGCATCGAAGAGCAGGCCAACAAAAGCCGGCGGCAACTGCTTGGCGGCACGTCATTCGATACGGTTCTTGCGGAAGCTGGAGACAGTGTTGATGGCGGCATCATGGGGGAGCTGGTGTTGACTGACCTTGCGCCAGCGCTGCAGCAGGCCCTGCAGAATCTGCAAGTAGGCGATGTCAGTGTCCCGACAGAGCTTAATCAGCAACTTCACCTGTTTGTCATAAACGATCGCCGCTCGGGGACCGAGCTGGCGTTCGAACGCGCCAGACGCAGCATCGAAGAACGCCTCAGACGGGAAAAGTCCGAAGCACGCCTTATTGAGTGGGAAAAAGAATTGCGCAGTAACGCCTACATCGATCGCCGGCTATAAGACTGCCGGAGCGGGTTCACGATGCCAACATCCACGATTATTTTTGCTTCACAAGAAAACTGCCGCCAGCGCCTGGCGCAACGGATCAGTGATCTGCAGCTGTTCGATCAACTCTATTTCTGTACCACCCCGAAGGAGTTAAACCGACTGGTCAAAAACACCTCGGCCGATCTGATCTGCTGTGAACTGGAAACCACCGGCGCAGAGTTGCCACACTGGGCTGATCTGGTGCGCAAAGGATTCTGCCGGGTGCTCTGTTTTACCACGGACAAATCCATTATTCGTCTGCGCTTGCCAGTGGGAAGCAGCTATGTCGATGACAAGGCCAACAAAAACACCCTCACTGAAGTCGTGCAGTCCCTGCTTGCATCGCCTCTGCTCAGTCCACCACCAGTCATTAGCGGTATTAACGAACAGATTGCGGCAGAACACAAGGTTTACAGCCGCTTCTACTTTGACACCTTTTTAGGCAAGGAACTGTCACGCAGCAGACTGACCGGACGTCCGGTCAGTCTGCTGCTACTTGAACCGCAGCTGGCCCAACGCCAGCGCAACGATGAGCAGCTCCTGGAACCCTTCCTGGTGCGCGTTACCCGGGTGATCAAAAGCCAGATCAGGTCATCCGATCTGCTCTGCCGCTACCAGCGTCAGCGCTTTGCCATTCTGTTGCCGGAAACCCCGAGGGAAAGGTCTGGCGAGCTGCTTGAACGGATACTCGCCAGTCTGCGCGCCAGCTTCCCGGAGCAAAGGATTCCCTGGACGACAGCGATAGTCAATCCGACCCCGTCCGATCCGGAAAATTCCCACAGCATGATGCAGCACGCAATTACCCAGCTTGAACGGTCGCAGCCAAGACACTAAAAACCCCTCAAAAAAGATCAACCGGCTTTTCTGCCTTCTTCCTTGTTTCCTCCCTTGTGCTTCCGTTATATTGATTCATTGCGCAATGATCTGACTCAAGGAACACAAAATGACACCACTTTTGATCACCATGGGCGACCCGACCGGGATCGGTCCCGAGTTGATTGTCAAAACCCTGCTCACCGGCGACCTGGTCTCCCTGCCGCTACCGGTGCGGGTGATCGGCGATGTTGCTGCCCTTAAACAGGCCGGGCGAATTTTCGGGATAGAAGCCAGGGATCTGGATAAGGGCGGTCCCGTGTGTCACCTCGATTTCAACGGCCACCTGCTCGAGGTTGAAGCCGGTTCGCGCTTGACCGCGGCCAGCCTGACTTACGGGCAACCGGATCACGCCTGTGGCCTCGCCATGGCCAACTACATCGATATGGCAGCACAACAGTGTCTCGATCGGCGTGCCCACGCCATGGTCACTTGTCCGATCAACAAAAAAGCGATTAACGCCGCCGGGTTCCGCTTCCCTGGACATACGGAATTTCTCGCCGCGCGCTGCGGGGTACAACAGGTAGTGATGATGCTCGCCGGCACCCGTCTCAAGGTCTGTCTGGTGACCACCCATCTGCCCTTGGCAGCAGTAGCACAACAGCTCACAACTGAGGCAATCCTCACCACCCTGCGCATCACTCATAAGGCGTTACAGCGTCAGTTTGCCTTGCTCCAGCCACGCCTGGCGGTTCTTGCCCTGAATCCCCACGCCGGCGAAGAAGGGCTTTTTGGTGATGAGGAACAACGCCTGATCGTGCCTGCCATTGAAGCTGCATGCGCTGAAGGAATTGCCGCCAGCGGCCCGCACAGTGCCGATACCCTGTTCCATTTTGCCGTACACGAAAATAGCGCCGATGCGGTTATCTGCATGTACCATGATCAGGGGTTGATTCCGCTGAAACTGCTGCACTTTGACGATGCGGTAAACGTTACCCTGGGGTTGCCGATCATCCGCACCAGCGTCGATCACGGCACCGCCTACGACCGCGCCGGCAGCGGCAGCGCCAGTACCGCCAGCCTCTGTGCCGCCCTGCGCATGGCGGCAACGATGAGCCCTCAACCCTTTAACGAAACCGACAGAAAACCATGATCGACCATATCCGTATCCGCGGTGCCCGCGAGCACAACCTGAAAAATATCGATATCGACATCCCGCGTGACCAACTGGTGGTGATTACCGGGGTTTCCGGCTCAGGGAAAAGCACCCTGGCATTCGACACCATCTATGCCGAAGGACAGCGCCGCTACGTAGAAAGCCTGTCGGCCTATGCCCGTCAATTTCTCGAGCAGATGGAAAAACCCGATGTCGACCAGATCGACGGCCTGTCACCGGCCATTTCCATCGAACAGAAAACCACTTCGAAGAACCCCCGCTCCACCGTCGGTACAGTGACCGAAATCTATGACTACCTGCGCCTTCTCTATGCCCGGGTCGGCGACATTCTGTGCCATCGCTGCGGTCATAAAATTGCGGCACAAACCGTGGAGCAGATGGTCGACCAGATCATGCTGCTGCCGGAACAGACCCGCCTGATGGTAATGGCCCCCATCATCCGCGAGCGCAAAGGGGAATACCGCAAAGAGCTGGCCCAGCTGCAGGCGGCCGGCTATGTGCGCGTACGTATTGATGGAGAGATGTACGAACTGGGTGATCCCATTACCCTCGACAAGAACAAAAAACATACACTGGAGGTCGTTATCGACCGGCTGGTAGTAAAACCTGATATCTCATCCCGTCTGGCTGAATCAATCGAAACGGCGGTGCAACTAGCCGACGGACTGGTACGCGTCGAGGTTCCCGAAGGCAACAGTATGCTCTTCTCCGCACGCCATGCCTGTATCGAGTGTGGTCTGTCCTACCCGGAAATCACCCCACGTATGTTTTCCTTCAACAACCCTCATGGCGCCTGCCCCGACTGCAGCGGGCTCGGCACGCGCATGCTCTTTGACCGCGAGCAGGTGGTTCCCAATCCGCAATTGTCCCTGCGTGACGGCGCCGTGGTCCCCTGGGACAGCCGCACCGGCTTTTATTATCAGGCGCTGCTCGAGGCGCTTGCTCTGCATTACCAGTTCGACATGCGCACCCCCTTCAATCAACTGACCGAGACCGTGCAGCAGGTAATCCTCTACGGCTCCAGCGGCGAGAGCATCCGTTTTTTCTACGACCAGGGAGAAAACCGCCATTTTTATGAAAAACCCTTCGAAGGTGTCATCCCCAACCTGGAACGCCGCTACCATGAAACCGATTCCGACGGTGTCAGGGAAAACCTCGAACGTTTCATGAATGTCATCCCCTGCCAGACCTGCAACGGCGCCCGCCTGCGTCCCGAGGCTTTGCACATTACCATCGGCGGCAAGAATATCCAGCAGGCCACCGCCATGTCGATTACCGATGCCGAAGTCTTTTTCCAGGATCTCACCCTGCCCCCCAAAGAGATGGAGATTGCTCGCCGCATCCTTAAAGAGATTCGCGAACGCCTCTCCTTCCTCTCCCATGTCGGCCTGGATTATCTGACCCTGGATCGCAGTGCCGGCACCCTGTCCGGGGGGGAGGGACAACGGATCCGCCTGGCGACCCAGATCGGTTCCTCCCTGACCGGGGTTCTGTACATCCTTGATGAACCCTCCATCGGTCTGCACCAGCGCGATAACAAGCGTCTTCTAACCACCCTCAAGCGCCTGCGCGATCTTGGCAATACAGTGCTGGTGGTTGAACATGATGAAGAGACCATCTGTGCCGCCGACCACGTCATTGATATGGGCCCGGCGGCCGGAGTCAATGGTGGCCGCGTCGTCGCCCAGGGAACGCCGCAACAGGTGATGGCCTGCCCGGAATCCCTGACTGCAGACTACCTGTCCGGCCGGCGCCGGATCATGATACCGACGCAGCGGCGCACCAGTGAGCGCTGGCTCGAAATCAAAGGCGCCCGTGCCAACAATCTGCAGTTTGTCGATACCCGCATCCCCCTGGGGGTATTGACCTGTTTTACCGGTGTCTCCGGTTCCGGCAAATCCTCTTTGGTTATCGAAACCCTCTATAAAACCCTGGCCCAGCGCCTGCACCGGGCGCGCGATAAAGCCGGACCGGTCAAGGAGATTAATGGTCTGGAACAGCTCGACAAGGTCATCGATATCGACCAATCCCCCATCGGCCGTACGCCACGTTCCAACCCCGCCACCTACACCGGGGTCTTTACCGACATCCGCGACCTGTTCGCCCAGCTCCCGGAAGCGAAAATTCGCGGTTACAAGCCGGGGCGTTTTTCCTTCAACGTCAAGGGCGGGCGCTGTGAAGCCTGCAGCGGTGATGGCATCATCAAGATTGAGATGCATTTTCTTCCCGATGTCTACGTCCAGTGCGATGTCTGCAAAGGAGCGCGCTACAATCGCGAAACCCTCGAAGTCAAATACAAGGGGAAGAGTATTGCCGATGTGCTGGCCATGACCGTCAACCAGGCCAGCCGGTTTCTCGAAAACATCCCGCGGATTCACAGCAAGCTGCAGACCGTCAGGGATGTCGGCCTTGGTTACATCAAGCTCGGGCAGAGCGCCACCACCCTCTCCGGTGGCGAGGCACAACGGGTCAAACTGGCACGCGAACTGGGCAAGCGGGCCACGGGAAAAACCATCTACATCCTCGACGAACCGACCACCGGTCTGCACTTTGCCGACATCCACAAACTCCTGGAGGTGCTCAATCGCCTGATCGAAACCGGCAACACCGTGGTGGTGATTGAACACAATCTCGATGTCATCAAAACCGCCGATTACGTCATTGATCTCGGCCCGGAAGGGGGGAGCCGTGGCGGACGCATCATTGTTGCGGGAACCCCGGAAGAGGTTGCCGCTTGTGATGCTTCATATACCGGGCGCTATCTGCGTGACAGCCTTAAGACTGCCGACTAAGGGCAAAAGCGGCGGGAGGTTCTTTCCCTTGGCATTCCTGTCAATCTCAACTATGATGACATCTGGATCACAACCTTGGCGGCCCTGGATGACCCCTGTGGAGTAAAGAATGATCAGCAAGTCAGGCAACAAAAAGTGCAGTCAATGTGGTGCCCTGTTGACCGGCGGCTACTGGTGCAAAGAGTGTAAAGCCGTATTTAAATGCCCGATCCCCGGCTGTGAAGCAACCGTCAAACCGGGGGCGCAGGAGTGTGGGCGCTGCGGTCTGTTCTTTGAAGATTATTTGTCCCAACGCAAAATGTACCGGCGCTGCCCCAAGTGCAAAAAGAAACAGGGACTCTCTGAACATCAATGCCGCTTCTGCCGCCACTGGTTCAATTGCCCCACCTGTGGCGACAAGGTCTCCACCAACACCGTACTGACCTGTCCACGTTGCGGCACCTCCCTGCGTTAATCTGGTGATCGCCAGGGCTTTCGTCCGAATCCATTCAAGCAGCGTTCTGGACTTCCTTAATGAAAACTGCTAACGTTCCGTAACTATTTATCTCTTTCACTGCCGGAGCGTCAATGCTGACATTGCTGGTAGCTATCCTCTGGGCGCTTTCGATCTTGTCTGCCGGACATGCCCTGCTCACCAAACGCGACCCACGCGCCGCTCTCGGCTGGATTGTCACCTGTCTTGCGGTGCCCGGCCTGGGTGCACTGTTCTACTGGCTCCTCGGCGTTAACCGCATCCGCACGCGAGCGCGCGAACTGCAGGAGCAGGGTGAGGGGATGCACTGGCTCCATGTCAATGTCCCCCCCACTGCGCAAGACATTGCCGGCTATCCCAATGATGACACCAGCCGAACATTGATTACCCTGTCCGACGCCGTCACCCGCCGACCACTGGTCAGTGGCAATCAGGTCGACATTCTTCATAACGGTGAACAGACCTACCCGGCCATGCTTGACGCAATCCGCAACGCCCACGAATCGGTATTTTTCTCCAGCTATATCTTTACTCCTGACAGCCTCGGTATGCAATTTGTCCGGGAGTTAACCGCTGCCGCCGATCGTGGTGTCGACGTGCGCATTCTGATTGATGCCTTTGGTGAACTCTATTCCTATGACAAAGTGCGCCGCCATTTTCGCGGTACGAAAGTCAAGGTCATTACCTTTTTGCCTCCGCGCCTGCTCCACAGCTTTTATTTCAACCTGCGCAATCACCGCAAATTGCTGATCGTTGACAGCCTGATCGGCTTTACCGGCGGCATCAACATCCGCGAACGCCATCTGACCGAAGCAGCCCAGGACTCCATCCGCGTCATTGACATCCATTTCCGCCTGCAGGGTCCGATCTGTGAGCAACTGCGCGATGCTTTCATGGAAGACTGGCACTATGCCACCAAAGAAAAACGCGCACCGCGGGAATGGATCAGGCCACCGGTCATGGGGACAGCCTGTTGTCGCGGCATCAGCGCCGGACCCAACGAACCCCACGAAAAGCTCAACTGGATCATTATCGGAGCCCTGTCGTGCGCCAAGTCCCACATCCGTATCATAACCCCCTATTTTATTCCATCGCGCGCACAGTTAGCTGCCGTCAACGTCGCCGCCCTGCGTGGCGTACGCGTCGACATCATCCTGCCCGCCCAGAACAATCTTCCCTTTGTCGGCTGGGCCGCCAACGCCTATCTGTTTGAGGTACTGGAACATGATGCCCGCGTTTATTTTCACCCTCCTCCTTTTGTCCACAGTAAATTGTTGCTGATTGACGACAAATATGCCCTGATCGGCTCCGCTAACATCGATCCGCGCAGTTTACGGCTGAACTTTGAATTCAACGTTGAGGTGTTTGACCAGCACACCGTCGCCGAGCTCTGTCAGCACTTTGATCAGGCCCGTGAGAGATCCCGCCAGGTGACCCTGCAGGAAGTGGACAGCCGTCCCCTGGCTGCGCGCTTGCGTGATTCTTTTTTCAAACTTTTTTCCCCCTATCTGTAGGAGATAAGGATGCCGATTATCACCCTCGATGGCCCGCCGCTGAGCCTGGAAACAAAACGCACCCTTGTTGCTGAACTGAGCAGCCTCGCTGCAGCGGCCTATCAACTCCCGGAATCGACCATCATTGTCATGCTGCGCGAAAATGCTCCCGATCAGGTCGCTGTCGGCGGCACCCTGATTGCGGATCGCTGATAACCCCATGGCCAGACGGACGATTCCGTTCAAATCACTGCCCCTGCTGCTGTCCCTGAGCCTGTTCCTGTTTTCCTGCGCCGGCAGTCGGCCAACAAACCTCGGCGTCACTGCAGACAGACTCTCCCCCTGTCCCGCGTCACCCAACTGTGTCTGCAGTGATTGTGATTCGCTCAAGCACCAGGTCCCGCCCTTTGTCCTTGCCGTCTCAGCCCGGCAAGCCTGGCAGGCAGTTGGTGAACAGATAGCCGCTCTGCCCCGGACCCGGATTATTGCTGTCAGTGATGTTTATCTGCATGTCGAATGCCGCAGTGCTATTTTTGGTTTTGTTGATGACCTCGAACTGCATCTACGCCCGGAAGAGGGGATCATCGCCATGCGTTCCGCCGCACGCTTGGGCTATTACGACTTTGGTGCCAATCGCCGACGAGTAGAAGAGTTGCGAACCACACTGCGTAAAAAGGAGGTACTACATTGACTGGAAAAGTTACCAATTGTACTCAACAGCTGTGATGCAACAAGCGCAGACAGCTGGTCATTATCCCTGCCCCCTGTGTACATGTGACGGAAACAAAGCTCTTGTCCATCGCACGCGAAAAGGACGGTTGTTTTGGCACTGTCACGGTTGCGATCTGATTTTTGTTGATGCGCAAGGACGACCTACGCTGCAACGGGAAAAAGATATTTACCAGCATCACCAGAACAGCCCCGAGCACCACGGCTATGTGACTTTTTTGCGGCGCATTATCGACCCCACTCTGCCGTTATTGAATCCAACCATGCGCGGCCTCGATTTCGGCTGTGGTCCCGGACCGACCTTGAGTGTTTTGCTGAAACGTGAAGACATTAGTTGCGACAATTATGATCCCTTGTTTTTCCCCGCGCTGCCTTCAGGACCATTTGACTTCATCTTTGCAACCGAATGCTTCGAGCATTTTCATACCCCTACCAGGGAACTGCAACAGCTGCGTCAACTGCTGAAACCAGATGGCTATCTGTTTGTCATGACCTCACTCTGGCATGAAAACATCGATCTGCCTACCTGGCGCTATCTGTGTGATCCAACCCATGTCAGTTTCTATCATCGGCGCACCTTCGAGCATATCTGCCGCGTTTACGGGTTTACCTTGCTCGCTTGCGACGATGATCGCATTCTGCTGTTACAGAAAAAACAGCCCACAGGATAAGCATCCTCTGGGCTGTAGGTGATTTATTCAATGTGCTTGCTGTCTTTGTTGCACGATTGCGGGGACAGCCTGCTATTTGCTGTCGGTGGTTTTACCTTCTGCTGAATCGGTCTTCTTGCTTCCGTCACGCGGAAGCTGACAACTGTCAGACATTCAGGTCTGTATCCCTAAGCGCGGCAGAATCCAGCGGTTCAAAATAAACCAGACGGCAACGATACCGAGAATAAGTGCCCATTCCATCTCTTTACTCCTTTGTTTGGATTTAGGATGATTGTAGATGAAACCTCATACAAAGTCAAATATTCATATATTTATATGTTCATTGGGATAAGGATTGTGACCAATAGACCGCCTTGCTGCTGATTCTCCGCCCGGATACTGCCACCGTGCAGGGCAATGGCACTTTTGGCAATAGCCAGACCGATGCCGGTGCCGCCACTCTGGCGATCGCGGGCATCGGCAACCCGGTAAAAGGGATCGAAGATCTTTTCCAGCGCAGCCGTTGGGACACCATGCCCCTGGTCGGAAACCTTGACCTCCCAGAAGCGCCCCTGCGGCGCCAGGGAAACCCTAACCTCTCCAGCTTCGGTGGTGTATTTCACCGCATTACGGATGACATTCTCCAAAGCTTGCGCCAGCAATTCAGCCGAACCGTTTATCGCTGCCGATCCTGATGATTCAAGCTCAACCCGGCACTGACGGGCCGCCGCCTCAAAATCCGCATCCTGCACCACCTTAGCCAGCAGCTCCTGTAGATCAAGGGGGGCAAAACGCTGTTCATTAATACCGCTGGTCATGCGCGTTAACCCCAACAGCTGGCCGATCATTTCATTCATCCGCTGTGCTTCAAGGCTGATACGATCCAGGGCTTTTTCGCCGGCGGCGTTACTTGACTGCTGGCGCGCCAGCTCCAGCGCCACGGTCAAACGCGCCAGAGGGGAGCGCAACTCGTGAGAAAGATCACGCAGCAGTTGCTGTTGATTGGAGATCAGGGTTTGAATTTTAGCTGCCATATCATCAAAATCCCGCGCCAGCCCCCCGAGCTCATTCTTGACTTTTATCTGGTCACCAATACGGGTGGCCAGATCACCGGCAGCAAAACGATGGGTGGCGTGGCGCAAACGACTGATCGGTGCCGCCAGGGAACGCGCCAGGACAAAACAGACCACTGCGGTGATAACCAGCAGCAGTAACAGCTGGGCACCCAGAAAACCATGGGTCATCACCTTAAACAAATCGCGCGGCGCCGGTCGCTCCGGCAGGGTGATAACAACGATATAGTCGTTGCCACCGGCGCCTTTTACCGTCGCGGCAATGCCGTTATGCGCCCCCTGCATCGGCAGCACAACCTCACCACTGCGCAGAGCGCGCGATGCCATGTGTTGAACCCGGCGGTGAATAGTGCGCTGACTTAGCAGCTGCAGCTGGTTATCAAAGAGAATCAGCTCGATTTGTGATTCTCGCAATAATCGTTCGGTATATTGATCCACGGCCGGAATCCCGGCGCTCTCGTAGGCGCGAATCGCTTCACGTCCGTATTCGGTGATCGCCCGTCGGGAAAAACTCTGATGGGCCAGGGGTGGAAACTCCTGATCGCGAAAATAGGTCAGCATCACCACCGATGCGGTAACCAGCACGATAATCAGGAGAAAATAGAGAAATATCTTCAAAAACAAACTGCGCATCGAGATTCAGTTCTCCGTCAAGGAATAAAGGTAGCCGATTCCCCGCACAGTGCGGATCCGTTCGGTCTGCTGGTAGCTGTGGCCGAGCTTTTTACGCAGGGCACTGACATGGACATCGATACTGCGATCATAGGCTGAAAGCTGCCGTCCCAAAACCTGTGACACCAGATCTTCACGACTGATAACTTCACCCGCATGGGCAAGCAGAGCTTCGAGCAGACTGAACTCCACTGAGGTCAATTCCACCACCTGACCATTCTGCTTGACGGTGCGGTTTGTTGTATTAAGAACCAGATCACCGACCCGATACTCCCCTTGCGCTTTAAGTTTTGTGCCACCCCTCCGCAAAGAGCCCTCGAGCCGGCGCTGAATTGCACGAATACGCGCCACCAGCTCGCGCGGGTTAAAGGGTTTGGGCAGGTAATCGTCAGCACCCAGTTCCAATCCGACAATGCGGTCGATCTCCTCGCCACGTGCCGTCAGCATGATCACCGGAATACGGCTTATTTCACGAATCCTGCGCAGGACATCAAAACCATTAAGCCCCGGCAGCATGACATCCAGCACCACCAGATCATATGCCTGTCCGGTTGCCACCTCGGCACCCTCATCGCCACGATGAACTGCGGCTACCTGAAACCCTTCCCCTGCTAAATAATCCTGGAGCAGTTCACACAACTCCATGTCATCATCGATCACCAGAATCCGTTCCATTGCGACTCCTGTAAGCCTTGGACAACAATCCTATCGATAGCCTTCTTATCATACCTGCTGACGATTGCCTGTGCTGTAAAGAAATGTAAAGACCTTCGGGCACAACCGCTTTACCTAACTTTACATAAACCTCACAGCTCTTAACCCACATTTACCCTGGTTTTGATTATGGTCTAGCCATAGAAGCACAACAGATTCAACCAACCCACAGATAAAAAGGAGAAAATCATGAAACGAACAATCTTATTCGGTCTGCTTATTGTTGGTCTGCTACTGGTCGGCACTCATGCCTTTAGCTGGTCCGGTGGTCCAGGAATGCGCGGTTGTCAAGACGGCCAACGGACGTCGCAGAGTATGTCGAACGAACACCGCCAGGAACGCCAGCAAGGACAACAACAAAAAATGGCGATCATCCTCGATTTGAGCGAAGAACAGCAACAACAACTGCAGAACCTGCGCGAACAGCACCGGCAACAACAGCAAGTCCTGCGCACCAAAATGCAGGCCAGTCGTGAGCAGCTGCGTGAAGTCGCCAGCGCTAATGAGACTGATGAGGCCGGTATCCGTGCAGCAGTGCAAGAACACGCCGAGTTGAAAACCCGGATGATGGTGGAGGGTGCCAAGCACCGCCAGCAGATTGCTGCGCTACTGACCCCGGAGCAACAGCTAAAGTTTGAACAACTGCGCGAACTCAAGGACGACAATTTCTGCGGCAAGCGTGGGCAGTCCAGCAATTGCGGCGGCGCTGAAAAATCACGTTGCCGTGGTGATCAAGATCAACGCATCTAGGCAATGATCTGCAACTTCAGCTGAGGATGCAACGACAGGCGATGTACCATTATGGTGATCGCCTGTCGTTTTTTTGTAACTGTTCAGACGTCATTCAACGGTTGCCAACGCCCGGTAGTTTATGCTGTTATCAATCCTGCCTGAATTAATCAATTCGTCTGCCGATAAGAAAGAAAAACCATGCATCAACAACTCTCCCCCGTTGAAATCCGCATCCTCGGCGCTCTGATCGAAAAAGAGCTGGCAACGCCGGAATACTACCCCTTAAGTCTGAATGCCCTGACCAATGCCTGTAACCAGAAATCGAATCGCGATCCGGTCATGGCGCTGACCGAAGAAGAGGTCGTCCAGGGACTCGACGATCTGCGGCGCCGACAGCTGATTTATCGTTCTGCAGAAGGGGTGCGCACCCCGCGCTATTGTCATCATCTTCAAGGAATGCTGCATTTAAATCGCAGCGCGCTGGCGCTGCTGGCGATCCTGCTGTTGCGCGGACCCCAGACGATCGGCGAAATTCGCAGCCGTTGTGAACGGATGCAGGCCTTTGCTGACCTTGCCGAAGTGGAAGCCGTACTGAGCGATCTGAGCACTGCCGAACCACCCCTGGTTGTGCAACTGCCCCGACAGCCTGGGCGCAAGGAGTGCCGCTATATTGATCTGTTGCGCGCCGAGGCCACAGCTGTAGGGATAACTGAAGGGACAATGTCGGAACAAACAGAGGCAAACGTCTCGAGCAGTGATCGTCTCACCCACCTGGAGGGAAAAGTTTCCCTGCTGGAGCAGGAGATTTCCCGCCTGCAGGAGGAAACCAGCAGCATTCTCAACCAGTTTGACGAGTTCAAGTCACAGTTTGAATAATGGCGGGATCAGAACAGCAGCACCGGACAGCGCACATTGTGCAACACGTAATTGGCAACGGAGCCGAACAACACATCACGAATCTCGCCACGGCCACTACGACGCCCCAGCACCAGCAGTTGAAAATCTTCGTTATTAGCAATCTGCGGAATCAGCCGCCGCGGCATCCCGAATTCCATTCGCAGTTCCACATCCAGCCCGGCAGCGCGAAGCCTGTCGATCAGTTTCCCCATCCGCTCGGTTGCTGCCTGCATGGCATTTTCGCGCACCATCTCAATCTGAAAGTCGGGGATCATCCGATAGGCCAATTGATCGTTGATCACATGCAACAGCACCAGGCGCGCGCCAAACCTCTCGCGCTTACTGATGATGTCATCGATAGTTTTATGAGTGGTCGCAGAATCGTTGATCGGAACTAGTATCCGAGGCTTCATCAGTCGCTCCTATGCCGTTGCTACGGTTTATCTGCTTATGCCGCCAATATAAAATATCACTCTGTGTCACGGCCATTCTTATGGTTGAGGCTTTGGGGGCGGCAAAAACTGCATCGGCATGACTTTCGTGTATTTTCCTGTCATCAGCACCACTCCCTAGCTCAAACCTTGATCAATCGCCCTTTTTGCACCTTATCACAATCAACCGTACACCAGGCGCGGCAGAAACAGCACCAGATCGGGCCAGAAGGTCAAGAGCAGCAGAATCGCCAATTGAATCAGCAAAAAGGGCATGACCGCTTTCGACACATAGACCAGGTCACGGTTGACCGTCGCCCCGGCAATATAGAGGCTTACCCCCAACGGCGGGGTACAGTAACCAATCCCCAGATTGATAGTCATCAGCAAACCGAAGTGCATGGTGTCGATACCAAACTGACTCAATAACGGCAGAAAGATCGGCGTCAGGATCAGGGTGGCTGAAATAATATCCATGAACATGCCGATGACCAGCAACAGGATATTGACGGCGAGCAAAAACACCCAGGGGGAATCGATACTGTTGACCACGGCATTGGCTATCTTGTTAGGAATCTGCTCAAAGGTGAGATATTCTCCAAACACCGATGCCCCGGCAACGATGATTAATAACGTCGCTGAGGTTACCGCTGAAGACACAACGACGCGCTTGACATCACTCAGTTTCAGATCACGATGGATCACAATTTCTACAAAAAAGGCATAAAAACAAGCGACCACCGCCGCTTCGTTGGCGGTAAAAAGACCGGAATATATGCCACCGAAAATCAGCACCGGCAACAGCAAGGCCCAGATGCTCTCACGGATCACCTTGCCAGCTTCCTTGAGGGTCGGTCGGTCGGTGGTCTGCAGCCCCTGCTTCTTACAGACAATGTAGGCGTAGAGACTCATCGCTGCCATAATGATCAGCCCGGGGATAAAGCCGGTCAGAAACAAAGCTTCTAAGGGATCATTACTGACCATGGCGTAAAGAATCATGGCGATGGACGGAGGGATGATCACGCCAAGGATCGGTGCCGTGGTCATCACCCCGACGGAAAACTTTTCATCGTAATTATTTTTGATTAGTGCCGGAATCATAAAGCCGCCGATAGCCACCACTGTAGCGACGGTGGAACCGGAGATGGCACCGAAAAAGCCGCAGGCGAGAATCCCCGCCATCGCCAGGCCGCCGGGCAGAAATCCAACCATCACATTAGCGGTATTAATGAGCTTTTTGACAATGGTGCCGGTCGTCATGATATTGCCGCAGAGGACGAAAAACATGACAACAACCAGGGCAAATTTATCCATGCTGCGATACAACACCTCGATAACAATACGTGGATCGATATCGAGGAGAAACACCAGTCCAAAGGTGCCGGTAAAAAACAGCGCCATAAACACCGGCACGGTAGCGGCCAGGCAGCCAAGCAACAGGGCGAGAATCAACAGGTAGCTCATTTCCATGTCATCTCTCCCCGGTCATATCCTGGATACCACGCCAGTCCTCAACCATCACCACCAGGGTGCGAAAAAACATCATCACTCCCATGATCGGCAGTACCGCGTAAAAATACCATTCGGGAATCTGCAGCGTACTGGTGCGAGCGAACGGGTCATGATACATCATGACCGTCATGGTCCACCCGAGCTTGACCATCACCCCGGCAAAAAACAGCACCGCAATGTGCGAGATCAGGGTCAGCGGTCGCTTGAGCACCGGAAAAATCTGCGGCAGGGCATCAATACGGATCAGCGAACGACTGCGAATCGCCGTTACCGCACCGATATAGGTAGAAAAAAAGATGACCTTACGCACCACCTCATCCGACCAGTAGATATTGATATCGCCCCCGCTCTTGCGCATGATGACATTGGCCATGGCCGCCAGCAGGGCGGCACTGACCGCAATAAACAGCGACCATTCTTCAACAAATAACAAGGAACGATCAATTTTTTTAAAGATTCTTTTCAGCATTGTCCGTGTCCGGCTCCGCTAACTTTTGCCATATCGGCTGGGAAAGGTGGTATCGGGGTGTAGATCGTCTCTACGCTTTTTGGTGAGGTCAAACGAAAGACGGGGCCAAAGAGGGATCCTCTCCGGCCCCGTCATGGCGAGGGCGATTATACAGAGATTATCTTTAACTGCCAAGCTTTGCCCGTACCAACTCGAGATATTCCGCCCCGATACGCTCACTCCAGCGTTGCAGAACCGGTTCAGACATTTTTTTCAACTCGTTCAGATCGGCTTCCGAAAGTTGGTGAATCTGTACCCCCGCAGCCTGAGCAGCCGCGAGCTGCTCATCATGCTGACGGCGGGTGGCTTCACGCGATTTGGCACTTTCTTCAGCGACAACTTCAAGGAAGATGACGCGCAGATCCTCCGGTAGGCGATCGAGCCAGCGCTTGTTAACCAGATGAACAAACAGCCCCTGAGCGTAATTCAACTCGGTGAAATGCTTGGCGACGGTAAACTTTTTGGTAATATTACAAACGATGGCGGTGTGATCAAGACCGGTGATCACCCCGGTCTGCAGCGCCTGAGGCACATCGGGCCAGGGCATTACGGTGAACTTCAATCCCCAGGCGCGATAAAAATCGGTATTGACCGGGGCTTCGGCAATGCGGAAATTAACACTTTTGGCAGCCTCAAGGCTGTCTACCGGCACCGTCGTAGCCCAGCCATAAGGACCGTAATTGGTAATATCGGCAACATAAATGCCTCCGGATAAAGCACTGTCAGCAAAGGGTTGCCAGATTTCCGGGTCCGCTCTGAACGTATCGAGTTTGTCGAAGGTATCAACAACATAGGGCAGATTAACAATGCCCAGGATGTCGGCCACATTGGCCGCCGCCACCGAAGAACTGAGCATACCGTGAACAGCACCAAGGCGCAGCTTGCTAATCACGTCACGCTCTCCCCCCAATTGTGCCAGGGGGCGATAGTCGACATAGATCTGACCATTAGTGCGCTCCCAGACCACATCGCGAATGCGATAGCCGGCAGCAACTCCCTCGATAACCGGATGCGAGATGTTGGAAAGAATGTAGGTATACTTGGCTCCACTAGGGTCAAACTTGGGTTGCCAGCTCGCCAGAGGATCCTCATTCGCCGCACCCTGAGCGGCCAGACCAAACAACAAAAGAAAAACCACAAACATCATCTTTTTCACACCAAAACCTCCCATAGAGAAAAGATATGATCAAACAGGGTTTGATCTACACAAACAAAAGTTAATCATGAGTAAATTCAATAGGTTAGCAGATCAATATATACCTGTTACAGTGTTTTAAGGTCAACAAAAAAAGCCGGGAGGCGAGGCCAACCCGGCTTTTTCAATCAGGATGCTCTCCTGCTCGATCAGTTATTCAGGCGCTCCTGCACCCGCTGGAGAAAGTCAGCCCCGATACGATCCTGCCACTGGTTGATCACCGGCTCAACCTGCTGTTTCATCGCTGCCAGATCCTGCTCCGGCAAGCGGGAGAAAGACACTCCGGCAGCCCGGGCCTTCGCCATTTCACGCTGGTCCTGTTCCTGGCCGGCCAGTCGCGCCTTCCCACTTTCTTCAGCAATAATGCGCAACAGCGTATCGCGCAAGTCCGCCGGTAAGCGCTGCAACCAGCGCTCGTTGATCAAGTGGATGTAAAGCCCCTGGGCATAGTCGATCTGGGTATAATGTTTGGCGGTGTTGAAAAAATTCCCGGTGCTGACAACCGTCGGGGTATGATCAAGACCGGTAATAACCCCGGTCTGCAAGGCTTGGGGCACATCGGGCCAGGGCATGACGGTGAACTGCAGCCCCCAGGCACGATACATATCGATATTAACCGGTGCCTGAGCAATGCGGAAAATGACGCTTTTCGCTTCCTCAAGACTGGTCACCGGGGTACGGGTTGCCCAGCCATAGCCACCATAGGCGGTGAAATCAGCAACACGGATGCCGGATTTCAGCGCCTCAGCGCCATACTCTTCAAACAGCTCGGCATCTTGACGAAACTGCTGCAACTGATCGAAACTGCCAACGAGAAATGGCAGATTGACCAGACCCAAACGCGGAGAGATATTCGGGGCGGCAACGGAAGAACTCATCATGCCATGAACAGCACCCATTCGCAGTTTGCCGATGACATCCATCTCGCCGCCCAGCTGGGACATGGGGCGATAATCGACAAACAAGCGGCCATTGGTCTCTTCCCAGACCCGGTCGCGGATGCGGAAACCGACACGCACACCTTCAATTGCCGGATGACCGACACAGGAGAGCAGATAGGTATGCTCCGCTGCACGCGGGTCAAACCGGGGCTGCCACTCAGCCAGAGGATCGTTCGCCAGAACGGCACCAGGGATCAGCAACAAGGCTGTCAACCCAATTGTCATCAACTTTTGTCTCATTATCTCTCTCCTTAAAAAAACAGTATGGCATGGATGGCACAGTAAAACACAATCTCGCCTTTAAAACAATAAGTTAGATCGCTAAACCGGTGGCGGCCACACCCCTTTTCCGGCGCTCCGGACAGAGCGGATTGTGCTGGCGGGTATAAGCTGGCGGCTGAAAAACAGCTGCATCTGTCGTCTCCTCTGTGTTAATGGTAGCATGACTCTTATCATTGTGGAGATAAGCCCCCCCATGCCCCACTCCAAGACCCTCCAAAAGCCCGAACTGCTGGCCCCGGCCGGCAGTCTCGAAGCCTTTTTTGCCGCTGTTGATGCCGGTGCCGATGCTGTTTATACCGGACTGAAGGATTTTTCCGCCCGCGCCAAAGCCAAAAACTTCAGCCTCGCCGACATTGAACGTATGACCAGCTATCTGCATGCCGATGGCAAACGTCTCTACGTCACCCTCAACACCCTGATCCGCGAAAACGAGCTGTCCCACCTGATCGATACCCTGTCAGCGCTGGAATCCTTCGCGGTTGATGCTGTCATTATTCAGGATTTAACCATCTGGAAACTGGTCAGGGAACACTTTCCCGGCCTGGAAGTACATTCTTCAACACAGCTGACCATCCACAATGTCGCCGGTGTCAAGATGCTTGAGCGCCTCGGTTTTACCCGTGCGGTGCTGGCGCGGGAACTGACCCTGGCAGAAATCGCTTTTATTCGCAGCCAGACGCGCATGGAACTGGAGCATTTCATCCACGGCGCCCTGTGTTTTTCCTTCAGTGGTCAGTGTTACTTCTCATCGTTTTTAGGTGGCAAAAGCGGCAACCGTGGACGCTGCACCCAGCCCTGCCGCCGCAATTATCGCCACCACCAGCAGCAGGGGTTTTTCTTCTCCCCCAATGATCTTTCCGCCATCGACCTGCTGCCGCAACTGACAAACGCCGGAATCTGCAGCTTCAAGATAGAGGGAAGGATGAAAAGCGCCGAATACGTCCATAAGGTCGTGGGGGCTTACCGGCGGGTCATGGACGCCTCTGAAACAGACCGCAAACAGGTCCTCACGGCTGCCAAGCAACAACTCAAGGAAAGTTTCGGCCGCCAGCCGACCCGTGGTTTTCTTTCCGGCAGCCAGCCGGATGATATGGCCATTCCCTCACAAAAAGGGGCAACCGGGCGCTTTATCGGTAAAATCCGCCAGGTCCAGGGTAGTCGCCTTAGTTTTACCACATCACAGCCGCTGCATTTAGGTGACCGTCTACGGATTCAGCCGGCCAACGACAAAAGCGGCAGCGCCTTTACCCTGCGCCAATTGTTCAGCGGCACGCGCCAGGTAAAAAAAGCCCCCGGCGCTACACAGGTGACCGTCCTCTCCCCCTTTGACCAGCGTTTTTCCCCGGGGGACAGCGTCTTTATGGTGGCCAGTGCCGACGCCTTTACCTTGAGCGATGCCGCCGCGCGCCGCAAACTTGAACATCGCCGTCCGCCCGGTGAGGTTGTTGACCTCGCCATCAGCGTGACCGCCGCCGACATTGCCATCCGCGCAACGATCAAGCGGCAGTGCATGGATTTTACCTATCCCCTCACCAGCTTTGCCGCCACCAGTCAACCTCTGGATATAGCGGTACTCGAGCAGGTGTTCGCTGCTGTCGCTGATGAACCTTTCGTTCTTGGATCCTTAACCTGTGGCGAACTGCCAGCGATTGTCATCCCCCCAAAACAGCTCAAACAGATCCGCCGCACCTTTTATCGCGATCTGCGTCTGGCTCGCCAACAGGACATCCAGCGGCGGCGCCACGATCAGCGCCAGGCCGCCGTCGCTTCCCTGCTGCCGGCCGCCGGCAAGCCCCACCGGAAGTCAGAGTTCCGGGCACTACTTGGCGATACCCGCGAGCAGCATCTGCTCAATAACGAGCTGATCGATGCCCTGCTGCTGCCGATCAACAGCCACAGTTTGCAACAGGCCGACAAACTACGTCGCCGTGCCGACCAGATCATCTGGGACCTTCCCTTCGTCCTTTTTGACCAGGACTGGCAGGACCATCAAGCGGCCATCCGTACCCTGGTGCAGGCCGGCTTTCGTCAGTTTCGCCTGAGCAACCTCGGCCACTTCCCCCTGTTTGACGGGATCACCGATCTCAAACTCTACAGCAGCTATCGCCTCTTTGCTCTTAACAGCCAGGCGGTCACCGCCTGGAACGCGCTGAACATCGCTGATGTTGAACTCTATATCGAGGATGATCGCGACAATCTCGCGGCCATCCTCTCACGCCAACTGCCGGTGCCCACCAGCCTCATGGTCTATGGGAGGGTTCCCCTGCTGACCTCGCGCATCCGCGTCCGCCAGCTGCGCAGCGAAGGCCCGGTTCTTTCCGACCGCGACGATGCCTACCGGGTTCATCAGCGCCAGGGGTTGACCTGGTTGTTCAGTGAAACCCCCTTTTCCTTTATCAGCAACATCAGGGAACTCGAACAACTCGGTTGCTCCGGCTTTGTCGTCGATCTATCACACTGCGGTGCCGGCAGCACCGGCGGTAAACAGGTATTGGAAGCCTTAGGCCGTGGCAGCGATCCGGCGCAATGCAGCAAATTCAACTTCGAAACCGGACTTGAGTAACCACAGCAAGACCCGCGGTCCCGGCACAACGCCATTGCCCTGACGGCCAAACCCGACTATAGTACCAGCCGATAAAGTTTCTTGATGGAGGAGATGATGTTGCAGCGCCGTTCGATGATTCACGTTTCCCTGGCCGTTGTGGCCTTGATCATTATTTTTTACCCCTATTTCAGCAACAAGCCGGATCCGGAGAAGGTCGAACAAGCCTCTGCGGCGGCTGTGGCTTTTCTCGATCTGCTCGATAACGGCAACTTTGAAGAGGCCTGGCGCCAGAGTGCCACTTACATGCGCAGCGATATTCCGCTGAAAACCTGGCTGGAACAGCTCGATCAGATCCGTGGTCAGGCCGGGTCGCTGCTTGAGCGCAGTCAGACCGACTTTAACTACACCAAAGAGCAAATTGAAGGGATTCCTGAAGGGGAATACATGTCTTTTTTCTACGCCAGCCGTTTTCACAATTACAGCACTGCTCGCGAACGCATCACCCTCTACTTTGAAGCCGGTACGTCCTGGCGTGTCGCCGGCTATTTCATCGAGTGATGGGTGAACATTGTCCACCCATCATCCACCCATCAGGTGACACGTATCATGACCGCTACCGACCCTCCTCAGACATCAGCCCCTGAACCGCCCCTCGCCACTTGCCCCGTTGGTGTGATTTTTTGCCCCTTTCCATCCGGGATAGCGGCACTACAGGAGGAAATCGAGCAACTCAACCTTCAGCTAGGTAGCGATGCCCTGACCGGCGTTGCCAACTATCGCTCCTTCATGGCGACACTGGAGCTCGAGATAGAACGCACACGCCGTAACGGGCGCCCCACCAGTCTGCTGATGATCGATATCGATCACTTTAAAAAAGTCAACGATATCCACGGTCATGAAATCGGCAATCAGGCACTGGTTCATGTTGCCAAGCTGATCAGTGGACAGGTTCGCAAGCTCGATGTCGTCTGTCGTTACGGCGGCGAAGAATTCGCAGTTGTGTTCCCTGAAACCGACCTTTATGCCGCCATCCCCGTGGCTGAACGCATCCGCCTGGCTCTTGCCGAAAACTCGCTGCAGCACAGCGCGCTACAACTCAAACTAACCGCCAGCCTGGGTCTGGCAACCTACCAACCTTATTCATTGAGCTCCGTAGCGGAGCTGATTTCACAGGCAGATCACTACCTCTATGAAGCGAAACAAAGCGGTAGAAACCGACTCTGCCATACCGACGTGCCCCTTGCAAAAGATATCAGCAATGAGGAGAAACAGGCCCTCTCTCATCTGTTCGGGCGCGACGCACAAGCAAAGGATTGAGTATGAAAATTGTTGTTCTCGATGGACATACCCTGAATAGTGGCGATCTTGACTGGGGACCACTTAAAGCCCTGGGAACCTGCATTATTCACCCGCGTACCGGCGCCGATCAGATTATCGAAAGGACACGGGATGCGGCTATCATTCTGACCAACAAGGTGCCGATCAGTGCCGCGACCATGGCCGCCCTGCCCAACTTGCGTTACATCGGCGTGCTCGCCACCGGTGTCAACATCATCGACCTTGATGCTGCTAAAGAGCGCGGAATCGTTGTTACTAACGCTCCCGGCTACAGTACTGACTCCGTCGCCCAGATGGTATTTGCGCTGTTACTGGAAATGGTGCAACAGGTTGGTCATCATGCCCGGAGGGTGGCAGAAGGGGCCTGGGTCAACTGTGAGGATTTCAGCTTTCGCGACCACCCGCTAATGGAACTGACCGGTAAAACCATGGGGGTCGTCGGCTATGGTGAGATCGGTCGGCGGGTTGCGGCCATTGCCCGCGCTTTTGGCATGCAGGTGCTGGTCCAAACCGCCCACCCGGAAAAGTACCAGAAGGAGCAGGGGGTCACCTTCGTCGATGTTGACCGGTTGTTTACCGATAGTGATGTCATCAGCCTGAACTGCCCGCTGACCCCGGAAACCGATCAACTGGTCAACACCGCGCATCTGGCGCGGGTTAAACAGGGCGCCCTGCTGATCAACACCGGTCGTGGCCAACTGGTGAATGAAGCGGCCGTTGCTGAAGCCCTCGAAGACGGCTATCTTGGCGGCTATGCTACCGATGTCCTGTCCAGCGAACCGCCGCGCGCTGACAGTCCGCTGCTTAGTGCGCCAAACTGTATTATCACTCCCCATATTGCCTGGGCCACGACAGAAGCGCGCAGCCGCCTGCTGGCCATGGTCGTCACCAATATTGCCGCTTTTTTACAGGGAGAACCCCGCAACCGGGTGGCCTGATGACTGATCCGAGGCTTGAGCAGCAGATTGCCAGCGCCCGCCGCCAACTCGATGACACCAATGCGGAGTTGTGGCAAATCAGCGGGGGACAGGGGAATGATCTCTATTGTCGCCCAGGGTGTGGCAACTGCTGCACCCTGGCGGTCAACTGCAGTTTTCCGGAAGCGATGATCCTGGCGCCGAAACTGTCGGCCGAGCAACGCCATGCTGTCACTGAGCGCTTACCCTTGTTGGCCCAACTGTGCGCCGCCGCCAGTCATCTCAAGGAATTTCTCCGGTCCTATCGCCAGCAGGCCGGTGGTTGCCCTCTCCTCGATGAACAACAGTGCTGTTCCCTCTATGCTGAACGCCCCTTGTCCTGTCGCGCACTGCTGTCCACGCGCCCTGCCGCCTGGTGCGGAGTCGACTTTGCCTCCCTCCATCCCCACGAAAAACAGGCCTTTTTGAGCAGCCTTGATGCCGATCTCGTGGCCTTCCCCAGTCATTACCTGGCGCGCCCGCTGGATCTGGCAGCGACCCTGGAACTTTCCCTGGGCGATGAATTCGCCAACGAATACGGTGTGAAAATCAGTGGCAATCTGGTCTGGTTGCTCGGGTTGGAATTGAATTCACAGGTTGGTGAGCGGTTGCTGCGACAGGACAGAGGGGTTATTGAGTGGTTGTTGGAGCAGCAGGAGCGGTATCCGTATCTGCTGCAAGTGACGAAAAGGAATCACCATGAGTTCTGATCCCGCCATCCACTGGACCGAAAACGGCGGGGGCCGCGTCGCCCGTTGGCGCTCGCAGAGCGGCTTCTCTCCTCCCAGGCGGATCCTGATCGGCAGGGACGACATGAAGGCCGATGTCGCTTACCGCCTCGCCTGCGAGGGGACGACAATCCTGTGGCGCGGGGATTTCCAGAATGCCCGCCAGATGCTGTCGGCGTTGGCCCGGCGAGTGAAGAGCAAACCGAAGAAACAAACAAGCTCCGCGGAGATGGCTCCGGCCCAGGCGTTCCATCTATACCGCATGGCACAGGCGCAGCGTGCCCGGACCCTGGGGATGCTTGTGCTGCCATTCGAAGCGGATCACAGCATTCCGCTGAGCCGGGCTCCCGACGTTCAACAGCCCTGCCTGGAGGCCTTCGGTCCGGCCGACGGCCCATACATTGCCTCCCTGCGTGATTTACTCGGGGCGATCGGTGCCCACGAATGGCGCAAAAAAGGGGTGGAGATCCCCGCCCTTGGCGATCGAATTCACCCACACTATGGAGTTTTTTCTCCAGTTCGCGGCGAGTATGTTGATCTTCTAGCCCAGGCGCCGCTGCCATCCCTGGAACGGGCCTTCGATATCGGCACGGGAACCGGTGTTCTGGCGGCGGTCCTCGCCCGCCGCGGGCTAAAGAGAGTGTTGGCGACCGATCTGGACCCCAGGGCGCTGGCCTGCGCCCGCGACAACATCGCGCGGCTGGGACTCGCCGAACGAGTAGACGTCTTCCAGGCAGATCTCTTCCCCACCGGGCGGGCGCCTCTCGTAGTCTGCAATCCACCCTGGATTCCGGCCCGGCCGAGTTCCTCCCTGGACCAGGCGGTATACGATCCCGACAGTCGCATGCTGCGCGGCTTTCTCCAGGGACTTGGTGCTCATCTGGAACCGGGCGGCGAGGGCTGGCTCATTCTGTCCGATCTTGCCGAACATCTGGGTCTGAGATCGCGAGCCGAACTCCTCGCGGCCTTCGAAGAAGGGGGGCTGAAGGTCGTGGACCGGATCGATGCGCGCCCGGCCCATCGCAAAGCCTTCGACCCCAGCGACCCTCTCCACCTGGCGCGTTCGGCGGAAGTGACATCCCTGTGGCGGCTAACGGGCTGAGGAACTTAAGGCGGACGGGCGCTGCGCTGATGTCACATCAGTTCCAGGTACCCCTTGTACGACATGCGGAACCTGTCTTTGCCGTTGCCAAGAAAATCGGTAAAATCCCACTCGACCTCTTCCAGACAATCAATAAAGCGGCTGTTGACAATATAGGTTTCCACAGCAATCGAGGAGCCATCGATGAGCTCAACCTGCACCTGACCACGCGCGTACATTTCGCCTTCAAAGCGGTCCAGCAGGGTCCAGGCTGTCTCCGGAATATCTCGGTAGAGACTCCTGGCACAACCCCCGCCGCATCCGGCACAAGGGCTGGATAATCCTCGCCTTTGACCCGCAACCGCCGGTAACCACAGAGGATCGCAGCAGCAACAGGCCGATACAACCCCGATACTTCTGCCATGATGTCCGGACACATGACCCACTGCCAATTATCTTGATGAATATATCTATCAGCTTCTCGCTTCTTCAATCTGTCCCAGTGGTGACAATGGCTGTTCATCGGCGGCGGTAACCAGTTCGCCGATAAACAGGCTGCCATTGTTGACAAAAAAACAGGTCGGCAGTCCATCAGCGAGTTCGGTCAGGCGCTGGGCATAGCGTTCCTCTTCACCGGCGGCCGGGGTGGCCAGCCCCAGGATCACCACATCGGCGCCGGCACTTTCAGCGTGAATTGCCTCGCGCACACTGACCCCGGCTTCTTTGATCTTCACATCAATATCCGCCTCAATGCGAATTTCCGGTATCAGTTGCCGTAATAACCGTTCCGTCTGTGCTTTGGCCAACGGATTGGAAGCCAGACTTAGAATCCGGATGCGCGAACCGCGCCATTCCGGGTTACGGGTCAACAGGTAGGCGAGCAGGAGCATCAGATCGCCATTCTGCTGCAGGCCGCCCCACCAGACGTGGACCGACAGACGATGGCCCTCTCTGCCCTTTGGCAAGCATTTGATGCGAGCGAGAATAAACGACTGATGAAGCCGCTGGAATTTACGAATGTTGCGCAGAAAAACAATCAGGCGCTGAGATTCATCGGGCCAGCCAAGCAGAACTGTGTTGCTTTCAATACCGGCAATACCGTTGGCCTGCGCCAGGGCAACGATGCCGTTCTCGACATTTTCCACCACCCCGACCTGGGCAAAGGCAATAAGACCTTCGCTCCGCAAGATATCTTCCATTTCCTGTTGGCGCTGCTGGGGATCCAGATCAAGATCGAGGAGACTGCCGGGAACCAGCTCGCAAACTGTCAGAACACCACGATCCTGACCAAACCAGCTCCCATAGCGCACCAGATCGAGACGGCGTTCAATGCGTCCGACAAACACCAGCAGATGCGGGCGCCAGTTGCGTGCCGTCATCGGGTGACGGGTCAGGCGGATCAGTGCCCAACGGATCAGTGCTTCGTAAATATCACGGCGGACATCACCCCAATCCGCCTTGCGCTCGCGCCGCGCCAGAAAAAACCACAGGCCCAATTCCACCACCAGGGCAATGACCCCCGCCAGGGGTTGAATCAGCATCATGGCGGCAAAACACCCCAGGGCGCCGAGCAAGGGCAGGGACCAGTGCAGGCGAATTGTCGGACGCCAGGAGGGATTGCCGGACAACCCTTCAAGGGCCGCTACCAGATTGATGGTGCCATAGACGGTGAGGAAAAACATGGTCACGACGATAGCAACGGCATTGAGATTGCCGAGCAGTACGGCCGCCAGAGCAATGGCAATGGTGACTGTAAGGGCATTGTGCGGACCGCTGCCGTTTTTTCCGGCCGCCAACCAGCGTGGCGCCAGACGGTCAATGGCCAGGGCCTGCAAGGTTCGCGGACCCGCCAATGCCGAACCGACCGCCGATGAAAAGATGGCCCCCCACAGCCCCGGCAGAATCAACCAGGGCCCGAGCACGGCCAGTTTCGTCCAGATCAGCGCATCACTGCGCAGGGCCTCGGCATCGGCGCCAAAATAGAGCACCAGCGGCACCGTCAGATAGATCACAAAGCCGGTCAGTACCGCTGCCAGGGTACCTAAGGGAATGGATTTTTTCGGATCGCGCAGATCACCGGACAAACCAAGGCCAGCCATAATGCCGGTAACCGCCGGGAAAAAGATTGCAAAGATCATCCAGAAACCGGCCAGTTCAACAGGCTCCAGGGCGGTGGCAACCGCAACGTCACTACCTTTGCCCAAAGCCACCCCGAAGATCAAGGCGACCAGCGACAGGGCGATCAATGCCATCACCGGTACTTGTGCCCTGAGGGAGAACTCGGGTCCACGCGAAGTCAAAACGCCAACCAGCAGAATAACGATAAAAGCGACCAAAGGAACCGGAATCCCCGGCCACAGAATGCGCAGGGATTCGGCAAAACCGTAGGCATAGAGTGTGATGGAGAGAGCCTGACATAAAAACAGGGGCAGACCGATGGCGGCACCGATTTCCAGGCCCAGACTGCGCGAAATTATGTAGTAGGCACCACCAACACCGACGCGGGTATTGGTGGCTACAGCGGAAAGAGAGATGGCGGTTACCAAAGTGATGAGGTTAGCGAGGAGAACGACCAGCAGGGTTTTCAGCAGCCCGAGGTTGCCGACCACCCAACCGAAGCGCAAATACATGATAACGCCGAGGATGGTCAGTATCGTCGGGGTATAAACGCCGAGAAAGGTTCCGAGCTTGTGGCCGTTTTTTCCTGTGGTTAAAACAAGAAAACGAAATAGTGACAATTGAACCCCCGCTACAGCAAAGCGCTATCCGAACTTCGGGAGTCTAGCAGAAAGGTGCCGGGCTCACAATTATCCTGTTTGTTTGCCCATGTTGAATTTTACTGCTGCAACTCAATCAAGAAATTTTCCAACCAATATTGACAGCAACCCTGCTATTATTGTCGGACGTTAAAGCCTCAATACAGAATCTACAACAAGAAAGGGGAAACCATGGATGTTTTTGATTTTGCAATAAAGATGGAAACAGATGCCGAAGCCTATTACCAGAAGCTGGCGCAGCAGACCGACATAGAAGGCATCAGGAATATTTTCCTGGATCTGGCTGCTGACGAAAAAAAACACTTTGAGATTTTCAAATCCATGAAGGAACGCGCTGATATCGCTGCCATGAGGGACAGCGAGGCGTTGAACAACGCCAGAAATATCTTTGAAAAACTACTGCACGCCAAACCCACAGTGAGCGATCTTCAGCACAATCTCGAGGCCTATCAACATGCCATGAAAATGGAGGCCCAAGCGGCACGGGTCTATGAAGAAGCCTTGACCCATGAAACCAACCTCGAGGTGAAAAAACTGCTCCAGCGCGTCATTGAAGAGGAGCAAAAGCATTACAACATCATTGAAAACCTGTATGACTTCATCAACGCACCCAATGAGTACCTCGCGTGGGGAGAATTCAGCAATCTTGAGGAGTTCCGCAATTTCGGTCGCGACACTGACGTCTGAACCATCCCGGCATAAGGGTGATGGTTGCCGTCGCCTTATCACCTGTAGTTTAAATTTTCGACGCAGGTTCGCACAAGGAACAGCCTGGTGCAACAAAAGCCGTCTTGGTGGTATGTGTATGCCTCTTTGGCACCATACCTGATCGTTACACGTATCTGTTAACAACCGATCGTAAAGGAGGCCTGGACCATGGGATTCGCACCCTCAGCTATGCAATTAACAAGTAGTGCATTTAAGAACTCTGGTGACATTCCAACCAAGTACACCGGTGAAGGAGTAGATGTTTCACCCCCTTTGGCCTGGACTGATGTGCCTGCCGGCACCAAGGGCTTCGCTGTCATCTGCCATGACCCGGATGCACCGCTGGTCTCCCCCAATGGCACCTATGGCTTTGTTCACTGGGTGTTGTATAACATCCCGGCCAACGTGCACAGCCTGGAAGAAGGGGCATCGACATACACTCAGGGGCAGAACAATTTCGGCAACGCAGGTTATGGCGGTCCCATGCCACCGGAAGGCCACGGTACCCATCAGTATTATTTCTGGATCCTTGCGCTGGATAAAACGACAGAGTTGCCCGAAGGGTTGAATATGTGGCAATTGCTGGAAGAACTTGAGCCACATATTATCGGCATGAACCGACTGATCGGAACCTATAAACGAGGGTAATGGGAAGCGCAGGGGGCTAATTGGTAAGTTTCTGATCCGGAAACGAGCAGTTTTTCGCAAGGTCAAGGAAATCAAGGATTTGTACGGAGGCGGAGTGCTTTGCGCCGCACAAGCAACGTCGAAGATTGACGCGAAGTTTGCGGAAAAGGGGTGTTCCCGTACAGAAACTAGTTGAACTGCCTGACATATTCATACATGGCAATGGTCGCAGCGTTACTGACATTCAAACAATGGATCGAGCCGAACTGGGGAATCGCCAGAGGTTCAATGTCTGCATAAGAGTCCTGACCGAAGCTGAAACCGAACTCCTCATGGCCGAAAATAAAAGCGCTTCTGGCAGGAAAATCAACCTCGTACAAGGGGGTTTCGGCGTCTGCCCGGAGTTGAAAAAAACGGTAACCCTGATTGCTGAGCAGCTGGTAACAGGCAGTAAAATCCTCATGAAACACAGCCGGCACCTTGCGGAAGGAGCCTTTTGCTGGAGACGGATCAAAGGGACCGATATTGATCAGGTGGACGGCAGCAGCACCGAAGGCCTCGGCACTACGGAAGATCTTGGGGACATTGAAGCCGGCCTTGAGCTGGTCAAGAAGCAGGACAAATTCGTGAGGTCCGGGCTGCGCCAGAACATTTTTCTGCCGTTCCTTGCGATAGCGCGTCAGCCAGGTCCGATCCCGCTTAGTGCTCACCTTATCCGTTCCTCCTTGACCGCGCTCATAACCAGAGCCGCGCACCATCGTACAGCAACTCCAGCTCCAGCTGATCGGCGCGCTCCAGCAACTGCGGTCCGAGATGGCTCAGCACCAGCCTTTGGGTGGAAAAACGCTCTTTCTCACGCAGCAGGGTGACATAATCGAGGTGACCTGGAGTCGGCTGGTCATAACTGAAACATTCGCAGACAAACAGATCGCTGCCCTGTGCCAGCAACGGCAACTGCTCGGTCCATTCAGTATCACCGCTGTAACTGACGCTGCGTCCGCCGATCTCAACCCGGATCCCAAACGCCTGCGCGCCACCGCCGTGGACAACCGGCACGCAGCTGATGCGGGCACCCTGAACAGCAACTGCCGCAGCAGAATCCAGAACCCGGTAAGTGACCGCAAAACCGAGACCATCTGCGAGGACTCCCGGATAAAGGGCATTGAATACCTGTTCAACCCGCTGCTGCAGACCTTCCGGACCAATGCAAAGCAGCGGACGGGTACGGCGGTGCAGATATTTACCGGCCAGCAGCAGATAAGGGATGCCGCCAAAGTGATCGCCGTGAAGATGACTGACGATCACCACATCAAGTTGGTCGGCGTGGATGCCGCAGCGCATAAAACCGGCCGGGCTGGATGCGCCGCAGTCGAGGAGAAACTGTGCTTCGCCCCAAGTAAGATGATAGCAGCTGTGCAAGCGACCACCGGAATGGAAGGCATCGCCGCTGCCGACACAGGTGACGATCAGTTCAATGGGAGTGACGTTGGTCATCAACGAATCCGTTCATTGCCCGCGCGCACTACGCACCAGAGCGAGAAACTCGACATAATTGTTGACATCGCTAACTTTTTCGCGGATTTCGCCAACCTTGAAGGTTGCCGCGATATCAGCAAGGATTTCCAGCTGCACGCCGTCATCATCATGGGGGGCGAGAATCAGAAATATCACCTTGGCGGGAACCGCATCCGGCGCATCAAAATCGATGCCGGCGCGTGACAATCCAACCAGAACCAGCGGCTCGCTCAGCCCCGCCAGGCGGGCATGCGGAACAGCGACCCCCTGGCCAATACCGGTCGACATCATTTTTTCCCGGGCATACACCGCCCGGGTAATTTCTTCGGACTTTTTATCTGTCAAGGGACCGGCCAGTTTGGCGAGTTCATGAATGGCCGCCCAGCGGTCGCTTGAATCGAGCCGGAGGATAAAGCCTTGCGGTGGAAAAAAATTCACAAAACGTCTGGCTTTTTTCAGTCGCAGTACCTGCTGCATCAGTGGCCCGCTGAGTAACGAGGTGACCAGAGCCATCACCACCAGACTGACAAACACCTCCTGGGAAATCAACTCCAATTGCAAGGCCAGCACACCCAGAATAATCCCCATGGTGCCTTGCGCACTCATGCCAAAACTGACGCCCAGGGATTCGCGCATTGGCAGTCCGCCCAGACGCGCCCCCAGGGTGCTTCCGAGTATTTTGCCGGACATGGCCAGCAACAGGATCACCAGCGTCAACCACAGATTAAAGTTGTCGACAAAGTTGACCCTTAATCCGATGCTGGCAAAAAACAGCGGGGCAAAAATGAATGAGACAAACTGTTCGATGGTGGTGCGGGTACGTTCGTTCAGATGTTTTGAATCACCCAGGGCGACACCCGCAAGAAACGACCCGAAAATGGCGTGAATACCGATCCATTCGGTAAAAGCGGCAGCCAGCAAGCAGAAGGAAAGGGCAAAACCGAGGATGCCGCCCGGCCAACTGCTGTGGGCCTGAACCCAGGGGAGAAGATGATTGAGCAGTAGCGGCATCACCATGATCATGACCAGCACAAAGACCAGGGTCATGCCGATAGTATAACCCAGGGGCATCACCTGCCCGACACCGAGCATGCCCAGCACCACGGCAAAAACCAGCCAACCGAGCAGATCGTTGAAAACCGCGGCCGCAATGATCGTAACCCCCAGATCACTGCGGTAAATGTTGAGATCCATGAGAATCTTGGCAATGATCGGCAAAGCTGAAATGGAGAGGACTGTTGCCATAAACATGGCGAAAGCGAGAGGGTGAGCCCCCTGCTGGAAGCCGAGCAATCCCGGTGCCCACCAGCCTGCCATAAAACCAAATGCGAAAGGGAAAAACATCCCCAGCAAAGCGACATAAAGCGCAACCTTGCCCTGACGCCACACCGTTGACAGGTCAATCTCCATCCCTGCCACCAGAAGAAACAAGGTAATCGCCAGGGTAATCAGCCCGTCAAAAGCCAGGGCACCGCCGCCGGACAGGGGAAAAAGAAAAGCACTCCAGTGCGGAAACAAGGTCCCGAATACCGTTGGCCCCCACAATATACCGGCCGTTATTTCGCCGAGCACGGCAGGCAGGCCACTGGCGCGCGCCAATTCCCCCAATAATCGGGCAGAGGCAAGCAGCACTCCAAGAGCCAGAAACAGAGCGGTGATCTCAGTGTGGGAGAGTTGGGACATGCAGCCAATCTCAGCGTTAAGGGACAGAAAAGGGCAGCCTGTGGCTGCCCTTTTCTGCTCCACTGTTATTTAACTGAACCGTGAGAACAATCTTCAATTCTGCAGAAACCGCTCGGCAGCTTTGGCTTGCTCACTGGCAGGGTAGCTATCGATCAGTTTGCGCATGGTCGCCCTGGCGTTCTGCCCGTCGCCGAGGGCATTAAAGGCCAACGCTTGTTTGTACAGAGCATCCGGCGTTTTACTGTGGCGCGGATAACGGCTGATCACATCCTGAAACTGGAGGATCGCCAGCTCAAATTTTTTGTCACCATACATGGCTTCGCCCGTCCAGTAGAGGGCATTGACATAGAGATCGTGATGCGGATGATTCCGGGCAAAAGCCTCCATCTGATTGCGACCACGGACAAAGTCGCTACCATCAAGGATCAGCCGCAAGGCTTGCTCATACTGCTGTTCCGGAGTCTGCTGCGGTATTTGCGCTATTTGCGGTTGTACCGGCGCGGCGCTTGCTGCAGCAGCCGTTACGCCCCCAGCCTCCAGTTCCTCAATGCGACTGGTCAGGGAATCGACCTGCAGGTTCAAATCATCCTGAATCAGGCGCAGCTCCTGGGCAAGATCGCGCTGCTGTCGCCCCAGATCGTCAATTAAGCCATTAACCGAATGAAACTCGACGCGCATGTTATCGAGGCCTGCCTGCATTTCCGCCACCTGTCGCTGCAAGCCGGTGCCATCTGTTACTTCTGCCTGCGCCGTCTCAGACTGCTGAACTTCCAGTTGCGCCAGCCGTCGCTTCATCTGTTCGAGGTCCATTTCCATACGCAGCTGGGTCTGGCTCGGGGGGACACAGCCGCCTATCAATAACATCAGCATTATAGCCAAGGCTAAACGCATTTTTTCCTCCTGCTGCAACTAAAAAGGCCGCTCATCATGACAATGGGCGGCCTTGGTCCGTCAAATGGACATATTAGCGGGAAATCTTGAATTCTGCCCGACGATTCTTGGCCCAGCCTTCCTCGTTGCGCTCCAAGGCGATGGGCATTTCCTCGCCGTAGGAGATGATCCGCAGACGATCTGCGCCAACCCCGAGGGAAACCAGGAAATTGCGGGCAGAAATGGCACGACGCTCACCCAGTGCCAGGTTGTATTCATCGGAGCCACGCTCATCGGTATGCCCTTCGATCAGCACATTGACCTGGGGAGCGGCACGCAACAGACCGGCATTGTTAACCAGAATCTGCTTGGCCTCTTCGGTCAGGTCGGATCGGTCGAAATCAAAGTGAATGCGCTGCAACCCGGCAGCGGCGGCGCGGCGCGCCTCGGCAGCGGCTTCTTCAGCAGTCAAAGCCACACGGGTATCAGTAATGGGCGTTTCCTGCACCGCACGTACCGGTTGCTCAACAACAACCTGGGTCGGCTGTGCCGGAACAGTTTCCTCAACAACGGGTTGCTTGGCACACCCGACACTAATAAACATCACAGCAGAAACAACAACCAACAAACGAACAACAGACAAAAATTTCATACCCAACCGCTCCTTTCGCATATGCGAGAAATGATGATAAAGCTATTTTATAATTAATCAAAGATAGCATTATACAATAACGCTATAGAAAAACAACAATGATCGCTTGATCGGCAAATTACCAGCGCCCTGACCAGGCTGGATGCGACGCCCGGTCACCGGCAGCGGCAATGCGCCTGGCGCCACTACCATCGGCGCGCATCATCCACAGCGATTTTCCGCGGCCATCATCATGGGAATAGACCAGAAAGCGTCCGTCGGGGCTCCAGCGTGGATGCTCCTTGCTACCGCCACCAAAGGTGACTTGCCGCTCGTCACTGCCGTCAGGATTAATAGTGAAGAGGTTGAAGATCCCATTTTCCATACGTGAAAAGACAATCCGCTCGCTCTTCGGATTCCACGCCGGAGTGGCATTGTAGCGCCCGTCATAGGTCAACCGCCGTACCTCGCGGGTGTGAATGTCAACGATAAAAATGTGGGGATTGCCAAGCCGATCCGAGACAAAAGCGATACGATTACCGTCCGGCCCCCAGGAAGGGTCAACATCAATGGCGTAGTGGTTGGTCAGGCGCCGCAACAGGGTACCATCGGTACCGATCAGATAGATCTCGGCATTGCCGTCTTTTGACAGGGTCAAAGCAATCTGCCGTCCATCCGGGCTGTAACGGCCGCTGATATTCAGCCCCTGCTGGAACGACAGGCGCGATTCCTGGCCGGTGTACACTTCCTTGCGGAACAGGTCGGGGTTTTCCTGCTGGTAAGAAGTAAAAGTCAGCTCTTTGCGGGTCGGTGAAAAATCGGGATTCAAAACGATCGAGCGATGATCGGTCAAACGCACCGCACCATGACCGTCAACATCCATCAGATAGAGTTCCTTGTTCCCGGTCTGTTCGGAAACATAGGCAATTTTGGTGGCAAAAGGCCCGCTTTCGCCGGTTAACTGCTCTAACACCTGATCGGCAAAGGTATGAGCGATCTTGCGCACATCGTTGCGCTGACCGACATAGCGCCGACCGGTGAGCAGACGCTGACTGGTAACATCGTAAAGGCGCATATCTACAGTCAACTGCTCGCCACTGAGCTGGTAGCCCCCCTTGATCAGCAACTCGCTACCAAGGACACGCCATTGGGGGAAATTGACATCGCTGCGTTGCAGGCCAAGCTGCCTGGCATCACTTAAAAATGCAGCGGGGTCAATAAAACGAAAGAGCCCGGAAAATTCCAGGTCGTATTCCAGCACGCGATCAAACTCTGCGGCAATCTCCGGATGGGCTGTGGTTATCGGCAGAATCCGGGTCAGGGCCAGAGGAATCGCCTGCTGCCCGGGCGAACTGATCTCGATACGGCTGGCAACAGCGGGACCGGCAAAGATCAGGGTTGGAAAAATAACGATAAACAGACGCAACAATAACTTCATCAATCCAGCATCTCCTTGAGATTGAAGGTAATGGTGAACTCCATGGTCTGGGGCAACGGCTGGGGCAGTTGCTGGGAACGGGTCAGGGCACGCACCAGGGATTCATCAAAGGCGGCATGGCCGGAGCGACTCACCCAGCTGAAACTGGTTCGGGTGCCGGCCGCATTGTAGGTGACACGAACCACCGCCTCCGGATTACCGACTGCCAGACCGCGTGGGAAGTTCCAGTTTTGACGGATAAATTCCTGGACATAGGCGGGGGCACTGACCCCGGCCTCACTGCCGCGACCGTCGGGCATACCGACCGGTGCGTTGGCAATGGGAGACTGGGGTGCCTCAGCCTGCGCTCGTGCAGCTGCCCGCAACGCATCAAGACGCGCCTGGCGCTCGCGCTCATCCTCTTCACGTTGGCGTTGCGCCGCCATTTCCGCCAACCGCTGCTCACGCCCGCGATCTTCCAGCCGGCGCTGCTGTTCGGCCAGGCGCTGACGTTCAGCTTCCTCACGCTTGCGTTGCTCCTCGGCAAGTCGACGTTTCTGGGCTTCATCGCGCTTACGTTGTTCTTCAGCCAGACGTTTCTTCTCAGCTTCATCGCGCTTGCGCTGCTCCGCAGCCAGGCGCTCTCGTTCCAGTTCTTCCGGGTTCGGCCCGGGAATCAATTCCGCTTCGGGTTCAGGCGCGGGTTCAGGAATCGGCTCCGGTTTCCGCAGCGCAGCAGTAGGGGCCGGTTCCGGTGCCGGTGGTTGCGGTGCTGCTTCGGGGCGACCGGCCTGCGGATCCAATACCGGTGCATTGACCAGATTAACCCGGTACACCGGCGGTGCAGCAACCGGGGCACGCTGAAAAAAAGGGGTCATATAGAAAGCAACCAGCAGCAGATGGAGCAACACCGACACACCCAGCATTTTGAAAAAGTCGGTTTCCAGTCGCGGCGGACGGCTGTACTTTCGGTTAGAACGCAAAGGCGTCATGGCAGATTCAGTCTTCCGGCAAACGGGTAACCATCCCCAGCTTGTCGACCCCGGCCTGTTTGATGGCTGCCATTACCTGCACCACCAGTCCATAGGCAACAGTCTGATCCGCTTCGAGAAATACCTGCAGATCGGGACGATTCTGCAGCGCCTGGCGGACAACCCGCTCAAGACTGCCGATCCCCTCAACGTCAGCCCGATCAACACTGATCTGGCCGTTGCGCTGCAGCACCACCACCATCGGCTCAATATCCGCCGGCAATCCGGGAGTCTGCTGAACCTGAGGCAGATCGATCTCGAGCCCCTGATCGAGCATCGGCGCGGTGACCATGAAGATAATCAGCAGCACCAGCATGACATCGACAAAGGGGGTGACGTTGATATGCGCCATGGCGCTGCGGCGGGGACCGCTACGTCTGACATCCATGCTATTTGCCCCGCTCCATGCGCTCGAGAATGTTCAAAAATTCCTGGCTGAAATTGTCCATTTCACCAATCAGTTCATTAACCTTGTTGAGGAAGTGATTGTAGCCGATAACCGCCGGAATCGCCGCCGCCAGGCCAATGGCGGTAGCGACCAGAGCTTCAGAAATACCCGGGGCGACAACCGCCAGGGAGGCGCTACCGGTCTGACCGATGCCGTGAAAGGCATCCATAATCCCCCAGACCGTACCAAACAGACCGATAAAGGGGGTAATGGAGCCGGTGGTGGCAAGAAAGGTCAGGTATTTTTCCAGCCGCTGGGTTTCCTGGGTCGTCGCACGGCGCAGGGCACGGGCGACGATGTCGGTACTCGGCATGCGGCTGGTGAATTCTTCTGCTGCTGTTTCATCAGCCGGGCGTTTTTTCAGTTGCAGCAATTCATGATACCCCTCACGGAAGAGGCTGGCGACAGGGGAATTGCTGAATTCCTTGACCCCCTGGCCGATCAGATCAAAACGCTTCTTGCTCCAGAAAAAATCGAGGAAGCGGTCGGTCTCGGCCATGGCTTTACGCACAACCGCCAGTTTGTAAAAAATGATCGCCCAGGACACCAGGGAAAAATATACCAGAATAATCAGGACACTTTTAACCACCGGTCCGGAACTTAATACGAGTTCGAGCAAGGGAGACTCTCCTGTTTTTATGTAGATGTTTGTCAGATTTTTGCCGCTGGATTATCCGGCAGCGCATCTCTTCAAGTCAAGTTGTCGACGACGGTATCGGGACTGTGTTTTAGCCCCTTTTTGATATGAATCGCTGTTGACGAGTGGGGCGTGCGTGTCACCAGACGCAACAGGGCGGGCAGATCATCAAGATCATCCCATGGCTCGAGCAGTATCGAACGCAACCCCAGTTGAGTTGCTTTGGCCAGGGTTTGTTCAAGAACCTCACCGGTACTCCAGGTCATTTCCTGGAACAGCTGCGCATGGTGGGTCGTTTCACCGACCAGATAAAAACCGCCATCGAGGGCCGGGCCATGAACCAGATCGGCACCCTCCAGGGCGCTGAAGGCCTGTTCGATCCGTTCCAACGGCAGATCAGGGGCATCGCTGCCGATCAGCACTGCTGCTGCATAACCTGCGCTAAGCCAGTCTGACAAACACTGTGCCATGCGCGCGCCCAGATCGCAGCCGCGCTGGGGCACCAGGGTAATGCCGGGAAAATTTGTGGCAAACCAGCTTGCCTCGCCACTGTAGCAGATGGCCAGCTCGCAGTTGGACAGTGTGCGCATGCGCGTTACCGTTTCCTGCAGGCACACCCGATAGAGGTCCGCAGCCTGCTCAGGCGTCAGGGGTGGACAAAGACGGGTCTTGACCATGCCGGGTATCGGTTGCTTGGCAAAAACCCCTAAAATCCGCTTTTTTGTCGCGTCGGAATGGCACTTATCCACTTTTTCCACAGGCTTATCCACAGATCACCGTGCCGCGCGCTCAACCATGGCATAGGCCGAATGGTTGTGAATCGACTCAAAATTCTCACACTGGATACTGAACCAACCAATCTGCTCCACCGCGGCCAGCTTTTCGGTCACCGCCCGCACCATGTCCTCAACAAACATCGGGTTGTCGTAAGCACGTTCGGTCACCGCCTTTTCATCTTCGCGTTTGAGCAAAGCATAGACCTCACAACTGGCACATTCCTCGACCCAGCGGATGAGATCCTCGAGCCAGATATGCTCCCGGTAACGTACGCGCACCGTCACCAGGCTGCGCTGGTTGTGGGCTCCACGCTCACTGATTTCCTTGGAACAGGGGCACAGGGAGGTCACAGGGACCCGCGCCTCAAGCATGAAATCAAAGTCCTGCGCCAGGGTGCCGATCATGCGACACTGGTATTCGAGCAGCCCGCGGGCACCTGACACCGGCGCGCGCTTTTCAATAAAATAGGGAAAGTCGAGCTCCAGATGGGCACGATCAGCGCCCAGGCGGTTTTTCATCTCCACCAGGATGGTCTCAATATTATCAGTACTGATCTCGCCGTGATAGAGGTTAAGTACCTCAATAAAACGGCTCATGTGGGTGCCTTTAAAGTGCGCCGGCAAATCAACATACATATTGACCCGCGCTACTGTGTACTGGCGCTCGCGATATTTATCCTGAACAACAATTGGATAACGAATATCCTTGACACCAACCTTGTCAATGGGAATTCGGCGCTCGTCGGGGCTCTGCTGCAGATCGGGCATCTGCCGGCGCATGAGAAATGAGTGATCAGGATGCATAGGTCAGTGGATCCTCCTGGTTGATTTCGGCGAAGCCTTTCAAGCGTAATCGGCATGAATCACAGTGGCCGCAGGACAGCCCCGCCGGGGTCGGGTCGTAGCAGGAATGGGTCAGGCGGTAATCAACACCAAGGTCAAGACCACAACGAATAATCTCCCCCTTGGTCAGATCGATCAGCGGTGCCTGAATGCGGTAGCCTTGCCCCTCAACCCCGGCCTTGGTGGCCAGATTGGCCAGTTCCTGAAAAGCGCAGATAAATTCCGGGCGGCAGTCGGGATATCCGGAATAATCCAAGGAATTGACCCCGATATAGATATCACCAGCTCCCAACACCTCGGCCCAACCCAGGGCAAAGGAAAGGAAAATGGTGTTGCGCGCCGGCACGTAGGTAACCGGAATGCCACCCTTCGCCGGGGCATCCTTGGGAACGGCAATATCGGCCGTCAAAGCGCTTCCCCCCACCAGACGCATATCGATATCAATCACCAGATGTTTGACGGCACCGATCAGCGGCGCATATTTGCGCGCCTTTTCCAGCTCAACGGCATGACGCTGACCATAGTTGAAGCTCAAGGCATAGGGAGTAAACCCCTGCTCTTTGGCGATGGCCATGCAGGTGGTTGAATCGAGGCCACCACTATAAAGGACGACGGCCTTTTTCATGATGTCACCCGATAAGGTGCGCCATGCACCTCATAAAAGTTGCCCGTACCGAGGCGATGAATCTTCAGCAGATTGGTAGTTCCGGGGGCTGACACCGGGCTACCCATGGTAATCACCACCACATCGCCGGGCTTTAACAGCCCTTTTTCAAGTACGACTTTCTCAACCGAGGCAATCTGCGCTTCCGTATCCCCCTGAATATCTACGCGCAGGGAGCTGACGCCGCGATACAAGGCGAGATGGCGACGCACCTGTTGGGTCGGCGTCACCGCATAAATCGGCAGGGAAGGGCGGTACTTGGCCACCAGGGTCGCGGTACTGCCGGTCTGGGTAAAGGCGAGGATTGCCGCTGCGCCCACATGCTCCGCCGCCTGGCAGGCCCCCTGACCAATGACATCAGGGATATTCTGGTGAACCGTCGCATGCTCGAGCTTGAAGGAGCGTCGTGGATTCAGGTTCTGGTCGGCTTCGACATCATGGGCGATGCGGTTCATCACCTCAACCGCGGCCACCGGAAACAGACCGGCTGCAGTTTCCCCCGACAGCATCACCGCATCGGTTCCATCGAGAATGGCATTGGCAACATCGGAGGTTTCGGCGCGGGTCGGACGCGGATTGCCGATCATGCTTTCGAGCATCTGGGTAGCGGTAATCACCGGCTTGCCGGCTTCATTGCACTGGCGGATAATCCCCTTTTGGATCAACGGCACCTGCTCTGAAGGCAGTTCAACCCCGAGATCACCGCGCGCTACCATCACTCCGTCGGTAGCCGCGAGAATGTCGCTGAAGTTGGCTACCGCTTCCGGTTTTTCAATTTTGGCAATCACCCGAATCGGGGAATGGTGATCAAAAATAATCTGTTTGAGCTGACAGATCTCTTCCGCCGTGCGCACAAAGGACAGGGCCACCCAGTCGAGTTCCTGGGCGATGGCAAACTCAAGATCAACGTAATCTTTGGCGGTCAGAGCCGGGGTCGAGACCTTGACGCCGGGCAGGTTGATCCCTTTGCGGTCTTTTAGTTGCCCCCCCTGCTTTACCACACAATGAACCTCTACACCATTGCTGCGCACCACTTCGAGTTCCAGCTGTCCGTCATCCAGCAAAATCCGATCACCGGTCTTGACGTCACCGGGCAGATCCTGATAGTTGGTCGGGATGATGCCGTCACTCCCTTCAACGTCAACAGTGGTGACGATCACCTCCTGGCCACGAGTCAGGGTCTGGGCACCGCCGCGCATCATGCCGGTACGAATTTTCGGCCCCTGAAGATCACCAAGGATCGATACTGCCTTGCGGTGTAATATCGAAAGTTCACGAATCTGATCAATCCAGACACTTTTCTGCTCCAGTTCACCGTGGGAAAAATTCAACCGGAACACATCTACCCCGGCTTTGAGCAGGTTTTCGAGCTGCTCACGCTCACCACAGGACGGCCCTACCGTGGCAACAATTTTGGTATGTCGATACATCTGTTCCTCCAACACAAAGTACTAATATTATGTCTATTGCAAAAAATCGCAGTGGCTGCAACCTGGAATCCCTGATAACCGCCGGATACTAACCTGCCGGATCCTGTTGCTCCCCCCAGACACCCATGGTATATATTCGCATTGATCTTTCGGTGGTCACATAGGTGCCGGCCAACAAAACCAATTTTTTGCATACAAGTCTATAACAATAACATGAAGCGTCTGCTAACATACCTTTTTTTCGTTGTTCTCGCCACACCCCTGCTGGTCATTGCGGTACTGCTCGGTGCCTACTTTTATATTTCCGCAACCTTGCCGCAGGTCGACTCACTGGCAGACTATCGTCCGCCACTGATTACCACCATTTATGCTGACGACGGCACGGTGATTGCCGAATATTCCCGCGAACGACGTTTTTTGGTGTCCTACGAAAAAATACCGAAAACCCTGGTCCAGGCATTTGTTGCCGCCGAAGATGCCGCCTTTTTCAAGCACCAGGGAATCGATTTTGTCTCTATTATGCGCGCCGCCATCAACAATATTAAAGCGGGAGGTATTTCCCAGGGGGGCAGCACCATTACCCAGCAAGTGGCCAAAACCATGCTGCTGACCCCGGAGCGCACCTTTACCCGTAAATTCAAGGAAGCGATTCTCGCCTGGCGCATGGAGCAGGCCCTGACCAAGGAAGATATCCTCTCTATCTATCTGAACCAGATCTACCTCGGTCACCGTTCCTATGGGGTCGAAGCGGCTGCCCGCAGCTATTTCGATAAAAGCGTTGAAGAATTAACCCTGGCCGAGTCGGCCATTCTCGCCGGGCTCCCCCAGGCGCCGAGCCGCTATTCCCCCTATCGCCATTATCAGCGCGCCATGGATCGTCAGAAATATGTCCTCGGGCGCATGCTTGAAGAGGGCTTTATCACCCCGGCCGAGCAGCTTGCCGCAGAGGTCGAAGAGGTGGTGATTACCCCGCGACTGAACACCCTGCTCGACGTCACCGCCTATTTCAACGAACAGGTGCGCCGTTATCTTGAACAGCGCTTCGGTGAGGATCTTCTCTATACCGGCGGCCTCCAGGTTGAGACCAGTATTAACCTCAAACTGCAACAGGCAGCGCAGCATGCCGTCAAACAGAACCTGCGCGCCCACGACAAGCGCCGCGGATTTCGTCCCGTCGAGATTGTCCTTGATGCAGCCGCGCAGACTGAATTTTTAGCCGCTCAGGTTGAGGAATTTGCTGACCCCGGGCTAGAAGCTGGTTCAGAAGTCCAGGCTCTGGTCATCGGTCGCGATGGTGATCAGATTCTCTGCCGCATCGGCGATCGCACTGGTACCATCTCTATCAGCGCCAGCGACTGGGCCGGCTCTATTGAAGTGGTTGCCGGCGATAGCGAACCGGTCGGCAACGCCGACGGTGGTCGCGTCACCCGTTTGCCCATTGGTGCCCTGATTGATGTACGGATCCTCAATACCACTAACGAAACGCTGGAACTGGCACTGGAGCAGGAACCTCTGGCCCAGGCGGCTCTTGCCGCCATCGATCCACGCACCGGTCAGATCCGTGCCATGGTCGGTGGTTATGACTTTGGCAAAAGCCAGTTTAATCGGGCGATCCAGGCCCGGCGCCTGCCCGGCTCGGCATTCAAACCTCTTATTTATGCCGCCGCCCTTGATCGAGGCTACACTCCGGCCAGCATTATTCTTGATACTCCTCTGATCTACGAAAACCGGCTTGTTGACACCGGTGACATAGAAGAGTGGAAACCACGGAACTACGAAGAAAAATTCCATGGGCCAACCCGCTTCCGCGATGCCCTGGCCCTGTCGCGCAATGTTGTAACCATCAAAATTCTTGAAGATATTGGTGTTGGCTACGCTGCCGGCTATGCTCAGAAACTGGGAATCGAAACGCCCCTGCAGCGCGATCTGTCCATGGCTCTCGGCTCAACGGCCGTAACCCCCATGGAACTGCTCACGGCCTATACGGTCTTTGCCAGTGGCGGCATCCTCTTGCCGCCAACCTACATTACGCGGATCCGCGACCGGGACGGGCGCATCCTCGAATCCATCGATCCAACCGACTTTGCTACCGGTATGGCCGCCGATCAGCGCCTGATCCGCCAGGCCCCGCGACGGGTGATCTCACCGGAAACCGCCTACTTGACCACGAACATCATGGAAAGTGTGGTCCAACACGGCACCGGGCGTCAGGCACGAGTGCTGAATCGTCCGTCCGCAGGGAAAACCGGCACCACCAATGACCTGAAAGACGCCTGGTACGTCGGCTATATTCCACAACTGGCCGCCGTTTCCTGGATTGGCTATGATGAGGAACAACCCCTCGGCCGCAGCGAGACTGGCGGACGTGCCGCCCTGCCGGCCTGGATCGCGTTCATGCAGGAAGCGATCAAACTGTATCCGGTCGAGCATTTCCCCGTTCCGGACGCCATCGAATTCTTCCCCATCGATCGACAGAATGGTCTACTCGTTGCGGAAGACTATAAGGATGCTTATTACGAAGCCTTTTCTCCCGGCACTGCACCAACCCGCATGAGCAGCGAGCCGCAGTTCAAGGCACGCGACTTTTTTCGTCTGGATCTTTAAGCGCCGGCCCTCTATAACGATACAATCCACCTCTTTTGCCCACTCCAGCGCTATTGTCATTAAGCTGTTTTGTGCTATAAAGCCACAGTTTAGTCAATTTCCCTGCGGATATGCGTAAATCTAAAAAACCGATCTTCAGTCATTTTCAAGGAGGAAAGAGATGCCAAGTTTCGATATTGTCTCCAAGGTTGATCTGCAGGAGGTCGATAATGCCGTCAATCAGGCGATCAAGGAGATCACCCAGCGCTTTGATTTCAAAGGAACGGTCAACGAACTGGAACTGGAAAAGGATGCCCTGAAGATTCTCGCTGCTGACGAATACAAGCTCGAAGCGATCAAGGATATCCTCATCGGCAAACTGGTGCGCCGCGGTTTGTCCCCCAAATGTTTTGACTACGGCAAAATCGAACCGGCATCAGCGGGTGCCGTGCGCGTGCGGGTCACCATCATCCAGGGGATCAGCAAGGAAAAAGGCAAGGAAGTCGTCAAGCTGATCAAGGACACCAAGCTCAAAGTGCAGGCCCAGATCATGGAAGATCAGGTGCGGGTTACCGGCAAAAAAATTGATGATCTGCAGGAAGTGATGCAGTTCCTCAAGGGGCAGGACTTAGGGATTGAGCTGCAATTTGAGAATCTGCGCTCCTGATTTTTTGTATCTGTTCAGCACAGGATCGAGAATCCTATGTCAAGGGACGCTTTTCGTCATCCATGACCGCTTGTTGTCGCCGTCCATGGCGACAAACACCCTTGCCACAGGATCCCCGATCCTGTGCGAAGGACAGCAGCTGAATAGTTACGATTTTTTTATCTTTCCGGCAGTCTCTGTCGAATCTGTTGTTAACCTCTGCTGGTGGAAATCTGCATGTCCGTGAATACACTCAATGTCAGTCTGGTCAGCCTCGGTTGCCCGAAAAATCTCGTTGATGCCGAGGTCATGCTTGGCCATTTGCCCGCCGAGCGTTTCAACATCGTTGTCGAAGAGGATCAGGCCGACATTATTATTGTCAACACCTGTGCCTTTATTAATGATGCCAAGGAAGAATCGGTGGACACCATCCTCGAGGTGGCCGAACACAAGCACAGCGGACGCTGCAAGTTACTGATCGTTGCCGGCTGTCTGCCCCAGCGCTACCAGGAGCAGCTACAGGAACAATTACCCGAGGTCGATCTGTTCATCGGCACCTCGGAAGGGGCTAGGATCGTTGAACTGATCGAACAACAGCTGCAGCTGTCGACCCCCAGCAGCACCATCGGCGTCCCCGATTTTCTCTATGATCACACCACACCGCGGGTTAATTCCTCGCCGGCTTACAGCACCTACGTCAAAATCGCTGAAGGCTGTTCCAACCGCTGTTCCTATTGTGTGATTCCGCAGCTGCGCGGTGATTTGCGTTCGCGCAGTATCGACTCGGTGGTGACCGAGGTGCGCTCCCTGGTGGCGAACGGGGTCACGGAAGTGAACCTGATCGCCCAGGACATCACCGCTTTCGGTCACGACCGCAACGATGGGGCAACCCTGCCCGGGCTATTGCGCGAACTGGTCAAGATCGACGGTCTGGTGTGGCTGCGCCTGCTCTACGCCTACCCGGAAGGGATCAGCGACGAACTCCTCGACCTGATCGCCGGCGAAGACAAAATCTGTAATTACCTCGATCTGCCGTTGCAGCATATTGATGACAGTATTTTACACCAGATGAATCGCCGCCTCGGCGAAGAAAGAACGCGCGCGCTGCTGACCCGCATGCGCGAGCGGATTCCCGAACTGACCCTGCGGACCACCTTCATCGTCGGCTTTCCCGGCGAGACTCGTGAGCAGTTCGACAAACTGCTGCAGTTTGTCAGTGAGGGACACTTTGAGCGCGTCGGCGTATTCCGCTATTCGCGCGAAGAGGGGACCAGCGCCGCCGAGTTGCCTGATCAGGTGGCGGCACAGACTAAAACCTCGCGTTTCAAGCGCCTGATGAAAGCCCAGGCGCGGGTATCCTTCCAGAAAAATCGCGCCCTGATCGGTCAGATTGAGGAGGTGCTGGTCGAAGGCTACAGTGATGAAACCGACCTGCTGTTAAAAGGGCGCAGCCGCCGCCAGGCCCCGGATATCGATGGCCACTGCCTGATTACCGCCGGTCAGGCAAATATTGGCGACTATGTGAAGTTGCGTATTACCGATTCTTCCGATTACGATCTTATTGGTGAAATCTGCGACCCTGCAGGCAAATGACACAGCAACCGGCAACACCAAAATGGAACACTCGTTTTTACAATAAAGGAGACAGCCATGAAAGTCGTCCTCCCCGTCGCCGGCAAAGGAACGCGCTTGCGTCCCCACACCCACACCAAAGCCAAATCGCTGGTCAAGGTGGCCGGCAAAACCGTCCTTGAGCATATCGTCGAACGCCTCAAGGTTCTGGATATCGATGAGTATATCTTTATCACTGATGAAAATGGCGCCCAGGTTGAAGCCTTCATGGCCGAGCACTTCCCGGAGCTGTGCTGCAGCTATCAGGTCCAGCAACAGCGCCTCGGGCCGGCTCATGCCGTTGCCCTGGCAGCGCCTTCCATCCAGTCGGGCGATGATCTGCTGGTGGTCTTCAACGATACCATCTTTGTTACCGACCTGAACCGGATCGATCAACTCTGTAGTGATGCTGATGGCCTCATCTATTCCCGCGAAGTCGAAGATTATCAACGCTTCGGGGTCAACGTTATGGATGGCGACTACATTGTTGACATGGTAGAAAAGCCGGACACCCCGGTTTCACGTTTAGCCCAGGTCGGTCTCTATTATCTTAAGGATGGTGCCGGTTTTATTGCCGCTATCGAGGCTACCATCGCCGCCGGTGATACGGTCAAGGGGGAATATTATCTACCGGCTGTCTTCATGCGCATGATGGCTGAAGGAAAAAAATTCAAGGCTCCGCAGATCGATGCCTGGCTCGACTGCGGCAAGCCTGAGACCCTGCTCGAAACCAATCGTTATCTGCTTGAAGGACGTCACCATATTCATGGTGAGGTGGATGATTGTGTGCTGATTGAACCGGTTCATGTAGAGCGGGGCGCGCGTATCCGTCATTCGATTATCGGACCCCACGTCTCTGTGGCTGCCGGTAGCGAGGTCGACTTCAGTACGATCAGCGACTCGATTATCAATGCCGATTGCAAGGTCAGCCACATGAGCCTTAATCAGTCGCTGTTAGGCGACTCGGTTACCCTGATCGGGGCGCCACGGCGCATGAATATCGGCGACCATTCCCTGATCGTGATGGATCAATAACCAGCGGTATCATCTTAACCATGGAATTAACGTCCTACCTTCCATATCTGATCCCGCCTCTGCTTGGGGCACTGATCGGTTACGTCACCAATTATATCGCCATCCGTATGCTGTTTCGCCCATTACGGGCGTGGCGGCTGTTTGGGTTGCGCGTTCCCCTCACCCCCGGCATTATTCCAGCTAAACGCGGTGAACTGGCACGGCGCATGGGAGAAATGGTCGGGGAGCACCTGTTGACAGCGAGCGATGTCGGACAGGCGCTGGACAAGGAATCCATTCAACTCGAACTACGGATGACAGTGACAGAGAAACTCAGCCAGCTGCTGGATCGTCCCAGCGGATCCCTGGCGAGCCTGGTACCGGAGCATTTTCGTGGGCGCTTCGCTGAAATTGTCCTGCTGGCCCAGAGCAAGTTCGCTGGCTTATTATCGAAATATCTCGCCAGCGATCAGTTTGCCGAGCAGCTGCGCAGCTTTTTGCGCGACCAAGGGGAACAGTGGCTTGAGCGCGACCTTGGCAGCCTGCTGACCCCGGAGCGCAACCGCGCCTGGCAATCCCATCTCGATGCCCGCTATACCCGTCTGTTCCAATCTCCGGCGACCTCAGCCCTGGTCGGTCGCGCCGTTGATCGCAAGGTCGAGCAACTGCTGTTCAGCAAACGACCGTTACGTGATCATTTACCGGCGGAGCTGATCGAGGTGCTGCTGGCCCAACTGGAAAAAGAGCTGCCACCGCTGATTGAAAAATTTGGCGACATGTTCCAGGATCCGGTCTTTCGCGCCCAGTTGGTGAAAAAGGGAAAGAAAGGGATTGACGGTTTCCTTGATTCTCTGGGCGGGCTCGCCGGCCTGCTCAGCGGCTTTATTGACCTGAAAAAGATCTATGCAAAAATTCCCGAATTTCTTGATCGCGCCGGCGATGAAATCGCTATCTGGTTACGTCAACCGCGTACCCGTGAGCAGATGGCGGCCCTGCTGCACCAGCGCATCGACCAATGGTTCGATCGTCCGGTGGCGAGCTTTACTGAAAACATTTCCGCAGCAAAAGTCGCCGGAGCTCAGGCGTTCATCCGTGAACAGGTGGTGACTCGATTACAATCACGCTCAACGATTGATACGGCGCTGGTGTTGACGGAAAGTGCCGTGGATCGCATCAAGGATCGCCCCTTTAGCGAGCTGTTGACAGCCGTCTTACCTGGCGACGGACTCAACCAGGGAGTCGACCGGATGGCTGATCAGCTGCTTGAAACCCTGCGCTCAGCACAGATGCAACAGGTGCTCAAACGGATGATCAGTGAACAGACTCAGATATGGGTTTATCAGAAGCCCCTTGGCGTGATTGCCGAACGCTTTCCACAAGATCTGCGCCGTGAGATCGACATCTCCGTGTGCCGGCTGGTGGAAGAGATGCTCAAACAGGAAGCACCACGCCTGGTCGAAACCCTCAATGTCCGACGCATGGTCGAAGACAAGGTTAATCGCCTCGACCTGCTCCAGGTCGAAGACCTGCTGATGGGAGTGATGAAAGAGCAGTTCAAGTACATCAACCTGTTCGGCGCATTGCTCGGCTTTCTCATCGGTTGTGCGAATCTGCTGCTATTGACCCTGCTCCAAGGGTTGTAAGACCCTCGCTATATAAACCGAGACACCCTCTATAATTCTTGAAATGGATAGATTTATGAACAAGGCAACCTTTGCTGCCGGATGTTTCTGGAGTGTTGAAGAAAAGTTTCGTGTGCTGGAGGGTGTCATCGACACCGACGTTGGTTACATGGGAGGCAGCATCGAGCACCCCACCTACGAACTGGTTTGCAGCGGCGCCGGCGGTCACGCCGAGGTGGTAGATCTCGAGTATGATCCGGCGCGCATCAGTTATCAGCAGTTGCTCGAGCGCTTTTTTGCTCTGCACAACCCCACCAGCCTCAATCGCCAGGGGTGGGATATCGGTAGCCAGTATCGCTCTGCCATCTTCTACTACAACCCAGAGCAACACCAACTTGCGACTGAGATGAAAGCGACTGTTGACGCCTCGGGTCGCTATGACGATCCGGTCGTCACCGAGATTGCTCCGGCGACGACCTTCTGGCGGGCGGAGGAATATCATCAGCGCTACATTCAAAAAAAATCACAAATGTAGCAAGAAAAACAAGGAATTAGATATCTTTTCTTTATCTTTCAGATTAAATAAAAAGATAACCGACCTGCTCCAGATCAGCGCTTTTTTGCTGTTGATGATCGGCAGCGGCTACCTGCTCGTGACCGGCGCGGAAAACCTCGGCTATAATTGGCAATGGCAGAGGGTGGCGCGCTACCTGATTGAAACCACCTCCGACGGTTGGCGTTTCGGACTGCTATTTCAGGGGCTGTGGGTTACCCTCGAAATCGTCGCGATCAGTCTCGGGCTGTCGTTAATCATCGGCCTGGTTGTTGCCCTGATGCGTCTGTCAAACAGCCCGATGGCAACTGCAATCGCCCGCGTCTATCTCGAGTTGATTCGCAACACGCCACTGCTTATCCAGATTTTTGTTATCTACTTTGTTTTCGCTCCGATTCTTGATATGGGACGCTTTGCTGCCGCAGTTCTTGCTTTAAGCCTGTTTGAAGGGGCCTACGCATCGGAAATTATTCGGGCTGGTATCCTGGCTATCCCCTCCGGCCAGTGGGAGGGATCCTTCTCGCTGGGGATGAACAGGGCCCAGACCTATCGCTACGTTATCCTCCCCCAATCCCTGCGCCAGATGATACCGCCCTTGACCAGCCAGGGAATTTCCCTGGTCAAGGATTCGGCTCTGGTATCAACCATCGCCATCTACGACCTGACCATGCGCGGCCAACAGATTATTGCCGATACCTTTTTGACCTTTGAAATCTGGTTTGTTGTCGCTGCCATTTATCTTGCCGTTACCCTAATGTTGACACTTCTGGTAAGATACCTTGAATATCAGCTTTTCCCTTCCCGTTGACCTTCAATTGACAAGGAGCATCTGATGAAAACCCGATTGATTCTGTTAGTGGCACTATTGCTTCTGTGCGCTTCCCCATTGTGGGGCAATAACGCCCGACAGCAGTTGATTCAGGAGAGTACCCTCGAACAGGTGATCAAAAACAACCGCCTGCGCGTAGGCTTTTCAACCTTTGTGCCCTGGGCAATGAAGGACAAGGCCGGTAATTATACCGGTTTCGAAATCGAAGTGGCAAAACAACTGGCTCAGGACATGGAGGTTGAACTGGAACTGGTGCCGACGCGCTGGTCGGGAATTATTCCGGCTCTGCTGACCGGCAAGTTCGATATCATCATCGGTGGCATGGGGATCACTCCAGCGCGCAACCTCAAGGTCAATTTTAGCGATCCTTACGAATTCTCCGGTATGTCGATCCTTGCCAATCGGCGCCTGACGGGTGAGCGCAGCAGCCTGGCGGAATTTAATTCTCCGGACATGGACATTGTCGCGCGCATCGGCACCACCGCCGCGGCTGCTGCCCAACGTTATCTGCCCGAGGCAAAATTGCGCCTCTTTGATGATGAAGGGCAGGCGCTTCAGGAACTGCTCAATAATCGCGCTGCCGCCATGGTCGCCTCACAGCCGTTTCCGGAGTTTCAGGCCTTGCGTTACCCCGAACGCCTGTCTCTGCCTCTGGCGGGTAAAACCTTTACCCGTGAACCTATCGGATTTGCCGTGCGCAAAGGCGACCCCGACTTTCTTAACTTTCTCAACAACTGGATCCGCCAGCGCTTTGCCGATGGCTGGCTGGAAGAGCGTTACAACTACTGGTTTACCACAGAAGACTGGCGCGACCAGATCGAGTAGGCTGCAGATCAACGCGACTCATCATCGGACAACTTTTTAACTGGAGGTTTTATTGCGTCCTTCCCTGCGCTGGGGGTGGCTGGATACTCTGTTGCTACTGACTCTGATGGCCCTGGTCGCCTATTTTGGCTACCGGGTCAGTGTTGGCCTCGAGTATCGCTGGAACTGGCAGATCATCCCTCAGTATCTGCTACGCCGCGATGCCGACGGCACGTGGGTGCCCAACATGCTTCTGCTGGGGCTGTTTACCACCATTCGTCTGAGCTTCTGGAGCCTGCTGCTGGCACTGCCCTTTGGGGTCATTGCCGGCCTGTTGCGTATCAGTTCGCACCTGATCAACCGCCTGCTGGGTGGCACTTACGTGACCCTGTTGCGCAACTTGCCGCCGCTGGTGCTGGTGTTTATTTTCTTTTTCTTCATCAGTGATCAAGTGCTGCCACAGTTCAACCTTGGCGTCAGGCTGAATGCAGCACCCGATTGGGTACAAAACCTGATTTCCTTACTCTTTGCTCCCAGCGACCAGATTGAGCCTTTTGTTGCCGCGGTCTTTACCCTGGCCCTGTTTGAGGGTGCTTATGTGGCAGAAATTGTCCGCGCCGGTATCAACAGTATTGAAACGGGCCAGTGGGAAGCTGCCCGCGCCCTGGGAATGCGCCGCTGGCAGCTTCTGCGTACGGTGATTCTCCCCCAGGCGCTGCAGCGGATGATCCCCCCGTTGGCCGGCCAGGCCATCTCAACCATCAAAGATTCGGCGATCGTTGCAGTTATTTCGGTTCAGGAACTGACCTTCCAGGGGCTGGAACTGATGGCAGCGACCTATTTGACCTTTGAGGTATGGTTGACCGTGACGGCCCTCTATTTTCTGTTAACCTATAGCTGTTCAAGCCTGGCCAGTCGCCTGGAATTACGTCTGCGCCAGGCTTACCAATATTGATGGCGTGGCAAAAACTCGCCAACTGCTGCTTTTCACGAAAGCGTCAATATTGAACTTGAAGGAAAAAAAGGAAGAGAAATCATGAAGATAGTCGAACGAATTGCTGTTATTTTGCTGTTGCTGTCAATCACTGCCTGCGCCCCACTGTTCCCCGGATTTGAAACCCCGACCGCGACCTTAAGCAGCTTCCGGGTGTTGCCGGGAGACACCATTGTGCCAACCTTTGAGATCGGCCTGCACATCAGTAATCCTAATCGAGTACCGCTGAAACTGGAGGGAATGACCTATGGTGTTTACCTCGAAGGGGAACCGGTGCTCCGGGGTGTGACCAACCAGCTACCGGTGATCGCCGCCTATGGCGACGGCGAGGTCTTGCTGCAAGCGCGGCCTGATGTGTTCAGTACCATCAACCTCTTTACCCGCTGGCTCAATCAACCGCGCGATGTGTTCAGCTATTCCTTCGAGGCCCAGCTTGATGTCGGGCGTTTCATGCCGAAGATCAACGTTGTTCGCTCCGGTGAACTCTCTCTGACGCAGACAGACAGGAGGTAACAAGCCGGCAATGGCAATGAATGCCATTGCTGCCGGCACAATAGAGGTTGAACGGGGGACCTGACATCCCCGACCTATTAGTAGGATTTTCGGAAAACCGTCTTATGACACTTGGGGCAGGGGGGAATCTTGGTGGTTCGCTTCATATGCAGCTCCTCGCTGCAGTTCTTGCAGGTCAGGGTGCCGGGACTGGTAATTTCCCCGGTCTTGAACTCCAGTTGAGCTTCCGCTTTTTGCGCCCATTCCTTGAGTTGCTCCGATGTGGTTGTCAGGATTCTGGCGAACAGGCTCTGGGCACCAGCAGCGAGTCGTTGGGGAGTAACAGCACCTTTGATGGATTCCGTTGTTTTGCTGACATGATCGGCAGCGTGGCCAAGATCGCGTTTGACGTAGCCGGCAATGCGCTCAGACTGCTCGCGGGTAAAGTCTCCTGCCGAAGTTAAATCCTCGCTGGCTTTTTTCAGGGCTTCATCCAGATTTTTCCGCCCACTTTCCATCAATTCTTCGGTACGTGAGACAATCCTGGCGTACAGGCTGATCTCTTCCTGATCCTGTTGTTGTGATTTGTTTTCAGTCATGGCGAGACTCCTTAGTTGGACAGGGATGGTAAGGTGCTATCCTGTGAGAGTAGAGTCTCCAATTATAGCAGGTTTAGCGGCGCTGATTGGTTAAAAACAGACGATGATGGTCACCGGGCTGAGCACCGTGCCTTTGGCGGCTTTTGTTATTTCAACAATGCCGCTCTGGCGGCGCAGGAGCTGTGTAGCCAGGGGAAAGTCGCGATCATTGATATCGACTACCATCACGGCAACGGGACGCAAAATATTTTTTACCACCGCAGTGATGTTCTGACCATTTCGCTCCACGGTCATCCGCGTTTTAAATGCCAGACAATTCTTCCTGGGGCTTTGGACAGGAAAATTTGGCCGCTAAGCGCACGGCATCAGGTGATCGGTTTCTGGTTGAAGCGGCGCAGCAGGATATTGACTTTTTCACGCGCACGGCGCCGTGGCAGCATGGCTGTCAGTCCGCCTGATCCGATCCCCGCTTCAGGTTTCTTCCCCGCCAGGGCGCTCAAAATCAGGAACATGTCGGCGACAACCCATGCTTCAAGGGTCACCTTTTTCCCATCGCGGCGAAGCTCCACCCAGGTGGGGGCCATCAGCAACCGATGCCCCTTGCGGTAAAGCCGTTGTTCCCCTTCGCGACTGATCAAGGTGAATCCTGTTTCCGCCGCCCAGCTTTCAACCTGCGACCAGAAGTCCTTGGGGCAGGGAAAGCTGACAATTGTGCGTCTGTTCATCTGTTTATACCTGACCAGGAACCTGTTGCGGGATCCTAACGGGAGTTGACATCGAGGATCAGCATGGGTCCATCGGGAACAATCGCCCAGCGGGCGTCATGGCCAAAGCGTTCCAGCAGTTGCCGGACCGCTTGCGTCATATCGGCTACCGGGTGGAAATGAAAACGGCGCAGGGTGTCTGCAGCGATCCCGCCGGTATGAAGCCAGACCTCTTTTTTCGTCATCACCTGGTAGGTCTCCTGCGCACACCACTGATCAGGAACATAAAACTCCTTTTTCATTACTTTGTCGATGAACGCCTGTGGACTGGTTGCGTATTCAAAGACCTCCCGATATTCCTCACTACCAAAACCCTCAGGACACTCACTGGCGATGAGGATGACACCGCCGTCACGGGTAGCGGCAGCAACTCCGGACAGCCCTTTTGCCGTCTGATACAGATTACAGTCAAGGGGCGCTCCGGAATTGGTGGTAACAACAAAATCAAGGGGTTTATCGAGGATTTTCACACAGTGCTGCGATAGAAAGTCCACCCCGGCAAGATGGGCATTGACCGGATGACCGGAGAAGACACCGGTAACCCGCTTGCTGGTATCAAGGGTGACGTTGACAATGAAATCAGCACCGGCCTTTGCCATGATCGCCAGCCCGGCTTCGTGAAACGGATTGCCAGCGAGGACCCCGTAGCGGGTTTGCGGGTGGGCAACCATTTCCGGACCATGCATGAACTCAAGGGTTTTGACCGAAGATATGCCCGGCAGGATCGATTTACGACCGCCGGAAAAACCCGCCCACATATGGGGCTCGATGAAGCCGGTGAGAATTTTCAGGTCAGCATCAACATAGTGGCGGTTGACATAGGCCGGCACCCCGTCAGCGATGTGGCCGACCAGCACCATGTCCTCGTCCTGCTTGGACATGTGATTGCTGACCCGGTAGTTGGCGGCAATGTCAGCACCTACCAATTTTTCCAGCTCCGCCCCTTCGTTAGGGCGATGGATGCCGGTGGCAATCAGAATACTGATACTATCTGCTGGCAAGCCTGCTCGCTCAAGCTGGGCGATGATCACCGGTAACAGCATTCGGTTGGGAACCGGGCGGGTGATATCACTGATAACGATAACTGCATTTTTTTTACCGCCTGCCATCTGCGCCAACGGAATTGAGTCGATGGGCAGATTGAGAGAAGTCGCCACCTCAGCGGCAGGATTTGGCAACGCAGTGGCTTCAGCCGGGTAAAGAACACCCTGAAAATTGGGTGTTTGCGGATATTCGAGGGGAATGGTGCCGTTGCCGTATTTCAGATCCGCAATCATGGCTCAACCTCCTGCCGTGCTATGGGGGACCAGCGTGCCTGGCCGGCCATTGTAACACAGGCATATGTCATTAAAAGAGCTAACCGCTGCTCCGGGTTACGGCCGGAAGTATGACAAACCAGGGGGGCGATAAATTTTTCTCGGTGAGGGACTTTATGCAACGGAATATAAGTGTACCAAAAAATCATCTGATTATTTTATACACTTATATTTATCATAAATATCAGCGTGTTAGACTTTAATAGCAAACCAACCTGGTGGCTTGCTATGCCCTGTCTGTATATTTTACCTATCTACATCTACAACTCGAGCAGACGCTATAGCCTTCTCCACAAACCCTTCTTGAAGATTTTTCATCAGTTGTTTCGGATAGATACAGTCCATCATGAGCTATTCACAAAACATTGGCACGCTCCCTGCTCTATAGCTGGACAACAACACAGCATGCTGATCTTCAGCATCTCTTTATAGGAGGTCGCCATGAAAGCCAGGTTACGTAATGCCCTGATCGCCCTGTTGACCTTTTCTTCTTCCGCTTTTGCTGCCGGCGCTATCGGGACTGGTAAAGGAAGCTTGCTGGTCTCTTTGTTCCTCGGTTTTTTTGCCCTGATCATTGTATTCCAGCTGGTACCGGCGACCCTGATGATGGTCGGTATTCTCAGGGGTCTGTTCGGACGTGACCGCGAAGCTATCAAGGTAAAAAGTTAAGTAACTTCTCTTTCATCGCCAAGGAGAAAAATCATGAAATCATTGCTATCATCCCTCGCCGTGGTCCTGCTGCTTGCTGCTCCTGCTTTTGCTGTTGATACTGCGGTCACCTATAGCAGCGGATTGCTGGTTCTGTTGTTCGTCGGTTTCTGTGCGCTGATCATTGTCGCCCAACTGGTACCGGCGGTTCTGGTGTTGCTCGGCATGACCAGGGCTGTTGCTCAGGGCTCACGCCGGACTGCAGCCGCTAAAAACTAGGCAGATATTTTCAAGCCAGTCAACCAGCAACGGCAGGTGGCCAAAAGGTCATCTGCCGTTGCTGGTTCTGGAACCATCTAAGATTCTTCACATGTCGAAGTCCACCTTGCACTCTGCCCCCGGCTGTTAGCGACAGGCCTGTTCCAGCAGTTCGAGGGGATGAAACACCGGGCAAGATAGTGCGTGGTTGAACTGCAACCGACAGCTCATGCAATCGGTAATGATCCCCTGCGGGTCCAGGCTCCTGATTTTTTCTATTAACGGCTGACCGATGGCAAGGGACTGCTCATGAAAACCGGCCTTGTAACCAAAGTTACCTCCCATGCCGCAACAGTTTGTACCCCCGACAGCTGACACCTCAAGCTCCGGTATCAGTCTCAGCAGATCAAGGTAGGGCGTGCCGATCTTCTGTTCGCGCTGATGACATGGGGCAAAATAAACCATGCGTCCCGATATGCCGGCGAGGTTGGTATTAAATTTTCCGTCCGCATAAAGGCGAGCCAGATACTCACCGGCATCATAAAAATGTTCTGCCAGGCGGATCCGGGTCATGGGGTCAAGGGAGGTAAAATAGCCGTCATCTTTGAGGATCTCTTTGTAGATGGATTTTTTGAGGATTTTGTGTTTTTTGCCCCCACGACTGTCTTCAGGTATTTTCATTTCGTCTTCACCGGCACCGACAGATGCCTGGTAGGCAGAAGAGTAGTATGCCCGTTCCGGTAAGATCGTCTTCATATAATACCCGCAGGTGGGGCAGGAACTGATGACAGGATCGCCGCTGTCGAGGGTTTCCGATAACAGATTCATATTGGTGAGGGCCCGTTGCAACGTCTTGTCGCGTTCCCCTTCCATGAGGTTCGGCATCCCGCAGCACTCCTGTGACGGCACATAGACATGAAAACCATTGTGCTGCAGAATATGGACCAGCGCCTGCCCGATTTGGGGGAAAAGATATCCTGCGGTGCAACCGACAAAATAAGTGACCCTGTCACAATCTTCCCGGCGGGTGGTCAGCCCCTTTTTGCGTGCCCACTGAAAAAAATTCTCCTGGGGAAAGGGGGGCAGCTGCCGGTCGGGATGAAGCTTGGCGATGTTGCTCAACAGACGACTTGTCGGTTGATAGGACAGCAGCTTGTTGACAAGGCCGGGAAAGGTTCCGCACAGGTGGGCGAGGCGGGGAACATCGGCTAACAGTTTGTTCGAGAAAGGCAACCCTTCCTTATCGATGCAATAAGACTTTGCCCTCATCAAATCCATCGGAATTCGCGGGCAGGGACAGAGACCGCAGAGGGTGCAGAGGTCAACGAGGGCGCGCATATCGGCAGCTGAAATCGGTTCGCCGGTTTCCTTTTCCTGGTCCCACAAGCGGTAAAGCTCGGGGAAAAAAGGGCAATCCTCCTCCATGACAGTCCGACAGGTGTCGCAATCGGCGCATAATTCCACGGCAGCCCGAACAATTTCCTGTGGGGGTTTTTGATCCTTTGATGGGTTCAAAGCCACAAATACCGCCTTTTTAAATGCTAAAACTTTCGATTCCTGTTTCTTGCTGCAAGAAATTCTTCTGTGGAAACAATCAACATTCTTGTTGATGCGCCGTTCGGGTTTATGGCCAGTTCTTTTATCGACATAGCCGGATTCGTCATCCAGGTTTCGCTAAACCTGTCAAGGCTGACTGAAAATGGCGAATATGGGGGGCCAATGGGCCGAGCATTTTTTAGATAATCAAATACCTTCTCCTGGTTTGACCAGACCGGCAGACAAACGCCCTGGGGCAGGACATCAAGAAAATAAATATTGTTATAATCTCCCTTGGCAACCCAAATCTGATCGGTGGAGGTTATTTCGACGTAAAACTTTTTTTCGTCAAGAAATTCCAGGCTCACGTTGCAATAACCCCTTTTTGGGCCTTCAAACCTGAATGTTTGCAGTGATTGCAGGTCTTTCGGCAGGAAAGATAGTCACTTTAATCAAGGGCTTTGCCACGGAGACGGCGCCTGAAAAATCAAGAGGAGGAGAGAGAGTTTTTCAAAGCAGTAAAAAGATGTCGTCTCCGTGGCAAATCTTACATCAAAAACCTTAGCGCAAGCACTGAAAAAGCCCCATACACCAGAGACAGCTACCGCAGGGTTCCTGATTGATGTGGCAGTCCTGTTCAAACTGGTCGGTCTGGACATAATCACAAGGAGCTAACCCGCAACTCGAACAGAAAGGATAATCATAACCAATGACGTTGCGGCGAAAATTTGCAAAGTCAGATGAATTCCAGAGTTGCAGAATATCGGTCTCTTTAATGTTTCCAAAGCTTTTCGCCTGAACCCGCTGCTCCCAACCACCAGCGCGACAGCGATAGGTGTGCCAGAGAAAATAGCAAGGGTGGATATCGCCATCCCAGGAAACAAAGAGACTACCGTCCTCGACAAACTCGCACCGCCGTTGTTCCTTGAGTACCTGCGAAGGGAGTTGAAGATCCAGCTGATGGTGCGTCGCGACCTCTTCCGCCCGGCGGTAAGCTTCCTTCACCTGATCAAGCCAGACCGGGTCAAGCTGAAACAGTTTTTTCAGATCAAGAAAAATACCCTGGTTTTCTGCGGCGGCTTTCATCTGCTCAACAAATTGAATGACCTTCTGATCGACAGCAGACTTATGATAATTCCAGATAATCTGCGGATAGCGATCCAGGTCGACACCAGCGGCGGCGGCCCGTTCTCGCCATTGCTGGAACAGAGCAATGGCTTCATCGGAACAGGTCGTATAAACCGCTTCCTGCTCGTGTTCACGGTCATAGGGGAGAACATGGGTTACGATAACGAATGACACATCATGCCCGGCCGCCCATTCCAGCAGATCCGGGAGTTCTGTCATGTTGCTGCGCATCAGAACAATCTCAATACCGATACGAAAGTCGGTTTTTCCGGTACAAGTTTTAGCCCGGGTTAGTGCATCAAGAGCCTTATCGATAGCGGAAAGTTCGGCTCCTTCCCGGACCTTGCGGAGTTTGGCGGGGTCAACCGTATCAACAGAAACACAGATCTTGTTCACGCCGGCATTCATCAGGCTGCAGGCGCGATCGTAGTTCAGCAGCAGACCGTTGGATTGAAAACCAATCCAGGCGGTGGGTGGCATCAGTCGCCGCGCCTCACGGACAAATTCGTCCAGCATTGGATGCAACAAGGGTTCACCGACACCGTTAAGAATCAAGGCGTCCAGATGCCGAAAAGCCGGTCGTAAAGACGCAAAGGTTGAGGTGAGCATGTCCCCTTCAGCGATCTCGCAACCGCTGGTTTGTTTGACACACATCAGACACCCGAGATTGCAACGACTGGTGGTTTCAACAAACAATTTACTCGGCCATTCACGCAGAGCAGGCTGAACGGTGGGTTGCGAATGGTCGTTGGTAGATAATTGAATCATGAGATGTGAAGCTTTCCAACAAGGGTTTATTCTTCGGTGATCGACATTGAACTGCAAGACCTGGACCAGTTTTTTCGCAGAATGTCTGTATTTTCAACAGAAATTCCTATCTTTATCCTGTTGGAAGAGGGTTATTAAGCGTCAACGTTTGGGTTGAGCATCATGATAGAGCCTTCTCGCTGCCTTGAGGGAAAATTCGGTAAAATAATGATGAGGATCTCACCATTGGTGAATTTCTCTACACTTCGTCAGGCTGTTATGATGGAAAAGAATCGGATTGGAGTGATTTTTCAGCTATGGCGCAGATCAATCAGACGCAGATAAACGATGGTCTGGTTCAGTGTCTGATAGGCAATTTCTCCGAACGTTGCAGGGCCATGCACGCCATCGACCTGTCTTCCTTCCAACCCGGCATAAAGTTGGTTGAGGATACAGTTGCACGAGAAAATTGATTGGATCCCCGGTCCGTGGGAGATCTTTTGCTGGAAATGGGTCTGATAGCTGGTCACTGGTTTGGCGTGACGATAGGTCAAAAAATCAAAAACGGCATTGTAAAACCTGACCTCCCCGTCGGCTCCCGGACGTTCCCGAAAAGCGGTACTGATCATGGTGCCGTAATAGTCAGAGACCAACGGCAGTCGCGTGTCAAGCCCCTGTTGCCGGAGATAATCGCTGAACAGGGTTTCGACACCATTGATGAAGGCGTATTTGCTGCTGAAACCTGATTCCGGAAAACAAATATCATCGCCATCGCCTTGCTCAAATATATTGATAATACCGATATCAGCAATTTTATCAGGGGGAAGATGAACGTGCATCACGATCGCCCGGTTGTCTATCTGCTCTTTCGTCTCGCCATTAAATACATAAGGTTGGTCGCTGTGCGATTCATCAAGGCGGGTTCCGGAAATCCAGCCGATGAGGGGTTTTTTGGCGAAATTCGCGAATGTTGGCGCGTTGAGAGCAAAGGTAAAATGGACCTGGCTTTGAGCGGGGACGATAATGAAGGTGAATCCGTGCTCAGGAGCGTCACTGTAAACCTGGTTGATATCTCCGGTGTCGTAAGTGCGGATATTGATATCGCTAACCCAGTCCGGTAATTCGGTGACGTGGATCAATTCCTGACTAAAAAGGGCACCTTGTCGTGTCGAAAAATAGGATATGGTGCCGCCTATCCAACAGCCGCTGGGCAGCTGTTGCAATAGACTTTTATCCCCAGCCAGGATTAAACGGGCGCCTTTGGCTAGTTTGGCCTGAACATCTGCGACAGTTTGCATGCTGGATCCTGAGGTTATCTATTTATTTTCTGTTCAGAAACTTGAATTGTCGATCCGCCAGATGAGCAATCAACCTGAATGAATCTCTATATCTTAGCTGTGAAATGCCCCAAGTGCAATGGGGTCGTGATAAAGCCGCCGGAAACAGCGTTTCCAACAGCTTTATTGATGAGATCTTTGCAATTGAGCGCACCATCACTATCCAGAGGTGAGGTACTAGACCCTCGCCTGACGGAGAAAAACGACTGTTAGCGCCATGATCGGACATTGATTATCTAACCCAGATCGATGTTATCTGTTTCTTCCACGGCACCGCCGCCAGACATTTAAAACAATCAAACGTTGTTACGACTAGGCCCGAAGGTTGCATAATAGTAAATGCGCGTTTGTGAAACAGACCACCCCGCAGAAATGCTCGCCATCCCAGCAGCTCCGCACAAGTCGCCAAACGCTCGGCAGCCCTGTTGCAAAGGGTCTTTAGACTTTATGGAACAGTTAGAACACCCGGTCCCATCAAAGACGATGTGGCACCGTTTTAGCTCTGCTCAACAGTTCGACAGACACAAAAGAGATATCCATCAGTGTAGCATTTCTCTACATAACCTACGGCAAAGTGGATAATTGCTACACAAATTGTGCGATATTCGCCTGAGGCAGGTACTGCTAAACAGATGCGGCAAGCAGATGTAAGCTTGCCGCTCATATTTCAAACACCGGTATGATGACCGGAAATTTCAGGAGGTAAAATCAATGGGCAAGACAATCTGGTTCGAAACCGTAGCCGAGGCGGAACGTTTGGCAGAAAAACGTCTGCCGCGAGCAGTCTCCAAGGCGATCCTCGCCGGGTCGGAAAAGGGGATCACCTACAGGGACAACACGGAGTCCTTTGCCGAACTGGGGGTTGCCCCGCACATTGCCGGTCTGTCCGGCACCCGTGACCAGACAACTACCATCATGGGCCAGGAACTCTCCCAGCCGGTATTCATCTCCCCCGCCGGTGTTCAGGCGGTAAATCCCGACGGAGAAGTGGCGGCCGCCCGCGCAGCGGCGAGCCGCGGTACAGCCATGAGCCTCAGTCAATTCGCCAGCAAATCCATTGAAGAAGTATGCGCGGCCTGCCCCAAGACCTTCTTCCAGGCCTACTGGTCCGGTTCCCGCGAGATAATGAAACAGCGCGTCGAGCGCGCCCGCGCTGCCGGGGCGGTCGGTATGATCCTCACCCTCGACTGGTGCTATGCCCACGGCCGTGACTGGGGGAGCCCGAAGATCCCCGAGCGGATGGATCTGAAGACAATGATGTACTTTATGCCCCAGGCGATCTCCAAGCCGAAGTGGATGTGGGAGTTTGCCAAAGCCTTCTACATCCCCGACCTGAAGGCCCCCAATGCCGCCAAGTCCGGTGAGCCGGCACCGACCTTCTTCCAGGCATACGGTGAGTGGATGATGACACCTCCGCCGACATGGGAAGATGTGGCGTGGATTGCCAAGGAATGGGGCGGGCCTTTTATGCTCAAGGGCATCACCCGCATCGACGACGCCAGAAGAGCGGTTGACGCCGGCGTAACGGCAATATCCGTCTCCAACCATGGCGGCAACAACCTGGATTCGACTCCGGCTGCCATCCGCTTCCTGCCCGGCATCGCCGACGCCGTCGGCAAAGATGTCGAGATCGTGCTGGACGGTGGCATCCGCCGCGGAACAGACGTAGCGAAGTCGCTCGCCCTGGGTGCCAAGGCAGTCATGATCGGCCGCGGATACCTGTGGGGCCTCTCCGCCAACGGCCAGACCGGCGTTGAGAATGTACTCGACCTCATGCGCAATGGCCTCGATTCGTTCCTCCTGGCCATGGGTCACTCCTCCATCAAGGACTTGAGTCCGAATGACCTGATCATCCCGGCAGGGTTCGAGAGGAAGGTCGGTGCCTGACCAGCTTCCTCGAATAGCAGTCACATGTTCTGGTTCCATGTGACCGTAGCAACCAAAGATTCACGGAAGGACCAAGCGCCCGCACACCACGAGATGTTGCGGGCGCTTTTTAGTTTTTGCAACAGTTGTCCGCACCGCGACCGGCCTTAATTCAGCACATCATTCGCAACCCGTGTGCTTTCAGCAAGACCACCCATTGCCTGACCAGCGCCACGGTCATCTGCAAGTCAAAAGCAACCCCGCGGCGAAGCAAGGGCGACATGGAGCTTCAGTCAGGGAAAAACGCAGAAAAAAACCCCCTGACGGAGGCTTTATGTCCAAGGTGCGCCCGGAACAGTTTTGCGAAAGGCAGTTTTTGACAAGGACGACGTTTTTTACTCAAGACGCTTCCATCCTCTTTGCTTTTTCAGGCGCTGGATTGGGTGAAGGAGCTGCCGGAAACAATGTTTCCTGCAGCTCCTTCACGGTCTTTTTAGCAAAGGTTCAAACACCATCCAGCTGTCAGGGGCCTCATCCCGCCTGGCTGTGAAGGATGGCTTGCCTTGTAATGGATCAGAAATTGACGATTAAACCCAGTGCGATGGTGTTCGTTTCTTCCTTGGCACTGCCGATGGATATTTCGTTGACGTTGTATTCGGCGACAGCTTTGAAATATTGATTGATATCGTAAAATACCGCACCGGTCATGGTTTCGTTTTTCCAACGCTGTGCAGCTTTTAATTCGTTTTGCCCATAAGATCCGACCAAACGAACCGGACCATGGGTATAGGAGGCCTGCAAAAGATAGCCTTCACTGTCCCCCGCCACAGTTAGGTCAGGAATGGTGGTGTCAGCTCCAGCCCCTAACAGAAAACCAAGCCCTTCAGCATTGAAGCCTGAAGCGTGGAGTCCGACGTTGGCAAAACGGACCCGGACACCATAGGAAACACCCTTGGTCGTGATGTCAGTGATACCGGCACTTGTGCTTTCGGACTTCTGATAGAGAAACCCACTCCAGGCGGTGATGTCGCCACGATTAAACTGGTAATTATAAGTCAACTCACCTTCAAAACGAGGGGTTTTTTCCTGACCATTGTCAACGGTTCGTGATGGGTCGATGATGCCGATGGCCAGCTTGAAACCATGGAGTTCGGGCGTGCGGTAAGTGATCTGTGCCGAAGGGAAGGGGTAGGTGTAGCCTGTGCCGATATTGCCGAAGGACACACCATTACCGTCTAGCAATCCCAGGGTATCACTGACATTGCCATAGCCCAGCAGGATTTCGTCCAGAAAAATATTTGAACGGTTGAACAGGGTGAAGTCTTTACCGAACAGAATCTGGCCCCAGCTTGAGTCAACAGTTCCGTAGAACTGCCGGACATCAATACCGGTTTCCGTTAAGTTGTTGTCGCTGTCATTGATTGTGACCCAGAAAGACGAGCGACCACCTAATTTAAGGTCTCCCACCTGTTTACCGAAATTAAAACCGATCCAGTTGGGGAGAAAGCCCATTTTGACCCGCGACTGATCGCGGTCCGGACCGGAGATTGCTTCCATTTCGGTATTTTTATCGCTCTGGCTGTAAACGTAGAAGGTGTTGAACGATCCATCAACACTGAAGGTTGTTTCATCTTTATCATAAAGGGTAATTGCCGCTGAAGCGGGAAGGCTGAGTGCAAGAACAATAAAACACGTCAGGAGTCCCCTTAAAATCTGTGCTGATTTCATGTTGTTTCCGTCCTTTCAAGGCTGCCGGAGCTGTTCACGCCGCCGGCAGCTGGTTTGAAATGATAAATGGCAGATAAAATTAAAATGGCAGTGCGCCTGTGGACATCAGCATGAAGGCCGGAATCCATAAGCCGACGGGAACCCAGATGATCAAAGACCAGGCCAGGGTACTGGCCTTGAGTTTGCCGTAGGCGTTCAGCCACACTTCCAGGGTCAGCACCGTATACCCGGCGCACGCCAGGGCGAAGTAATTGCTCTGGCCGATGAGCACGGAGCCGTCCGCAGCGATGCCGCCGGTAAAGAACAGAACCATGTAGATAGCTGAAATACAGGCGACGGTTAAACTGACGTTCCCCACGGAACGCAGATCTTCAAGCCCGGTCATTAACGCGTAGGCGACGGTGCAATACAGCAGACCGTGAGCGAACAACAGCCCTCCGGTAAAGCCGTCCTGAAACAGGGCGGTCTGGACAAAGGCGCCGACGACCGTCACCAGGCCAACAAAAGCAGTGATGGCTCCGGTACCTTTGGCTTCTCCCTTGCCTAAAAACAGAATCGCTACGGAAATCCACATCAAACTGATAGCTACAAGTATTGCTAGGGTCATAACCTTCCTCCTGAGTGATTTTCGCGGGAATCTTCCCGCGAAAATCACAAAATGAATCAATAGTTGCTTATTCCGCGGTGGTTGGATCGATGATTGACTTGACCTCGACAACAGTGTTAGCGGGAAACTCCCCCTGACGGGCATGTTCAAGGACCATTTCCGCGTTTGGGGCAAGGTAGATACAGTAGATTTTGTCTGCGGTAACGTAACTCTGAACCCACTGAATCTGGGGCCCCAGCCCTTGCAAGACGGTACATGATTTTTGAGAGATCTGTTGCAGAACTTCAGGCGTAAGATCACCTGCCCCGGGCAGCTCACGTTCGATAAGATACTTTGGCATTTCTTGTCCTCCTGGTTTTTTGAAACGCTGTAACGAAAAAGGCCTGGAACGACCTTCCCCTGCTATTAAAGAGACTTAGAGACTTCAATACTGCCGTGCTGCCTGGTGACGCAGTGACCCACTGCAATACCGGTGCCACAAATAAAAACGGCGTTATATCGGTTTTTTCTTTAGTTTTTTGATATTGATAGCGGGTATTGTAGGTAAATGATGGGGAGAAAATGGATAGATTTTTCTGCGTCTATTCACATTCAGCAGAATCAATAAATTTGGCCTGATCCGGGTACGGACAGATGAGAAAACATAAAAAACAGCTAACTATTTATAATAAATGACTTTAGATTCTTTCCAGAGGATTAATAAGGCATGTGTTTTAGACTTACATTAGCGACAGTGTCGAATCTGAGGATTATTGCGCCATTGTAGAGTTTATGCTCATCCTGGGCATGGAGCGAACGAAACTTTAAAAAAATAAAACAATGTTATTGTTCGGCATGAGTATTGCTTAGTATATACTGCATTAGATATGGTGTCAGTGATTTCCCTCCGTTGATGTCAAGAGGTTCAATGACTGGAAAAGGCGGCTTTCAGCATTACAAATTTGAGGTACCGGAAATCATTTTCGGTCGTGGCCTTTTGCGGCAGGTAGGCTCCTGTGCCCGGCGATTAGGGGGAAAGCAGGTTTTTCTGGTCAGCGATCAGGGGGTATTTAAAGCCGGCTGGGTTGACCTGGCAATAAAAAGTTTACATGAATCCGGCTTGAATGTTGTTTATTTCGACCAGATCACCCCAAATCCGAAAGACTACGAGATTGAATCAGGGTTCAGAGAGTATGTCGCCAAGGGAGCGGATGTTATTGTCGGCCTTGGGGGTGGCAGTGCGATGGATGCTGCCAAAGGTATCGCTATTCTAAGTGCCAACGGAGGACGGATTGGCGACTATCGGGGCAGTGATAAAATTCATCGACCTATTCCACCATTGGTACTGTGTCCCACCACCTGCGGTACCGGTTCCGACGTGTCCCAGTTTGCGGTTATCAATGATACCGAACAGCTGTGCAAATTTACGATTATGAGCCGTTGCATTGCCCCTGATATCAGCCTGACCGACCCTGAGACATTACTGACGTTACCCCAACACCATGTCGGCAGCACCGCTGTCGATGCCCTCGCCCACGCAATAGAAGCCTATTTTTCCATTGCGGCATCCAGTTTGACCGATGTCAATGCGTTGCAGGCGTTGACCTTGTTGGCCAAAAGTTATGTCAGAGCGGTCCGGGAACATCGTATCGAGGATCTTGAAGATTTGTCGCGCGCAAGCCTGCATGCCGGCATGGCTTTTTCAAACGCCCTGCTTGGCATCGGACATGCCCTGTCGCACCCGATCGGTGGTCTTTACGATGTTAATCATGGCGACGTCAACGCGATTCTTCTTCCGGAAGTGGTTAAGTATGATTACCCGGTCGTCACGGAGAAGATTGCCGGCTTGCTGAATGCCCTGGGCTGCGAATTGAAAGGGAACGAAGAATTTGCCGAAGAAATGACGGTCAGCGTAATAGAAAACTTACTCGATGCCGGAGGCTCCCCACGCGGATTAAGAACTCTGGGGGTTCGCGAAGAGGACCTTAATAAGCTTGCGGAGCTGGCACTGCAGGATGTCTGTGTCCTGACATCACCGCGCCAGACAGACGCAGAAGATCTGCTGGGCATCTTAAAGAGATCCTTCTGATGAAACAGATCAAACCCACTCAGGTGGACGATAACTTTCTTAATACGTTGCTCGGAATCGAAAGTTCAAAAATCGGTTTCTACGGTGAGGTCAGGCAGAAAATCCAGGAACTTGAGGCGGCCAACCTCAGTCTGCGGGTAAAAAAAGCCGAACTGCAAGCGATCTTTGATGCCATCAGCGACGCCGTCGTTATCTATGACGCTAAAGGACTTGTTCAGCATCGTAACCATGTTTGTCCGCGCTTTTTTCCAACGGAAACGCTGATCGGGACAAACTGTAAAGCTTTATTTCATGCGGATAAAAAGTCGAACCCTGACTTCTGCCCCATCGAAAAAGCTTTAGGTGGAAAAAGTTCCCACCTTTCGTATTACCGTATTCATGATGATAACGGACGTAAGGCTTTTTATGATGTGGTGGTTACTCCGATTGAGGATCTGGCAGGCGGAACTCGCGCCCTGGTCTTCTTTCGTGATGTGACTGACCGGAGGATGCGCGAACTGCAACTCCTGCATGCCGAAAAAATGTCGAGTATCGGGGTGCTGGCAGCCGGTGTCGCCCACGAGATCAATAACCCTTTGACCTCTGTCGCGGGCTATGCCGAGGCGCTGCAACGGCGTTTCCGTGACGATCCAAGCCTGGTCGGGGATCAACGCCTGCTTGAGTTCCCGAAGTATCTGGAGGTCATCGTCAGGGAGGCCTACCGCTGCAAGGGAATTATCGAAAGCCTGCTCAGCTTCAGCCGTAAATCGGATGGTTCCTTCGAGCGAGTCGATCTCAACATGATTATAGGAGAAGTTTTGGAATTGCTGCAGCACAAGGGTCGGGATGAAAGAATTACGCTACAGAATCATCTTCGTGACCCTCTTCCCCCGGTTCTGGGAGACGCCAGCGCCTTAAGGCAGGTCATTCTGAACCTGGTACTGAACGCCTTTCATGCGATTTCTGAATCCGGAACGGTTCGCCTCGAAACCGATTTCAATACGACTGAAGTTGTCGTCAAGGTCATTGATGATGGTTGTGGCATTGAACCCGGTATGCTTGATCAAATCTGGAGTCCATTCTTTACTACCAAGGGGGTTGGCAAAGGCCAGGGCCTCGGTCTGGCGATTACCTACGACGTCATTGAAAAGCATCACGGGTCCATCGAGGTCCACAGTCAGATCGGCGTCGGTTCTGAATTTCATGTAAAAATACCGTTAGGTCAGGATGTTCAATGAACGAAAAAGCGAAAGTTCTCATTGTCGAAGATGAGGCCCCTCTGCGGGAACTTCTGAAAATGGAACTGGCCCGCAGCGGATACCTTGTCCAGACAGCTGCCAGTGGTCGGGAAGGCGTTGAGCGCTATGTCGAAGAGTGCTTCAGTGTGGTACTTCTGGATGTCAAAATGCCGGAAATGGGCGGGGTCGAAGCTCTTGAAAGGATGCGTGAACATTCCAGCGTCCCCGAAATCATCATGTTCACCGGACACGGCGACATAGATACCGCTGTCAGATGTATCAAGCTGGGAGCCTATGACTACCTCACAAAACCGGTTAAGCTCGATGAGCTCGAGATTGTCATCGACAAGGCCCATGAAAAAAATCATCTGCGGCGGGAAAACATCAACCTCAAGATGGCCATCGGCAAGCTTGAAAATCATCAGATCATCGGTAGAAGCGTTGCGATTGAAAAAATTTTATCCGTCGTCAAACGCTGGGGAGCCACGGAAGAGCATGTACTGATTTTTGGCGAAAGCGGAACCGGCAAGGAGTTGATTGCCCGCGCCGTTCATGATGCCAGTCGCCGCAAAGACAAGCCTTTTGTGACCGTTAATTGCGGTCGCCTCGATGTGAATACGGCCGAAAGCGAACTGTTTGGTCATATGCAGGGAGCTTTTACCAGCGCCAACAAGGCTCGCGCCGGACTTTTCGAGCTGGCTGACAATGGCACTCTGTTTATGGACGAAGTATCGGAAATGTCCCTTGACGTCCAGGTGAAGCTGTTGCGTATCATCGAAACCGGGACCTTCAGACGGTTGGGCGGAAGCCGTGATATCAGCGTTGACGTCCGTTTTGTTTTTGCCACCAATAAAAAACTCCAGGATTGTGTGGACAAAGGGACTTTTCGCGAAGATCTCTTCCACCGGATCAATCTGCTACCAATTAATCTTCCTCCTTTGCGTGAGCGAAAAGAAGATATCCTGCCGCTGGTGCTGCATTTTCTAAAAGAAAAAACATCGTCCGATCAACCCCCCTGGGAAGTTACCGATGAATCCGTCGCTGCCCTCTACAGCCACCATTGGCCGGGCAACATCAGAGAATTGAAAAATGTCATCCGCCGGGCCAGTATTCTGGCCCTGGAACCGGTGATATCGCTGGATCTTTTACCCTTCACGCCACCCCGGCAACCCTATCCAAAGGGCGGTAATGAGTCCGTGGACGCCGGGATTGTTCCTTTGTGGATGGTCGAGAAGGAGCATATTGGCAAGGTTTTGGCATCGGTTGAAGGGAATAAGAGCCTGGCCGCCAGAATCCTTGAGATTGATCGCAAGACACTTTACACCAAGCTGGAAAGATACGGACTGGAGGCCTGAGGCCTTGAGCTGATTATTAGGAGATATGTCGTGGGAAAAAGAGCGAAGCAGCCGAAAAGATATGTCCTTTCTGTTCGCGTCAATAAGGCGGAGTGGGAGATGCTGCAACGGGTGCGGCAAAGCGCCACCGTGGATGTTTCTTCTATATTGCGATGTGGACTGAACGAATATTTGAAAAACGTGGTTGTTAAAGAACAGGTTTGTCTGTAGGACTCCTTGGAAGAGGGAATGCCTGTTTGTAGCAAAAATCTACAGTATTCATTCCATTCTGAATCGCGCCACCACCTGCTGTTCTTGATCTGTAGTGCATAAACATATTGATCCGAAGAATCCATGGCTGACCAACAGATAGTTAACGATTATGAGCAAGCAGGGTTGTCTCTTCCGCAGACGTTGACCATTGCTATCACCACCACATGTAACCTCCAATGTGCCCACTGCTGGTTTGAGGCGGGGCCGTCGCGGTCGGAGTCGCTGGTACCGCCGGCTTCTTTTTTTCAAGTGCTGGACGATTTTATCACATTGGGAGGCTCCAGCTTGAGGTTGACGGGGGGAGAGCCGTTACTTCACCCCCAATGGCTGGATTTTTTAACCTATGCCGCAGAACGAAATTTGTCCCGGATTATTCTGCAAACCAATGGTTTGTTGTTTGACGATACCAGTATAAGCGCTTTAACTTTACCGGGATTTGACCATTTACAGATCCAACTCAGTCTCGACGGCGCCTGTGCACAAACCCACGATCTGATCCGTGGGCGAAATTCTTATCACCGGACCATAGAGGTTTTGAAAAAGCTGGTCGCTCTTGGATTCGCCCCCCGGCTGGCGATTTTTTTTACGGAAATGCAACACAATTTGCACGAATTATCGGCAGTATTTTCCCTCGCTGCCGAACTTGGTATCGCTTCTGTCAGTAGCGGTGCCCTGGTCCAGTGTGGCCGTGCCGGCAAGGAGGGCTTTGTCCAGCCGCCGCAGCCCGAGCAGTACATTGGGTTATTGGAGCGCTGGCAGCAGGATGAGATCTTCCGCCGGAATTATCAAGCAATCGGCTGTGTGGCCGCGCTGGAATGGTGTCGTTCTGAGGGCTCGAACGCCCAAGGTTGCTCGTTTATCAAAACACCCTATCTCACCGCAGAAGGGATTCTATACCCCTGCCTGATGTGTCATGCCGATTCTTACGCCGTCGAGGATGTCTTTTCAAAAGGGCTTGAAGCAGCATTAAGGGAAGGGCTGCCACTCTGGTCTGATTTGCAACAACTCAGTCAGGCGCGGGTCACATCCCTGCCCGAGTGTCAGTTCTGTGTCTTACGGAATACTTGCGGCGGTGGCTGCATGGGTCGCACCTGGAGTAGTTTCAACAATTTTCTGGTGGTCGAGGATCGCTGCCGGCAACGGCAGGCGATTTCGTGCTGGAAAGAAAAAACAACTATCCGCCCATAGTCGGCCCGGAGAAACGTTTTTCTACAGATCGCCGGCAAGTGCCATTTACCCACCCACCCATCATCGGTGAAACTGGCGAAAAACTCCCCAGTGTAGATATTTTCCCTACTCCGCCGGGCCGTCCGGCCGCTTGTCCCCCTTGGCTAATCCTGCATTTTCCCCGTATCTTTTGTTGGTAAAAAAGAAATCCGTCCGCTAAACGGCATCTTTAAGTTAATCTATAAAACATTGTTTTCAGTTGGCACTGTGTTTGCTTAAAGAGGGTCTGTGTATTGCTGAAGAGCCTTGGTGACACGACGTTCAAAGCTTTTGCATTCGACAGGTGGTGAACAACTCAGGGTAAAACGCCGTTACCTTAACTGTATCGACCCGGTTTAGCGCCATCAAATTGTTCATGTGCTCAATTTGAGCACCTAATACAAAGGGAGACAGATCATGCCACATTTTAGAGATGTAAAACGTACCCTCAGCAACGAAAGACGCGAATACCCGATCAAAATGTCCCACGCCTATCCGTCGGTTAATATCGGCTGGGGTGCGCATACCATGGTTGGCAACGATGCCAAAGCCCTGGGAATGAACAACGCCCTGATCGTCACCACCGGCCTCAAAGGAACCGGCATCATTGAAACCATCCAGGGCGTTCTGAAGCACGCCGGTGTTACCTCTGAAGTATTTGACAAGGCCACCCCGAATCCTAAAGATTTTGAAGTTATGGAAGGGGCCAAGGTGCTGGCTTCAGGCAAGTTTGACGGCATCATCAGCATCGGCGGCGGATCAACCACCGACTGCGCCAAAGCGATTAAACTGGTCTACAGCCATGACGGTCAGGATGTCCGCAGCTTTGAAGGGGCCTTCAAGGCAACAAAAGCCAACAAGATCCCACAACTGGCAATTAACACCACCTCCGGTACCGGTTCAGAAGTCTCCTGCTTCTCGATCATCAACCATACCGAAAAAAAATACAAAATGGCTTTATTTGATCCGAACTGCACCCCAAGCAAATCGATCAATGATCCATTGTTGCATCAGTGTATGCCGCAAAATCTCGCTGCCTACACCGGTATGGACGCACTGACTCACGCGGTTGAGGCGATTGCTTCTCGCCTCTGTGTGCAGTCGGCTTACGGTCCGGGCCTGTGGGCAATTACCGAAGTTTTTGCCAACCTGCGCCAGTCTTCGGCTAACCGCAACAACGAAAAAGCCATTGAGCAGATGGTTTGGGCCGAAATGGCAGCTGCCATCAGCTTCAACAGCGCCGGTCTCGGCATCGTCCATTCCATGGCCCATGCCATGGGTGGTCTCTACGATTCACCTCACGGGCTGTGCAACGCTATCGCTCTCGTCGACGTATGTCGCCTCAACCTGCCGGCCTGCCCCGAGCGCTTCGCTATGATGGCCCGCGCCGCTGGTATCGACACGCGCCATATCTCCGATATGAAGGCGGGCGAACTGTTCATCGAAATGATCCAGGAGCTCAAGGATGATCTCGGCATCACGACCACATTCGGTGACCTCGGCCTGAGGGAAGAAGACCTCGATGGCCTGTCAAAGTTTGCTGCCGCTGATATCTGTTCCGAAGGCAATCCGGTAGACATCGGCTTTGACAACATGCGTGCGGTGTTCAAGGGCTGCATGTAATCCCTTGATTTCTTGATTAATTGAACCGATCAGCCGCCGGCTTTTTGTTTTTTGCAGCCGGCGGCTGTTTTGTAGAACTCGTGTGTCTCTTTGCTACAGTTTCAGTAGAAAAAAACTTGTCATCTCCGGGTGCATTTATCCGGAATCATTTCTTTAACAATCTAAAATCACACTGGATTCCCGTCTTCGCGGGAATGTCGATCGAGTCCAATTTTTAACTGTTTTGTCACTGAGGCAGTAAGGGGTGAATATGAAGACGGAAGCAGATGTAAGGGAGTTACTCAGAAAAGGCGGGTATGTTGCTGACGACGCCATTGCAACGGCAGTTTTTCTTGCCCTGCGCATGGAGAAACCGATTCTTATCGAGGGTCCTCCTGGGGTTGGTAAAACCGGTCTGGCGAAAACCCTGTCTGAATCAATGAAGTTTCCTTTGGTCCGTCTGCAGTGTTACGAAGGCATTGATGAGGGTAAAGCCCTTTATGATTGGGAATACGGCAAGCAGTTGCTGTATACCCAGATGCTGCGCACCCAGTTGGATCGCCATTTGTGTGCCACTAGTGATTTGCGTGAGGCAGTGGAATCTTTAGCAAGCGAAGAAAATTTGTTTTTTTCTGAACACTTTCTTGTTCAGCGTCCGATTTTGCGCAGTTTTCTTTCGGAACAACGTTCGGTGTTGCTGATTGATGAAATTGATCGCTCTGATGATGAATTTGAAGCCCTTCTGCTCGAGTGCTTAAGTGATTTTCAGGTGTCAATTCCCGAGCTCGGGGTGATTGAAGCGAAGCAGAAACCCCTGGTTATTCTAACCAGTAACGGCACGCGCATGATTTCAGATGCTTTGCGCCGGCGCTGTCTGTACATGTATATCGATTATCCGGAGTTTGAGCGCGAAGTCGAAATTGTGCAAACGCGATTTCCGGACATTTGTGTGGAACTGGCACAACAGATGGTTTCTTTTATTCGCAAGGTACGATCCCTGAATCTGCGCAAGCCGCCAAGTGTGTCGGAGACCCTCGACTGGGCCAAGGTTCTGATGATACTTCATATCAACAAATTAACCCCGACAGTAGTCGGTAATACCGTTGGCGTCATTTCCAAGCATCATGCCGATCTTGAAAAAGTCAATGATCTGGCGCGCGAAGAACTGGAATAAAAACGTGGAAAGAGTCATCACCAGATTTATTACCGATTTGCGCAAAGAGGGGTTACGGGTGTCCCCGGGAGAAAGCCTTGACGCCGTCCGTGCGCTAACTTTCGGCGGACTGGAAGCCCGTGATTCGGTGAGGTCAATGCTACGCCTGACCCTGGTTAAAAACGTTCACGATATTCCTGTTTTTGACCGGGTTTTTGCACGTTTCTTTAACAATTATCCCGAAGGAATGGGTCTTGACCCTCAGGATCTGCTGAGCCAAGTTGTTTTTGCCATCGACGGGGAAAAAATGCTTGGCACCAACCCTGAGATGGTCAATGAGAACATGACCCTGGCTCATGTTGATGCCGGCTTCAGCGCTGATGACCTTAATGACCTGATTGGACTGCGGGAAACAAGTCTCGACGATCTTGACGGAACCGAAACGGAAATTCGTCTGAAGGGCTACCGGAAAGCCATGGAAGCGCCGCGTCCATCGATGCGCATGGCGCAAAATCCCATCACCATGGCCTACAATCAACCATTTGCCCAGCAAAGTGATATCACTTTCAGTCCTCAGGAAATCGAGGCGATGGAGGATGCCGTTGCGCGGATGTTGCTACGGCTCAAAAAAGATATCCGGCGCGTCAAAAACATGGAAAATCGAGGGAAAATCCATGTCGTACGGACCATTCAGAAAAACTACCGTAGCGGCATGGTCCCTTTTGTGCTGGCCCTAAGGCGCAAAAAAAAGCAGAAACCCCGCCTTGTCGTGCTCTGTGATGTCAGTTACTCGGTCAGTCATGCCTCGCGATTCATGCTGTTGTTGTTGCACACCCTGCACAATCGTCTGATGGCTGTCCGCAGTTTTGTTTTTAACGCCGATCTGGCGGAAATTACTGACATGCTGAACAACGCTCCGATCAATCATATGCTCGGTCAGATCGACAGCGGCACAATTGTCGATCTTGATGCCAACAGCGATTACGGAAAAGTGCTGCAGGCCTTCAAGGATAAATTTCTGGATAACCTCCGCGGCCGTCCGGCGGTGATTTTTTTAGGCGATGCGCGCAATAATTACAATGAAGCAAACGCCTGGGTTCTTGAACAGTTGCGGGAAAAAGCCGGCTACATGCTGTGGCTGAGTCCGGAAGAGAAATCTTTGTGGAAACGTGGAGATTGTATCCTGGACACCTATGGCAGCTATTGCGATCGCGTCGAGGAAGTCAAGAGTATTGATGATCTGAACGAGATTATCGAGGATCTGTTCCGCAATATCTATCTTGAAGAGGAGCATCGTTCCAAAAGATCATTCGATCAGGTCGAGGTCGATTCGGATTACAATTATCGTGATTATTACACGCGCGGCGGTGGTGGAGATGAGCCGACCTTCGATGGTAGCGGTCGCAGTCACTGGTAAAGACAGACCATGTGAATGAATCCATTAAAAAAGCCCTCAAGACAGAAGAGACTTACCCATGAGAGTATTATTTTCAGCGGGCCGTTATATTCAGGGACCAGCAGCGCTCAACCGGATCGGCACACACGCTCTGGCTCTGGGCAGTAAGGCTTTACTGATCGGTGGAAATACGGCCCTGTCTCTGGGCGCCGGGTGCATTGAAGAGAGTCTTACGCAAGAGGGGCTCAGCTGCTGCGCAGAACCTTTTCGCGGTATTTCTACCTGGAAAGAGATTCACCGTCTGGCCGCAGTGGCCCAAGACCAGGGAGCTGACCTGATTATCGCTCTGGGGGGGGGCGCGGCGTTGGATGCCGGCAAGGCGGTCGCCCATGAACTGAATCTGCCGGTGATTGTCGTTCCGACCACGGCGGCTACCGACGGACCCTGTTCCGCTTTAACCGTGATCTACAACGATGAGGGAAGTTTTGAACAATATCTGTCCCTGCGCCGCAATCCTGAATGTGTACTGGTTGACACGGAGATTATTGCCAAGGCCCCGGTAAAATTTCTGGTAGCCGGGATGGGTGATGCCCTGGCCTGTTACTGGGAATCTGCAACCTGTGCCCGGAGCGGTCGGACCAGCGGTTTTTCAGGCGGGCAAACTCCGACCCTGGCAGTCTTGACCTTGGCAAGGCTGTGCTATGATACCTTGTTGGAGTCGGGTCGATCGGCGAAACTGGCCGTTGAACAGAAGCTGGTCACTCCGGCCGTTGAGGCGATTGTCGAAGCGAATACTTTACTGAGTGGCTTAAGTTCGGAAAATGCGGGGCATGCCGGTGCCCACGCGATTCATAATGGCTTCACGGTTCTGCCTCAAACACAACGGCTTCTGCACGGGGAAAAAGTAGCTTTTGCTCTGCTGGCTCAACTTGTGCTGGAAGGGCAACCACGGCAGCATATCCGACAAGTACAGGATTTTTGTGTTGGTGTCGGTCTGCCCATCTGTCTTGAAGATCTTCATCTGGGAAATGTCGGTCCAGAAGAGATCAGAATGGTTGCGCAAGCTGCTGTCGAGCCGGGAGAAACCATTCATTTCAGCTGGTTTACCGTGACGGCAGACATGGTTGAAGCCGCCATCTGGACGGCTGATGCCCTCGGCCGTGATTATCGTCGACAGAATTTCGCTCCGGGAGATAACTGGTAATAACGGCCTCGTTACTCTTGCTAACAGCGATCACGACCCCTGGAAAAACAGTCGGCAAAGAGGGGGAGATTAAGATAAAAGAAATCGGCAATGATGGTGTTCGCGGAGGTTCCTGGTCCCGATGATTGCCGTGCTCTTATATAATGGAGTTCTTTATCGCATCAAAAAGGTATGACGGCGGCAATAGATTTCCACAACATCTTGAAACGTCGAAAACAGTTGACGCATGCAGGTATTGATGAGCCTTCGTGATGTCAGCAATGAACATTCTAGTCCTTTTAGGTAATTGACATAAGAGATGAACAACAAAGTGGGAAAAGTCAGAAGACCTGTTGCAAAAGGCAACCATCCGGTTCATTCACCGGAGCTGGATGCCAAAGAGGTGGAGCTGCAGAAAACCATTCAACAACTCAGGGAATCCCAGAAAGAACTTGAAGCTTCCCGGAATACTTATGCTTTTCTTTATGATTCTGCTCCCGTCGGCTATGTGACCTTCGACCGCGATGGGGTCATTCTTTCAGTTAATCAGACTGGTGAAGCGTTGCTCGGACACCATTTTGATGACCTTGTCCAGCATCAATTTGAGCGTTTTATCGCCGTTGACGACAGGTCGGTTTTCGCTGATTTTCTCCGGGAAGTTTTTACCGGCCAACGCAAAGAGACCTGCCGGGTCCAACTGATGCACCCCGAACAGCGCCAGCTGTTTGTGCGTATTGAGGCGAAGGTAACCGACCAGGGCAATGAGTGCCTGGCGGTGCTGGTCGATATTACCGAAAAAAAGCAGGCGGAACAGGCCCTGGCCCAGAGCGAGTATAATCTGGCCAAAGCCCAGGCCATGACACATGTCGGATCCTGGAGCTTTGAACCCGCTACCGGCAAGGTAGTCGCTTCGAGCGAATTGCTGCGGATCTTACGGCTCAGTGAAGAACAGGCGACGCAGGAAAACTTCGCCAGGGTGGTCCATCCTGAGGATCAGAGTAAGGTTATCGGCCACTTGCAGAGCGGCATCGAACTTGGATGCAGCTACGAGATTGAACATCGTCTGCGTTTCGAAACCGGTGAGGAGCGTTGGGTTTATTCTATCATCGAACCCCAGGTCAACAGTTTCGGCAGGGTGCTGAAACTGTATGGAACCACCCAGGATATTACCGCGCGCAAACGCGCCGAAGTGGAGTTGCGGAATATAACCAATGAGCTTCAGGCGATTTTCGACTCCATCGGCGATGCCATTCTGGTTTACGATCAGAACGCCCGGGTGCAGCATTACAATGTTGTCAGCAAACGGCTCCTTCCGGTTGCGGCGCAAATCGGCCGGCCTTGTGCCGAATTGTTCCATCGGGGATCGGCTGCGGATGCCAACAACTGTCCGGTTGAACGAGCATTACGGGGGGAAAGGATCGACAGTTCACTGACTCTGACCTTGTTGGATAAAAACCGACACTACCTCGATGTGACGACAACGCCGATTTTCGATGCCCATGAAGGACGTCATCGCGCCCTGGTTTTCTTGCGGGATGTGTCCGAAAAACGCATGCAGGAACTGCATCTTGTTCAGACGGAAAAACTCTCAAGCATCGGTGTTCTGGCAACCGGCATTGCCCATGAGATCAACAATCCGCTGTCCTCAATTGCCGGATTTGCCGAAGCTCTCGAAAGACGGTTTCGTGATGAGCTCAGCGGGACAAAAGACCCTCGCCTGGATATCTTTCCACCGTATCTGAAAATGATTACGACCGAGGTCTATCGATGTAAGGACATTATCAATCATCTGCTCAGTTTTGGTCGTAAATCTGAAGGAGTATCCCTGTACGTCGACATTAATCAGATTCTTCTGGAAGTCATGGAATTGCTCAAATACCATGCTCTCTATCGCCATACCCAGGTAGAAAAAAACCTTCAAGAAAACCTGCCGAGGATCAAGGCAGATCCTTCCGGTTTACGTCAGGTCTGTATGAATCTGTTGATTAACGCCTATCAGTCTCTTGAGGAGGGCGGCAAAGTTGAAGTGTCGACTCGCAGCGCCGCAGAAGAAACGATCGAAATGGTGATCAGCGATAACGGTTGTGGCATGTCCGACGATATTGTCGACAGGATCTGGGAACCGTTTTATACGACCAAGGAAGTCGGTTCAGGAACCGGTCTTGGCCTGGCCATTACTTACAATATCATTAAAGAACATGGTGGAAATATTCTTCTTAACAGTCGTCTTGGTGAAGGATCGGAGTTTATTGTACGACTGCCGGCGTCCTTCCGGTAAATCAGATGCCCCTCCATTTCCTGCAACCAAAGCATAACAGTTTGTATCTGTTCAGCACCGGGCCTTTGAATCCTATGTCAAGGGACGCGATTGTTTCCCGTTGGGTCATCCATGACCGCTTTTTGTCGCCGTCCATGGCGACAAAAACCCTTGCCACAGGATCCAAAGGCCCTGCGCAAGTATAGAGCTGAATAGTTACAACAGTTATTGAATAATACTTTCGCAGGAAGTGTCAGATGGGACGGCTTCGCTAGCATTGCATAACCTCCCATCAGAACAACAAGCCTAAAGAATTGAAATAGTTACGAATCAGATGCGTGTGGTTAGGAAAGCCGAGCTCCATGGGGCGATCAATCAAGAGGATTTCCTGCGTTTCATGGGACGAGAAGGGCTTTAAAACACGTATCGGTTGAGGGGCGGCCAGACCGAAAACTACCAGAGTGTTATCGGTACCGTTGAGCACGTCGTACAGGGTGATTTGATCCGTTGGAATAAAAACACCCGTCTCTTCCAGCACTTCACGACTGGCTGCCTGCTGCCAGGTCTCCCCCATATCGATATAGCCGCCGGGCAGGGTGATCTTCCCTTTGCTTGGTTCAGTGTTACGCCTGATTCCCAACAGGCCGGCGCCAATGGGCACCAGGGTGACAACCACCGGCAACGGATTCAGATAGCTGACATGTCCGCAATGGACGCAATAACGCGGCCAGGACTGCTGCTGATACAGCATTCCGCAATAGCCGCAATGAGAATGTTTTATCGACATGATACTCCCTCTCCTTGTTACTGGAGCTATGTGCATAACCAGGTAAGCTTAAAATAAACGCCGGTTATTTACCAAATGCAGATTTCATTCCCTACCCAGCGGGCGCTCACGCCCGGTTCTCTGGCCATAAAGGCACCAATCTCCCGCGAAGCTTTGTAGAATAAGTGGCCAGTGTAGACATATTCCACAAAGCACGGCGTCCTCAACAGTTAAAAATCCATTAGAAATGTTCAGAAATTCCACAGCTGAAAAAATCTATGTTGCGTAAAATCGCGACTTTGATCGGTTCCGGGAGGTCTTCTCTAAACCACTGTTATAATATGGCACCGACATTGCAATATGTTGAAGGGCAACACACAGACCGTGTGAATAACTATTTACCAAAGGAGAATAACATGGACAAGAAGTACGATACCGAGTGTGAAGAAGTGGAAACAACAAACGAAGAGCCGCAGATCATGGACGAATTCCATATCGAAGAGCTCGCCATCGACGGCATCTGCGGAGTGTACTGAGATGGCTGCGGCAGGCTACATGCTGCACCCTGCCTGTCGCGTTCGACAAGAGGGGTTCGGCCTCCTGTTTTATGATTCCCGGGGGCCGCGCCTGCTTTTTGCCGAAACAGGCAGTCTGCTTGACGCAGCTTTTATTGAGAATCTGCACCAGATAAAAGCGTTGCCGGACAACTTGACCACGCAGCAAAAAAACAGTGTGGACAAATTTTTAGGACAATTGTTGGAAAGGGGTTTTTTGCGTGAGCAATAGATTTGTCGAACAGGGGTTGCGTGCCCCGGTCAACCTGACCTGGGAAGTCACCCTGGCGTGTAACCTGCGCTGCCGCCACTGCTTGTCCTCTTCTGCAGAGCCGGCCGCGGATGAATTGACGACCCGGGAAGCTCTGGATCTGGTCGAGCAGCTCCATCAGCAAAAGGTTTTTCAGATTAATTTCGGTGGTGGTGAACCTTTCATGCGTCCCGATTTTATGGAGATTCTGGAGGCCTGCCACCAACGCGGGATCATGACCTGTATTTCGACCAACGGCACCCTGATCGACGCGGATCTGGTCGAGCAACTCTCGCGTAATCGACTGGTCGCCATTCAGGTCAGCCTGGATGGTGCGCAAAAGACAACCTGTGAAGAGATTCGCGGCAAGGGAACCTACGCTGCGGCGATCGGTGCTCTCAAGCTGCTGGCACGTTCACCGATCCCCACCAGTATCAACACGGTATTAACGACCCAGAATGCCGATGAGATTCCAGCCTTGAGTACCCTGGCCGAGGAACTCGGTGTGACCCTGCGCATCAGCCGTTTTCGCCCTTCCGGGCGGGGCGCCGACAATTGGGAGGAGCTACGACCCAATGCGTCTCAATTGCTGGCTTTTTCCGATTGGCTGGGGCGTAACGAAAATATCCGCACCGGGGACAGTTTTTTTTCGTTGACCAGCCAGGAACGACAAGGCCTCGGGCTGAACCTGTGCGGTGCCTGTAAATTGACCTGTTGTGTCGATCCATGCGGCAAGGTCTATCCCTGCGCCTTTTTGCAATCCGAATTTTTTACCGCAGGTGACTTGCGGCAGCAAAGTTTTCAGCAGATCTGGGAGGATGCGGAGATTTTCGCCTCGTTCCGGGGCTTGCGGATCCATTCCTGTGAAGACTGCAAGCGCTTTGATCAATGCCACGGAGGATGTCCGGCCGTTGCTTACCATCTGAAAAATGACATTTCCGAGGGCGACCCGGAATGTCTGGAGAGATGTGTAACCTCGATTGCCGACAGCACTAGCGTTGCCGTTTGACAGTCGTTTAATTGAAGCCCATGGAGCTCTTATCGTGATGCCCGCGAATCTGTCCTCGTCCCTTAAGCGCCTGGAAGGAAAGACCTGTGTCCTGTCGGCAGAACCAACGGCCGCCAGATTGCAGGACATTTTATTCACCGAAGGTCTCGGAAACGGGGCGCTATAATGGCCTATCGACTGGCTCAGGGAATCAGTATCAAAAGTACGCCTCAGGGCGCCTTTCTGGTGTCATTGCGACCGTTACGGACGGTCAAATTAAATGATTCGTTATTAAAGCTGATTCAACCCATGACCACTGAAACGGTCATGCCCCAATCGGATGCGGAAAAAGCCATCCTGCAAAAACTTCACAGTGGTGGCTTTATTGAGTGTGTCCAGGACGACCTTGGAGTGCTTCCTGGGTTGCCCTCCGTCAGTATTATTATTCCGGTCAAAGACCGCGCTGAAGACCTGTCGCAATGCCTGTTGTCGCTGCATAAGCTGAACTATCCCGATGACAGGCTCCAGATCATCGTTGTCGATGACGGCAGTACCGATGAAACGCCGGAGGTCGCCCGCCAATTGGGAGCGCTGGTGCTTTCATCAGGAACAACCGGAGGGGGGCCCGCCCTGGCGCGCAATCGAGGGGCGGCGGCAGCCTCTGGTGACATTCTCGCCTTCATTGATTCCGACTGTACCGCCGCACCCGACTGGCTCAATGACCTGTTGCCCGCATTTGCTGATGAGCGTCTGGCTGCGGTTGGTGGCTGGGTCGACGGCATGCACCATGAATCAGCCCTGGATCGCTATGAAGCAGTGATGTCAAGCCTCAACCTGGGGCGCCGTGACATGGTCGGAGACTCCGGCGCCGACACCTTCTATTTGCCCAGCTGTAACCTACTGGTACGCCAATCGGCCTTTGCCGCTGCCGGGGGGTTCCGCACCGAACTGCATGTGGGCGAGGATGTTGATCTGACCTGGCGGTTACGGGATAAGGGTTGGAAAATTCGCTATTTACCGCGAGGGGTTGTTTTTCATGCGCATCGCAGTCGACTGTGGCCCTTTATGCGGCGCCGGTTTGACTACGGTACTTCCGAAGGGTTGTTGCAGCAACTGCATCCCCGACGAGGCAAAAAAATGCCGCTACCATGGGCCCTGGCGGTCATTCTGTTTTTCGCCGCAAGCGCCATCGTCAGTCTGAGTGTTCTTTTTTTGATCCCGGCCATTCTGCTGTTGTTGGCGGATGGGTTGGTGTTGCGCCGGAAGCTGGCAAGTCAGGGTCTGTCCCTCGGATTGGGAACGCTGATCGCGGCCCGAGTGCGGGCCTGCGGGAGCCTTGCCTATTACCTCGGTTATCATCTGCTGCGCTATTATCTGGCGTTATTTCTGACGCTTTCCATACTCTATCCGCCCTTGTCCGTTGTTCTGTTGCTGGTGCTGTTGGGAGTGGGCATGGTTGATCATCAGGTGCGCCGGGCGCAACTGTCGCTGCCACAATTCTACTTTTACTACTTTCTTGAACAGCTTGCCTATGGCTGCGGGGTTTTCAGGGGATGCTGGAAAATAAAAAGCTTCACGTCGTATCGTCTTGATTTCGGCAAGGTCAAGCTGTCGGCCTGACGATGACATACGCTTGACAAGGTGGCCAGGTGACGTTGACTGATGTTCAGCAGGATTCATCGCTTGAAGCGTCCGCTGTGGTTTTTTGCGACAGTGTAGAAAATTTCCACAAAAGGCATGTCGATGCCATCCTGGGAAAAATCATATCCTCTCAGGACAAGTACCCTGTTGTCTGCTATTCTGAAAGGATTCTCCCCTGTCCCGGCTTTGCGGGCTGCGGGAAAAACAACCACTGTTATAAAAGGCATGTTTTTTGCTCAAAGCAAGTTCAGTGTGTTGGGTTAAGAGCAAGTTCCGTCCGACCAGGTTTCACACTAAATAGTTGGCAAGACCGAGTTCTGTCGCGCCTGACAGTGACGATTGACCTCCCAATGCGGGGAGGCTTCACTTCGGCTGGTAATTTACACGCAAGGGAGGATACAAATGGATAAAATTCTGCGTATTAACATGGGGGCATCAGGAGGTCCTTCTCAGAGCATTGAAGAGGCGGGAGAATTTACCGCTTTGGGTGGCAGGGCAACCACATCGATGATTGTGGCAAAAGAGGTACCCCCCGACTGTCATCCGCTGGGCGCGGAAAACAAACTTGTCATCGCTCCGGGGATGCTGAGTGGCACGGCCGCTGCCATGTCGGGCCGGATTTCCGTTGGCTGTAAAAGCCCACTGACCGGAGGCATCAAGGAGTCGAATGCCGGGGGACAGGTCGCCCAGGTCATGGCGCGGCTCGGCTACGCAGCGATCATTATTGAAGGTAAACCGGCCACCGATGATCTTTACAAAATCCATATCGACAAGGACAAAGTCACTATCAGCGTCGACAACAATCTGAAGTTGATGGACAATTACCCACTGGTTGAGAAATTGCGTGAAGAGTACGGCGACAAGGTCGCTTATATGACCATCGGCTCAGCCGGTGAGCGCAAAATGGCTGCCGCATCTATTGCCTGCAGTGATCCTGAGGTACGACCCAGCCGTCACTGTGGTCGCGGCGGTGTCGGTGCGGTCATGGGTGCCAAGCAGGTCAAGGCGATTATTTTTGATGACAACGGCTGCAAGCATCGTCAACCGAAAGATCCGGAAAAGTTCAAGGCTGCCAATCGGGCCTATGTCGAGGGAATTCGCAAGCATGCAGTGTCGGGAGAAGGACTGCCTGCTTACGGAACCAATATCCTGACCAACGTTCTCAATGAGGCGGGTGGCTATCCGACCAACAACTTTAAAACCGGATTTTTTGAGGGCGGCACCAAGATCAGTGGCGAAGCCCAAGCCGAATTGGAAATCAAACGCGGCGGCCTTGCCACCCATGGTTGTCACCGTGGCTGCGTTATCCAGTGTTCAGGAATTTACAACGATAAAGACGGAAAATTCCTGACCAAACAGCCCGAATATGAAACTGTCTGGTCCCATGGTGGCCACTGTGGCATTGATGACCTTGATACTATTGCCATGCTCGACTTTCTGGATGACAACATCGGCGTAGACACGATCGAAATGGGTGTCGCCATCGGTGTCGCCATGGATGGCGGCGTGATTGAATTCGGTGACTGCGAAGGGGCTATTCGACTGGTCCGTGACGAAGTCGGCAAAGGTACTCCGCTGGGACGGATTCTTGGTGGTGGCGCCGAAATGACCGGCAAAGCCTTCGCGGTGGAGAGGGTTCCTGTGGTCAAAGGTCAGGCTCTGCCCGCTTACGACCCACGCACAGTTCAGGGTATTGGTGTGACCTACGCTACCAGTACCATGGGTGCAGATCACACTGCCGGCTACGCGGTTGCTACCAACATCCTTAAAGTCGGCGGCGATGTTGATCCTCTCAAACCCGAAGGTCAGGTCGACCTGTCACGCAACCTGCAGATCGCGACAACCGCGATTGATGCTACCGGCATGTGTCTGTTCATCGCCTTTCCGATTCTCGATCAGCCGGAAACCTTTGAAGCCCTGCTCGACTTGCTGGGTGCGTTTTACGGTATCGAGATGACTGGTGACGATGTTGTCGCTTTAGGTAAAAAGGTTCTCAATCTGGAGCGTGAGTTCAACACAAAGGCCGGATTTGGCGCTGAAGATGATCGTCTCCCCCGCTTTTTCAAGACCGAACCTCTGGCACCGCACAATCTTACCTTTGCGGTCAAGGATGAAGAGCTTGACGAGCTTTACAACTGGAGCTGATATCATCTGATTTCTGACAGAAAAAAGACCGGGGCGCGTTAACGGCCCCGGTTTTTTTAACAGATTGCTATTTATATATTTTTGTATCTATTCAGCACAGGATCGGGAGGCCTATGTCAAGGGACGCGATTGTTTCCCGTTGGGTCATCCCTGACCGCTTGTTGTCGCCGTCCATGGCGACAAAAACCCTTGCCACAGGATCCAAAGACCCTGCGCAAGGATAGAGCTGAATAGTTACATATTTTTTAAAGAAGGGCCGACGATGCAAGCTGCTACCGATCTGAATTTACAGTTAACCCTTAAAGCACACTTGATCAGCGAATTTTATCCGCTGCTGCAACGGGGTGTCTGGTTGCCGGTGATAACCGGCGATAACGTTATGAAACTCTTGAATAACCAGCTCGGTATCGCTGAAGCTTATGTGACGGATCGGATTACGACCCTGTTTCTCGATGGCAAGGCAATTGATGATGCAGCTGCGTCAATTGTCAAAGATGGATCAACCCTGGCCCTGTCATCAGCCATGCCTGGTTTGGTCGGTTCGACCATGCGTCGTGGCGGACATCTGGCCGCCATGCGTGGCGAAATTACCTATCATCCGACACAGACAGCTACGATTGGCGCGGGCAAGGTTAAAATCAAGCTGTTCAATATGCTCATGCAAGAGGTCGGCCCTTTGTTGTTGGAAAGGGGGGTTCTTCTTTCAGGCGCTGAGCTGATCACATTGTTGGATGAAGGAGCTTCTTCATTCCGGGACGGTTGCGATTCTTTTGCTCTGAATAGCCAACTGTACCCCTGTGCTGAGCTGGGGGGGAAACTGCTGACAACCCTGGCCCCTCAACAGACGGTTTTATTAAAGGTAGTCTGGAAAGACTGAACCTTTCCTTACTTTCCCTTTCCCACCTCGCACCCATATATGATCCCCATGAGCGGAGGAGTACTATGATACAGGTTACGGTTAAACTTTTTGCCTCATTTCGCATTGACCGCTTTGATCGCGAGATCCGGGAGTATCCACCAGCAACGACAGTTGCCGATGTTGTCAGGGAGTTGAAGATACCGGAAACGGAAATTGGCATTCTGTTGTTGAATTCAGTGCATGTCGATTTACAACGGCAGCTTGCCGATAATGATGTCCTGGCGATTTTCCCCCTGGTCGGAGGGGGATAATATGAAAAATATTGACCATGAGCAACTGAAGGATTTTTTTTCCGGGCACGCTGAGGGCGATCTCGTTTCCTGGCCGAATCAGCTGAAATTGATGGATCTGATTGGTGTAACCTGCAGCGAAGCTGACGAACTTATCATGCAGTCCGGTTTTCTCCCCGCTCGTTACCAGCGTAACCGTCACATGATCTCAATAACACAGCAGCTCCAGCTGTTAAAATCACGAGTGGCCGTGGTCGGTTGCGGCGGTCTGGGTGGTTATGTCATCGAAGAACTGGCACGGCTGGGTGTCGGTCGGTTGCGGGTAATCGATTCGGATGTTTTTGAAGAGCACAACCTGAACCGGCAACTGCTATCAACAATCACCAATCTCGGCACTTCCAAGGTGGCCGCAGCTGTCAGTCGGGTTACAGAGATCAATCCCGCTGTTAAGGTCGAACCGCGGCAGGTTATTGTGGGAAGAGACAACGGTGTCGACATCCTGAGCGGCGTCGACGTTGTGGTTGACGCTATCGACAATGTCAAGGGCCGCCTTGATCTTGAACAGATCTGCCATCAGGTTGAGGTTCCTCTGGTGTATGGCGCGATTGCCGGCTGGTTTGGTCAGGTGGGTTGCATCAAACCAGGTCAAGGCACCATGCAAAAGCTCTACGCCAACTGGACAGCAGGTAAGGGGATCGAGTCGACATTCGGCAATCCGTCCTTTACTCCGGCGGTTGTGGGAAGTTTTCAAGCAGCGGAAGTCTGCAAGGTTCTACTCGGACAGGGAGGGCTGTTGGACGAGCGGATATTGTCAGTGGATTTGCTGCAAATGCAGTTTGATGACATTCCGGTGCAATGAAAGCGACTGTGGTCATCATGGTTTGTCCCGCACGGCACCCCGTATCAAGCAGGTCTTTGCTCAGAAATCCCTTGACTTTATGACCTCGGAGAGTCGACAAGAGTTCATCAACAGTTTTCAGATGGCCGGAGATCAACTCTTTTATACGCACTAAGAGGTATGCGTGAACTATTTGTCCGACTCCCTGTTTGCGGCTGTCGAATTGATTTTCAGTTTTGATCGGGAGGTTCAGCTTGCTGTCTGGACCTCCCTTTATACTGCCTGCGTTGCCATTGTCATTGCGGCGGCTCTTGGTATCCCTGTCGGTTTGTGGCTTGGCTTGCGGCGGTTTCCCGGACGCAGGGTGCTGATTACCCTGCTCAATACCCTGATGGCGATGCCGACGGTGGTCATCGGTCTGGTGTTGTTCGGCCTGTTCAGCCGGCAGGGGCCGTTGGGCGAACTCGGGCTGCTGTTTACTCCCGTGGCGATGATTGCCGGGCAGACAGTTCTGGCCATACCCATTGTCGCCAATTATGTTCTTGCCTGTGTCAATTGGCGCCGATCACCGTGTTATTGATACGGCCAGAACGCTGGGTGCAACGCATTTACAGGCTTCGGTCCAGTTGATCAGAGAAATCCGGTTTGGCGTTATGGCAGCGCTGATCGCGGGATTCGGAAGAGTGATTGCCGAAGTCGGCGTAGCGATGATGCTGGGCGGCAATATCCGTGGTTCAACCCGCACCATGACCACCGCTATTGCGCTTGAAACCAGCAAAGGAGAATTTGTTTTTGGTCTGTCTTTAGGTCTTGTCCTGCTCTCTGTGGCATTGATTGTCAACCTGTTTCTGAACATGTTACAGCAAAGGTGAGACGATGGAACCGGTTGTGACGTTGAAGCAGATTCTCTTTGGTCGTGGTGATTTTCGTTTGTCTGTGGAGTATCTGGAGCTTTTTCCAAAGCGGGTTTATGCTTTGACCGGAGCTAACGGCGCCGGCAAGAGTACCTTGCTGAGAATAATGGCCCTGTTAATCGATCCCCAGCGTGGAGCTGTTCGGTTTCCCGGTTCAACCACCAGGGATCCGGATCAATTGCGTAAAAAAGTCACCTATGTTGAGCAGTCACCCTATCTGTTTCAGGGCACGGTCAGCGATAATCTTGCCTACGGGCTCAAACTGCGGGGAGTTGCCCGCGAAGAACAGGCGCGACGGATTACCTTAACCCTGTCCATTGTCGGACTCGAGGGCTTTGAACGACGTCAAGCCAACGAGCTTTCTTCCGGTGAGACCCAGAAGGTAGCTCTGGCGCGCGCCCTGATATTAAAACCTGACCTGTTGCTGCTGGATGAACCAACAGCTAATATCGACGGTAACAGCCAACCGGCTTTTGAAGGGCTGCTGGCAAGGCTGCCAAAATATGGCGTCACCGTTGTTTTTTCTACCCATGACCGGTTTCAGGCGGAACGTATAGGTGCCGAACTGCTGTGCATCAACAATGGTATATTGCCGGCTCAACCCACCGCAGCATGTCTGCGGATTTGAACAACACGGAGAGATATAAATGGCTGAGAGCTTTGCTTCTGCCTCCAGGTTAATCCTCGAAACTGTGTCGTTGCTGCCGACCGAGTTGGTGGCTTTATCAGAGGCATCCGGCCGGGTGCTGGCACAAGATATCCACGCGCCTGCCGACCTGCCGCTTTGGAATAACTCAGCCATGGACGGCTTCGCCCTGAATGCCGCTGATTGTGAATCTCCGGTACCCCTGATCATAGATGGTTATTTGCCTGCCGGCTGCAGCGCCATCGGCATGACGGTTAAGCCCGGCACCGCTGTACGGATTATGACCGGGGCCCCCACTCCGGAAGCCTGTGCCGCCATTGTCCCCATTGAAGAAACCGAAGAAACTGACGGTAAGCTGATTATCAAAGGGAAAATCCGATTGGGCAGACATATTCGGATGCGCGGAGAAGATATCCGTAAAGGCGATCTGACACTGACTGCCGGGACCCTTTTAAGACCCCCGGAAATCAATGTTCTGGCGACCTTCGGCATGCCTTTCATCGAGGTATATCGTCGAGTGCGGGTTGCCATCCTGTCTACCGGCGATGAACTGGTTGAACCCGGTGACAGTGTCGGTCCCGGACAGATTGTTAATAGCAATGCCTACTCCCTTGCTGCGGCCGTACGCGACATTGGCGGCATTCCCTGCCTTCTCGGCATTGCCCGAGATTCTCGCGAAAGCCTGATGGAAAAACTCAATGATAGCCGTGATGCTGACGTCTTAGTTACCACGGCCGGCATTTCCATGGGTGACCTCGATCTGGTTAATGATGTACTGGAGGAGTTCGGCGTCAGGCGACTGTTCTCGAAAATCAACATCAAACCGGGCAAGCCGACGGCTTTTGGAACCCACCAGGGTCGTCCGATATTCTCCCTGCCGGGCAACCCGGTGTCGAGTATGGTCATCTTTGAAATGCTGGTGCGACCTGCTTTGCTAAAGATGATAGGGCATCAACAGCTGTTTCGAGCTCGGGTCCAGGCTGTCTTTGCCGGTTCGCATATGAAGAAAAAAGGACGCCTGGAGTTTTATCGCGTGCGGGTTTTCAGCGATGGGCGGCAGTTGATTGCTGAAAGTTCAGGCGATCAGAATACCGCCATCCTGCGTACATCGTTGCGCGCCAATGGTATTGCCGTACTGCCTGAAGCGCAGGGCACCGTTGATGCGGGCGACAAGGTCGACGTAGTGCTTTTTAGCGAGGTTGAACCAACTTGATCGGTTGCGTGGGACAGAATCCGCCGACCTGTTTCGTCCGCCTTGTTTCAGATCATTCATTTAAGAGGCCGTCTCCTTTATGTCCTTTCTGAAAGATCTTCCCGATAACAGCGTACGGCGGTTGACCAAGGTCGCGGTCAGGACCATTCACCTGATCGGTATGGCGGGAATGTTCGGTGCCGCCATGTTTAGGGCATCGGAGCCGACGTATTTTTATCTGACCATGATTTCGGGTGTTGTCCTGGTCGGGATGGAAGCCTATTCCGGCTGGATCTGGTTTGTTCAGTTAAGGGGTTTTGCTGTCTATCTGAAATTGCTGCTGTTATTGGCATTGCATTTCGCCCTGCAACACACCATTATCATCCTGATTGTGGTGATTGCCATCTCCGGTTTCATGTCACACGCGCCAGGCTGGATTCGCTACTATTCTCTGTTACATGGCAAAGTTGTGTATTCACCTCAGGATCTGCTCGAATAAAAACAATCTGTGCGGCACCAGATCTGCATGGCCGCTAACCTTTACAACGGACCCCGATGGTCACTCTTCTGCATAAAGAACGCCTCGATACAGTGGTTGAAGCCCTCTGCGGCAGTGGGGCCGTGACGGTACTGGATCTGGGTTGTGGCCCGGGAGAGTTGCTGCTGCTGCTGGCCAAGCAGCCGCAGTTTCGCCGCATTGTTGGGATTGATACCTCGCAGGAGGTGCTGCAGGAAGCCCGGTATCAACTGGCTCTTCACCGGCATCAGGCGGATGGCACCCGGCTGACCCTATATCAGGCTTCATTCACTGACTTTATTGATGAGCTAAAGGGGTTTGACGCCGTTGCACTGGTCGAAACCATCGAACATGTGGCGCCGGGGCGGTTATCATTAGTGGAGCGTGCCGTGTTTTCCGGTTATGCCCCGCAGACGGTTCTGATCACCACCCCCAACAGCGAATATAACCTCCTCCACGGCATGGTTCCAGGGCGATTTCGCCATCCTGATCATCAATTCGAGTGGGACCGGCAAAAATTTCGCCGCTGGGCGCAAGGAGTCGCCGAACGCAATGGTTATCAGGTGACCTTTTCCGACATCGGAGAGGTAGATATGAGGTTGGGAGGTTCAACGCAGATGGCGGTGTTCAGCCGTATCTGTTAGCAGCAGCTGTCATCCCTTGGGAGTTTTTTTCTTATCCTTAGCTTTTTTCCCGTCTTTTTTCGGCTCTTTTGCCTTTTCTAGCTTTTCCGGCTTACAGACTTCATCCTTGTCCCGGGTAAGGGCATCACATTTTTTGCAGACAAACTTGGCCTTGGTTTTTTTTACGTCGGATTTACCCTTTAAACAGCTCATCTGCTAACCTTTCAATGTGTGAATAGGTTGAATAAAACACGGCCTATGAGATTCAATGCTAAAATTAACCAAAAAGGTCAGAAGCTGCAAGAACTACTGATCACCGCGGGAGATTTAGATGAAAAAGCTTACCCTGATTCGCCACGCCAAGTCAGACTGGAGTAGTGGTGCGGCAAGCGACTTTGAGCGCCCACTCAACCGGCGGGGCAACAAGGCGGCCACGATGATGGCCGGACGCATCCTTAAATGCGGTAGCGTGCCTGATCTGCTGGTCAGCAGCCCGGCACAGCGAGCGGCCGAAACAGCTACATTGCTGGCGCAAGGACTTGAGTTGGCGCAAGAGCAGATTATCTTCCACCGCAATATTTATGAAGCCTCTCTGGCAACATTGATAGACATTATACGTCAACTGTCCGCCCCAGAGCATATTGCACTGATTGGCCATAACCCCGGCCTTAGTCATCTTGGCCTGTGGCTATGCCCGCAGGCTCCCGAGTGGCTGCCGACCTGTGCAGTGCTGGAACTCGAACTTACTGTTGATGACTGGGCTGCGGTCACACCCGGTTGCGCGACCCTGGCTGGTTACGATTATCCAAAGCACTAGAAGGAGGTGCTGATGTGTAATCCAAGGGCGCGAAACACCAACAGCGGCGCAAATATGAGCGTGATAGCGGTGAACCTTGCCTGTCGCAGAAAAGCATCAATAAAAAACAACTTAAACGCCTGCAGATTGAGCTGGTCAAGCTTCAGGAATGGGTTCGCCGGAAAATAAACGAACCTGACTATGTGCCGGAAAGATACTGATTATTTGTCGACCGGCCTGAACAGCGAAAAGAGGCATGACATTGGTTCAGGAGAGGACTTCTCAGGAAAATAGCAGTGTACAAAAAAAACATCTGATTATTTTATACATCGATATTTTTCTTAAGTATCAACAAGTTAGACTTCAATAGTGAACCATCCTGGGGCATCCTGGTGCCTTGCCTGTATATTTTGCCTATATACATCCTCAGAAGAACAATGCGCTACAGACCCCTCCCATCCCCTACTCAAAAATCTTCCACTGAATAATTTCAGCTAGTTGAAGCCTTTCGCAGAGAAATTTCCAGATGTTGGCACGGTCCCTGCTTTATAGAAAGTCAACAACACAGCATGCTGATCTTCAGCAGCTTGCCATAGGAGGACATCATGAAAACCACATTACGTAATGCCCTGATCGCCCTGTTGACCTTTTCTTCTTCTGCCTTTGCTGCCGGGGCCACCGGTGCTGGAGAAGGAAGTCTGCTGGTCTCTTTATTCCTGGGCTTTTTTGCCCTGATTATTGTATTCCAGCTGGTACCGGCGACCCTGATGATGGTCGGAATTCTCAGGGGCCTGTTCGGACGTGACCGTGAAGCTATCAAGGTAAAAAGTTAACATCTTGACGAGCACATGAACTTCAGGCACCGGTCACTAATCATCAGGTGCCTGAAGCTGAACCTTTTCATCAATAAGGAGAAACCTCATGAAATCATTATTATCATCCCTCGCCGTTGTCTTGATTCTTGCTGCTCCAGCCTTTGCCGTTGATACCGCGGTTACCTACAGCAGCGGATTACTGGTTCTTTTGTTTGTCGGTTTCTGTGCGTTGATTATTGTCGCCCAGCTGGTACCGGCGATTCTGGTGCTGTTCGGCCTGACCAAAGCTGTCGCCCAGGGCTCACGCAAAACTGTAGCCGCAAAAAACTAAGCTGACATTTCACCCGCTGATTTACCAACAAGGGCAGGTGGCCTCATCGAAGTCACCTGCCCTTGTTGCTGGCCCCGTGGAACCAGCGACATTAACGTTCAGTGCTTCCATAACATATCTCCCTAAATTCAAAAAAAGGGTGGTTATTCCACCCACACGTAATCGTCAGCCTCAACACAGACGGTTTGCCCTTCCAGAAAACTCCCGGGATGAGCATCGACAACCATTTCAGCATGACCATGATTGATCGACCAGGAACTGCCGCAGGTTGTACACTCTACCAAGCCCTCGGCGAATTACTTGGATTTCATTTGGATAGTTAGTGCATCATTGTTTCTGTAAATCTCTGAGGAGGGGGAAACTGGCCGAGCCTACTTTTAGGGGGTTGAGCATGAAAAAACTGACCTTGATCCGCCACGCCAAATCGGACTGGACCAGTGACGCCGAACGTGATGTTGATCGCCCCCTTAACCGGCGCGGCAACAAGACGGCACCACGGATGGCCAAACGCATAGTCGAACGTGGTAGCACCCCGGAATATTTACTCAGCAGTCCGGCCCGGCGTGCCCTTGAGACCACCCGCTTGCCGGCCAAAGGCCTTGACTTGCCTGAGGCTGTAGTTTCCTATGACCGGAGCATTTATGACGCTTCCCTGACAACACTGATTGAGGTGGTGCGCAACCTGCCTGACGTCGACCAGATCGCCCTGATCGGACGGTGGCTCTACCCTCCGGCTCCCGAATGGCTACCCACCTGTGCCGTGCTGGAGCTGACCCTGGAACTAACCGACTGGTCAGCCCTGACGCCGGGTTGTGCGCGTCTGAGATATTACGATTATCCCAAGAAGGAGGGCGTATGAGCCAGGACAACACCTTCCCCAAAGAGCAGAAAAGCAAGCAGCGACGCAAATATCAACGCGACAGTGGCAAGCGTTTGGTTCCCCTTAAGTCCATCGACAACAAAACCTACCAGCAAGAACTCAAGCGTCTACAGATTGAGCTGGTGAAGCTACAGGAGTGGGTTCGCCAGAAAAAGCTCAAAGTGGTGGTACTCTTCGAAGGACGCGACGCCGCCGGCAAGGGGGGTGCCATCACCCGCATCACCGAGCCCCTCAATCCGCGCATTACCCGGGTTGTGGCTCTGCCGGCCCCGACCGAGCGGGAGCGCAGTCAGTGGTACTTCCAGCGTTACGTTGAGCATCTTCCCGCCGGGGGTGAACTGGTGCTGTTCGACCGCAGCTGGTACAACCGCGCCGGGGTCGAGCGGGTCATGGGCTTTTGCACCGAGTCCGAATATCGGGAATTCATGCGCTCCTGCCCGGAATTTGAGCGGATGCTGGTACGCAGCGGCATTGTGCTGATCAAATACTGGTTCTCCATCTGCAACGAAGAGCAGGAAAAACGCTTCCATGCCCGCAACGCCGACCCCATCAAGCGCTGGAAGCTGAGCGACATCGATCTGAAATCACGCTCCCGCTGGGTCGATTACAGCATCGCCCGTGATGAGATGTTCGTCCACACCAACATCAGTGAAGCCCCCTGGTATCAAGTTGATGGCGATGTCAAAAAACGCGCCCGCCTTAATGTTATCTCCCATTTGCTGAGCATGTTTGACTACGAAGATCTGACGCCGGGACCGGTTGAATTGCCACGACGCCCGCCGGAAATCGGTTATGAGCGCCCGGTGGTTGACGAACCCCGGTATGTACCGGAAATCTACTAATGGCTGTGATACGAAAAATGTTGCTGTTTCACTGCCAATTTAGCTATACAATGTATATACTTTTTCGCAGGTAGCCCATTGTGAATCATTATCTTGAGCTTAAACAATCACTTCCGCTCGCAGATCTGGAACAGCTGACCAGAATGAGGGTTTGCGCGGAAAACCCTGAACCGCGCCAACTGACAGTCCTCGACACAGTCGACTGGGCGATCTGGATGTCCGGACAGGTGCTGGTACATGTCGCCGGCAACGGCCTGGAGCTCTATGATCGCGACGATCAACTGAGCGTGGCTGTCCCTGCCAAGCGTTGGCCATCCCTTATCGCACAGCTGAAAGACCCCCTTTTCAGCGCTTTGAAACCCCTGGTCTCGGTACGCGCTCTGCTTCCTCAATTCAACAGTCGCTGGCAGGAGCAGCCGCTGGCCTTTCTGAACAGCGATGATAAAATTGTTGCCCGCGCCACCCTTTACCACCTTGTTGACACCACACCAGCGCCGCCCTCTTTTCTGAAAATACACGCACTGCGGGGTTACAATCAGGAGGTGCAAGCTCTTGTCAATGGCCTCAACCCCGTAACCAGGACCTGCCCGTCAGCAATCACCCGCAAGTTTCTGCTCCAACGCTGCGGCCTGAACCCGAACCCTCCTGCGACCAAACCGGGGTTTCACGTCAACCCGGATCTGCCGACAGCGGAAATCGTTCTGAGAATGGTAGCGGAGCTATTAAGCCTGGCACGGCAACAGGAAGAAGGGCTGATCGCCGACATCGATAGCGAATTTACCCATCAGTACCGGGTTAACCTACGCAAAGGGCGATCGTTACTCAGCCTGTTTAAAAAAGAACTCACCCCTCAGCTTTATTGCGCCATCCAAAAACCATTGAAGAGCATGGCAAAAACCACCAATCAATTGCGTGACCTTGATGTTTTTCTGCTTGATCAGGATGGCTACCGTGCCATGCTGCCGGCACATTTCCACCCCGGGCTTGAGGGGCTGTTTAAACGCTTGAGGGGCCGTCGCCGGAAGGTCTGGTGCAAGGTCACGGCAACCCTCAAACAGGAAGAATATCTTGAAACCGCCCAGCAACTTGAGCAGCGGCTAAAAGAGCCACCGGATCTCTCTGCCCCGCGTTCCGGTACTGCGATCAAAAAGCGGGTCAGTCGCAAAATCTTGTCGCAATATCGCAAGATCAAGCGACATGACGCCCGCATTGACGCAACAACCCCCGACGACCGGGTTCATGAAGTACGCATCGAAGCCAAAAAGTTGAGGTATCTGCTTGAGCTGTTTGCCGAACTCTTTGCATACGATCAGGTGCGGCAATTGATCAAGGCACTGAAAAAATTACAGGACAACCTCGGACGTTTTAATGATTATTCCTCTCAATGCTTATTCCTTGAGTCTTTGCTGCGCGGTGCTGGAATAAAAACCGCCGAGCGGGATGCCATCAGCGGACTGATCGCCGTACTTTACAGCAAACAACAACATGAGCGGGGGCAGGTGGTTGACATGATAGCGGCTTTTTCCGACACCGAGATCGCCGAACAGTTTCAAAAACTATTTACAGATGCAGCGGCACAGGATGGTGGATCATGAAAATAGTTGCCTGTTACAGCTTCAAGGGCGGGGTCGGCAAAACCGCTGCCGCTGTCAATCTGGCCTACCGAGCAGCACAATCAGGGCAGCGAACCCTGTTGATCGACCTTGATCCCCAGGGGGCCTCTTCCTTTTATTTCCGGGTGCGCCCGGAAGCGGGCAGCAAGTGGAAAAAACAGACATTAGAACAAACGGATGCCCTTATGGGGCAGATCAGGGAAAGTGACTATTCCAACCTGGATCTTATTCCGGCCCAACGATCCCTGCGCAATCTCGATATTCTGTTAAAACAGACGGATTCCAGAGAAACGGTGTTGCGGCGCCTGCTGAAAAAAATCAGTCAGGATTACGATCTGATCCTGCTCGACTGTCCACCATCCGTCAGTCGCCTGGCCGAGAATATCTTTGTCGCCGCCGATCTGATTCTGGTGCCGGTGATTCCTACCCCCTTATCGGAACGCACTTATGATCAGCTGGTGCGATTTTTCAAAGACAAGGACTATGACCGCAAAAAGCTTCTGCCGTTTTTCTCCATGGTCGATGCGCGCAAGCAGCTGCATCGTGATACGGCCCTGGGCATGCGTCAGCGGTACAAGCGTATTCTGCGCCATGCCATCCCCTATTCAACCGATGTTGAAAGAATGGGGGTCCATCGCGCCCCCCTCGACCTCTTTGCCCGCGGGCGCCAGGCGAACAGGGCTTATCTGGCGTTATGGGAAGAGGTCGAACTCCAGCTAGCAGGTATTGGATAAATGACGAACAGGGAGATTGAACGCAAGTTTCTGGTTGCTTCCCTGCCGGCGGGTCTTCTGGATGACCACCAGGGTGAAAACATCGATCAGGGCTATCTGCTTCTTGAAACACAACAGGAACTGCGCATCCGCAACCGCGCCGGGTGCTGCACCATGACCTTGAAGCGGGGCAGTGGTCTGGATCGGCAGGAACAGGAAAAAGAAATCAACAGCGATTTGTTCGCCATGCTCTGGCCCCTGACCGCAGGAAAACGGGTTGAAAAAACCCGCTATATCTTGGATCAGTCAGGCTATTGTCTGGAAATGGATCTGTTTCGCGGTGCGCTGGAACCGCTGATACTGCTTGAAGTTGAATTTGCAACGGTTGCCGACAGTCGCGAATTTGTTCCGCCGGACTTTGTCGGCCGTGAGGTCACCCGGGATCGTGCCTTTAGCAATGCCATGTTGGCGACCGCCGGATTACCGGTGGATATTGGTCAAGGTACTGGCCAACAGACCGACGAGGAAAAATGAGCAACAAACAGAAAAAGGGCGGCAAAAAAGACAGTCAACTGCTGATCCGCATCAATACGGCTGAACGTGATCAATTTGTCGCCTTATGTGACGAGCTGGATACCAGCGCAGCCCGTGAAATCAGGCGTTTTATCCGCAGGTTTGTTGTGGAGCACCAACAGAGCTGACCAACCATCAAGGAGAATTCACATGCCAACATCTATCGAAAAAGTCCCTGGAATCGGTCCGACCACTGCTGTTTTGCTGGCTGATCATGGTATCCACAGCGCTGAAGATCTCGCCGCTAAACGGGTTGGGGACCTGGCTGCCATCAAAGGATTCAATACGATTCGTGCCGGGCAGGTGATCGAGGCCGCCCGGCTATTGATCGGAGCTGCGGTAGCAGACACTCCTGTGCCGCCTGGTAACTCCAGCAAAAAAGACAAGGACAAAAAAGTCGAGAAGAAGAAAAAGAAGAGCAAGGAGAAAAACAAGGATCTGAAGAAAAAATCTGCGAAGGAAGATAAAAAGAAGTCCACTCAAGCCAAAAAGAGCAAGGACAAAAAGAAATCGTCCGGGTCAAAGAAAAAGACTTCAAAAAAGAAATAACCGAGCCGCCCGCGGGCGCACTGCGAGGGCAGTCGCCCCCAGGTCGGATCAGCTAACTCTCTCTTCAGCTCAACTGTGGGCCGGTTCCAGGCTGTGGTTCCACTCGAGAATAGCGGCCTCCAGGGTTTCGCCGTTCACCATATGCTCACAGTTATCATGCGAGCAGTAAAGTCCCCAATGGCTGTGTGGAGCAAAATCGCTGGGCCCGAAAATTTTGACCTGACCACCACAACGACAGGGTCCCGCTACACTTAAATTATGTGCTTCCATAATATCTCTCCTTAAAGTTTGTAATTATTCAGCTCTATCCTTGCGCAGGGTCGGGGGTCCTGTGGCAAGGGTTTTTGTCGCCATGGACGGCGACAAAAAGCGGTCATGGATGACGAAAAGCGTCCCTTGACATAGGACTCCCGATCCGGTGCTGAACTGACACGAAATTTTTAGCAGACTAAGACCTCAGGCGGCCCATACATAATCGTCAGCTTCGACACATTCAGTCTGCCCCGTCAGGAAACTCTGGGGATGGGCATCGACAACCATTTCAGCATGACCATGATTGATCGCCCAGGAGCTTCCACACACCGAACATTCCACCAATCCCTCGACAAATTGCTTGGATTTCATCGATAAAACACTCTGTTCGTAACTTCCACACACTGGACAACGCATTGTCAGCCTCTCTTTCGTTATATATGATTTATTACCATAAAAGGTTTTATGGATAAATTGTGGACCTTCACCCGCCACCTGTCAAGTAGAAATTTTTATTTTCCCCTTTTAAAACAGCATGTTACGCAACTATTCATTTTGCTGGCCAAATCGATAGTTTATTTTTTACTATTTGTGGTTTTAGCTCAACCCAATAATGGCTCCAACTAACTGAATTAGATCAATTATTTTAGTTTAGAATCGGGTTTTATCTAATCGGTTGTCTGTATTGTTTCTTCGCTCCGCAGGATTAAAATCCCCATGCGAGCAGTGAAAAAAAGTGACGGTGCGGCAGAATAAAATGGCACCTCGCAAAAAAAATGTGCCTCTACCCCAAAAGGAGCAAAGGCAAACACAAACCTGAAGGGTCGAAGAAAAGCGACAAGAAGATAAGAGGGCGCAAGGGTTTACACCCTGCGGGCAAGCATGTGGCTCAACTAAGTCAGTGCACCATCATATTCGACGCGAACTTCAGCATCCGCTTAATCGGTGAGGGCTGGCGGTGGCGCAACGGGCGATCAGACTCAATCTCCGGGCGCACCATATCCTCCAGGATGGTATTCCAGCTATAGGTCGACTCGACCCGTTCCCGCGCGTTTCTTCCCAACAATCGACACAGGTTACCGCCATGTGCCAGATCAGCCAGCAGCTCCTCCAGGCGCGTTACCCAGCTCTGGGTTGATGACACATCGAGAACATAACCGGTTTGTCCGTCGCGGACGATCTCGCGTGGTCCGCCGATGTTGGAGACCAGTGCCGGCAGACCGCAGGCCTGGGCTTCGAGGACCACCATGCCGAAGGTGTCGGTGGTGCTGGGGAACAGGAACAGATCGTGACGATTGTAGAGCTCCGGTAACTCAGGGTAAGGAACCTTGCCGGTAAAGGTAACATCGGGCAGATCGGAACAATTAGTCCGCAGGGTTTCCAGGTAGGGGCCAATACCGACAATGGTCAGGGAAATGCCGGCATGCTGTTGGCGAATACGGCGATAGACATCGATCAAAAAATCAAGATTTTTGTCTTTGGAAATACGCCCGACATAGAGCAACCGGGAATGATTACATGATTTGCCGATCGTGACCGGCTGGGGCTTGAAATGCTCAGTCCGCAACCCACGCCGGAACAGTTCCATGTGGCGATGACGATAGCCGCGCTTTTTCAGCAGCTCCATATACTCCGTCGTCGGTACCAGCAGGGAGTCGAACTGATTGAAGAACCACTGGCTGTACTTCTCAATCAGGGCTGAAACCTCCGGCTGGTCGATGATTGCCTCGGCCTCCATGGTGAAGTCGGTATGGTAGATCCCTTTCACCGGGGTTCCAAGCATGCGACCGATGAGCACCCCAAGCAGACCGACCGGCCCCGGTGTCGAAACATAGATTTCGTCAGGGTCTTCCTCGTAGATCGCCTTGAGCATGCGCAACACCGACGGTACATTTATGGTCAGATCCTCATAGTGAGGTAACTTAAAGGAATGCAGCGGGGGGATCACCAGACTGGCGCCAGGCAGATCCTGCGCCCGTTGCACCTCGGTCAAGCTGGAGAGGATTCGAATGCCGTACCCGGTTTCATCCGCCAGGCGGCCGATGGTCTGCAGGGTCATGGAGACCCCGTTGAGGTCGGTATAGGTGTCGGTCATCCACAGAATCTTTTTAGCCTTGGGTTCGCCGACATGACCAAGGCTGGTGACCAGGCTGTTGATCAGCCGGCGGTCGCCGAACATATGCTTGAAGGCCGAGAAAAAGGGGACGGAGAGAAAAATCCCCGGAATACTGGAGGAGAGACCGGCGATGATGCGGATCAGATCCATCTCTTCCAGGTTGGTGGTGAGGGATTCCAGCAGGGAGCGGAAATACTGATCAGAAATATCGCTGAGGCAGTCGTAGAGAAGCTCCAGGCGGGTATCGATGTCGTCCTGATCGAGGTTACGGCTGGTTTCAATCAGCCGGACAATGCTTTGGTAGATGTGATTATTCTTCTGTGACCGCATGCGGTTTAAGCGCAGACGATCCTTGAAGCTGAGCTTTTCCTCGGAGAACAGGTAGCGGGTCAGATCGCTCAGAGTCGAGTGGGTAAAAGCGGTGCTTTTGTGCTGGGAAAAATCGAAAGCGATCTTGTAGATGGCGAAGGTCAGTCCCTGAAAGTTGTTTTGCCGTCCTTGCGGCAGCAAGCGACCCTGCTTGATCTGGTCAATAAATTCCGCCGGAGTTTTCGCTACCACCCTGGTGCTGGTTTTGCCGATAAAAAAACCGGCGTGATCGTCGGAACCGCCGGTCAGACCCTTTTTCCACGGCGTTTCTCCCCAGGGAGCGATGCCGTGTTTTTGTTCCAGACGCTCGATATCATCAGCGGTCAGTTGCGACACAACCATGGATAACGAATCATTGTGCAATGGACTGCGACTGCCATTACGTCCCTCAAAATGATTGAACAACAGCAGCAGTTTTTCCAGATGTTCCAGGCTCAAGCGATCATTGACCGCGTAGGTGGCGTGAGCGACGACACAGGCCAGATCTTCTTCTTTGAGATAATCACGCAATTCATAGAGATTTTTTCGCAGATTCTGGATGCGGGCAAATTGTTCGCGATCAAGACCATAGATCAGGATATGAACCTTGCAGCCGTCTTCGGGAAAGTAGGCGGTTGATTCCACCCCGGTAAAGCAGCGATCCGGATATTTCTCCACCAGTTCAAGAGAGCCCTTGATCCGATTGTGATCGGTGATGGTGACAAAGTCCATGCCGCGCTGACGGGCAAGGGCGTAGATTGTTTCCGGTTCGGTATAGGATTCCGAAGCGCCAAGGCGCTGCAGAAACCACTCGGACGGGTGATTGGAATATTTCGAATGAACGTGTAAATCGGCCAGTGCCATACTGATTACTCTCCTTTTGTTTTTCCTCGATTATCCCCTCCAACGTTAGTATGAGATGAGAAGAACATAAGATTTAAGTTCAGTTTAGATCCCGATCAGACCGGGGCAAACGGCACTAACATTGTTCATACAGAGATTTAACACTTTGGAAACGTCAGCAAGGGTATTAACGGGGAATGGGCAGTGATCAATTTTTTGTGCGGGCGGTAACGAGGAGCAATGTTCGAAGATACCAACACCGACATAGAGGTCGGCAATGTGACGAGACAGGATAGAGATCTGCTGCTGATTGACGGCAGTGCCCCCTTTTTTACGCCTTTTATCAATGGCCAGCGTAAAAACTGGTCCAAGGCTCCTCTGGATGCCCTGATAAGTGCCGGCAAGATCAGTGATCATCACAGCGACCAGATCTGCGCTGCCCTGGTCAGCTATTGTGACAAGGTCCGCGCGCTGGGTTTTACTGCCATCACCTTCGACGATCTGGCCCACCTGGTGATCCTCGACAGCTATTCCGCCCCGCTGAAAGAAACCGTCCATTCCTGGCGTTCCCTGATGCAACGTGCCTTTGCCATCGCGGCCGCTGCGGGTCTGCGCATCTTTATCAATACCGACCTGATGTTCTGGAATCAGTATATTGAAGCAGCAGCAGGTAGCCGGTCGGGCCGCGATGGTCGGGTCCGGCAGATATTCGTCCACTGTCTGGAGCAGTTGTTTACCACCTTTGCGGAAGTGTCCGGAATTGTCATCCGCATCGGCGAGGCCGATGGTCATGATGTTGACTCGCCGTTCAAAAGTCGATTGTGGATTACCTCAGCACGACAATGTAACCGCTGGTTGCAAGAGAGCCTGCCCGTTTGTGAAGCCCACAACACATTGTTGATTTTTCGCACCTGGAGTCTGGGGGCCTTCCCGATCGGCGATATTTCCTGGAACGAAACCACAGAACAAGCAGCCTTTGCCGGCATCCGCTCTGATGCCTTTGTCGTGTCGCGCAAATACGGCGGCGCCGATTTTTTTCGCTATCTGCCCCTGAATGAACGGATTTTGGCTTCCAGGCATGCCCAGATCATCGAGCTGCAGGCCCGGCGTGAGTACGAAGGCTTTGGCATCTTTCCCGCCTATGCCGGTCGTCAGTATGAAGAATACCGGGAGCAGCTCAGCACCTGTCCAACCTTACGGGGGATCCTGGTCTGGTGTCAGACCGGTGGCTGGTCCCATTTTGACCGTTTGACCTTTCTTGACAACTCATCCCCCTGGAATGAACTCAATACCAAAGCCGCCATCGAACTCTTCACTACCCCCAGGGCTGCGGCATCGATCATGCGGCAATTCTGCCGGGAGCGGTTCAACGAGCAGGATGCGGAAATCATGATCGAGGTTGTTGACATCTTTGATCGCCTGATTGACCGGCTCTGGTATTTTGCCCCCTTTGCCCGCCGCCAGATCTGGTTTCGCCGTTTGCGGGTGCCACCATTGTTGTGGATTTTCTGGGATACCATCCTGGTCAACCAGCCGCTGCGGCTGATGTTTCGCGCCTATCTCGATTCGCCTGCCGAGATTCGCAATGATGATCGCGAGGGGCGCCAGTTGATCCGCCAGTTACGTTTGTTGATCAAACAGCTATCTGTCGAGCAAGCGGATCTGACCCTGGGGGTGGACACCATGCGTCTGCTCTATTCACTGCGGCGTTTCTATCTGGGCAAAGCCGGCAAAAAACGGATTATCAAGATCAGCGCCCGGATTGAGCGTTACCGGAATAAACATCCGCAGGGATTTCTTATTGAGAGTGATTATTCCCCCTTTCGCCTGCGCTGGATCACCGCCGGAGCCCTGTTCGCCCTGCTGATGCGTTCTGAAGCTGACTATCGGCTCCTTGACCGCACCCTGCTGATTCGTCTGACCGGTTGGATTTTTCCACTCTTACGGCGCTTTCAACGCCAACGCATTCCGGAGCTGGCCGAACGTCAGGCCGGTGGGCTTGATCTGTTTTTCCGCTGATTTAAGGGTAACGAAGATGACAGCAACAAAACCGACAGGCTTGCGACGTCTG
>JAHYIY010000052.1 GCA_019429255.1 Desulfuromonadales bacterium | reverse complement strand
GTCATCGTGACTCGTTAATCAATAAAATCTGTTTCGTCCATCCGGATCACAATGTAATTCGTCAAATCAAGATGATTTTAAGCCGCCATTTTATACTGAGTTCTTAGAAGTACGAAGAATATTATCAATAATGTAAGGTCGTTTGGAAGTAGTGTCTATGATCGTTCAGTTGTTTCAAGGTGATATAGGTCTTGTAGGTGCAGAAGGGCTTGTCTGTCCAGTTGACGGGGTCATCTGTACGTTGGGTGGTTCGGCTGCGGCTACAGCGTTGAAGCATTCCTTTGACCCGGAGGAGCGAGATGAGCTGTTTTCCTATCTTGAACAGGATGTCAAAGGTCTGCGACCCATTCTTCACGGGGAGTCTCGGATCATTCCCGGTGAAGGTCGTTGGGACTGGTTGGTTATTGTTGCTGCTCTGCCGCATCACGCCAATGATGTCATTATCAGCGAAGAACATTTTGCTTCAGTACTGGAGAAAGCAGTCGCAAACGGTATCCGGATGAGTTGCCGACAGGAGATAGGGTCGCTTGCGATGACCGTCATGGGCTCATCCTATCGTGTTCCGGCACAGATCGCCATACAGCGTGCGGTCAATGCTATTAGTGATTGCCGACATGAAGATATTCGCGTTAACTGGTGTTTTTTGGACAAAATACTTTTGGCCAGTGCGCAAAAACTATTGGTAAAGGCCGGCATTCCAGTCGATTGTTAAAGTTGTCGATCTGCTGGTTTTATAACTGATGACTGATGTTGATCCTATGCGGGGCATCTCTGCGAGGGGGATTTGATCGTGAAAAAACTCATTTCATTTGTATCAGTATTTCTGTTGATGCTGTTTTTTCCTGCCTGCACGCCTTCAGCCTACGAAGACGTAAGGATCGAAGAGTTTCCTGAAAAATACAAAAAGTATGATGTTCTGCCATGGGAGATGCTGGAAGATCATCGATTTTCCTTAGTTTATGAAAAAATTCTGGATGATTTTCCGAAGGATCAATACCTCCATGAATTCGTCAGTGAATTGTATGTTGTCGCAACCGGTAATCGATTTGTCATGACCCGGCAGGGGCCCTTCATTTTTTTGGTAGGCTGTATGCCGCACTCTTGTACGGTAACGCGAGTTCTGGTGCTCTATGATCCTGATCGAAACAGGGCCTGGGCCTACGCTTATGACTTCGGGGTTCATGGCCGTTACGAAGTCTGGTTGGGCCGGCCTAATGACCAGATTAAAAAGTTGATTGATGATCTGGATATCATGGTTGACCGGAGGCTCTGATGGCACGCAATGTTGAGATCAAGGCTCGAGTTGAGAAGGTTGATCTGCTTATTGATAAAATTTCCGCCATTGCCGACAAGGGACCCATTGAGCTCAGCCAGGATGATGTCTTTTTCAACTGCACAGAAGGGCGTTTTAAGCTTCGTATCCTGTCGGAAAATAGGGGAGAACTGATATTCTACCGGCGAGCCGATCAGCGGGGACCATCAGAATCAAATTATTTTATCTCACCCACGGACTCTCCCGAAACACTTTACAAGGTCTTATCTGAAGCCTGTGGCTGTGTTGATCGGGTCAGAAAAAAACGTATTCTGTATCACGTTGGACGTTCCCGCATTCACCTTGATCAGGTTGAAAAGCTCGGCAGTTTTTTGGAAATTGAAACTGTTCTGTCCGAAGGGGAAGCAGCTGCGACAGGCATTCGTGAAATGCATCACCTTCTTGATGTTTTAGGCATTCAAGCTGCCGATCTGATTTCAGGCGCCTATATCGATCTAATTGCTCGAAGTGGAATTCATGATGCCTGAGGTCAAAACATCAGAGACAGGACTCGCACCCATGAAATCAATCCTGAAAGAGTGGTTCCGGGGACTTGAACATCGTTATGAAGAACGTCCGCGGCAATATCAGCAACCGCCAACCGTGATCAGAGGTTACTTCGATGAACTATTTCTTGGAGGAGATGTCGTTTTTCTGTACGCACATCCTCAAATCGGGGCGACCGCCCTGCTGTTAAAATTGTTGCTGGAGTTTTCCGAGTCGGAACGTCCTGTCCTTTATGCTTCCAGTCGAACGGATCCGATGAATTTTATGACCCGGTTGATGGCCGCCGCGACCGGGGTTCCTCTCTCTCGGTTAGCGGCTGGACAACTGTTCTCAAGTGATTTTTGCCATCTGACAAAATATGCTGCTAGCTTGTTTGACACCAATATATTTCATGCTGTCCATTATGAGATGGATCCTTTGGAAATAAGTCAAAAAATGCGACTGTGGCGTTATCAGCACAATAATCATCGCGGGCTTTTGCTCTATGATGACTACGCTGATCTGTCCATCTCGGGTCCTGGGGATTTTGAACGGAACATTGCCGACTTGAAATCCCTCGCTCAAGAGACAAGCACCCTGCTGGTGGTGTCGGTCAGACTTGGGAACGGGCCTTATATGGATTATGACCTAGACCGTCTCTTTACCGTCGAAGAGTGGCCGGGCGAGCAATTTGCGAAAAGGGTCGTCATGAGAAAAGAAGGGGAGAGGATTGCCGCCAGGATGATCTCGTGCCCGGAACAATCAGGACGTGCACTTTGGCTGGGCTACAACAGGCAAACCGACTCCCTCGAATATTTTCTCTGATTCAAAAAAGGGTGTCATGGATATTCTGATAGTAGAAGATAACCGGGTCAGATCGGAATTTTTCAGAAATGCATTGCAGGGGCATACACTCACATTTGTAACAACGGCCATGGACGCGATAGCGCAGCTAAGGGATAAGGACTTTGATTTTGTGTTTCTGGATCTTGATCTTGAGGATGGTTTGGAGCGTGGCCTGATGGTAGTCGAGCATATCGGCATCCATCGTCAGATCGAGGCTCAGGTTGTTATCCACTCAATGAACATTTCCACAGCGGTCACCGCAGTCAAGATACTCCCCGATGCCATCCGCGTTCCCTTCGCACAACTGCACAAGATGTTTCAATTGAACGCTGGGGTCGATTTTATTGAGCGTATACTGGAGTGTTGAGTTAAAGAAGAAAATTTGTCAGGTTTTTATCGAACAGACATCTACTGAATCTTTCGTTTAATCACTTTCTTCTGATAAAAGGAATTTGGCGATGATTGACTATGACAAGGAGGGTATACCAATAGACAGCTTTTGGGATGAATACGAACCCTGCGGGCCATATGATGAAGAATGTGTAATGACAAAAATTCTCAATAAAGGAATCAGAAACGGTTTTCTCTACAATGTGTTAACTAATCAGGATACCGAAGATATTATCTCATCAAAACGCTTCGTTAAATGCTTCTTTAATTTTGACGGGGTTATTACCTATGAAGATGGAACACAGCAAACCATTCTAGAGCATCGAATGGAGAAAATGAAAGAATATGAGTTCCCTCAAGATTATCTAGAACAATTTCTTGATTAGCGACTCACGCCCCGCGGGGCGAATTTTCATAGAGTAACTTCAATTTTCTAAAGAATTTGATTTCAGATAGTTACCTTGAAGTTACTCAGAAGAGAGCTGGTACCGATATTTGGGCAGGTTGGCGGCGCACACGAAAATTAAGGTGAATAACATTCATGTGACAATGATTTTGAGCGGCAGGATCGTCTTGACCGACCGGTATGCCGGTGATAAAGAACATGTAACTCACTTACTAGACGGTTGATAGTATGGATGCAGGGCGCCTTCTTGAAATATTGGTCAGTTACAATCGCTTCTGGACGACTGGACATGTCGAAGCAGGGATCGGCCGGGATTTGTTGTCACGATGTTTGTCTCAGGTCGACACGAAGGAAATCCTTGTCCTGAAAGGGGTGCGGCGCTGCGGCAAGTCCACACTGTTGGCGCAAATAATGGATGCTCTGCTTGGTAAGGGCATTCTGCCCCGGCAGCTGTTACGGGTTAGCCTGGAAGAACCACTTTTTGCCGCTGAGGCGTCGGTAGAATTGCTCGAACAGATCTACCGTACCTGGCGGGAACGGATTTGTCCGGAAGGGAAGGGGTATCTTTTTCTAGACGAGATTCAGAATATTTCTGGTTGGGAAGGGTGGGTACGTGGTCGCAGTGATACCGAGGATGTGAAGATCTTCGTATCCGGTTCCTCGGCACAGATGCTCTCCCGGGAGATCGGCACTAAACTGACTGGCCGGCAGGTTTCATTCGAGGTCTATCCACTTTCTTTCAGTGAATATTTGCGATTTAAAGATATCATAGTTCATTCAGAACTTGAGTATATTGCAGAAAAGACACTGATTCGTCATCACTTTCACGAATACCTCAAGTACGGTGGCTTTCCAGAAGTTATCCTCAAAGAAAACGACGAGGATCGTGAGATGTTGCTGAAAAACTACTTCGAGGATATCCTCTACCGGGATATTGTGACCCGCCATGAGATTCGTGACGTTGCTGATCTGCGCAATTTAGCGGTCTTTCTGATGACCAACAATACCCGGAAGACCAGTGTCAATAAGCTCAAAAATAACTTTTCCATTTCTCAAGATAAGACCGAAAATTATCTCTCGGCAATTCTTGAAAGCTACCTGACGTTCCAGTTACAGAAATTCAGCTGGTCCCTAAAAAGTGTCCAGAGAGCCGGGTTCAAGCCTTACGCTATCGATACCGGGTTGCGCAACCGGGTGGCTTTTTCCTTTTCAGCCGATGCCGGGCGCCTTGTCGAGAACGTCGTCCATAACCATCTGCATCGTTGCCATGAAGACGTTTTTTTTGGCGAAGATGATAGCGAAACTGATTTCATTGTAAAACAAGGTATGACGATAACGCAGCGCATCCAAGTCTGGTACGAGGATGATCCTCAGTCAGAAATCCCTGAACGTGAACTGGCCGCTTTCAGCAATTTAATAAAAAAGGACAAGGCAGAGTGTCTTCTGCTCACCAACGAACTGGAGACCGAAATGACGGTAGGAGACACCCATGTACGTTGCTTGCCGGTTGTTAAGTATCTTTTGTTGGATTCTTGATGAAGGATATTTTTTGCTGTGAATCGGATGCGCCTGACAATTCCAGATCCTCTGTCCATTAGAGTTACTGGAAAATCAACAAAATTTTTAAGATTTCGGTTTTCCGGGTTTACTGATCGATGGATAATACGCGCGTTTTTTCTTTCTCTGGTTGTTGCTTGATCATGTGTGTCGGATTGATTTCCGTCATGCCGCACTCGATGCCAAAATTAAACATCTTTCTGACCACTTTCAGGACATTGTCGCTTTGTATGGGTGCACCTCGTTCAATAATGCGCTGCAGCAATTCATAAATGTGTTTGCGTTTTATATTGTTCAGATCGATGTGCCCAATCTGGGGGAGTACGTTAACGGTCAGAACACGCTTATTTTCTTTGTATATCCGCGGCGTGTTTGTTGTTCTGGAGTATTCTTACAGATAGCGTGTTGTGAGATCGGCGACGGTATTGCCTTCAAGTTTCAGGTCAACACCACGTTTTTGGGCAGAATGGAGGACAGCAGCGTTTTCTTGCGCTACAGCGAGTGAAATCGATCCATATTCGCCAATACGAACCCTTTGTTTCTTGCCAGCATCGTAATAGATATAGTAAAAGGTTTTTGTCCCGGATGGTTATACCCGAATAGAGAAGCCACCACCCTCTGTGCGCTCATAGAGTTTGACTTCTGGCTTGAGGTTTTTAACCCCTGTATCTGTAAACCGTTTCATGATTGATCGTGGTCCGTTTTGTGGTCTTTTTGATGAGCTTTTCTATGAAGTTTGATGATATAACATGCCGTAATCTAGTAAAAGGGAAAACATAAGCTACTGAAATAATTGTACTAAAACCCCCACGACCCCATAGCTCAGCTGGATAGAGCGACTCCCTCCTAAGGAGTAGGCCGGTGGTTCGAATCCACCTGGGGTCGCCACAACATGCAATTGACAGATCATCATGATGCTGCTATAAAAACGCCTCATGCGGGCGGTTAGCTCAGCGGGAGAGCATTCGCCTCACACGCGAAGGGTCACTGGTTCGATCCCAGTACCGCCCACCAAAAAAATATGAGACTCAGGCTGCGACTTGGGTCTTTTTTTGTTCAGGTCTGATACCTGACCCCTGACCGTAAAGGGATGTAAATACTATGCGTTATATCTGTACCTGCTGTGGCTATGTTTATGATCCCGAAAAGGGGGATGCCCTGAATAACATTCTGCCCGGCACCGAATTTGTTGATTTGCCGCCGGAATGGGTTTGCCCTTTGTGTTATGCGGCGCGGGATCAATTTGATCCGCTGGATTAAAATACCGATTTACACCCCTTCCAGGCGCAGCTTCAATTCGTTCATCTGACCCGTCTCAATGTTGCCGAAGGCCAGCCGTAAGTAAGGCTCAAGGCCGGGACCGAAGGCCTCTCCCGGTAAACAGATGATCCCCGCTTTGTCCAGCAGTTTTCGTGCTGCCTGGCGACCGCTCAGGCCGACCCAGGGATGTTTGACCCAGGCAAAAAAAGAACCACTGGCGGTCAACTCAAACCCCTTGATGCCGGTGTCAAAGCAGGCAGTAACGGCAGCGTGACGCTGTTGCATTATTTGTGCTTTTTCTTCTATCCAGCCATCCAGATGACCACACCCATATTGCAGTGCCAGTTGCGCCGGACGCGGCTGACATACCACCATGCTATCCTGAATTTTTAACGCTTGTTCGATCAGTTCCATTGCGCCAATCAGGGCGCCACAGCGCAAGCCGGTCAGGGCAAAGGTTTTGCCGAAGGAAGCGACGTGAACAAAGTGCTGCTGCCAGTTGTTGTGCCTAAAGAGCTGATGCGGAGGGGAATTGCTGAAGTCGTTGATGAAGCAGTTATAGGTTTCGTCAAGAATCAGGACAATTGAGCGTGCTTGCGCCAGATCCAGAAGCTGTTCCAGTTGCTGTGACGGGATCGTCGCCCCGGTCGGGTTGCTGGGTGAAACCAATAACAGGGCCCGGGTCCTGGGGGTGATCTTTTGTTCGATGGCAGCTAGGTCCGGGAGACCACTGCTGTCTGGATCGAAGGGGATATATGACGGCTTTACCCCGTAGCTTTGCAGCGCCATCAAGTGATCAAAATAGGCCGGCAGGGGAACGATCACTTCATCACCCGGTTGGCATAAGCACATCATGGCGAGCCAGAAGGCCTGACTGGCACCGATGGTCAGACAGATCTGATCTGGTTGGGGAGCACTCTGGTAGTGGCGCTGATACCAGTGGCACAGGTCTGTCCGCACATCCGGCAAGCCTTCATCCGGGCTGTAGCGGTAGGTTGCCGGATCATCGAGGGCTTTTTGCAGATGGCTGATGAGTCCTGGTTCCGGCGGGTAGTTGGGTACCGCCTGACAGAGATCGAGCAGGGGGAGTGCTGCCGAGGCACTGCGACCAGCGAGCCAGCTTTTGACCTCGGTGATCGGCGGTGGTTGAACCTGGCGTATCAGCTTGTTGATGTTCATGGCCATATCCACTCAAGAGGTTGTCATCTTGGGTTAGATTATTCCTTGCAGATACTGAACAATATCGGTTTTGATCGGCATGAAGTAGAGATTGTCATCATGGCTGTGGGCAAACTCCAGTGCCTTACGGGCAAAATCACGGTTCCATTGCAGCGTCGCGGCAAAATCGCGCGGGAAAATTGCGTGGTTCTTGTTTTCCCAGTAGCTGCGGCTACTGTCGGTAACAACGGGTGAGACCCCCCAGTAGATGGTGGTGTTGCGGAAAAACCCCTGGTAAATCTCCATCAATCGCAGATCAAAAAAAGGCTGGGTGAAAAAACCATCAGCGCCGGCGTCCTGCTTGGCGTGCAAGTAGTCGATTTCATCTTTAATGCCGCTACGATAGGGGTCAATCCCGGCGTAGATCGTCAGCTCAGGGCACTCGCGTTTGAGGCGTCGAATCATTTCGAGAGAACTGGTGCGATAGTAGGTGTGTTTCATCTCCTGTGGCGGGTCGCCGTTGATAACCAGTACCGCCTCGACCTTGCTGTTACGCAACTGTTCAAGGATTGGCAGGGGCGCATCAGGATTAAAATCGATGGCGCGCAGGTGCGGGATGGTATGGGGTACGTATTCTCCGGCAATGGCACACCCCTGCCAGCTGCGCATATCAAACCGCAGGATGTCGGGGATATTGATCCTGTTTACCGCCGGGAGATGCCGGCGCACCAGTTCCAGCTCTTTGCGCAGGGAAAGTTCATTCCGGGGTACTAGTTCCAGCGATATTTCAGTCATTCCAACTCCTGACAACGAATTTATGCTTTTTCTGTAATGATTTCGCCACTGAAGCGATAAAGTTCGGTATCCGGGGCTTGCCACATGTCTGCCGACAGCCCGGCCTTGTTACAGGTCTGACGCAGAAAAGTCAAGGCATCCCAACAATGTTCGGCGGCTACCTGGGGGAGCAGTACGCCGCGGTTGATCCCATGCTCAAGGTAAATACCATGCTGGCCAATGATGATGTCGTCGGGGCCGGAGATCTTCTCCAATGGTGACAAAACGGTAATTTCAATCCTGACCAACTCCAGTTCGGTTCTGGTCAGGGGAGAAAAGCGCGGGTCCTGGGTGGCGGCGGCGACAGCCATCAGGGCCACTTCCTGATAGAGGGGGCGGCGTGACTGAAAATTGCCGATACAGCCGCGCAACTGCTCATTGATCTTCAAGGTGACAAAGCAGCCGGCGCGCTCATTCAGGAGTTGTTCCTCTCGAGGCGCGGGGGAATAGGGCAGCTGGTCAAGCGCATGTTCAATCGCTGTGTGGGCGGTGTTTAAAAGAACCTGCGCCGCAGTGTCGGTCATCATGACGACTCCTGTAAGGTGAAAAGTTGTTTTTAGCAGACGAGATAATTTATAGTTGCTGCTCGCTTCCGGCGCAACCGTTTTAATATCAATCAGCTGTTGGATGTTGATGTGATAAATGAAGCAAGGGGTATTTGGTGGTACGGATTTTTAATTTTTTGTTTGTTGTTCTCATCCTGTTTGTTGTCGGCGGTTGCACCCCAAGACCCGGTTTCATCAAGGTTACGGATGATTCGCCCTTAAGCGCCGAGCAGGAATCCCAGCTCAGCCAGCTATGGAGCAATGCAGTCGTTCAGTATCTGGGAGGGGATTACCCTGATGTCGATCTTGAAAAATATGTCAATCAGGTTGCCCGGCGGCTGATGACGGATAGCAGCAATCAGCTCAAACAGGTCAGGGTTGCCAATCATTCAGACGCCTATTCTTTTGCCTTGACGGGTGGCATTGTTGTTGTAACGCGCGGTGTATTGCAGGAACTTGAGTCTGAGCAGCAGCTCGTCGCCCTGTTGGCACGCGAAATTGGACATCTTCAGGCCGGTCATGTGACCAACAACATGAGACCCCTGGTCCGGGGTCGCGCCGTTTTTTTGCAGGACGTACAGCCCGGGGATCCGAACTATTCACAGCGCTTATTGTTGCTGCGTGAACTGACGGAAGGAACGCTGCACAAGGGTTATGGCAGTGAGAAGGACATGCGTGCAGATAGCGCAGCTATCGATCTGCTGGTTCGTAACGGCTATCCTGTGAGCGGCTTTTTTGAGCTGGATGATATGTGGCAGCGCCTGAACCAGGAGGCCACTGTTGCCGGCCGGTCAGTTAATCCGTATCAGTTGTCGCCGCTGCGCCGGCAAGCAGCCCGCGATTATAGCGCCGCAGCTTATCCCGGCTATCG
>JAHYIY010000001.1 GCA_019429255.1 Desulfuromonadales bacterium | reverse complement strand
CACAACGATACTTCTGCATGATGATTGCTCCTCGTTTGATGAAAGGTTTACAGCCCGGATTGATAGCAGAGTCGGCTAATTATTACAATACCGGTTTTGTTTGCTTTGCCAGCAAGACTTTTCAGTGCAGCATGTTCATCAGTGCGCCGACGGTTTTCTCGATTCCTTCTGCCGCTTCGCTGATGCGCCCGGCGAGCATATAGGCCGGCGAAGTAATGATGCGGTTTTTCTCGTCAACGATAAATTCAGTCACCGGGCAGTTGGTATGGGTCGCCCCCATGGTGTTGATCGCCCCGGCAGTTCCTTCATCGGTGCCGATAGTGACTTTGACGCCCGGCAGATCCTTGCCGAGAACCTTCGCCAGCAGCGCTGGGGCAATACAGACCGCAGCCAGCGGTTTGCCGGCGGCAACGGTGGCTTTAAGCAGTCGCTCGACATCCGGATTGACGCTGCAATCGGGGCCTTTAAAGGCAAAGTCGCAAAGGTTTTTGGCGACACCAAACCCGCCGGGGATAAACAGGGCATCAAAATCATCAACAGTGACCTTGGCGATATCAATGACTTTGCCGCGGGCAATCCGCGCGGATTCTTCGAGAACGTTACGTTTTTCATCGGCCAGCGTATCGCCGGTCAGGTGATTGACGACCTGCTGTTCAACGTCGGGGGCCATTATGAGGACTTCTGCACCGGCCCGATCCAAGGCGAGCAGGGTGATCACTGTTTCGTTAATTTCACTGCCGTCGTAGACACCGCAGCCGGAAAGAATGACACCGATTTTTGCCATGGGTACACCTCCTGTGGTCGAAGAAATGAACGGACTAAAAAGGTTTTGTCGAAGCATGCTACTCAATACTAACAAAAAATCAGCGGTCGGGAAGCAGAAAGCGCTGATCAGGTTTTAGTGTAGAGTACCGCAATGCCGCGAGCGATTTCATTCCCCAGGGCTTTGAGGCTGTGGGGTTCGTTGGAATCCCAATAGACTGAATCGCCGGCTTCGAGAATGTAGGTATCGTTGCCGTGCTGCAGTTCAACTGTGCCTTCCAGAATATAGAAAAATTCCTCCCCGGGGTGGCGTACCGGTTGCGACTGCTCGGTACGGCCGGGGTCGAATTCAACCAGGAAGGGCTCCATGTGCTTATGCTGTTTGCCGTAGGCCAGTGAGTGATAGAAATAAGGCTGCGGTTTGCCGCCATGACTGGGACGACGGTTCATACGATCAGCTTCTCCAGCTTTAACGACCAGGCATTTGTGGGTATTGTCTTCCTCTTCAAAAAATTTCTGCAGCGGAACATTCAATCCTTTTGCAATCCGCAGCAGGGTTGCTAACGGCGGGATCACCTGATCATTTTCAATCTGTGATAACAGAGGCTTGGACAACTCCGTTGCGACGGCGAGATCCTGGAGAGTCATCCGTCGCATCTGACGCAGATCGCGGATAGTCTGTCCAATTTTAAGTTCTTTTACTTCGGCTCTAAAGGCGTCCATGGTTCCTCTAAAAGATTCAGCCCGTCTGTCATGTTAAGAGCGGCAACGTGTCTGGTTGTGTAAAGTCCGCCGTCTTGTCATAAAGTAACTTTTTTAAGTTACTCAAAAGTTACGATGAAGCTAAACTTTTAGCCTGCCGGTTGTGGTGCAGTCAAGTTTTGTTGTGCCAGAAGAATAGACCGGAGGCATGGCCAATAAAAACCGGAATGTGGTAAGAAAAGAACCAGCAACCTGAGACTTTTCCTTGTTGCCGGCAAGCGCTTTGTCCTGATGGAGCATAAAATGCAGAAAAGAGAGGATAGCCAACCGATCAAGGCGATTTTGTTTGATCTTGATGGTACCTTGCTGCGGGTGCAGATGGAACATTTTATCCCCCGTTATGTTGAGCGCCTCGCTGCCTATTGCGCGCCCCAGATCAAGCCCCGGCGTTTTACCCGTGCGATGCTGGATGCCATTCGCCGGTTGATCACTGAAGAGGGGGATGGTCATATCAGTAATGAACAGCGCCTGTTTGCTCTGCTCAAACAACAACTGGGTATCGCAGAGGCCCTGCTGGTAGAGAGCCTTGCGCATTACGCCGAGCATCATCTTGATGAATTGCACCACCTGGTTCACCCGATTCCGCTGGCACAGCAGATTGTCAACGATTGCCATCGTCGCAATATCCCCCTGGTGCTGGCAACCAATCCGGTTTTCCCCCGCTTTATGATCGAGGCGCGGATGGCCTGGGCTGAACTCGATCTGGGTTTGTTTCGTCATCTGACCAGCTATGAAAACAGCCGTTACTGCAAACCCCAGGCCGGGTACTTTGCAGAGATTGCCACGTTGATCAATGTGCCACCCGAGCGTTGTCTGATGGTCGGCAACGACAGCAGTCATGACCTGGCGGCGGCAGCGGTTGGGATGCAGACCTTTCTGGTTGATACCTGGCTGGTGGAACGCAACGAGCAAAAATGGCCCTGTCATTACCGTGGTGATCATCGTGCCTTGCAGATATTTCTCGAACAGCTGTAGGTTATCATCTCCAGTAACAAGTATCTGATTGCATCAAAACCCATTTGCCAAGGACATATCAATGACCAGATTGACACAGGAGATACTTTACCAGGGACGCATTTTTGATATTACCCGCGAACTGCACCGGATGCCCGACGGGCGCGAATCGACCTTCGAGTTTCTGCGCCATCCGGGCGGTTGCGCGGTGCTGCCGGTGATGGCTGATGGGCGTTTGCTATTGATCCGTCAGTTTCGCCCATCCATCGGTGATACGATCTGTGAGATTCCCGCCGGACGCCTCGAGCCGGGGGAAGATCCGGCAGGCTGCGTGCGCCGTGAGCTGGTGGAAGAGGTGGGGTATCATGCCGCAGGGCTGGAGAGTCTCGGTTACATCTACAGCAGCATCGGTTTTTGTGATGAGAGGATTTATCTCTTTGTCGCGACTGGTCTTCAGCAGACTGAAACCGCTCTTGAACCGGATGAGTTTATCGAGCCACTGGTGGTTGATCTGGAGACTGCTTTAGCGATGATTGCTGCAGGAGAGATTACTGATGCCAAAACGCAGACCGCCCTGTTGCGTTATGCCTTGAACAAGAGGGTCTGATGCTGAATCAATTTGTCTGTGCCATGGATATCTCGACCCTGCCCTTTAATCGCACCTGTCTCGATGGCTGTTTTGAGTTGTCAGCTCCCGATCGGGATCCTGGAGGTGATGGCGTCTGGGTACTGCTGCAGGGGCTGCGGCTATTCACCCTGAAGGGACAGCCTGAGCAGCTCCCCAGCGGCGACTGTCCGGTTCCGTCATTGGCAGGCACTGCCCTGTATCTGGGGCAGTGGCAAGAAAAACCCTGCCGACTGGTGGAGGTACCAGGCGATATCGAACTGTCGGTAGCGCTTGAGCCTCATCATCTGCGTGCTACCGAACCAACCTTGCCGGCATCCTTGTCATCTCTGGGGGGGATTGGTCTGATGATCCTGCACTGGGAGGAAACCAGCCGCTTCTGCGGTAACTGTGATGGAAGAATGGCGCGTCTGACCGGTGAATGGGGTAAATTCTGTCTGCAGTGCGGTACCCATCACTTCCCGCGTATCCACCCGTGTGTTATTGGTCTGGTGATGCGCGGTGATCAGTTATTGTTGGTCCGCAAAGGGGAGTGGGCCACCGGGCGTTACGGGCTGGTGGCGGGTTTTGTCGAGTTTGGCGAATCGCTGGAAGAGGCCATGGCGCGCGAAGTCGCCGAAGAAACAGGCATCAGCATTACCAATATCCGCTATCTGGGCAGTCAGTCCTGGCCCTTCCCGAGTCAACTGATGTGCGGCTTTGTCGCCGATTATGCCGGTGGCGATATCGAGTTGCGCGATCAGGAACTCTGTGCCGCCGACTGGTACACCCTGAATCAATTACCGATCCTGCCGCCTTCGCGCAGTATTGCCCGCTATCTGATTGATCGCGCGGGGCAATTTGCCAAGCGTTGATGGCGTCGAAAAACTCACCGACTGCTGCGCCAGTCTGAAAACAGTCGTCATCGTCTCACTGCTTCAACGTAGGTAAGTACGCCTCATTGTTCAGCCATGGCGCGCCTTGTAGGTGGCGCTTTGAGCTTGGCTATCCAACCGGCTGCTTTTTGTGAAAGCATCAAGCGTTGATAGATAGAAGTTTTATAACCATTCGACCCCACCTTGCGCCGTCCATGCCGACAGACGCCCTTGTCATGGTAGCCCCGATCCCGTGCTGAGCGGAAACGAACATAGTTAAAAACCTGACGACCCAGTCTTTTTAAGAAAAACGAGGCAGTTCATGAAGCACTTTCCCGCGGAACAACTGAACAAATTTGCTGAAGCCCTCTTGGTGGCCACCGGAAGCAGCAGTCGCGAGGCAGCAATTGTTGCTGATCATCTGGTTCAATCCAATCTTGCCGGACACGACAGCCATGGCATTGGCATGCTGCCGACCTATGTGAGCAGTATCGAAAAAGGAGCTCTGGTTCCCAATGCCGAAATGCAACCGGTACGTGATCATGGTGCCATGATGGTCTTTGATGGTCGCCGCGGTTATGGTCAGCGCCTGGCTCGGGAGGCCATGGCTGTGGCAATCGAGCGTTGTCGCGAAAACGGCCTGGTTTTCATGGGGTTGCGTAATGCGCATCACATGGGACGCATCGGCAGCTACGGGGAACAGGCCATTGCGGCCGGTATGGTTTCCCTCCATTTTGTTAATGTGGTCGATCACCGCCCCCTGGTTGCTCCTTATCGTGGTACTGCGGCTCGCTATTCCACTAATCCGATCTGTTTTGCCATGCCGGCAACGACTGGCAACGCCCCTATTCTGCTTGATATGGCAACCAGTAAAGTCGCTCTGGGCAAGATGCGCGTGGCGATGAACAAGGGTGAAGAGGTTGCTGCAGAGACCCTCTACGACGGCTGTGGGCGGCCAACCACCGATCCGTCGGTGATGTTTGTTGAGCCCTACGGCGCCATAACCTCTCTGGGGCAGCACAAAGGATACGGGATCGCTTTTTTCTGTGAGCTGCTGGCCGGAGTCTTGACCGGCGGCGGAACCATCCAGCCTGAAAATCCCCGGATGGGAGGGATTATCAATCACATGGCAACGATTATCATCGATCCGCAACGACTGGTTGATTGCCAATGGATGGAGCAGGAAATAACGGCACTAGTCAAGTATGTCAAAAGCACTCCGGCGGAAGATTCGGAACTGCCGGTTCTGGTTGCGGGGGAACCGGAAACGTTGATGCGCTCGAAACGTGGTTGCAGCGGCATTCCGGTAGATGACACCACTTGTGAGCAGTTGCTTGCCTCTGCCCGACAAGTGGGGATTGAGCGACTAATGGCCGAGGATCTGTTGTATTATAGAAGTATTCCATAAAACATGGTTTTGATCGAGCCCCTATTGACTGGCGGATCCGGATTCGGCTAAAAGGGATAGTTGAAAAAACAGAACGTTTTTCGCTACCTATAACCAGGAAATCAGGAGGCAAGTCGATTATGAAGCGTCGCGATTTTATCAAAACAGCAGCCGTTGGCGCCGGAGTCGCGGTGACCACAGTGGCCGCACCAGCTATTGCCCAACAGCGTTATAACTGGCGCATGGTCACAACCTGGCCGCGCAATTTCCCGGGTTTGGGGGTTGGCGCCCAGCGCCTGGCCGATCGGATTACCGCCATGTCGGGTGGTCGACTCAATATCCGTGTTTACTCTGCCGGAGAGCTGGTTCCACCATTGCAATCCTTTGATGCGGTTATTGAAGGGTCGGCGGAAATGAGTCATGGTGCTGCTTATTATTGGCAGAACAAGAGTCCGGCTACCTCCTTTTTTACCGGTGTGCCCTACGGCATGACGTCGCGTGAACTGGCAGCCTGGGTGCGTTACATGGGCGGGCAGGAAATCTGGGACAAAGTTTACGATCAGTTCGGCGTCAAGGGCTTTTTGTCTGGTGATACCGGTACCCAGGCCGGCGGCTGGTTCCGTAAGGAAATCAAAAGTCTGGCCGATATCCAGGGGCTCAATTTCCGCACGCCGGGTTTAGGTGGACAGGTGTGGCAGCGCATGGGTGCCAACGTGGTTAATATGGCTGCCGGCGAGATCTATCAGGCGCTGCAGTCGGGGGCTCTGGATGCGGCTGAATTTGTCGGTCCCTACAATGACCTGGCTCTGGGATTTTATCAGATCTGTAAGGAATACTACCTGCCCAGCTTTATTGAGCCCGGGCTGGCAACGGAGCTGGTTGTCAACAAGTCTAAATTTGCGGCCCTGCCCAAGGATCTGCAACAGATCGTGGAGGTTGCCTGTCAGGCTGAATTTGACCAGGTCGCATCCGACTTCTACGCCAACGATCCAATTGCTCTCAAAACCCTGGTGGAGCAGCATGGCGTCAATATTCGTTTCTTCCCGGAAGAGATTCTTGCCGCCGGCGCCAAGGCCGCCATGGCGATTATCAACGAGTTACGCGAGCACCGTGATGCCCTGACCCGCGAAACGGCGGAAAGTTTTGTTAAATCCCTCACGCTGTTGCAGACTCGTACAGAGAACGTCGACCAGGCCTTTGCTGCGGCACGTCAGAAATATATCAAGTACAGCTGATTGATCGCTTAAACAAGGGGGCAGGGAGCGATTCCGATCACTCCCTGCCCCCTGTTCTTATCTCTGCCGCTTTTGTCCCAATCGAAATCGCTATCGGGATCGAAATCGTTCTTGCCTTTGGGGTTTCATTTTTTATCTGTTTCGATTTCGATTTCGATTCGGTGCGTACCGTATCTATTATCGTCCGAAGATCAGCGCCGGCAGCCAGGTCACCAGGCCGGGAAAAACGACGAGAATGCTGATGGCAATGATCTGGAGTACGACAAAGGGCAGCGCTCCTTCATAAATCATCCGGGTTGAGACACTTCCCGGAGCTACGCCGCGCAGATAGAACAGGGAAAAACCGAAAGGGGGTGTCAGAAAGCTGGTCTGCAGATTCACCGCCACCATGACCCCCAGCCAGATCGGATTGACATCCATCATCAGCAGGACCGGCGCTGTGATCGGCAGAATGATAAAAATAATTTCAAAGGTGTCGAGAATAAAACCGAGCAGGAACATCAGCAGCATAACAAACAGGATAGCCCCCATCTTGCCGCCGGGAAGATTATGCAAAAACTCGGCAACCAGCTCATCTCCTCCCATCATCCGAAAAACCAGCGAAAAGACCGAAGCTCCGAGCAGAATAACAAAGATCATGGTGGTGATGTTGGCGGTCGCCAGCATCGTTTGACGCAAACTCTTTAATGACAGGCGGCGGCGGAAGGCAGCGAGAATGATGGCACCGACGGCACCGACGGATGCCGATTCTGTCGGCGTGGCGATACCGCCGAGAATCGAACCGAGAACCGCAAAGATCAGCATTAACGGTGGCACCAGGCTGAACAGAATATCTTTCCACAGATCTTTCTTTTCCTGTTCGGTGACTACCAGCGCCGGACAGGATTGTGGACTAAAGGCAGCTTTATACAGCATCCAGGCCATGTACAGGGCAATCAACAGCAGGCCCGGTATGAAAGCGCCGGCGAACAGGTCACCGACGGAAACCGGTGTTGGTGCAAAATTGCCTTTCTGCATCTGGACCTGAGCATTAATGCCGGAGAGCATGTCCCCCATAAAGATCAGCACCGTTGACGGCGGGATAATCTGACCTAGGGTGCCCGAAGCACAGATCACGCCGCCGGCCAGACGCGGATCGTAGCCGGCCCGCAGCATGGCGGGCAGTGATAGCAGGCCCATGGTGACCACCGTCGCTCCGACGATGCCGGTAGAGGCGGCTAGCAGAGCGCCGACGACAATCACCGACAACCCCAGCCCGCCGCGCATGGTGCCGAACATCCGGCCCATGGTAATCAGCAGTTTTTCGGCAATACCGGAACGTTCCAGCATCATCCCCATAAAAATAAACAGGGGCACTGCCACAAGAACCTCATTGAGCATGACGCCGACATAGCGGGAGGCCAGACTGTTGAAGTTGGACGGATCGAAGACCCCGAGCAGGTATCCGATACCGGCAAAGATGACTGAGGTGCCGGCCAGTGAAAAGGCTACCGGAAAGCCGAGCATCAATACGCCGATGATGGCAAAAAACATCAACAGGGAGAGTAGTTCCCCGAGAAAAACCGGATCCATCAGGACTCCTCCTTGTAGCGGTAAGGTTCGGGGAGGAGTTTTTCCTTGTCCAGCAGGACCAGTATCCCACGCAGAAACATGGCCAGGGCTTGCAGGGCAACGACCAGGGTAAAAAACAGAATAAAACTCTTGATGATATAAAGACCGGGCATCCCGCCAAAATTGGGCGAACCTTCCATGAAACGCCAGGATCGGGCCACATAGGCCCAGCTCCAGGTGGACAGAATATAAACGAAGGGGCCGATAAAAAAGAGACTGCCGAACATGTCGACTAGGGCTTTGCGTTTTGGTGAGGCCGGTCGGTAGAAAATGTCGACCCGGACATGGGAGTTATTGAACAGGGCAAAACCGGCTATGCCCATAAACATCAAGGCGTTAAGCCAGACATACAGATCCTGAAGCCAGATAAAACCCATGGAAAAAACATAACGCAGGACGACTACGGTAAAACAGACCAGAACGATTCCCAGGGAAAACCAGGAAAATAGGTGCCCAAGGATAATATTGAAGCGGCAAATAGCGCGGATCAGCAGAACGAGAGCTTGCATGCTGTGAACCTTTAAATCATGTTAGGAAAGTCGGTGGACTGAAAAAAGAACGAAAAAACCGTCGACAACGAATTGGTCTGACAACTGTCAGATGGGCGAATCTATTTGATTTATATAAGAATGTCCAGACTTGACCGGCCGGGTGCGTTTTTTTATTTTTTTGTATCTGTTCAGCACCGGCTCTTCGGATCCTATGTCAAGGGACGCTTTTCGTCATCCATGACCGCTTGTTGTCGCCATCCATGTTTTGCCTCCCCGGCAACCATGCATCAAGATTGAATCTGGTCGAGAACGGACGCTGAAGCCAAGGTGGTCCCTCCACAAAAATTGTACCAGAGGTAGCCTCTATGACCAATTCGGTGAATAATAGCATGGTAGAAATGTCTTCACCAAGGGTGGGTGGGGTAAATGGCGTATAAAGACACAATTATCGTTCAGACGGCAGATGTCAGGGTGCGGCAGATGTTTCTTGATGTTGGCGCAGAAGTTCCCTGGCATTATCACACCGAGGTGATCGATACGATGTTTTGCCTGCGGGGGGAGATGAAGGTTGAACTCGCAGATTCGCAGGAGATAAGGTTTCTCAGCGTGGGCGAAGGCTGTGAAATCAGCGCAGGTCGCCCGCACCGGATCAGCGTAGTTGGCGATGAGCCGCTCAGTTACCTGTTGATCCAGGGAGTGGGGAAATATGATTTTCAGAAAATATGAATTCATCCTGAAGAGAAGGAGAAATGACGGTGAAAATATGGTTGCTGGTGCTTGTCGTGTTCGCCGGGGGAGTTATTTATATGCTGATGACCAAGCGTTCAGCTGATGATCTTGAACTGACAGCCCCGGAAGCGCAGCGTCTTGTGGTGGCCGGGGAAGTGACCCTGATCGATATCCGCACCCCGGAAGAGTGGCGTCAGACCGGGGTCCCCCGGGATGCGAAACTGGTCAATATGGTTCACCCGGGTGGCGCGGACGGTTTTGTCGGTGAGGTTCTCGAACAGGTAGGTGGTGACACTGCTGCGCCGATTGCGCTGATCTGTCGCACCGGCAATCGTACGACCCAGGTTCAGCGGTTGCTGGTGGCGCGTGGCTTCAGCCAGGTCTACAATGTCACCGAGGGGATGGTTGGCAGCTCCGCCGGCCCCGGCTGGCTCAAGCGTGGGTTGCCGATTGCTCCTTATGAGTAATTGATATTGATTGTTCTTGGTTGCGTAGCGGCTTAAGATTTTGCCTGAGTCTTTAATTCCTTCAAGATAGTGACAACGGCCTCCCAATCAATATCGTCAGTCAGGTGGCACCAGCTTAGTCGCACCGCCGAGGCCGATTGTGCCTCAGTGCGCCCCATGGCATGCAGAACATAGCTGGGGGTGCTGGTGTGGCTGGTGCAGGCTGAAGTGCTTGAGATGGCGATGGTTTTTGCCAGGGCACGGATGATTGTGGCAGAAGGAATGCCCGGCAGGGAAAGGTTGATTACGTGGGGGAGGCAGTGAGTCTGATCGCCGTTGATGATCGGGTCGAGTTGCGTTAAAGCACTGAGGGCTTGATTGCGGATGTTGCGGACCCTGGCCAGACGTTCAGCATGATTGCGCAGTGCACAACGTGCGGCTTCACCCAGCCCGGCGATCAGCGGGACCGGCAGGGTGCCGGGACGCAACCCCTGTTCCTGGTCGCCGCCATACATCAAGGGTTTTAACGGGGGTGGTTCGCCATGGCGCTTGCGGGTGATCAGGGCGCCAATCCCTTTCGGACCGTAAATCTTGTGGCCGCTGATACTGATCATATCGATACGCGGATGGGTGATGCTATCGAACTCTTTACCGAACCCCTGGGCGGCATCGACATGCCAGAAAGCTGAATGGTCAGCCAGCACCTCGGCAATCTCTGTCAATGGTTGAATGATCCCGGTTTCGTTGTTGACCTGCATGGTAGAAACCAGCAGAGTGTCGGGGCGCAGGGCTTTGCGCAGTTCAGTGACGCTGATGCGGCCATCACTGCCTGCGGGCACCAGGGTCATCGCGAAACCGGACTGGGACAGGGCTTCCAGTGGTTCCAGCACCGCCTTATGTTCAATGGTGCTGCAGATCAGATGACGCCGCCCTGTTTGCCGGCCATGCTTGCGCAAGCCAAGAAGGGCGAGATTGTTGGCTTCGGTGGCACCGCTGGTAAAGATAACGTCGTCACGACGTACCTTGACCAGTTTGGCTACCTGGCCACGAGCATGGTCAACCGCCATGCGCGCAAAGGTACCATAATCGTGAATCGGACTGGCAGCGTTGCCGTAGTCACGTTCAACAAACCGCCGCATGATCTTTGCAACAGACGGCTCAGTAGGGGTGGTGGAGGCACAATCAAGATAGACACTCATAGTCGTAACCATAGAGGATATCTGATGGTTTTGCAATATGTTGAGCGCTGTTCAGAGGTGTGGCCAGCGTTCCTCTGTTGACAGCGGGATGATCAAGGGATAGAAGAACGGTCTCTACTCACCACAGGATCGGGGGTGCCACGCCAAGGGGCTTTGCGCCATCCGTGGCCGTTCGCCTGTCGCCATTTATGGCGACGGTCGCCCTTGTCATGGCAACCCCGATCCCGTACAAGCTGGTTTATGGATAGACCGACAGGCTGCTAAACAAGGCTTCTCTTTCGTCTTACTTGCTGAAAAATCGGCATTTAGAGGATTTGCTGTGGATATTCTTCAGATCATTGTTCTTGCTGTGTTGCAGGGAATCACCGAATTTCTCCCTGTTTCGAGTTCGGCCCACCTGATTCTGGTGCCGGTGCTGACCATCTGGCAAGACCAGGGGCTGGGGTTTGATATCGCTGTTCATGCCGGCACCCTGCTCGCCGTGGTGATCTATTTCCGCAATGATCTGATGCAGATGGCGCGAGAGTGGAGTCGCTCCCTGGTAACCAGAACAGTGACACCTGCGGCACGGTTGGCCTGGGGGGTGCTGCTGGCGACGATCCCGGTGGGGCTGGCGGGTATCAGCTTAAAAGGATTTATCGAAGTCCACCTGCGCTCACCCCTGTTGATCGCCGTCGGGTTGATTGCTTTCGGTTTGTTGCTGGGGTGGGCTGACTGGTGCCGCCGCGGTGAACTGAATGTTTACAGTTTAACCTGGCTGGGAATGTTGCTGATCGGCTGTGCCCAGGCCGTGGCCCTGTTTCCGGGGACATCGCGCTCGGGAATTACGATCACCGCCGCTTTGCTGCTCGGTTTAAGTCGTGAAGCGGCGGCGCGTTTTTCGTTTTTGCTGTCGATTCCGGTGATCTTCCTTGCCGGCGGATTGCAACTGGTGGATCTGCTCCGCTCTGCCGTGGCGCCTGACTGGAATACTATTATCCTCGGAATTTTATTGTCGGCTGTCAGTGCCTTTGCTTGTATCCACTACTTTATGGCGTTTATCCGTCGGATCGGCATGCAGCCCTTTGTCGTCTATCGTCTTGTCCTCGGAGTGATTTTAATCGCCGTTTTCTGGTGATAAGTCCCTTTGCTCAGATTGAGCGTTATCATGCTCTTCAGTCAGTTGTGGCATTCTGGTGCGCTTGTCAACCGCTATCACCGGGTTGATTTCTTTGCTGCTCCCCGCCCCTAATTCGGTAAATTTTCGCGCTGTGACCAGTACCCGGCTGTCCAGCGAGGCAATTCCTTTATTGTAGCTGTCGACGGCTTTTTCCAGGCTCTTGCCCATCTGCTCAAAATGCTGGTGCATGGTCGCCAGGCGTTCGTGGATTTCCTGCCCCAGGCGGCTGATGGCCAGAGCGTTGGCGGTCAGCTTGTCTTCACGCCAACCATAGGCTACCGAGCGCAGCAGTGCGATCAGGGTGGTCGGGGTGGCCAGCAGTACTTTGCGCTCAACTCCCGCTTCAATCAGGGCGGGATCGACGCTCAGGGCCGCCGAGAAGAAGGATTCCCCGGGCAGGAACAGCACGACAAACTCGGGAGTAGGCTGAAACTGATCCCAGTACTGCTTACCTGAGAGTTTGAGGATGTGATTGCGAATATGCCGGGCATGGCGTTCCATGGCCAATTTCCGGGTGTTTTCGTCGGCTGCTTCCATCGCTTCGAGGTAGGCCATCAGCGGTGCTTTGGCATCAATGACGATATTACGAGCATTAGGGAGCTTGACGATCATGTCCGGGCGAGCGCGACCGTCAACGGATGATTCCTGCTCGAGAAAATCGCAGTAGTCAAGCATCCCTGCCATTTCCACCACCTTGCGTAGCTGGATCTCCCCCCAGCGGCCACGAACTGTCGGAGTGCGCAGGGCCTTTACCAGGTTAGCGGTTTCTGTTTCGAGCTTGAGCTGACTGCCGAGCAAGTTTTTGACCTGCTCATCAAGACGTGCATAGGCACCGCTACGGGCCTGCTCCAATTGGGAAATCTTGCCGTCAACCTGGGTCAACGCCTCCTTTAGCGGCTGCACCAGATGGTCGATGGCACTATGCCGCTGCTCCAGTTCCTGGCGCGCCTGCCCCTGGTGTTGTTCCAGGGTCGCCTTGGCCAGATCAAGAAAATCGCGGTTGTTGGCGGCCAGGGCCTGGGCCGATAATTGCCGGAAATTTCTTTCTGAGCGTTGGCGGATCTCATCCAGTAGATCCAGCTTTTCCAGGGTGCTGTTTTTCTCTGCTTCCAGCTGCGCTTCAAGTCGCGCCAGGCGTTGCAGTGCTTCTCCACGGGCCTGACGCTCGTCCGTCAGGCGTTGCTGACCGCGCCGGAAAGTGAGCGTCACTCCCAGCAGCCCCCCGCAAAAAAAGCCGGCAAGAAAAATCAGGACAATCAGTGCTTCCGGACTTTGGATTATTGACACAAAAAACTCCTTGGTAACAACAAAAGCAACGATGAAGATGGTAAAATAGCAAAAGGGTTGCCCAATCCACAAGAAACTTGCGTTCCGCCTGATTTTATCCCCGATTGTTCGGGATAAAGGTTTTATGTTAGGATAGCCCAAAAATATTCATCGCAGGAATGAATCAAAGACCATGGAAAACGCAGAAACCAATACCGGTAACAAAACCGGAACACGGGTCGCCACCGAAAAAAAAACGCAGACTCCCTCTTTGTTTAAAGTGCTGATGCACAATGACGATTACACCACGATGGATTTTGTCGTTGCGGTGTTGCAGGAGGTTTTTCACAAATCAGCCACTGAGGCGGAAAAGATTATGCTGACCATTCATTTTCAAGGGGTGGGACATTGTGGAACCTTTCCTTACTCGATTGCTGAAAGCAAGGTTGACCGGGCGCGGTTAAAAGCGCGTAAGGCCGGTTTTCCATTGCGCTGTTCCCTCGAAGAAGCTTGATGGTGTAACCGTTAAGTTGTTTAAATTTTTGCCAAAGCACAACGCTTAGAAACGGCAGGTATTATGTTCAGTCAGGATGTTCAGATCGCCTTTACCCTCGCGGTACGTGAAGCCCAGCGCCGTCGTCATGAATATCTTACCACCGAGCACGTGCTTTATGCCTTGCTGTTTGAAGAAGCGGGGCAGCAGATACTGCTTGCCTGCGGTGGCGACGTGGATGAGCTTAAACACCAGCTGGAGCATTTTTTTGATGCCCATCTTGAGCACCTGGCAGAAGGGGTTGAGGACGAAGACGTGCCGCGGCAGACTTTGGCGTTGCAACGGATGCTGCAGCGTACGGTGATGCACATGCAGTCGGCACGGCAGACGGAAGTCGGGATCGGTGACCTGCTGGCGGCTATTCTCGAGGAGGAGAACTCCCATGCCTGCTTGTTTCTGCAGAATCAGGGGATTGAGCGGGTTGATCTGCTCGATCATATCTCACATGGTCGCACCGCTGCGACCAGTCATCCCAAACCGAGTGAACGGCCAGCACAAGGGGCCCCGTCGGAACGGGTAAAACCAAAACAGCGACCGCTGGACCCCCTTGAGGCTTTCACCATCAACCTGATCGAGCGCGCCCGTCAAGGGAAGATTGATCCGCTCATTGGTCGTGGCGAAGAGATCGAACGGGCGATTCTGGTGTTGTGCCGGCGACGTAAGAATAATCCCCTGTTTGTCGGTGAGCCGGGGGTTGGTAAAACCGCCATGGTCGAAGGTCTGGCGTTGCGGGTCTCGCAGGGGGACGTGCCGGATCTGCTCAAAGACAGCGAGATCTTTACCCTTGATATGGGAGCTTTGCTGGCGGGCACCAAATTCCGTGGCGATTTTGAAGAACGTCTAAAGGCTGTTGTCGGTGCTCTGCAGAAGCGTGAGCGGGCCATTTTGTTTATTGATGAAATTCATACCATCGTTGGTGCCGGAGCGACCAGCGGCGGTTCACTGGATGCTTCCAACATCCTTAAACCCGCGCTGGGCAACGGAGAACTGCGCTGCATTGGTTCAACCACCTACGAGGAATACCGTAATCTGTTCAGCAAGGATCGTGCCCTGTCACGGCGTTTTCAGAAAATTGACTTGCATGAACCAAGCAGTGAAGAAACTATTGCTATTCTGCGTGGTCTGCGTTCCCACTACGAAGGGTATCATAAGGTCCGTTATTCCGATGAGGCTCTTGAATCGGCGGTCAAACTGGCGGTCAAGCATCTTCCTCAACGTCATCTGCCCGATAAAGCCATCGATGTGATTGACGAGGCCGGGGCCCAACACCGTCTCGACGGTTCTCCCGATCGGCCTGTCGGCGTTGACGAGATTGAGCGGGTGGTGGCGCGTATGGCGCGGGTGCCGATCAAGTCGATCAGTGGCAGCGACCGTCAGCGTCTGCGTTATCTGGAGCGCGATCTCAAACGGGTAGTGTTCGGTCAGGATCCTGCGATTGATTCGTTGGTGCGAGCGATTCATCGTTCCCGCGCCGGCCTCGGTCATCCGGAAAAACCGGTCGGCTCCCTGCTCTTTACCGGTCCCACCGGGGTGGGGAAAACCGAAGTTGCCAGGCAGCTGGCCAATCAGCTCGGGGTTAAATTTTTACGTTTTGACATGAGTGAATACATGGAGAAACATTCGGTCGCGCGCCTGATCGGTGCTCCTCCCGGTTATGTCGGTTTTGATCAGGGCGGCCTGCTGACCGAGTCTGTTGGTAAGAACCCCTGGTCGGTGTTGCTTCTCGACGAAATTGAAAAAGCCCATCCTGATCTGTTCAATATTCTTTTGCAGGTCATGGATCACGGCACCCTCACCGACAACAACGGCAAAGAGACTGACTTCCGCAACGTGATCCTGATTATGACCAGCAATGTTGGCAGCCGGCAGATGAATGTGATCCCCATTGGTTTTGGCGAACGTTCTACTGCGGCCCCAAAAACCGCTCTTGAAAAAGCCTTTACCCCGGAATTTCGTAATCGTCTCGATGCCGTTATCCATTTTGCGCCCCTCGACCAGAGCGTGATGCTTCAGGTTGTTGACAAGTTTCTGGTTGAGTTGTCAGGACAGCTGGCTGAAAGAGATGTGCGCTTGAAGGTCTCCCCGACAGCCCGACGGGCACTGGCCCAACAAGGGTACGACCCCCTCTTTGGTGCTCGTCCCCTCGCGCGCCTGATTCAGTCGGAGTTGAGCGACCCATTAGCCGGAAAAATTCTTTTCGGTGAGTTGAAACAGGGTGGGGAAGTGCGCGTTGGTATCCGTGGAGGTAAATTTACCTTCAGTTTTGAGTGACCGCTTTCATGCCGCTACTGCTTGATCACGAGCTCTGGTTCCCATCTGCGGATACGGCCCATGAGTCAGGATTACTGGCCATTGGTGGTGATTTGACTCCCGAGCGACTGTTGCTGGCTTACAGTCTGGGTGTTTTCCCCTGGTATAATCCGGGGGAGCCGATCCTCTGGTGGTCTCCTGATCCGCGCTGCGTCCTTTTTCCCGACCAATTCCATGTCTCTCGTTCCTTGCGGCGGCTGCTGCGCAAACACCCCTATCGCCTAAGTTTCAACGAAAATTTTGCCGCAGTGATCTACTGGTGTCGGCGTCTGCGCGCCGGGCCGGGTGGTCATGGCACCTGGATTACCAATGACATGAAAAACGCTTATCAGCATTTGCATCAGCTTGGTTTTGCCCATTCGGTGGAATGCTGGGAAGGGGAGAATCTGGTTGGTGGGCTCTACGGGGTTTGTATTGGCCGCTGCTTTTTTGGTGAGTCGATGTTCAGTCGCAAAAATAACACCTCAAAGATTGTTTTATGTCATCTGATGGAGCACCTGCGCCAGCGCCAATTCGAACTGCTCGATTGCCAGCAGACCACCGATCACCTGCTGAGCTTTGGGGCCTGCGAGATTTCCCGCAAACAGTTTGTCGGTCACCTGCAGCACGCGTCCGTGCCCCCTTACGGTCCTTTGGTCAGCTTATTTTCTCCTGAATGATCTCAAAACTAAAATAATACGTATCTGTTCAGCACCGGATCGGGAATCCTATGTCAAGGGACGCGATTTTTCCCCGTTGGGTCATCCATGACCGCTTGTTGTCGCCATCCGAGTCGACAAACACCCTTGCCACAGGACCCTCGACCCTGCGCAAGGATAGTACTGAATAGTTACAATAATACAAGACTTGACATTAAGTCGGAATGTGTCTAATGTCGACATTCGACGACGGAGGTGTTATGGTGATTGTTAAAAAAACCTACAAGGATCAGGTGATCGATCATATTTATCAGATGCTCCTTGCTGATCAACTCAAGCCGGGCGATCGTCTCAAGGAGAGTTTATTGGCGCTGGAGATGGGTATCAGTCGTGCCCCCATTCGTGAGGCATTGAAAGAACTAATGACCCTCGGACTGATCGACTACAAGCCCCAGATCGGTAATTTTCTTCCGGTGATGACCCCCAAGCAGATTATCGACAGCTATACCACCAGGGGGGTTCTTGAGGGGTATGCTGTGATGTCGGCCAGCGAACACTTTACCCGCCAGGATCTGGAACGCCTTGATCGTTACGTGGATGTCATGGGGCAGGCAGCCAGAGATGGTGAGCATAAACAGGTTGTTGATATCGGCGGTGAATTTCATGATTTTCTGGTTGCCCGCAGTGATAATCAGCAACTGCTGGAATATTCCAGCCGCCTGAGTATGAAACTTCACGTTCTGTTTTTCAAACACTGGGGAATGCTTTATCGGCCTGATGAAATTGAACAACGCCACCGTGCTATCGTCACCAGCATCAAAGCGCAGGACAAAACACGGATTGAACAGGTTGTCCGCAATCATTATGTAGAGACCGGTACTAAGATAGTTGCGGTGCAGGCACTCAGTTCTGTCACGGTTATTTGAATAACAACAGTAGGGAACTGCGTAAGGTTGTTCTACTGTAACTGTTCAGCACCGGATCTTCGGATCCTATGTCAAGGGACGCGATTGTTTCCCGTTGGGTCATCCATGACCGCTTGTTGACGCCGTCCATGGCGACAAACACCCTTGCCACAGGATCCCCGCCCCTGCGCAAGGATAGTGCTGAATAGTTACGTTTTATTAACCCCGAACAGTGGTCACAATGAGGTGACCTGGAGGCTGAAAAAATGACAGAAGCATGGATGGATCAAGTTCGTAATGAAGTAAGAACTCTGGAGCAACTGGAGCAATATATTACTGTGAGCGACGATGAACGACACGCCATCACGACTCTTAAAACGCGCTGGGGAACGACCCCTTATTTTGCCTCCCTGATGGATAAAGATGATCCCAAATGTCCAATTCGTATGCAGGTGATCCCTTCCATGAAGGAACAGGTCAACGAGTTCGGCATGAAGAATTATCTGATGTGGAAAGAAAACCGTGCCACCGATGAGAAGCGTCCAGATAGTATTGCCCGCCAATACCAGGATCGCATTGCCTTTACCGTGACGGAAGTGTGCGGCATCTATTGCCGGCACTGTTTTCGTAAAGAGCTGGTGGTCGATCAGGATCTGAAACTGCGCTTCGATGTTGAGGAGGGTCTGGCGTGGATCCGTCAGCATCCGGAGATCCGCGATGTGTTGGTGACCGGGGGTGATCCACTGCTGCTCTCCGATGACAAGCTTGCTTATCTGGTGGGTGCCCTGCGCGAGATCCCCCATGTCGAGATGATTCGTATCGGCTCACGTTTGCCGATTGTGTTGCCACAGCGCATTACCGAAGGGCTAAAAAAAGCTATCGGTGGCTTCCACAAGGTGCCGGTATGGATCAACACCCAGTGTAACCATCCCAAAGAGATTACCGAGGAAACCGAACGCGCTGTTTACGAACTGCTCAGCTGTGGGATCAACGTAGGAAACCAGGCGGTGCTGCTTAAAGGGATTAACGATGATGTGCCGACCTTCCGGGAACTGCACCAGAAGTTGCTGCGTACCCGCATTCGTCCCTATTATGTTTTCTACTGCGAGCCGGCACCGGGGATTGATCATTTCCGCACACCAGTTGAAAAGGGTGCCGAGCTGATCCGCGATGCGTTACGTGGCCACACCACCGGCCTGGCTCAGCCCATGTACGTCCTGGCCACCAATATCGGTAAAATTCCTCTGATGCCTGATTACTACATAGTCGATAAAAACGATAAAGAGTACACCCTGCGCAACTACCAAGGTAAAACGACAAAAATTCCCAATATGCCTGCATAAATACCATCCTCTTAGACCGGTTGCCGGCTTGATGTCGGCAACCGGTTTTATGACCGGCAGAATAACCAACAGGATCAGTGGTGATATGTTCATCACAGGAGAAATAAGCAATGAGCGGCGCAGACATCAGTGTGATCAAGGATCAGCTAAAGCAGGCATATACCACTAAAATATTTTTTACCGATCTCAATGGCCGGTCGAAAAACCTGTCCATTAATCCGCAGGATATTGATGCCATCATTGAACAGGGGGTTGGTATTGACGGTAGTTCTATTGCCGGTATCGCCACGGTGGATAATAGTGATCGGATTTTAAAGCCGGTTCCGGAGAGCTTTCGCCTGGTTGATTTTGACGACCGCAAGATCGGTTTTTTTGTCGGGCAGATTTATAATCAGGATGGCTCACGCTCCAGTGTCGATCCCCGTTATGCCCTGGAGCGAGCGGTGGAAAAGGGGGTAAGCGAGTTTCAGCTGCAGTTCATGCTCGGCCCTGAACATGAATTTTTCCTGCTCAATGGTGACGAGATCCATAGCGATATTCATACCGACAAACTTGGCTACTTCGGCTCCTCCCCGGGGGGTATCGGTGATGTCGTCAGGCAGGAAATCGTTAATGTGCTGGAAAAGTGTGGCGTCAAGTACGAAAAAACCCACCACGAAGTCACCTCATCGCAGCATGAGATCAATCTTGAGCCAGGGAATCCATTAGCGGTCGCCGATCGCACCATCCTCTTTGATTTTGTCACCAAAGAGGTTGCCGCCCACTATGGGCTGCACGCGACCTTTATGTCCAAGCCATTTACCGGTTTCAACCGGAACGCCTTTCATATTCACCTGTCGTTTACCGATCTGGAAGGTAACAGCCTCTGCTACGATAAGAACTGTGATCATCACCTAAGCCCGCTGTTGATGAACTTTGTCGGTGGCGTTATCGGCCATGCGCGTGAGGCGTCCATCATCTTCGCTGCCACCTTTAACTCCTACAAAGCCTACGTGCTCGACAAGGAAGCCCCGATTGTGCGGGGATGGGGCGTACGCAATCGCAGTTCAATGATCCGTATTCCTTACGCCACTAGCCCCAAGGCAACGCGGATGGAGTTGCGCTGTCCCGATGCCACCGGCAACGTGTACCTGCAGTTTGCTACGCTGATTTTTGCCGGTCTTGACGGCATCAAAAACAAAGCCGATGCCGGGCCGGCTGATGTTGGCAGCGCCTATAAAAAACCGATGCTGGAGCGTCCTAAAGTGCTGGATCGTCGCTTTATCCCGCGCGATTTTTTCCCGGCGTTGATGGAGGCGGAAAACAGCACGTTCATGCCTGAGGTTCTAGGTGAAGACTTGTTCGATAGTTATATGCGCATCAAGATGACGGAGTGGGAAAATCATCGCACCACTATTACCGATTTAGAGCATCGAAAGTATTTGAGTATCTGATTCGGTCCGGGGATGATTGTTTCTAAAGCTAAAGGGTTTCACCGTTAACGGTGAAGCCCTTTAGCTTCTTCTGGTTATCCACTTCGCTTCGCTTTGGCGCAGAATCCATCTCCTGTTTTCTGGTAACTATTCACCACTATCCTTGTGCAGGGCCTTTGGGTCCTGTGGCAGGGGTGTTTGTTGCCATGGATGGCGACAACAAGCGGTCATGGATGATCCAACGGGAAACAATCGCGTCCCTTGACATAGGATCCGAAGATCCGGTGCTGAACAGATACGTTTTCTGCTTTACTGGAGTCAAATAGCTAACCAGATAACTTTTTACAGGGATCATATCGGCTTAACGGAAAAATGACAGTCCCAGGCGGAATGTTTCGGTGCGTTGTTGATAGTCAATCAGGCTTTCTGCGAGGCTGTTGCTGTATTGCAGGTGCAGATAGACATTGAGGTTGTTGCCGAGCAGGCGGTCGATGGGATAGGTCAGGTCGGTCTGCACCGAGGTGCCTTTGCGGGCAAAGCGCAAGTTGGTTGTGAGCATCAAACTATGAGCCCTGCCGATGCGGGTTTCCAGTGCAACATAGCCGCGATAGTCGGGCAGGTCGGGGTTGGTATCATTGTTATTGTTGACATAAACAAGAAACTTGGGGCTGATCATGAGACCCAGGCGCGAGGGTTGGTGGTAAAAAACTCCCATCGGTTTGATGTAAAAGTAATTGGTGCTGCGCGATCCGCCGCCATCGCGACCGTTTGATTCGTGGGTTAAGCCGGAACGTACAAAAAAACCGGCCATGGCGTCAGAGCGACTTAGATTCTCGGTCTGAAACATCAGTTGCGGCTTATAGCTGGTGTCGTTAAAAGGGATAGAGTCAGAGGACAGATCCCAGAAGGACGTCTGGGTATAAGCAAAGAATAAGCCACTAAACCACGGATACTTCTGACTTAAGGAGCCGCTGCGATTGAGCAGGCGATATTTGAAGCTCAGCTGAAATGTGCTTTTTTCCGGATCGCTGCCGACCAGAAAGTAGATGGGTTCATAAGTGAACAGGTCTGCAGTGTAAGACTGATAGAGGGATTCGATATCTTTAAGGGAATGATAAGAAACTTCAGGTAGTTTACTGCCGTCGTTGCGGGCGCTGGCGATGGCCAGATGAGGTGCCGGCGTCACGTCGATAAGGATGCTCGCCTCCGCCTGTTCAGCCAAACGTACCTGCAGCGTTGCAGAGAAATCCAGAGGTAGAATCAGCTGATATTCCTGGCGATAAAATTGACCGGGAAGCAGTTCAACGGGCTGCGACGCCAGGATCGCCTGGGCGCGAATCTGACGAGTTGCGCCACTATTCGTCGTCAATTCCACCTGCAAATAGGAGGGGGATGCCAGGGATAGGGAATCACTGGATTCATTGTGAAAGTAGGCGAAAAAAGTCGCACTTTGGCCGGCCGTCATCTCCTGCGCTGGAAACAGCAGCAGCGGCACCGGCCCCTCCTGAGCCGCAAGGGGTGAGCTTAGCAGCAGGTAGGTCAGAGCAAACAGCGTGATATGGTGCAGCCAGGCTGAGGGGCGCAATAGGCAAATCGTTTTCATAATTATTCCAGCGCCACATCAAGGGCTTTGGCTGGTATTGGTGCTGCGATTGCTTTTATGAGTACCAGCGTCAGATCATCGTCAACGGTACGGTCGCCGCGAAACTGGTCAAGTTCGGAAAAAATACGAGCAGCAATTTCTTTTGTTGACAGGTTGGCCGACTGCTGGAGGATCTCCCGTACGCGACGGGTACCAAACATCTCCCCGGCGAAGTTGTGGGTTTCCCAGATGCCGTCGGTACCGACCAGCAGGATGTCCCCCGGATTGAATTTGATGGTCGGCTCCATTTCATAAGCCGACTCTCCAATAATGCCCAGGGGTATGCCGGAGCTTTCCATCTCCTCAATGTGACCTTCAGGCTCCCCTGTACGGTAAAGGTAAAGTGGAGCCTGTCCGGCAGAGATCCAGTCCAGGGAACAGTGTTCAGGATTCAACGTTCCCAGGAAGAGGGTCATAAAGCTCGAATCATCGGTGGATTGAGCCAGCTGTCGGTTGATTTTACTGACCAGTACGGGTAGCTCTGTCTTGTGCTGTTCGATCAAGGCGTGGAGCATGCCGCGGGCTGTTGCCATCACCAGTGCCGCGCCGATGCCGTGCCCTGACACGTCGCCGACAACAATTCCGAGGGATCTGTTGTCCTCTGTCCCGAGGTGAATAAAATCATAATAATCACCACCGGTTTCGTCACAGTAACGGCTTACCCCGGTTAATTCAAAATTGTTGACTGCCGGCGTTTCATGGGGCAGTAACTGTTGTTGAATTTCTTTTGCCAGTGCCAATGACTGTTTCAGCTGTTCCCGCTCTTCGAGACGACAGCTGAGACCGTTGAAAATTTCTCCGAGGTTTTGCAATTCATCTCTGGTACGAATGTCGACCCGGGCGTCAAATTTTCCCTGGGTGAGCTGTTGGGCGGCAGCAGCCAGCTGGGTGATTGGTTCGGTGACCCGGCGGGCATGGCGCAGCGCCAGAAAAACAGCTGCCAGCACTGCAACAAGAGTTATGACGGCACTGGAGGATAACCCAAGGGTGATCTGGCGGTTCACCGCTTCCTGAGCCTGTGCGGCCGGGGCGATGATCCGTTCGAAGGGCACAATGACGAGGGGGAAGGGGGTATCACCGGTACGGACACCATAGGCAAATAGCACCTCTTCGTCTGCATACTCGATCTTTCTCACGGCAGAGCGCCCTTGCAGCAAATCGCTTGCTACCGGTTCGAGCTGTGGGTCAGACAGATCAATAAACTCCGGAGTTAAAGGCAATGACCAATGACGGGATAGGGTGTTTTCCTGGTTGGTCAGGAGGATCTCAAGTTGTCTTGACGGGTCGGATTCGTCGTGGTTGAGGCGCATGATCATGCTTTTGGCCGCACCGCGCCATTCTGGTGGAATATTCCAGTCAGTGAAAAGTTTGTGGTAATCAATATCCAGGGCGGTGACCCCGAGAAGTTCGCCGGCGCCGTCATAAACCGGTTGTGCCAGAGTCAGGATCAGCGAGCCGGTGGTGACATCGGTCAGCACCTGCTGCACGGTCCCGCCATAGATAACGGCCTGTTGATACCACTGACGCTGGCGCGGATCATAGTCTGCCGGGTATCCGCCCTTGCCGGGATAGCTCGAATGAACCCCGCTGGTCAGTGCTGTGTATTGCCATAGAAACAGCTCCGGTTTGATCTGTTGCAAGGAACGATAAACCGCAGTCATGTCGGCCATGCGATGAAGCTGATCGTTAACCTCGACAAGATCGGTGTCCGCTACCAGATAAAAGACCTGGTGGTTCCAGGAAACCGCCAACGGCGACAGTGACCCATCGTGATCGCGCCGCAGATGGAGAGGGGAGGGTCCCAGGTCGACAGGTTGTCGGAACGGGTGATCAAAATCACCAGCTAGATACACCGGAACGCTATGCTCGGGCGGCGGGCTGATAAATGCCTGCCGCACCGCTTGCGCCTGTGCTTGCAGGGCAAAACGTGCCATAGCGTGATCACGGGTAAGGATCCGGCCGAAATCATCAACCAGCATGTGCAGTAAGTTGACAGCGTTGTCGTTGATCAGGGTATGAGTTTCCTGCGCCAGCTTGTTGCCGTAGTGGGTCACCAGGCTACGCTGCGCAAGAAAACTCAGCCCCAGGGGGAGCAGGGTGATCGTCAGGAGCAGGAGCAGCAACTTGGTGCGAAAGTTCATGGTGTAAACACCTTTTGGAGTCGAAGCTTATTCCTTCAGCCAGCTAGAAATTTTGGCCTCTTCCGTCGCCCAGTCGGGTGAAAGACGCATGCTAAGGAATAATTTTAACAGACTATCGACCATTTGCTCACCTTCTTGTACCGCAGCTATCTTGGTCAAAAAAGCTGCCTCAGCCTCAGCAGCTGGATCCGTATCCGCATCTTTTTCCGGGCGCAACATCGGCGTGAGAAAATTCCCAAAAGAAAACCGCTCCCCTTTGAGGGTCAGTTTCCAGGCGTGATCTTCGTCCAGGCGCAGGTGGATGGTCGCCTCTTCAATCTGTTTTCCCTGGGCCAGGGCGGCCTTCACTTCAAGGAAACGATCCTGCGGACCGGCGACAACGATTTTTTGTATCCCTTCCTGGCCACCACCCACCAGCACCAGGCGGTTGTCGAGAAATGCGTTGAAGGGTTGCTGTTCCAGCAAGGGACCGGGCACACTGATGCCATAGTTGGAGTCGGAGTTGAGTGTGCGATAAAAAAGCCAGTAGAGAAAATCACTGCCCAGCCAGCGATTGGCCTCAATCAGTTCCAGGGTGCTGTCTGTTTGGGCCTGGTTGGCCTTGCCAAGGGCGGGCCGTAATTCTTCAGGCAGCACCCGGGCGGCACGCTCCAGTGGTGGCAGGAGCTGCAGGCGCAGGCCGGGAAATGTTTGGTGAAAAAGGCTCTGGAAGCTATCGAGTGCGTTTTTTCCCAACGAGCAGAAACGGATCAGTTGCAGATGAGTGTCCCAGACCAGATTGGTTACAGCAGGGGTTGGCAGGGTACGGGCGAGAAGGGCATCGCGCGCCTGATCGCGCAGTTGTTCGCGCTGGGATTTGGGAACTCGTTGATAGGTCGGGTGCGCTGCCAGAAACTGCCCGCAGAGATGACCAAAGTGACGCTTGAGTAGTGCTCCAGGTACGCGGCGGCGATCCTGACGCAGGCTGAAGCAGAGATACTGATCCCGGCGATAGCTTCTGATTGTGTTGAATTCGCTGTCCTCATCATCGTCAAAGGCCACCCAGCCGGTCGCCAGTTCTTCGGCCGATTGTTCGATGGAACGGAAGCCTTCAGCGGCAAGTTTGCTGCTGATAAGATCATCATTGTTCTGAAGTTCTTCGGCGCCCTTGACCTGAAAATAACAAATACTGCTAGAGGCAGACAAAAAGCCCATGAAAAAATCCTTTAATGAAAGTAGTTTGGAGTGTCCAACTGATAGATCAGACTGCAATGCAAAAACAAGGGTTCTTGCTCCCTGTAGGTGGAAAAAGAGCCTTTATCGATTTTTCCTGATGAAGGCATTGATGCGCTCTTGGTCGTGGTGGAGAATATTGATAAAGCGCATGCCGGTGGTGGCGGCCTCTTCGTCGATCATGCAACTCCAAACGACTTCAGCTATGACACAGACAGGTGGTTTGCTATCATCCAGGTGGATCAGAATCAGGCACAGATCCCCCTGATTGGCTGCCGGTTTCATGGCAAAGCGGATTCCGCCGGCACTGATATTGACCTGGCAAGGGCGAAATCCCTGAAAAATCAGCGGCGCTTCCGGGCTATAGAGAACCTTGAGGTTTTTTTCCCAGATCGAACGCATGGCCGGTAAGGTCTTTGCGCTGCGACTGAAACGAATACCTAAATCACAATTCAGGCGTTCTTTGACGCGGCGCTGAAACAGCGACATGTCATAATTAAGCGAGATGGCAAACTGATTGTTGCTGAGTTTTTTTTCAAGGTGGCCACTGACACGGGCACCCATTCCCATCACGTCAGTGGTGACTTCTATAACCGTGTCGGGGGAGATGGCGTAGTGCTCAACAACGTCGCTGCCATAGGGGGAGTTGACGATCAGCTGGTTGCCTTCCACCTCTGCCACAGAAACAATCAGCAACTCGGTACGCCTGGTGGCTGACGATTGATCGTTCTGATGTTGCAGAACGAGTTGCTGATCAGTTTTGAAGTAACGTTTGAAATTCATCTGTATTTCCGTTTGCTCGTTCTGGTTCTGACGGCTGATTTTCCCTCTTATATCACATAAAAAAGGCCATGGGGGGTACGTATTTCTCTTTTTTCAATAACTGCAGATTGTTACTGTCTGTATCTATCTGCGTAGGAGTTTCTGTTGCTGTGCCGGCGAAAGGTTTGATCATGAAAGATTCACCAAGAGATTGCTTTGCGGTTACGCCTCCCGGACTTGAGGCCATCTGTTTTCAGGAGCTTGTCGGGTTGGGTTTGTGCCCCCAGGAGCCGGTAAAGGGTGGGGTCGGTTTTACTAGCGGTGGGGTCCGTGATATCTACCTGGCCAACCTCTGGTTGCGTAGCGCAAACCGCATTCTGGTGCGTCTGGGATCGCTGACTGCCCGCGATTTCCCGACCCTGTTTCAGCGTCTGGTACGCCTGCCCTGGGGGCGCTACATCAAACCCGGGACAGCATGCGATGTCCGGGCGGCCAGCCAGCGTTCACGCTTATCGCACACCGGGCGCATCGTCGAGGTGTGCCGGGAAGCCATCAGTACAGCATTAGGATCATCAGTGGTGGGCGCCGGCCCGGCGCAGATGGTCCTGTTGCGGATCAGTGGTGACCATGTCGTGATCTCCATTGACAGTTCCGGCGAACATCTGCACCGCCGTGGTTATCGCCAGGCGCGCAGCGCTGCGCCCTTGCGCGAGAATCTCGCTGCCGCGGCATTATTGGCTTGTGGTTATGATGGTTCAATGCCCCTGGTCGATATGATGACCGGTTCCGGTACCTTTGTCATTGAAGCGGGACTGATCGCCGCGAACAGGCCACCCGGAACCCGGCGCGATTTTTCTTTTATGCGCTGGCCAAAGTACCGTGAGCACTTGTGGCGGCAGTTGCTGATTGCGGCCAAGGAAGGGGAACGATGTTGTGGTCATGCTGCTATTTATGGTGTCGACACGAATCCCAGGGCGATCCTGGCCGCGCGCGCCAATCTTGAGCGCGCAGATCTGGGCCCTGCTGTTGAGATCAACGAAGGAAAACTGCAGGAGCTGGTGCCGCCGGGGGATTGCGGATTGTTGATCGGCAACCCGCCATACGGTGCCCGCCTGGGCGGCAGTACGGACCTGCGATTATTTTATCGTGATATTGAACATCTGTGTGGTGGTGCGTTCGCACGTTGGAAGTGTGCTCTGTTGTGTCCCGAAACGGTTGCTGTGCAGATGAAAAAACTGCACATAAAACCTCTGCTCGGTTTTTCTCATGGCGGCATCCGGGTTTTTCTCTATATTAAAGAGCCGGGGGAATCCCCTTGACTTGCCAAGGGTTAAGAGTGTATAAGACCCACCTCTTGCAGCAGCAATAAGTTTCTGCAAAGATCGAGAAGAAAGTGGGGTGATTGTTCGTGGAAATCACTGTTATCGACGGCAACGTCGAAAAGGCGATTAAAGTCCTGAAGCGTAAGTTGCAGCAGGAAGGGCTTTTCCGTGAAATGAAGCAGCGCAAGTTTTACGAAAAACCAAGTATCAAGCGTAAGCGCAAAGAAAAAGAAGCTCAGCGTCGCCTGCGCAAGAAGATGCGCGCCATCAAGCGGTTTGCCTGATCGGTCAAGGCGTTAAAGTAATTCATCAGCACGATAAAAAAGCGGAGAATCCGACAAAAGGGTTCTCCGCTTTTTTGCTTCCAGCGCCTTGACAGGCGAATAGGCTGCAGTTATATTCCTAGTTCGTAATTATTCTTGATAGGTGAATTGAGATTGTCAATGAATTCGTTTTTTTCGCGATGATCGTGTAATCGATCGGGAAGATGATACAATCTTTTAATCTGTGTGTGCTGTTATTCGCTGTGCAAACGGTTTAAACAGGGAGCACTCATTATATTCAATAGCAAACCACCTAACAAAGGAGAGACAAATGAGCGAACCAAGGTGTCCGGTTACCGGTAAAGTTGGCAGTACAGTCGCCGGCCAGGGGCCGACCAATCGTGACTGGTGGCCTAATCAATTGAATCTGGGGATTCTGCACCAGCATGCACCGGCTTCCAATCCCATGGGATCCGACTTCAATTATGCTGAGGAATTCAAAAAGCTGGATTTGGCTGCGGTTAAAAAAGATCTGGTGGCCGTGATGACCGACTCGCAGGAATGGTGGCCGGCCGACTGGGGACACTACGGCGGGCTGATGATCCGCATGGCCTGGCACAGTGCCGGCAGTTATCGTAGTGGTGATGGCCGTGGCGGCGGCGGTACCGGTAACCAGCGTTTCGCCCCGATCAACAGCTGGCCCGATAACGGCAACCTCGACAAGGCGCGGCGCCTGCTGTGGCCGGTCAAGCAGAAGTACGGCAACAAGATTTCCTGGGCTGATCTGATTATCCTGGCGGGTAACTGCGCACTGGAATCAATGGGTTTTAAAACCTTCGGGTTTGGCGGTGGTCGTGAAGACATCTGGCAGCCGGAAGAGGACATTTATTGGGGTTGCGAAGCTGAATGGCTGGGTGACAAACGTTACAGTGGTGATCGTGAGCTCGAAAACCCCCTGGCTGCAGTGCAGATGGGGTTGATTTATGTCAATCCTGAAGGTCCGAATGGTAACCCTGATCCGGTGGCTTCTGGTAGGGACGTGCGTGAAACTTTCGCCCGTATGGGGATGAACGATGAAGAAACTGTTGCTTTAACGGCGGGTGGACATACCTTTGGTAAGTGTCATGGCGCCGGCGATGCCAAGCATGTAGGTCCGGAGCCGGAGGCCTCCCCCCTTGAAGAGCAAGGGTTTGGTTGGAAAAACAGTTTTGGTAGTGGTAAAGGTGGTGACACTATCACCAGCGGTATTGAAGGGGCCTGGAAACCCAATCCCACCACCTGGGACAACGGTTACTTTGATATGCTCTTCGGCTATGAGTGGGAGCTGGTCAAAAGCCCGGCTGGAGCCAATCAGTGGCTTGCCAAGGATGTCAAAGACGAACACATGATCGTCGATGCTCACGATCCGTCGAAAAAACATCGTCCCATGATGACCACAGCTGATCTATCGTTGCGTTTCGATCCGCTTTACGAACCGATCTCGCGCCGTTTTCACCAGGATCCGGAAGCCTTTGCTGATGCTTTTTCCCGCGCCTGGTTCAAATTGACCCACCGTGATATGGGGCCCAAGGCACGTTACCTGGGAGCGGAAGTGCCCCAGGAAGATCTGATCTGGCAGGATCCGCTCCCCGCCGCCGATCACCCGCTGGTTGATGCTGCTGACATTGCCGGATTGAAAGCAAAAATTCTTGATGCCGGCCTTTCTGTTGCCGAGATGGTTTCAACTGCCTGGGCCTCCGCATCGACCTTCCGCGGTTCTGATAAGCGCGGTGGCGCTAATGGTGCACGGCTGCGTCTGGCTCCGCAGAAGGACTGGAGCGTTAATCAGCCGACGCAGTTGGCCAAGGTGCTGGGAGCTCTGGAAAAGGTTCAGCAGGAGTTCAACGCCGCCCAGACCGACGGCAAGAAAGTTTCTATCGCTGATCTGATCGTCCTGGCTGGTGGTGTCGCTGTTGAGGCTGCGGCCAAGGCCGGTGGCTTTGATGTTGAGGTTCCGTTTACTCCAGGACGCACCGACGCGACTCAGGAACAGACCGATGTCGAATCCTTCAATTTTCTTGAGCCGGAGGCCGATGGTTTCCGCAACTATCAGAAAACCGCTTACACTGTACCAGCTGAACATATGCTGGTTGATAAGGCTCAATTGCTGACCTTGAGTGCGCCGGAAATGACGGTATTGGTTGGCGGTTTGCGGATGCTCGGTGCTAATGCCGATCAATCACAGCATGGTGTATTCACCCGGCAGGTGGGCGTCCTGAACAACGATTTCTTTACTAACCTGATCGATATGAGCACCGTCTGGAAGCCGGTATCAGAAGCTGGAGATGTGTTTGAGGGGCGCGACCGTAAAACCGGTGAACTCAAATGGACCGGTACACGTGTCGATCTGGTCTTCGGCTCCAACTCACAACTGCGTGCCCTGGCCGAAGTCTACGCCCAAAGCGATGCCAAAGAAAAATTCGTCAAGGATTTCGTGGCCGCCTGGACCAAGGTGATGAGTCTGGATCGGTTTGATCTGGCGTAAAAGTAACGTTTTAAATGAAAGCCAAGAAACAAAGCGGGATCCCGGAGACGGAATCCCGCTTTGTTTATAAGGTATTCGGCGCATTCAAGGCCCCGAATTACTTCGGCCAGGTCTCCAGATTCAGCCCCGACACCTTCTCAACAATTCTCACCACCTGATGGCTGTAGCCGTATTCATTGTCGTACCAGATATAGAGAACGCAGCGGTTTCCCTGGACGATGGTGGCGAGGGAATCAACGATACCGGCGTAGCTGGAACCAACCATGTCGGTGGAGACGGCTTCCGGGGAATTGGTGTAGTCGATCTGGTCCTGCAAAGGTGATTCCAACGACATGCCGCGCAGGTACAGATTAATCTCTTCAACACTGGTTTCCAGATTCAATGTCAGATTGAGAATCGCCAGGGAGACGTTGGGGGTTGGGACGCGGATGGCGTTGCCGGTGAGTTTGCCGGCCAGTTCCGGCAACGCCTTGGCTACCGCTTTGGCGGCGCCGGTTTCAGTGATGACCATGTTTAACGGGGCACTGCGCCCACGCCGTTCTTTGTTGTGATAGTTATCGATCAGGTTCTGGTCGTTAGTGTAGCTGTGGCAGGTTTCGACATGTCCGTTTTCGATACCGAAGCGGTCGTTGATAGCCTTAAGAACCGGAACAATAGCGTTGGTGGTGCAGCTGGCTGCCGAAAGGATTGCATCGCCACTTTCCAGCAGATCATTGTTGACGCCGTAGACGACATTGGGAATATCCCCTTTGCCCGGTGCGGTCAGTAGCACCTGGGTTGCGCCGGGACGCAGATGGCGTGACAACCCGGCGCGGTCGCGCCACTTGCCGGTATTGTCAATGACGATGGCATTGTTAATGCCGTAGCTGGTGTAGTCGATTTCTTCCGGTGAATCGGCGTAAATGATGCGGATCTGGTTGCCGTTGGCAACAATCGAGCTCTGTGCTTGGTCAACAACAATGGTGCCTTTAAAGTGGCCATGAACTGAATCGCGGCGCAGCAGACTGGCGCGTTTGGCGAGATCATCATCGCTGCCTTTACGCACGACAGCCGCGCGCAGACGCAACTTGTCGCCACCACCGGCCTGCTCAATAAGGATGCGCGCCAGCAGCCGTCCGATCCGGCCAAAACCGTAGAGGACAACGTCGCGGGGAGCACTGAGCTGATGCCTCTTGCCGGTATCCAGGCCTTTTAGTTGTTCACTAACAAAAGTGCGGATGTCCCTGCCTGATTGTTCCCTATAGCGCAGAACCAGTTTGGCCAGATCGACCTTGGCCGGAGCCAGATCCATCTCTGCCATGACCTGCAGAATGGGATAGGTATCCTTGACCCAGATTTCCCGGTTGATGATCTGCCGCGCAAAGCGATGAACACGAAGAATGTCGATGGTTGACTGATTAACGAGGTTGCGGTCAAAAACGGTGCAAATGACTTCGTGATCGCGGTACAGCTTGCCAATCAGCGGAATCATCAGTTCGGCAATGGCCTCCCGCTCTTTCCAGTCCTTGAAATAGTCCCCTACCACTGTCTCACCCATGGTCGTTTCCTTTCGTGTTGCGAATGTTTTTTAAGTCTTTAACAATATGTGATATACCAACCGTTAAAATCAAGCGTATAGTAAAAGATCCAAATTGCTATTGCAACAATTTGCAGGCTCTAAACCGGGCGTTGGCGGTGTGGTATGACTCTATCCGGATAATGCTCTTCATCTATACTGATATGGAGGAATCATTCATGGCTGATGTGGTGAACTATCGGGATCTGGGACTGGTAAATTCGCGTGATTTGTTCAAGGCTGCAGTGTCAGGCGGTTATGCAATACCAGCATATAATTTCAATAACCTGGAGCAACTTCAGGCAATTGTTGTGGCTTGTGCAGAAACTAACTCTCCCGTCATTATACAGGTCAGTAAGGGGGCTCGCAGTTACGCCAACGAAACCATGTTACGGTATATGGCTATGGGTGCGGTGCGCATGGCGCGCGAGATGGGATCAGAAATTCCTATTGTTCTCCATCTCGATCATGGTGATACCTTTGACACCTGCAAAAGCTGCATCGAATCCGGTTTTTCCTCGGTGATGATTGATGGTTCTCATCTGCCTTACGAGGAAAACGTCGCCCTGACCCGCAAGGTGGTGGAATACGCCCGCGCCCATGATGTGACAGTTGAGGGCGAACTGGGTGTTCTCGCCGGGATCGAGGATGAGGTGGTTGCCGAGCATTCGACCTATACCCAGCCAGACGAGGTGGAGGATTTTGTCAGCAAGACCGGTGTTGATTCCCTGGCCATCTCCATCGGTACCAGCCATGGGGCGTTCAAATTCAAGGTCAAACCCGGTGAAGAGCCACCCCCTCTGCGTTTTGATATCCTTGAAGAAATTGAAAGACGCATCCCCGGCTTTCCTATCGTTCTGCATGGAGCATCGAGTGTTGTGCCCGAGTATGTCGAACTGATCAACCAGTACGGCGGTAGACTCGAGGGGGCCGTCGGCGTCTCGGAGGATCAGTTGCGTCGTGCCGCGGCGAGTGCCGTTTGCAAAATCAATATTGATTCCGATGGCCGTCTGGCCGTGACGGCGAAGATTCGTGAATATCTGGCCAATGATCCCGGTGAGTTTGATCCGCGCAAGTACCTGGGCGCGGCGCGCAAGGAACTGATCAAGCTGATCAAGCATAAGAATGAGGCGGTGCTGGGGAGTGCCGGGCGCGCTTAGTAACTGTAACCTAGCTGTAAACGATCTTTTTAAAAGGGTTGTTGCCTTTACCGAATTAGCCGCCAGTCCGGGTTGAGCTTTTCTGCCTCCCTCCGGAGTGGCGGTTTTTTATTCATCAAAAGTTACGGCATTTTGGGTGATTGCTGGTTCTCAGCAGTAAATTCAACGTCAATCGTGATTTCTCTGTTGTCACGCAATAGTTCAAAGGTTGCCTTGTCGCCAATCTGTTTGTCAGCCAGGGCATAGGTCAGATCCAGTCTGTCGGTGAGGATTTCTCCATCTATCCGTAGCAGGATGTCACCGCTACGCAGGTCATGTGCCGCTGCAGCTGAATCGGGCAACAGCTTGTCGATAAGGACTCCCTGTTGCTCAGCGGTACCCGGTGTTATAACCACCCCAAGCTTGACTCCCACCCGCAGCAACTTCTCGTATTCAGTAACATAGAGAAAGTGATATGGAAGCAGCGGATATTCCGGGGTATCGACCTTCATGATGCGGTCCGGGTTGAGTGTTTTGGACTCCTCTGTTTCGGTCGTGCCGATGAGCAGATAGCTGACTGGCAAGCGCCGGAACAGGCGCCGAGGAATTCCAAAACCATATTGGATATGGTTGCTTCCGGCAACAACCATGACCTGGTGATTTGAGTTTTTGGTGCTCAGATAGTCTGCCAGATGGGCAGCCATGGTCTCATCCCAGAGGGTTTGCACCCTTTCGAATCCGCTCAAGTTGCCGTGCCCCATGGGATGTCCCGACATGAAGGCGGTTAGCATGGCACGATAGTGCGGGTCGTCGAAGTCCATTTCCGGTAATCGGGCTTGGTCTTCTGCGGAGAGATCCTCGATTGCTGTTCTACTGAGAAGTTGTCTGGTTAAGGGCTCGGCGTTCAGAGCGAGAATTTTTATGCCCTGATCCCGACAGAAAAGCAGCAGGTCGCGGTAAAGGGCAAAGTCAATTTTCCAGGTTGAATGCCAATCCACCTGCCTTAAGAACTCTTTCTCGCTCAGTTCACCGGCACTCCATTGATCAAGGACCGGTTGTTGTGACGGCGTGAACATTTCCATTCCCAGGGCGATCCTGTCTGGATTGTCTGTTGCCAGTGCCCGGAGAATTTTTTCCTGGACACGGTGTGATGCCGGGTTATCGTGGGTTTCACCAACGTAGATGACCTGAGCTCGCAGGGCATGATCAATGACGGTTTCGTCGGAGACCCGGAATCCGCTGGGCAGATGAAATATGTCGCCGGCGACGATTGGTTGTGGCAGTGGGTACGGCTGCCGGGCGGTGGCAGTGGGCTGAGGGGTTATATTGGTCATGGTACAGGCACTCAACAACATCAGCAAGAAGACAAAAGACACTAAACGGATCAGCAGATACACGATAACAACCTGTCGGAAAATGAGTAAAGGTTCTGATCTTGACGATAAAAAAGATTACACCATAAACCCCTCTGGCGATTCAAGGGGTCGTAGGCCGGTATAAGCTTGGGTTTGCCGGACAATGCAGGATGTTTCAGGTTTTGGGGGGTAGCCGTTGTTTTCTATTGACAGGGTTTACAGGAAAGGTAGATTCATAGATTGTCTTTAGTTCTTGGATCCATGGGAAAAGCGGCGTTTCGCCGGTGGTTTATGTGCTCGCACGGGCGTTGGTGACTTTTCTGCAAACGCAAGGGAGATGAAAATGAGCAAGGTTCTGATTATCGGTGCCGGCGGTGTCGGTCGCGTCGTTGTCCATAAATGCGCTCAGCGCAAGGATATTTTTTCCGCCATTACTCTGGCTTCGCGGACCAAATCTAAGTGTGACGAAATTGCTGCAGAAATCAAGGATGTAACAGTTAAAACGGCGCAGGTTGATGCTGATAATGTGCCTGAATTGATCGCCCTGATCAAGCGCGAACAACCGCAACTGCTGATCAATGTCGCCTTACCCTATCAGGATCTGACGATTATGGACGCTTGCCTTGAGACCGGCGTTGATTATCTTGACACGGCCAACTTTGAGCCGCACGAAACGGCAAAATTTGAGTACAGTTGGCAGTGGGCCTACCATGACCGTTTTAAGGAAAAAGGGGTGATGGCACTGTTGGGCAGCGGTTTTGACCCTGGAGTGACCAATGTTTTCACTGCTCTGGCAGCAAAAAAATACCTTGATGTGGTGGAGGAAATCGACATTATTGATGCCAATGCCGGGAATCACGGTTTACCATTTGCGACCAATTTCAACCCGGAAATCAATATCCGCGAGATAACTGCCACTTGCCGGCACTGGGAGCATGATCAGTGGGTCGAATCGGCACCGCTCTCGACCAGGCGGGTTTTTGATTTCCCTGAAGGGATCGGACCGATGAACATTTATCGGCTCTATCACGAAGAAATGGAATCGCTGGTCAAGCATATCCCGACCATCAAAAAAGCCCAATTCTGGATGACCTTTTCCGACAACTATCTCAAACATCTGGAGGTGTTGCAGAATGTCGGCATGACGCGTATCGACGAGGTTGAATTCCAGGGGCAGAAGATTGTGCCGATCCAGTTTCTCAAAGCACTACTCCCTGATCCGGCCAGTCTCGGTCCTTTGACTAAAGGTAAAACCTGTATCGGCGTGATTGCCCGCGGCACCAAAAATGGTCAGCGCAAGCAGGTCTACATCTACAATATCTGTGATCACCAGGCTTGCTACCGGGAAACCAATTCCCAGGCGATCAGCTATACCACCGGGGTCCCGGCGGTGGTCGGCGGCATCATGATGGTGACCGGCAAATGGCACGCCCTAGGCGTTTGGAACATGGAGCAGTTTGACCCGGAGGTTTTCCTTGCCGAGCTGGGCCCGATGGGGCTACCGTACACGGTTGTTGAAGGTCAGTGGCCGGAGCTGTAGCAGGTGACCGGTATCGACATTCCCAACATCCTGAAGCTGGCGCCGTCGCCTGCCTATGTCATCGATCTGGGGCGCTTGCGCCATAATCTTGCGATTCTTGATGACGTGCAGCAGCGTAGCGGGGCAAAGATTCTTTTTGCCCTCAAGGCTTTTTCCTTTTGGCCGCTGTTTCCCCTGATGGCCCAGACCCTGAAAGGGGTCTGTGCCAGTTCCCCCTGGGAGGCGCGCCTTGGCCGTGAGGAGTTCGGCGGTGAGGTGCATTCCTTCTCCGCTGCCTTCAAGGAAGCGGATGTCGAGGAGTTGCTCGCCATCTCTGACCACCTGGTGTTTAATTCTTTTTCCCAACTGGAGCGGTTTCGTCCCCTGTGGGAAAAAACACAAGGGCGTGTGTCCATTGGCCTGCGCGTTAACCCACAGCATTCGGAAGGAGCGGTGCCCCTCTATGATCCCTGTGCGCCCAAGTCGCGGCTGGGGATACCACGGGCAGAATTTGACGGGCGCTCCCTTGATGGCGTTGACGGGCTGCATTTTCACACCCTGTGTGAGCAGTTGTTCGAGCCGCTGGCGCGCACTGCTGCAGTGTTTGAAGAAAAATTCGGCGCGTTCCTGCCCCGGCTGAAGTGGGTCAATTTTGGTGGTGGTCATCATATCACCCGTGCGGGGTACGATATTGACGGGCTGATCGGGCTGATCCGGTATTATCAGAACAAATACGGGATTGATGTGTATCTTGAGCCGGGCGAGGCGGTCGTCATCGGCACCGGCCTGCTGGTCGGCGAAGTTCTTGATCTGGTGCACAATGAGGTTGATAACGCAATTCTCGATGTATCGGCGACCTGCCATATGCCGGATGTGCTGGAAATGCCCTACCGTCCGGAAATCCATGGTGCCGGTGCGCCGCAGGAAAAACCTTTTACCTATCGTCTCGGTGGGCCATCCTGTCTGGCCGGCGATGTCATCGGCGATTGGTCGTTTGATCAGCCTCTGGCGGTCGGTAGCCGCCTGGCGTTTGAGGATATGGCTCATTACACTACGGTCAAAACCACGACCTTCAACGGCATTCAGCATCCACACTTATGTACCTATGAGCCTGATACGGGTGAATTGACGGTGGTGCGCCGTTTTGGTTATGTCGATTTCAGAAGTCGCCTCGGTTGATTGGTCTAAAAGTTTTGTAACTATTCAGTACTATCCTTGCGCAGGGCCTTTGGCTCCTGTGGCAAGGGTGTTTGTCGCCATGGACGGCGACAACAAGCGGTCATGGATGACGAAAAGCGTCCCTTGACATAGGATCCCCGATCCGCTGCTGAACAGTTACAAGGTTTTTTGCTATTGATAGTTGGACGGAATCGGTCATCGTCATTAGTGGTTGCCGATTTTGGTTATGATAAGAACAAGGGTCCGATCCACCACCTCCCTGTGGCCGGACATCACCATCATGAAAGGTTCCGTTCATGGAAAAATGGAGTACTGCAAGTTCCGACAAACTCTACAACCTAAGCAACTGGGGTGCCGATCTCTTTTCGATCAATCGTAAGGGGAACGTCTGTGTTCATCCCTCGCCGAACTCGAAATATTCCATCGACCTGCGCGTCCTGATTGACGACCTGATCAAGCGCAAAATCAAGCCACCGATCCTGCTGCGTTTTATGGACGTTCTCGAAGGGCGCATCTCTGCTATCAATCGCGCCTTCAGAAGTTCCATCAGCGACAATGACTATCCGGCCGAGTATCGTACCTTCTATCCGATCAAGGTTAATCAGCAGCGTCAGGTGGTTGAGGCCATCACCCAGTTTGGTAAGCGCTACAATATCGGTCTGGAGGTTGGCTCCAAGCCGGAACTACTGATTGCCATTTCCTTTGCCACCGGCAAGGATATCCCGATTATCTGTAATGGCTACAAGGATCACGCATTTATTGAAACGGTTCTTTATGCGACCCGTCTTGGTTACGACATCACCATCGTCGTTGAGAAGCTGTTCGAGCTGGAAAAAATCATTGCTCTGGCGCGCGAGATCGGTATTTCCCCAAAGCTTGGTGTGCGGGTGAAGCTGTCTTCAAAAGGTACTGGCAAATGGGCGACCTCCGGCGGTGATGGTGCGAAGTTCGGTTTGCGCATCTCCGAAATCATGACAGCTATCGAGCTGTTGCGCGAAGAGAACATGCTCGAGAGTTTGAATCTGCTGCACTTTCATATCGGCAGCCAGATCACTAAAATCGACAAGATCAAGTCCGCCCTGATTGAGGGAACCCGCGTCTATGCCGAGATGTGTAAACTCGGGGTCAATCTGGAGTACGTCGATATCGGTGGCGGCCTCGGCGTTGACTATGACGGCAGCAAGTCGAGTTATTTTTCCAGTGCCAATTACTCGGTCGAGGAGTATGCCAACGACGTTGTCTATCAGATTAAAAATATCTGTGATGATGCCGGAGTCCGTTGTCCCAACATTATTTCCGAATCCGGGCGGGCGATCGTCGCCCACTATTCGGTGCTGGTGACCAATGCCCTGAATACCAACGCTCAGAGCTTGACGCCGGATTTTGAAGAGGTGCTGGATTCGACAGAAAAGCTTGCGCCGACGGTTAAAAAACTGGTTGATATCTACAAGAGCATCGACCGTCATTCATTGCGCGAAGATTACCACGATACCCTGCAGCTGATTCAGGAGGCGGTCAGCCTGTTTAACCTGGGCTATCTTAACCTCCATGACCGGGCGGTGGCCGAGTGGCTGTGTTTCAAGATTTTCCAGAAGATCAACAGTATCGTTGAGCGCTTGAAGCTGGTACCGGAAGAATTGCAGAATTTTCAGTTGTCGTTACGTCAGACCTGTTTTGCCAACTTCTCCCTGTTTCAGTCGATTCCCGATTCCTGGGCCATCGATCAGCTGTTTCCGATCATGCCGATTCAGCGCCTGCAGCAGAAACCGGAGATCAATGCGTCGATTGCCGACATCACCTGCGACTCCGATGGTGAGATCACCAGTTTTGTCGGTGAAAATGGACGCACCAAATTTCTGCCGCTGCACAAGGTTAAAAAGGACGAGGATTACTACATCGGCTTCTTTCTGATTGGCGCCTATCAGGAAATTCTTGGCGATATGCACAACCTGTTCGGTGATACCAATGCCGTGCACGTGACCTTTAACCGCAAAACCGGTTACAAGATCGATACGGTGATCAGCGGCGACGCGGTGTGGGAAAGCCTCAAGTACGTGCAGTACAAGGGACCGGAAATTCTCAAGCACGTGCGTGATACCCTGGAAAAAAGTGTCGCATCGCGCAAAATCAGTATTGAGCAGAGCAGTCATTTTATTGAACTGCTCGATCGGACGCTGGTGTCGTACACGTACATGGGTGAGTAGGGCCATCGGCAACAAAAAAGCCCGCATGACGCGGGCTTTTTTATGGGCTAATAAGGGTTTGTGGCTACATCTTTCAGCTGCCGGCTTTTTCCTGTTTTCTTTCGTTCATGACCTTGTAGGCACACAGGGCTCCGCACATCGTGCAGGCACCGTGACTTTCATCCACTCCCGACTCCTTGCGGATACGGCGGGCTTTGTCCGGGTCGATGGCAACGGAGAACTGTCCTTCCCAGTCGAGTTTTTTACGGAAGCGGGCCATGGCGTTGTCTTTTTCCATGGCTCCCGGGATCTTTTTGACAATGTCGGCGGCGTGTGCAGCAATCCGTACCGCCATCACCCCTTCGTGGACATCTTCAACCGTTGGTAGTCGCAGATGCTCGCTCGGCGTGACGTAGCAGAGGAAATCGGCACCGGCTGCGCCCGCGACAGTACCACCGATGGCCGCGGTGATATGGTCATAGCCGGGGGCGATATCAGTCACCAGGGGGCCAAGAACATAAAATGGGGCGCCATGACACAGACGTTTCTGCAGCTTGATGTTGGCCTCAATCTGATCGAGGGGAACATGGCCGGGGCCTTCGATCATGACCTGGATGCCGGCCTCCTGGGCACGCTGGGTCAACTCACCAAGGATAATCAGCTCCTGAACCTGGGCACGGTCGGTGGCATCGGCGAGGCAGCCGGGGCGGAAACCGTCACCGAGGGATAACACCGCATCATAGGGGCGCACCAGTTCAAGCAGGCGATCATAATACTCATACAAAGGGTTTTCCGCGTTATTGTGGAGCATCCACTCGACGGTGAAGGAACCGCCGCGCGAAACAACCTCAAGCAGGCGCCCTTCACGCTCCATGCGCGCGACTGTCTCTCTGGTAACGCCACAGTGGACGGTGATAAAATCGACGCCATCGTCCAGGTGTTTTTTGACCCCGTCAAAAATATCTTCAACCGTCATGTCGACAATCGGCTTGCCCTGACGCAGCACGGCATCACAGGCGGCCTGATAGAGGGGGACGCTGCCGATACAGAGATCAGTTTCGGCAATGATGGCAGCACGGATGTCATCGATGGGGCCTCCGGTCGACAGATCCATCAACGCATCTGCCCCGGCAGCTGCGGCGACCTTGGCTTTTTCCAGCTCTTTGTCAATGCTGGTATCGTCGCCGCTGGTGCCGATGTTGGCGTTGGTTTTGGTGCGCAGGCCTTCGCCGACCGCCAGAGGGCGGGCGTTGAGGTGTTTATTATTGCGGCAGATCACCGCCGTACCGGCAGCAACTTTCTGACGCAGGAGTTCCGGTTCGATATTTTCCGCGACGGCAGTTTGCCGAACAAGGTCGCTGATGCGCCCCTGTCGTGCTATCTCCAGTTGAGTCATTAAATTGTCCTTGCGGGGAGAAAAAAACAGCGCCAACCACAATAGACGGGTGGCCGCGCTGTTTGGTTAACAGATCTGATGCAGGCATATGGCTGCAGTTTAATCCATCGGACCCTTTTCATGCAAGAGTTGCATCGCCGCATGAAAATGATTAATCGGGCCGTGGCCCTGACCGATGGGAACAGCATGCTCAATGGCGATGTTGACAAAACGTTTGCTGCGCTCAACGGCCTGTTTGAGCGGATAGCCCTGAGCGAGGAAGGTGGCGATGGCGGCCGCCAGGGAACAGCCGGTACCATGGGTGTTTGACGTGTTGATCCGTGGTGAGGTAAACAGATGCTCCTGTTCACCAATCAGAAGAATATCGGTAGCGTCACCTTGCAGGTGCCCCCCCTTAAGTAGCACATTACGTACGCCCAGAGACTGCAAGGTGCGACCGGCCTCAATCATCTGTTCCGTTGTTTCGGGTGTTAAGCCGGTCATAGCGGTCACCTCCGGCAAGTTGGGAGTAAGCAGATAAGCCTGAGGTAGAAGTCGCGATATCAGACTGTCTCGCGCCTCCTGATCAAGCAGCGTGGCTCCACCTTTCGCTACCATGACCGGATCAACAACTGCAAGCAGGTGTCGTTCTTCCAGCACTTTGGCTACCCGCCAGACAATTCCCCCCCAGTTGAGCATCCCGGTTTTAACGGTATCAGTTCCTATATCATTGAGTACCGCATCCAGTTGCTGGAGCACAAAATCTGTGTGAACACTATAAATGTTACTGACACCGAGGGTGTTCTGTGCCGTCAATGAAGTCAAAACGCTGGAGGCATAGCTGCCCAGCAGGGTGATGGTTTTAATATCCGCCTGGATTCCGGCGCCGCCGCCGGAGTCGGACCCGGCAATGGTCATGACCTTGCCTTTAGGTAGTGCTAACCGGCGATTGAACAGCAGGGCAAATTCCCGCGCTGCGCGCCCCGGATTATCGTCTGCCATAACGCCTGAAATGACCGCGACTGCATCGGCACCGACGTCGATGGCTGCTGACGCTCTTTCCGGGGTCATGCCGCCAATGGCAACCAACGGAATGAGGACAGCCTTGCGGACCATGCTCAGGTTTTTCAGGCCGACGAGGGTGGTGTTTTCTTTGGACGATGTAGGAAATACGCTGCCGAAAGCGATATAGTCAGCACCTTGTGCTTCGGCCTTGAGGGCTTCGTCGACATTATGGGTCGAGATACCGATCAGTTTGTTGCGACCAACAATCTGGCGCGCCTGAGAGACAGGCATGTCGTCCTGTCCGAGATGAACCCCGTCCGCATCCACATCACGCGCCAGTTCGGGAAAATCGTTGATGACCAGCATCGCCTTATATTCATGACAAAGGGAACAAAGCTGTTCGGCTATGTCGCGTCGTGTATCGGGGTGGATATCTTTGGCACGGTACTGGACGATGCGTGCTCCGCCGGTCAAAGCTTTCTTGACTTTGTGTAAGATGCGGCCATCACGGTTGTCGTCAGTAATCAGGTAGAGTCCGGAAATCATCGATAATATTCCTTTGCTCCTGGCGTGTTTGGGCGTGTTGATAAGGCTGGTTTTTTGTTGCACGAAAAGAGGGTAGATATGCCACAATATGTAACACTAACAGCTGTAAACCTTGGTGTCAATTAATCTTTTGTTGTGCTTTTTAGCCGTAAATGGGGGGTTCCCGATCAGATGGCTTTTTCACCAAATCATACCGGCAATGTCAGGGAAGAGCGTGAGAACTTGCTACTGGATCAGTCAGGCAGGCCGACCTGGACTGATATCGACCTGACGGCACTGCTGCATAATCTTGGTCAGGTTTATCAATTTTTGCACCCGTCCCAGCGAGTGATGGCAGTTGTCAAGGCCGATGCCTATGGTCACGGCGCGGTGCCGGTAAGCAAAGCGCTGCGCGATGCTGGAATTATTGATTTCGCCGTAGCCACCCTGGAGGAGGCCCGGGCCCTGCGGCGGGCCGGAATCGACACAAATCTGCTCGTTTTGGGAGGGTGTTTTCCGGGTCAGGAAGAGGTTTTTATCCGTGAGTCCCTGATGCCCGCTCTGCTTGATATGGATACCGCAGAGCGCCTCAATGCTGTAGCTGTTCGACTGCGGCAACAGATCAGCGTTCATCTCAAAGTCGACACCGGGATGGGGCGGGTGGGGTTTTCCCCGCAACAGTTGCGTTTTGCCCTGCCACGATTAAAGGGGATGGCGGGGCTGGTGATTCACGGGTTGATGTCCCACCTGGCCTGTGCCGACGAGCCTACATCGGGCATTTCTGCGTCCCAACAACAACGTTTCCTCGAGGTGATTGATCTGGTGCGCGCCAGTGGTATCAATCCGGTCGAGTTGCATCTCTCCAACAGCGCCGGGATTGCTGCGCGCTACTGTCGGGAGTGTACTTTGGTGCGACCTGGGATCATGCTCTATGGTGGCTTGCCGGGGGATGCCTTTGCATCAACGCTTGATTTGCGCCCGGTGATGCATCTGCGTAGCTGTGTCGCTCAGTTGCGACAACTCCCGGCCGGCAGCGGAATTTCCTATGGGCATTCGTTTCGTGCCGACCGACCCATCAAGGTGGCGGTGTTGCCCGTTGGCTATGCGGATGGCTACAATCGTCGGTTGAGCAATGTTGGTAAAGCTATTGTGCGTGGAAATCTGGTACCGGTGGTCGGACGGGTCTGCATGGACTGGATCATGGTCGATGTCAGTGCTGTCGCCGATGTTGCCATCGGTGATTCTGTCACCCTGTTAGGTAGCGCGCAGGGACTAACTATCAGCGCCGATGCCATGGCGGCACAGCTGGATACGATTTCGTACGAGGTTTTCTGCCGTATCGCCGCCCGGGTGCCGCGCCGCTACCTGCCCTCTGCCTGAAATCGGTTGTCAGTAGCAACTGAACCATGCTAATAAATCGGCTTTTCCGCTCCTGGCAGAGGGTATGTTTTTGCCGGTGGGCGTACCGGCCAGGTTAGCACATATTTATCATGCTGATTTTACCATATCTATAAAGAGAAAGGGACGAGGATGGCTGTCATCAAACGCGCACTTATATCAGTGTCTGATAAAACCGGTGTTGTTGATTTTGCTCGAACACTACATGGCGATTATGGGGTGACGATTCTCTCTACCGGCGGTACCGCCGGACTATTACGTGAAGCTGGAATTCCTGTGACAGATGTTTCTGAATATACCGGGTTTCCTGAAATGATGAACGGCCGGGTCAAGACCTTGCACCCCAAGGTTCACGGAGCCCTGCTTGGTCTGCGGGATAATTCCGAACATGTTGCCGTCATGCAACAGCATGCCATCGAGGCGATTGATCTGGTGGTCGTCAATCTTTATCCTTTTGAAGCGACGGTGGCGCGTCCCGACTGCACCCTTGAAGATGCTATTGAAAATATCGATATCGGCGGCCCGAGCATGTTGCGCAGCGCCGCTAAAAATAACCGTTCGGTCACCGTTGTGGTTGACCCGGCAGACTACGCCACGGTGTTGGATGAGTTGTCATCAAGCGCTGGAGCGGTGTCGCCCCAGACCAATTTCCGACTGGCTGCCAAGGCTTATCAGTATACCGCTGCTTACGATGGCGCCATTTCCAATTGGCTCGGTCAGCGCACAAGTGGTGAGGTGATAGAATTCCCGGCCAGTCTGACTCTGCAATACCAGCACAGTCAGGGGATGCGCTACGGCGAAAACCCTCATCAGAAAGCGGCCTTTTACGTCGAAAAAGGGTTCAGCGAAGCCTCGGTAGCGACGGCCAGACAGTTGCAGGGTAAAGAACTCTCTTACAACAATATTGCTGATACCGACGCAGCCCTGGAATGTGTCAAACAGTTTGATGCCACTCCGGCCTGCGTTATCGTCAAACATGCCAACCCCTGCGGGGTAGCCATTGGCGACAATCTGCTGGAGGCCTATCACAAGGCCTTTTCTACCGATCCGGAATCAGCTTTTGGTGGTATTATTGCAGTCAATCGCGAGCTGGATGCTGAAACGGCAAAAGCTATTGTTGATAATCAATTTGTTGAGGTGATTATTGCGCCGCAGGTTGCCACGGAAGCGGTAGCCGTTGTTGCCGCCAAAAAAAATGTCCGTCTGCTTGAGTGTGGCCAGTGGCCGGCTGATAGTGTCGCGCGTTTCGATTTCAAAAAGGTGCATGGCGGTTTGCTGGTGCAGGATGCCGACTTGAAGCTCAGTGCCAAGTTGAAGGTTGTGACCCGCCGGCAGCCAACCGCTGATGAGATGAGCAACCTCGACTTCGCCTGGCGGGTGGCAAAATACGTCAAGTCCAATGCCATTGTCTATGGCAAGGAAGGGATGACCATTGGTGTTGGTGCGGGGCAGATGAGCCGGGTCAATTCAGCCCGCATTGCCGCCATCAAAGCTGAGCACGCCGGCTTGAGTGTTGCCGGTTCGGCTATGGCCTCCGATGCCTTCTTCCCTTTCCGTGATGGGATTGATAATGCGGCAGCGGTCGGAATTACCGCGGTGATTCAGCCGGGCGGGTCGATTCGTGATGAAGAGGTGATTGCCGCAGCCGATGAGCATGGAATTGCCATGGTGTTTACCGGGATGCGCCATTTCCGTCACTAGTAAGGGCGATTCATGAATCGCCCTTACACGGATGGATTAATCTCCCCTACGTGGGTAGATTAATCAACCAATGCCTATGTTGGTGAATCGCCCGCAGGTAACTTCTTCTGAGTAACTTAAAAAAAAGTTCCTGATGTCGTACTTGTTTTCCGTAATAGCCAAGTCCCCCTTGACAAAGGGAGACTTAGGGGGATTTGCCTGAGACTGTCGGTAGAAATCCCCCCTAGCCCCCCCTTTGTCAAGGGGGGAAGTGTTCTGTCAAAGATTTGTGATAATAAAAAAAGTTACTTTATGAAAATTCGCCCCACGGGGCGTGAGTCGCTGCATTCGGGTTCACGCATAAATGAAAGGAAGTAACAATGAACATTCTGGTAGTCGGTGGTGGTGGGCGTGAGCACGCCCTGGTCTGGAAGATTGCCCAGTCGCCGCTGGTCGCAAAGATCTACTGTGCGCCCGGAAATCCCGGTATTGCCCAGCTGGCCGAATGTGTTCATATCGCAGCAGATGATATTGAGGGACTGTGCGACTTTGCCCGGGCCGAGCAGATTGGTCTCACCGTCGTTGGCCCTGAAGTCCCGTTGACCCTGGGGATTGTCGATCATTTTCAGGCCGCCGGGCTGACCGTTTTCGGACCAACACAGAAAGCTGCCCAGATCGAAGGAAGCAAGAGGTTCTCCAAGGAACTGATGGAGCGTCATCAGATCCCCACTGCCGCCTATCGCAGCTTTAGCGATCATGGCGATGCCGTGGCCTATGTCAAGGAGCAAGGGACGCCGATTGTCATCAAGGCCAATGGTCTGGCAGCCGGCAAGGGGGTGGTGGTTGCCATGACCGAAGAACAGGCCCTTGCCGCCCTTGACGAGATGATGCTCGATCAGGTCTTTGGCGCCGCCGGCAGTTGCATTGTTATCGAAGAATTTATGGCAGGAGAGGAGGCCTCCTTTTTTGCCTTTACCGATGGCACATCGATCCTGCCGCTGGCCTCATCCCAGGATCACAAACGGGTCTATGACCAGGACCAGGGACCCAATACCGGAGGCATGGGTGCTTATTCACCGGCACCGGTGGTCACAGCGGAACTTCATCAGATCATTGTTGATACCATCGTCCATCCGACCATTGTCGGGATGGCAAAAGATGGTTGTCCTTACAGTGGCATTCTCTACGTCGGTTTAATGATCAAGGATGGTAAACCGCGGGTGGTGGAGTACAACGCTCGTTTCGGTGACCCGGAAGCGCAACCGTTGCTGATGCGGATGAAGTCAGATATTGTGCCGATCCTCAAGGCCTGTGCCGAGGGTAATCTCGATAATAAAACCATCGAATGGCACGACAAGGCAGCCGTGTGCGTGGTTATGGCCAGTGGCGGCTATCCATCTGATTATGCTAAAGGCTTGCCCATCTCCGGACTCGAGGAAGTTGCCGCAATGAAGGATGTTATGGTCTTTCATGCCGGCACCGGCCTGGAGCAGGGGAAAATCGTCAATCTTGGGGGCCGGGTACTTGGCGTCACCGGCTTGGGCTCAACCGTCGCGCAGGCGATCAGTAGCGCTTATCAGGCGGTTGAGAAAATTCATTGGGACAATGTTCATTATCGCCGGGATATTGGAGCCCGGGCATTACAGCATGCAGCTTGTGCAGGAGAAAAAAATGAGTGAAAAAAAGCCGTTGGTGGGAATTTTGATGGGCAGTGACAACGACTATGAGGTGATGGCCGAAGCCGGACGGGCGCTCAAGCAGTTTGAGGTGCCCTTTGAGATGATTGTTTCCAGCGCCCACCGTACTCCCGAACGAACTGCCGAGTATGTGCGCAGTGCACGTGAGCGCGGTATCAAGGTGCTGATTGCCGGTGCCGGGGCAGCTGCTCATCTGGCCGGTGTGGTGGCAGCAGAAACCTCCCTGCCGGTGATTGCGGTGCCGATCGATGCTACGTCGCTACGCGGGCTGGATGCCTTGCTGGCGATGGTACAGATGCCGGCCGGTATTCCGGTGGCTACCATGGCGATTGGCCCTGCCGGGGCACGTAATGCCGGATTATTCGCCGTGCGCATGCTGGCGACTACTGATCTGCAGTTGGAACAAAAACTGGATGAGTTCAAACAGGAAATGGCTGCCGGAGTCGTTAAAAAGTCCGATCGATTGCAGGAAAAGTTACGTGCTGAGGGGCTGGTTTAACGGACACTGTATACAATTTTTGTTGACATCAGGTGAGCTGTCATTTTACTTTAGCGACCGGTAGATTGTTTTTTTGTCGTAGGTTGTTTTCTTTTATCAGGAGGAGTAGAAAAATGAAGAAGCTTGTTGTATTGCTGGCCGTGTTTGCTGTCGTTGGTATTGCTGTGTATGCCATTGCAGCACCAGACCAAGTTGTTTTTGAAGCCAAGAATGGCAACGTCACTTTCGAGCATGCCAAGCATGCTGGTGCCGATTGCATCACCTGTCACCATGAAGGCTCCAACGATGCTGCCTGCCGCAGCTGTCATGATGGTGCCGCCGCTCCCTCAACCAAGGCTCCCCGGGGTGAATTTCACACCTTCTGTATCGATTGTCACAAGGGTGCCGGTATGAAGGGCACCTGTAACGACTGTCACAAGCGTTAGAACGTTTTTATTCGTTTTATCAGCTAGATATTGATTGTTTACGAGCGCCAGTCCGGTTCATCCGGGTTGGCGTTCGTTTTTTTTGATGGGTGTGAAAGAATAACATGGGCACCGCTGAAACCCTCGATCAATTATTGCCTGGCAATCTGCAACTGTGGCAGGCGAAAGCCGGCCATCGTTATTCGGTTGATGCCGTTTTGTTGGCGCGCTTTGTTTGTCTGGCGCCATGCCGGCAGATTGCCGATCTGGGCACGGGCAACGGCGTGTTGCCGCTGTTACTGTCATACCTGGGTGCTGCTGAAAAAATTCTTGGTTTTGAGCTGCAAGAGGAAATGGCAGCGCGCGCCCGGCGCAACGTTGCATTGAATGGCTTATCCGGGCGTATCAGTATTCATCAGGGGGATATCCGCCGGATACAAGAGATTGTTGCCGGCGGGAGTATGGATCTGGTGGTGAGCAACCCCCCTTATCGTTCGGCTGCCAGCGGTCGTGTCGCCCCTAATGATGAGCGTGCTCGCGCGCGCCACGAGTTGGCCGGAACCATTGAGGATTTTGCGGCAGCAGCCGGTTGGTTACTGAAAGCCGGCGGGCGCTTTGCTGTCGTCTATCTGGCCGAGCGGCTTAATCTGTTGTTTGGCGCCATGACGCGGGCTGGGATCGAACCAAAGCGTTTGCGGATGGTTCATGCGACGGCAAGCAGCGATGCCCGGCTGGTCCTGGTTGAGGGGAACAAGGGGGGGCGTCCTGGTCTGAAGGTGGAACAGCCCCTGGTTCTCTATGTGGGTTGTCAGGCAGAGCGCTGCTATAGTGAAGAGGTTGAGCAGATGTATCGCTGTGTCGGTGCAGAAGGTTAGGAATCGCGCTTTCTCTGGAGTTTTGCCTGCAAGCAAAAGAGCCGCCGTAGTTCCTGCCGAAGTTCAGGGTGATTAATGTGTTTGACCAGGTGATCGATGTGGGATCGTTCAGCGGCACTGAGCTCAATGTCTTCCAGGGGAGGGGCTTTAGTCGGTGCTGTTGCCGCAGGCGCGGGGGGCATTGAATGGCCGGTTTTGCGTAGATAGAGGTCGGTGATGCCAGCTTTTGGTGTCTGCTCCTGAATCTTGGCAAGGATCTGGGTTTTCATCATTTGCAGTTGTTGCATCCAGACCGGGTGGTCGACTGCGATCTCCAAAACTCCTCTGCGTAAGCGTAAAGGTCGTGCCCGTGCCGCTATCTGCTTGCCGACAATTTTATCCCATACCAGCCAGGCCTGATGCCGGGTAAGCTGTTCACCAAGCCCGGGCTTGCCAAGCATTTCCTTGAGCAGGGTGTTAACACTCTGCGCCTGTTTGAGTGGCGGGCGTTTGCCGGTACTCATGGGTGGGTACGACGCCACATCCAGCCACCGAGCATCTGGCCGATGACAGCGCAGGCCAGGGTGGCAGGAATCCAGTGCCAGCTGAAACCATAAAACTGGCGGACAACAATCAGTAGCGGGATGGAGGCATGGATGTAAAGCATCCAGCGCAGAGAATACTTCGGTGCATTCTCGCGCAGATAGCCTAACGGCAGGTTGCCGGCGAAGGCGATTAAAAGCAGTATAATCAGTGGCAACACGTGAGTATCGGGCAACAAAGGTGTTCCTTTTTGGATGAACTCTTCTTAAAACCCAGCAACTTTACTGCGCCCTTGAGGGATCTGTCAATTGATCGACGGTTGCTGTCAATTGTTTCTTGCGCCAACAGTACAAACATGGCACTATGCGCGACCGGATGGGGGCATGTCAATCATCAATTTGTCGAGGTGTCGTGGTAAAAGAGGGTGATTATGTTGCCGTTTTTCATTCGGTCCATCGGGTGCTTAAGGCAGAAAAAATCCTGAAGGCGGCAGGTATTGCTTTTAGGTTGATTCCAGCGCCTCGACAGCTGAGCGCAGACTGTGGTTTGGCGCTGTGTTTTGCTCAAGCTGAGCACGCCGGAATTGACGACATGCTTGGTCGTGACGGAGTCCCTATCGCCGAACTCTGGGTGATGCAAGCGGGCATATATACACAGATTATGTGAGTCTTTCTGGCGGTAGAGTTTTGTCTTGACAAATGGGGTTGATAAATTTTACTTTTGCTCTTTTGTAAGTAGCAGCGATAGGTTTTATGTTTGATAATCTTTCTGACAAGCTGGATGCAGTATTTAAAAAACTGCGTGGTCACGGGCGGTTAAACGAAAAGCAGATCAAAGAAGCCATGCGCGAAATCCGCCTGGTGCTGCTTGAGGCCGATGTGAATTTCCGCGTTGTCAGGGATTTTGTTGCCACGGTCAGTGAGCGCGCAGTGGGGCAGGATGTTCTCAAGAGCCTGACTCCGGCGCAACAGGTTATAAAAATTGTGCGGGAAGAGCTGGCGCGCCTGATGGGCGAGGGGGAAGACAACTCCCTGCGGCTGGCTGCCAAGCCTCCGGTGTCGATGATGCTCTGTGGGTTGCAGGGGGCGGGTAAAACAACCAGTTGTGGTAAGCTGGCACTCAAGCTGCGGCGCGATAAGCGCAATCCGTTGCTGGTCCCCGCCGATGTTTATCGGCCGGCAGCTATCGAGCAGTTAAAGACCCTGGGTCGGCAGTTGGGGATCGAGGTTTTTGACTCGTCGGCAGAAGACAGACCTGTTGACATCTGTACCCGGGCACACCGTTATGCTGAGCTCAACGGTTTTGATACAATTATTTTCGATACCGCCGGTCGTTTGCATATTGATGCCGAGTTGATGGGTGAACTCAAGGGGATTGTCCAGGCAGTCGTGCCACAGGAAATTCTGTTTGTCGCTGACGCCATGACCGGGCAGGATGCGGTGACAGTGGCGGCGAGCTTCAATGAGCAACTGCCGCTGACTGGCGTTATCCTGACCAAGATGGATGGTGATGCCCGTGGTGGTGCGGCTCTGTCGATTCGTGCAGTCACCGGCAAGCCGATCAAGCTCATCGGTATGGGGGAAAAGCTCGATGCCCTTGAGGTTTTTCATGCCGATCGTATGGCCCAGCGCATCCTTGGCATGGGGGATGTCTTAAGCCTGATTGAAAAAGCCCAGGCTGCCGTCGAGGCGGATGATGCCGCTGCCATGGAAGCCAAGCTGCGCAAGGATGGGTTCACCCTGGAAACCTTCCTTGAGCAAATGCAGATGGTTAAAAAAATGGGGTCGATTGATTCCCTGCTGAAGATGATTCCTGGTGCCGGCAAGATGATGAAGCAGACGTCCGGAATGCAGTTGCCGGAAAAGGAAATCCAGAAGATCGAAGCTATTATCCGCTCAATGACGGCGCGCGAACGGATGGATCATCGGATTTTGAACGGATCACGGCGCCTGCGCATTGCCAGGGGGAGTGGTACCCGGGTTCAGGATGTCAATCAGTTGTTAAAGCGTTTTGTTGAAGCACAGAAGATGATGAAAAAGATGCAGAAAATGGGTCCTAAAGGGCTCAAGGGAATGCTTGGTCGCGGTGGTCAGCTTCCATTTTAAACAGTATGACGGGGTAATCTTTTATCCAGGACACCCCAATAATTTATGTGAAACACCAGGAGGACAGACAGCATGGCAGTAAAAATCAGGCTCGCCCGCGGTGGCGCCAAGAAAAAACCAGTTTATCGGGTAGTTGTAGCCGATGAGCGTTTCCCACGGGATGGCCGGTTTATTGAAGCATTAGGGCAGTACAACCCGCGTCTGGAAGCTTCTTTGGTTGATTTCAAAGAAGATCGCGCGCTGGAGTGGCTGCAGAAGGGCGCCCAGCCTACTGATACGGTACGCAGATTACTGCGTCTTTCCGGTGTCTGGGCAAAATTCAAAGGCTCGCCGGCGGCTTAAGCCCTCCTTTGCTCGGCAGTACAGATGACAGGATTGCCTTTGCTCGGCTCTGACAAACAGCAGAAAGATCATGATCACTTGCTCCATGTCGCTGATGTTGTCGGCACCCATGGCCTGCGGGGCGACATCAAAGTCCGAGCGCACTCAGGTGATCTGTTTGTTCTGCTTACAGTTGCCGAGGTTGTTCTGGAAGCTCCGAACGGTGCGGTTATATTGGCGTCTGTCAGTCGCCAGATTCCCCACAAGGGGGTGGCGCTGATGCGGCTCAAAGGCTTTGATCGTATCGAACTGGCCGAGCCGTTGGTTGGCAGCAAGGTGAAGGTGCCGGAGTCCGCCTTGCCTGAGCTCGACGATGATGAATATTATTGGCAAGAATTGTCGGGATTACAGGTGATAGACCGACATTATGGTGATCTCGGCCGTCTGGTCAGAATATTCACCACCGCCGCCCACGATACCTACGTGGTCGAGGGGGTATATGGTGAAGTGCTGATTCCCGCTGTTAAAGAGTTTGTTTTAGCGATTGACCTGGAACAGGGAGTTGTCAAGGTCGATTTGCCTGCCGGGCTGGTGCCGGAACGAGAATGATTTTCCATGTTGTTACCCTGTTTCCGGAAATGCTTGATTCGCCGCTGCGCGAAAGCATTCTCGGGCGTGCAGTGAAGCAGGGCTTAATCGCGGTTGAAACCCACAATCTGCGTGACTGGGCCGAGGGCAAGCATCTGAGTTGCGATGATGCGCCATATGGTGGTGGCGATGGGATGGTGCTCAAGCCCGAACCCTTGGCGCGGGCCGTCGCTGCATTGAAGCGCCGCACCCCGGCTGCCAGGGTGTTGCTGATGTCGCCTCAGGGCGTCCCTTTTGACCAACAGCATGCCCGGCGTTTGTCCACCGAAGAGGGGCTTATCTTTCTCTGTGGCCGCTATGCCGGGTTTGATGAGCGAGTTCGCGCGACGCTGGTGGATGAAGAATTTTCCATTGGCGACTTTGTCCTGACCGGTGGTGAATTGCCGGCACTGGTGATGATTGATGCCATTGCCCGTTATCTGCCGGGAGTCCTTGGCTCAGCAGACAGCGTGACAAGCGATTCTTTTACCGATGGTTTGCTGGAGTATCCCCAGTATACCAGGCCGCCGGTTTTTAATGATGTTGCCGTGCCGGACGTGTTGCTTTCGGGTGATCACCGCCGCATCAACGCCTGGCGCCGCGAACAGCAGTTATTGCGTACTCTGCAGCGCCGCCCCGATTTGCTGGAAAAGGCCGACCTCAGTGCTGACGATCGCCGGATTCTTGAAGGATTGCGTGGCGAGACTGACAGGTTATTTACTCAGCGGAGTAATAATTAAATAGATGTATCTGTTCAGCACCGGGTCGGGAATTCTATGTCAAGGGACGCTTTTCGTCATCCATGACCGCTTTTTGTCGCCGTCCATGGCGACAAAAACCCTTGCCACAGGATCCAAAGGCCCTGCGCAAGGATAGAGCTGAATAGTTACAAATAGATAACGTCGAAAGACAAGAATAGAATCATTTTTCAGGAGGATAAGGCATGAACATCATCGATAGATTAGAAAATGAACAACTTCGCAAGGATATCCCCCTCTTCAAGGCGGGTGATACCCTCAAGGTTCACGTTAAAATCACCGAAGGGGACAAGCAGCGGATTCAGGTTTATGAAGGTGTCTGCATCAAGCGTGTCAACAGCGGCCTTGGCTCGTCATACACGGTACGCAAAATGTCCGGCAGTGTCGGCGTCGAAAGGATCTTTCCGGTGCATTCACCCAGCATCGAAAGGGTTGAACTGGTGCGCGTCGGTAAAGTCCGTCGTGCCAAGTTGTATTACCTGCGCAACCTGCGTGGTAAGGCTGCCCGGATTGTGGAAAAGCGTACCGCCTAATTCCTGCTCAACTGTTTAATAAGCCTCCAGCGTTTGATCTGGGGGCTTTTTTTTGATGAAGGTGGCGACCAGGATGACACCTTTGAGTTTGTTCGACTCTCCAGCGCTCACCTCTCTGGAGTTTGAGCAGCGGGCACGGCAGCGCGGTTTTCAATCCATAGCCGGAGTAGATGAGGCCGGCCGCGGTCCTCTGGCTGGTCCGGTTGTTGCCGCTGCGGTTATCCTCCCCGAATACTTTTCCCTGTCTGGTTTGACCGATTCCAAAAAGCTCAGTGAGCGTCAGCGCCAATCCCTCTATCCGGAAATTTACCAACAGGCACGTGCTGTCGGCATTGGTGTCGCTTCCACCGCAGAAATTGATCGCCTGAATATCCTCCAGGCGACTCTACTGGCCATGAGCCGCGCCATTGGCCGTTTGCCATTTTCTCCAGATCACCTGTTGATCGACGGAATTTCACCCGTACCTTTAAATCTTTCCCAGCAATGTATCAAACAGGGGGACAGTCGTTCCCTTTCCATTGCCGCAGCCTCGGTGGTTGCCAAGGTGATACGCGACCGGATCATGCTCAGCTATGATCGCCAATTGCCCGCTTACGGTTTTGCCTCCCACAAAGGATACGGAACGCTGCAACATCGGGCAACCATTGCTGAACATGGGCCATCCTATCTTCATCGCAAAACCTTCGCCGGGGTCAAGGAGCATTTGCGTGACTGAGCGGCGCCTGGCTCTGGGAGCCTATGGCGAAGAGGTCGCGGCTGCATATTTACGCGAACAGGGCTATACTCTGATCGAACGTAATTTTCGCTGTCCCCTGGGAGAAATTGATATCATTGCCAAAAAGCGCCATGATTTGATCTTTGTTGAAGTAAAAACCCGGCGCAGTGCCCTGTTCGGATTGCCGCAGGATGCTGTCGGCATAAAAAAGCAGCGGCAAATTATTCGCAGTGCCCAGTGGTATCTGAAAAAACCGGAAGTTTCGCGCCTTCACCCTCGTTTCGATGTGATTGCCATTCTGGCACCTCCCGGGCAGGCGCCGGAAGTCAATCATATCCAGAATGCCTTTACCCTGGCTGGCTGAAGGCTCTCTATCGTTAAGGAGTGTCCATCAATGACCAATAAAATAAACACCACGGCAATTGATCCACGCTCCCATGGGTTTGTCCGGGTCGCTGCGGCTACGCCGGAATTGCACCTGGCGGACCCTGATGCAAATCTTGCAGAGATCTGTTGCCTCGCCCAGCGTGCCGTCGAACAGTCCTGCTCCCTGGTGGTGTTTCCCGAGCTGTGTCTGACCGGTTACAGCTGTGGTGATCTATTTTTTCAGGAGGTTTTACAGCGCCGCGTGGTTGAGGTGCTTTTTGCCCTGGAAAAATGGACGGCAACGTCAGATATTGCGGTTGTGGTTGGGCTTCCCCTGGCGGTCTCGGGGCGGCTGTTCAACTGTGCAGCGCTGATCAGTGGTGGCTTCATCCATGGGCTGGTGCCCAAGACGCATCTGCCCAACACCGGCGAATTTTATGAGCAGCGCTGGTTCGCTTCGGCCGCGGATGCCAACTTTTCAACCGTTACCCTGGGGGGCAGTGAAATTCCCTTTGGTCCCGATCTGCTTTTTTCTGCGGCTGATGACCCGCAGATCCTGGTCGGCCTTGAACTTTGTGAAGATCTGTGGGCCGTACAGCCCCCCAGTGGTTATCAGGCACTGGCCGGCGCTAGTTTGCTCCTCAATCTGTCGGCAAGCCCGGAAATCCTTGGAAAATATGAATATCGTCGCAATCTGGTGGCCTCGCAGTCGGCCCGCTGCCTGGCCGCTTATGTTTACGCCGGCTCCGGACCGGGTGAGTCGAGTACCGATCTGGTTTTCCCCGGACATTCGCTGATTGCCGAAAACGGCCAGGTTTTTGCCGAGACAGCGCGGTTTTCCTTCGAAAGTCAACTGGCGGTGGCCGATATCGATATCGCCCGCCTGCAGAACGAGCGTCAACGCAACCGTTCCTTTGCCGACAGCGTTCCGGCATCGCCGCCCCGGATGATTCCGTTCCCATTGCCCCGGCGTGCCATCTCCGAGCTGTTGCGGCCGCTGACACGAACGCCCTTCGTTCCGCCTGACGCTGCCGAGCGCAAGGAGCGCTGTCGCGAGATTTTTCAGATCCAGACCAGTGGGCTGGTCAGACGCTTGCGCCATACTGGTTCCCGCACCACTGTTATCGGCCTGTCCGGTGGTCTTGATTCGACCCTGGCATTGCTGGTGATGGTTAAGTCCTATGATCTTGCCGGCCTGGCGCGCGAGGGGATTGTAGCGATCACCATGCCCGGGTTTGGAACCACAACCCGAACCCGCAATAATGCCGAACAACTCGCTACCGAGCTGGGGGTGACGTTGCGGGTGATTCCGATTCACGCTGCGGTTGAGCAGCATTTTCGTGATATCGGTCACGATGCTGAAGTTCATGACGTTACCTACGAAAATAGCCAGGCGCGCGAACGCACCCAGATTCTGATGGATATTGCCAACCAGGTTTCCGGCCTGGTTATCGGCACCGGTGATCTGTCTGAACTGGCGCTGGGCTGGTGTACCTACAATGGTGATCATATGTCCATGTACGCAGTCAACAGCGGTGTGCCCAAGACCCTGGTGCGCTATCTGGTGCAATGGTGTGCCGAGGAGGAATTCAGCGGTAATATTTCTGCCGTGTTGCGCGACGTCTGTGCCACCCCTATTTCCCCCGAGCTGTTACCGCCAACTGCTGATGGTGAAATCGATCAGTTGACGGAGCAGGTGATTGGCCCCTACCTGGTGCATGATTTCTTCCTCTACCAGGTCGTACGTCTGAGCTACCCGCCGCAAAAGGTGCTGATGCTGGCCGAACAGGTCTTTTCTAGCGAATACAGTCGTGAGCAGTTGACCGGCTGGCTGAAGCAGTTCTATCGGCGTTTTTTCAGTCAGCAGTTTAAACGCTCCTGTCTGCCCGATGGCCCCAAGGTTGGCACTGTGGCGCTGTCACCGCGTGGTGACTGGCGCATGCCAAGTGATGCGCTGGCAACCCTGTGGCTTAGTCAGCTGGAGCGGTTGCAGTGAGCGGAACCCTCTATGTTGTGGCTACGCCGATCGGTAATCTTGAAGATATGACCTATCGGGCCGTCAGGATTTTGGCGGAGGTGGTCTTGATCGCCGCCGAAGATACCCGCCATAGCCGCAAACTGCTGAGCCATTACGGTATTGCCACACGGCTGATTTCGTACCACGATCACAACGAAAAAGGGCGCGCTGAGCAGCTCCTGGCGCGTCTTAAGGAGGGTGAAAGTATCGCCCTGATCAGTGATGCCGGTACCCCCTGTATTGCCGACCCCGGTTATGAACTGGTGCAGCGTTGTCATCATGAAGAAATTCCGGTAGTAGCCGTACCCGGTTCCTCTGCCGTGATCGCCGCACTGTCCATTGCCGGACTGCCGACGGAAGGGTTTCGCTTTCTCGGGTTTCTGCCGGCCAAGACCCAGGCCAGACGTACTGTGTTGCAACGCTGTAGTGATGAATCAACGACCCAGGTCATGTACGAAGCTCCCCACCGCTTGCTGGCAACCTTGTCCGATATTGTTGAGATCTGTGGCGGTGAGTGTCGGGTTGCCATTGCGCGTGAATTGACCAAGCGTCATGAAGAGTTGTTTGCCGGTACGGCACAAGAAGCACTCACCGACTTTTCCGAGCGGGAGAGCGTGAAAGGGGAGTTGGTCATCATGCTGGCAGCGGCACCCCGGCAGGCACCGGCGATGACAATAGCAGAGCAGTTGCTCCATTTGCGCCAGACCACTGATCTTGATTGGAAAGAAATTGTCAAGTTGGTTGCGCGTGATCATGGCGTCGCCGGCAGCGAAGTTTATCGGGAGTCTCTGGCATTGCGGAAGAAGGAGGTTGAGGGGGACGAAGAGGGTTCCGGTTGATCAATAAGGCAGGATGCTGGTTTACTCCCGTGGATAAATCATCTTGCCGCTCAAGGTCAGGTCATATCCGGGCAGACCCTGGATCAGATCGTGGAACGCGCTACTGTGAAGAAGGTCCAGAAACAACTGCGTTGCTTTGGTGAAAAAGCCGTCCTTGGGTATCAGCAGATCGAAACGCTCCCAGCGCAAAGGTAAAAAGTCGAGTCCAAGCAAGCATGCTACAGCGCTGATGCCCAGACCGGTGTCCGCACGCCCGGACATGACCTCCAGGCCGATTTCAAGATGGCTATTGAACTCGCGCTCATATCCCTTGATGTCGCGACAGTCGAGACCTGCTTTTTTCAGCTCACGATCAAGGAGCAATCGAGTGCTGGCATCAAGGGGCCGGTTGACAATTCTCAGCTCCTTGGCGCCAATGTCGCTGATCTCCTGAACATTGCGGGGATTTCCCCTGGGGACCAAGAGTCCCTGTTGGCGACGGCAAAAGTTGACAACTGCCGGCAACTCTTCCAGTTCACTTGCCGCATAGGAAAAATTGTATTCTTCCCCGTTTTCCTCAGCCAAATGGCTGGCGGCAAGATGACAACGTCCCGCACGTAGAGCCCGCAGTCCCCCAAGGCTGCCCAGGTTGCCAAACATGGCGACGTATTCCGGATATTCGTGTTGAAAGAGCGCCAGTGTCCGGTCCAACAAAATGTCATTGCTGCCGGCGACCAACAAAAGGTTAGGGACCTGGACAGCCGATTCCATTTGTTGAGGGTAGTTAAGGGTCTTGTTCACCACCCACTGTTCGACCAAATGTTTTGGAAATAACCATTTTCCGGTGATCCGCGTCGCCGGCAGACCCTTCTCGTTGATCAGGGTATAAACCATCTTCTCGTTGACTCCCAGAAATTCTGCAACGTCTTTGGTTGAGAGAAGTTTTTCCATAATTTACTCGCTTGGTTTAAACCGTTGCATGGGAACCTGAATACCTGCCGGCGCGGGACAAGGATAGAAAATAATAATTTAGCCGTCAAGTCCCATCCCTGGAGCCATTTCCCGACCGGTCAAAGTGGTCTCATATCCTCCAAACGATTCAATTTTAGACTTCAGCTCCGATTGCTGGAGAAGCGAAAGCAGGGACTGTATTCTTGGATCATTCAGAAAAATGCGGGGAATGACGATGTCGTAGCGCTCTCGAGCCAGGGGGACAAAGTCAAGATCTAATGCACGGGCAGCAGAACTGATTCCGAGGCCTGTGTCTACGGCGCCGCTCAGCACATTCACTGCCACCGCCATGTGAGTAAATTCCTCGTGCTGATAGCCACGGATATTTGAGGGATCAATGCCAGCCTTCTGTAGATGGTAATCAAGCAGGATACGGGTGCCGGCACCACGTTGGCGGTTGATGAAGGTAACCTCCTCACGCGCAAGATCCTCAATCTGTTGCAACCGCTTGGGATTGCCCTTAGGGACGATCAGGCCCTGGTGGCGAATGGCAAGGTTGATCACATAGACATCGATGCCGGGGAGGTACTTCGCTAAAGCAGGGAAGTTAAAGTCTTCTGTTCCCGGATCGAGGAGATGGCTCCCTGCAAACATGGCTGAACAATCCCGGATGGCTGCCAATCCCGCAAGGCTGCCGACATTGCTGGATACCAAACGAACCGGTTGGTTGAGACTCATGAGTTCATTGGCCAGCAAGTCGAGCAAGATGTCATGGCTGCCCACATGCAGTAGTACCTGGTCAAGAACCGACCTTGGTACCAGCAATTCCGCTTCCATTGTATCTCCCTGGTCAACTCCTTCACTTGCGGCCGTCACCCGCAGCAGTGCCTGGGCTTTAGCGAGGTTGGTTATCATTCCGGAGCCTCTTCCCAAGGGAACTGCCAGAGCTTCTCCAGCGATGCGCCCAACGGCCAGTCGCACCATCTCTTCGGTGCCCAGCGGGGAAGGGATGTTGCGGGTAAGCTTGACATTCAGGCGTTCGCGTTCCACAGAAATAGAACGTCCCAGCCAGGCGACTAAAGGGGCCAGGACCTCTTCAAAGCAAGCAACGGCGCTGCCCGGATATCCAGGGGCTCCCACCAGCAATTTGCCGGCTGCGACGCCTAGCAGCGTGGGTTTTCCGGGACTTATGGCAAGTCCACGTACAAGTACCTCACCCAGTTCAGCAAAAACCCTGGCAGTATAATCCGTTTCTCCAGCCGAAGATCCTGCCCCTACGACAACCACCTGGGCGTCAGAGGTGAGGGCTTGTTGAACTGCTTCTCGTAACATCTCTGGATTGTCGGGCACTGGTGAAACGTTGTTGGGCAAAGCTCCCCAGGAACGGGCTAATGCGCAAAATATTTGCGAATTGCTTTCTACGATCTGTCCCAGCCCGGGAGATGGGCGCAAGGCGAAGTCAAGTACTTCGCTGCCAGTTGGAATAAACACCAGCTTAACCCGCTCCCAAACCTCTATCTCCCACACACCGGCGGCCAAAAGGGCACCAATGTCATAAGGGGAAAGAAGATGATTGCACGTGAGCAACAGTTCGCTTGCCACAATGTCCTGACCGACACGGCGCACATGCGCCCACGGAAAGTGTGGAGATTCAATGAAAATGGCACCTGAGGAGGTCCCGATCGTCTCTTCAATTTTAATAACGGTATCCATTCCAGGGGGGATGGGCTCGCCAGTGTTGACGGGGAAAAAATCGGTTTCAGGCTCAAGTCGGACAGGATACCCCTCTCGGGCGAAGTAAGTTTTCTTTGCCCATACGGCGATTCCGTCCATTGCCGCTGCGTGGAAACTGGGAGCAGAATAGCGGGCGTAGACCGGAGCTGCGGTCACTCGACCGGAAGCCTCGGAAACCGGAATTATTTCCTTTTTGATAAGCCGCTCACGATTAAGAACAGCTTTGGCCTTAGTAACCGCATCGGCGGGTGGCATAGTTTTAAGATAGATGTTGCGAGTAGACATAGTGTGTGTCCCTGTTGGGGGTGCGTTTTTCAAAGAAGCCAGACTTCGACATCTTCTCCCGCCTGGAATCCTTCTACTTCGGCCGGGATGACAAGAAGCCCATCGCTCTGTAACAGCGAGCGAAGCAGCCCCGATTTGCCCATTACCGGCTGTGCCAGGAGAGTTTTTTCCGGCCCCGGCTCGAGCTTTACTCGGACAAAATCTTCCCGCCCCTGGCGAGAATATAGATTGCGCCCAAGGCGTGCTTGGCGTAGTGGCCGCAGTTTTTGGGAGAATGCCTGATGATCGCCGGCAAGGTGTCGGAGGAAGGGGCGACCCAGCACGGCCATCACCACCTGAGCCGAGCCGACCTGGCCGGGCAACCCAACAACGCCCTTAGTCCCTACCCGGGCCAGAATTGTGGGCTTGCCCGGGCTGATCCTCACTCCATGAGCCAGAATGTCAGCACCAGGTATCTCAGACAGGGCTGCGATGGTCAGATCGCGTGTCCCTTTGGAACTGCCGCCGGAAAGAAAGACGACGTCACTTTGCGCGAGGGCACTTTTAAGTGCCGGCAACAGTTCCTCAAGATGATCGCCAACAATACCGCAATGGATGGGCTCCCCACCCGCCTCTTCGGCCAGACAGGCAATGGTATGGGCATTGACGTCTCGGACTTGGCCCGGAGCGGGATGTTCGGTAGCAGCTACCAGTTCATTTCCGGTTGAGAGAATAGCAACACGCGGCCGCCGATGAACTGTTACCTCGGTGATGCCGAGGGCTGCCAGTAACCCAACCTCCTGGGGACGTAATCTGCTGCCGGGTAAAATCATTCTCTGCCCGATCGTTGCGTCTTCACCGCGCTCCATCATGTTTTCTCCTGGAGCTACACTTTGACGAATCTCGATGGTTGCGGAACCTATCTCTTGCGTATATTCGACCATTACTACGCTGTCGGCATCTTGCGGCAATACCCCTCCGGTAGCAATCCAGGCGCATTCCCCCGATTGCAGTGTGAAATCCGGATATTCATTTACTTCCAGACGGCGCGTGCATTCGAGGTAGGCAGGATTGTTGTCGCTTGCCCCAAAGGCATCGGCCGCTCGCAAGGCATAACCGTCCATCGACGACCGCCTGGCGGCCGGGAGTTCCTCAGGGGAAATAAGTTCTTCAGCTAAGACTCGATAGCACGAGCGATTAAAAGCGACAGTTTCGGTGCCGACGGGCGGAAAGGATTGCAATAAGTCCTCGAATTCAAAACGACTGTAAGTATTTAAAAAAACCGATTTCATAATATCCCTGAGTGTGATGAGGTTGCATTCGAAACAACGCAACCATTTTCCAGATGGATCGTTATACTATTGAGGTCGGACTGATGGCGTGGATCATGGGTGGTCATAATAACGGATGTTCCAGCTTTCGGCAAAGAGCGAATCACCTGGAGCAAAAGAGAAGACGTCTCGCTGTCTACGTTGGCTAAAGGTTCGTCGAGAAGAAGCACGGCTGGTTGCAATGCCAGGGCGCGGGCCATGGCGACTCTTTGCGCCTCTCCCCCTGAAAGTTCTCGTGCGCTGCGCCCCTCAAAGCCACTGAGACCACAGGTTTCCAGGGCAGCCATGGCTGCCCGTCGAAGCTTCTCTCCCCTGATCCCCCTGGACCTTAAACCAAAAGTCACATTTGCGTAGACACTGGTGGCGAATAGATAAGGTGACTGATGTAGCAGAGTGACCTCCCGACGTAATTGTCGCAGTACTCCCCTTGACCAGGTCACCGGTAATCCTCGAAAAATTAGGTTACCGGAGTTGGGCGGCTGGAGGAAGGCAAGGATTTGTAATAATGTGGTTTTTCCGGATCCGTTTGCTCCAGTCAGCGTATAAAGCCGACCTGCCTGCAGTTGGAGCGAGTCAATGTCAAGAACCGGGCGGGTGCCATACCTGCGTCCAATATCTTTAAGTTGGTAAAGTGCCGACATGTGCTTATCGCTCCTGCATCACATTGAAAAGGATATTAATGAACAGCGCTACAGCCATCAGAAAAATTCCCAAGGCTAATCCGAAAGCGAATTCTCCTTTACTTGTTTCCAGGGCAATCGCGGTTGTCATTGACCGTGTGTAACCGCGGATGTTGCCACCGAGCATCATTGCCACTCCCACCTCGGCAACCACTCGGCCAAATGCAGCAATGACAGCTGCGACAATGCCGAAACGCACATCAAGAACGAGTCTGATCAAACATCTTAGTGGTCCCGCTCCCAAGGTCCTGGCCGTTGGTAGTATCCGTGCGTCTGCACCCCGCACTGCACCCAGTGAGTAATGGACGACAATTGGCAGGGCCAGTACTGTCTGGCCGATAATCATAGCGGCTGGAGAAAAAAGCAATGACAACTCACCTAAGGGTCCCTGGCGGCTTAGAAAACCATATACGACCAGGCCAACAACCACGGTCGGCAATGCCATTAGAGTGTTGATAAGGGTGATCAGGATCCGCTTTCCGCGAAACTCATTCACCGCGACGGCTACTCCGAAGGGAATCCCCACCGTAGCAGCCAGAATAACCGACCAGATCGACACCTTCAGAGACGTGCCGACCGCATCGACGACATCGAAATCAAGGGCAAGGATGAGGGTTAAGGCGGTGCGCAGAGATTCAAAAAGAAATTCCATTAGTAAACCTTCTTTGGACGTTTCCTTACTCAGTGGGATAAGGTGAGCTGACGGTGAATCGGATCATTCATGAAGCTAAATAATTTCCGTCCGGAAACTTCACTGTGACCATCCGGAGAATCGGGATAGTCACAGTGAAGTACTTCTTGTAAGAAAGGACGCAAAAGAACCGCTTCAGTAAGGAAACCAGTTATTTGTAGGTGAAGAAAAGCGGGTCGCCGTCGACCTTGAACTCGGCGATAATTTTTTGTCCTTCAGGACCGGTGATATAGTTAATAAATTTCATTGCCAGATCGTATTTTACGTGCGGGTGTTTTTGCGGATTTACGGCTATTACTCCATAGGGATTAAACAGGCCCTCTTCGCCCTCGAAGACAATGACCAGGTCGGTTTTTGATTTTTTGAAGGCATTGTAAGTACCTCGGTCGGACATCGTATAGGCTTCTTTTTCTGTTGCCATGATAAGCACTTCACCCATGCCCTGGCCGGCCTCCATATACCAGGACCCCGTCGGGGTCACACCGGCGGCCTGCCAGATCTCTTTCTCTTTCTGATGTGTTCCTGACTCGTCCCCACGAGAGACAAAGGATATCTTTTTTCCGGCAATTCTGGAAAAAGCTTCGGAGGTTGTCTTCGACCCTTTGACCCCGGCCGGATCAGCGACTGGTCCGAGAATAACAAAATCGTTGTACATGACATCTTTTCGATTGACCCCGAACCCGTCCGCAACGAACTTGTCTTCCAATGTGCGTGCATGCACCAGGACGACGTCGACGTCCCCTGCTTCGCCCAGTTTTAGCGCCTTGCCCGTGCCGACTGAAATGACGTCGACGCGGCAATCATTGTTCTTCTCGAAAGGAGGGACAAGTACCTTGAGCAGCCCGGAGTTCTCGGTTGAAGTCGTAGTGGACAAGCGTAATCGTTCCGTAGCGAAACTTGTTCCGGCCAGCGATAACATGAGCAAAACGGATAATAAAATACGAAATATAGACATGATCATTTCTCCTTGAGTTAAAGAATCCGACACTATTGTGCCGCACCGAAATCACCTAACAACGCCTGATAAATGGTTGGGTTTCAATCCAGGTCTTTTATCACCACGGTTTTATTCAGGACCAACTGAAAACAATATCCTTATAAGTGGGTACTGTGGTGTTTTAACTTCTACTGGTTTTCATTCAATCTGTGACAGCAACAATGACATGTGACGCTTTAAAAAAGGCCGTTACCGTGTCGTTTACTTTTAGTTTCAGTTCGGCAATGCTATGCTCAGTAACGATAGCCTCCATCAAGTTGCCACCTGGAAGGTCGATTGTCACTCCACCATTAACCGATCCGTGAGTGATGTCTTTGATGGTGCCTTCCAAAATATTTCGGGTGCTGAATTTCATACCGGCAATGTCCTTGCCGATAGCCACCAGGGGAGCCTTGATCAAGGCAAAAGCGTTTCTTCCATTGATGAGGCCCAACGCCTCAACGCTCTCATTAGTGATGATGGCTACAATCCTGTGTCCTCCGGCAATTGTCATCTCTACCTCTGAATTTACCGCGCCGCGTTTTATTGCCGTCACTTTTCCATTTAATACGTTTCTTGTGCTGATTTTCATCATTGCCTCCCGTCAAGGGTTATTCTGATTACATCAGATTGATCATCGTCCATGATCCTTCAGGATAAACAGTTACAGTAATCAGAGGTTAATGTTATGTCTGGATTTAAATATCCATAACAAACCAAAAACAACTATATATAACTAATAGCCTTATTTTAGCTGCAAGACAAGTGCCGGATTCTGTTTATGGGCCTTGAATGGTGGCAAACTAGGGATACAGGGACATTTTTTACTGCTGGGAGGAATGATGGTGTCCGATTGTTGGCCTGTTTGTGTAGAATATTTCCACGCTATGTGGATTTTTTCTACAATGAACTAGAAATAACAATAAAATACTAAAAGTAACATGAGTTGGCCTGGTGGACAGGATAAAACCTTGTATGTCTGGACTGGGTGAGGAGGGGAGGAGCATCGTGCCATGTGGGCCAGATGTATGTTTTTGTGGCGACAGGGGTTACTGCTGGTGGCACTTAATGCCCGACTCTGTTTATCAGCGGTATCAGCTGCTGATAATCCTGGTAGCTCAGAGATGTCTGCCAGTTTCCGGTGATCATGCCGAAAGTGACTCCTCCAGCATAAATTCCCACGACAAGCACAGGGAACACCCACCGCGGCAGGGGTTGCTTCAGCCGTGGCAGAGACATGGCCAGAGCGCTTCTGGGGCAGCTTTCGACACAACTGACACAACCGATACATTCCGGACTGTGGATGGTTTTTTTTCGGTGTACCGGTAAGGACGAGGGGCAATGATGGGCGCATTCAGCGCAACTGTTACATTGAGCATCATCCCGCCTGATTTTCATCGGACTAAAGATGCTCAGTAGCCCGAGCAGGGCACCGTAAGGACAGAGATAGCGGCACCAGAAATTTTTGTAAAGCAGAGACAAAGCGCCCAGAACGAGAATGACGACCGCGGCAGTCACGGACATCTGTTTAAAAAAATAAAGCATCTTGACATCACTGGTGGCCCAGTATGGGGCCCGCATAAAGCTGCTGATTGCCTGTGCCGGCATATCGTAGAGGATGGTTTTGGCGAAAAAGAAAAATAACAGGTATTTCAGTCCACGCAAGGGGATATCAAGCCGGCTCCAGACCTGAAAATTCCGCCCCAAAAAGCGTTGGCCGGTTTTCCACATGCCCTCCGACAAGGTCCCGACCGGGCACAACCAGGAACAGAATGATTTTTTTGCCAGCAGGCTCATCGCCATGAAGGTAATAAAGAGAATCAGTGCAGCGGGGTGAATCGCATCTAACATGCCGTTCATCAGCCAATGTTTCAGGCTCATTAGCGCCCCGATTGGCAAGAATCCTTCCACTCCCGGGGGCCGTGAAACAAAAGGAGTTGCTCCGGCTGTTTCAAAATGGCGGACAAACAGTGCAAAGCGGATACCCAGGTACAATATCCAAAGGAAAAACCCCCACTGGATGATGTTCCGCCAGGTGTCGACTCGGCGCGGATTAAGCAGATGGGTCATGGTGAATCCTTTCCTGCGAAAGTAGGCCCAGCGATTTATGCACGAACCTCAAAGATGTTCAATTCATCACCAGAAGCAAGCCATTCAATATCGACATGGTCAACCCGCGCCATCTTCGGCCCCTCACGGCACCAGTCAATGACCCTCTGAACAACTTGCTTTTCCCCTTGAAATATCGCTTCGACGCTGCCGTCGGGACAGTTACGACACCAGCCGGTGACACCCAGTTCGGCAGCTTTTTCCCTGGTGCTCTGACGAAACCAGACCCCCTGCACCCGTCCGCTGATCCGTACCTTTGCGCTGACAATGGTCATGGGTTTTCTCCTGCTGTTATCAGCTCAAGAAATTCATCCTCGGTCAGGACGGTGACCCCTAAACTCCTGGCCTTGTCCAGCTTGCTTCCGGCACCGGGTCCGGCAATGACGTAGTCGGTCTTGCTGCTGACCGAGCCGCTGGCGCGCCCCCCCTGTTGCATAACCAGGTCTTCCCCTTCTTTGCGAGTGAAACGTTCCAGACTGCCGGTAAGGACGATGGTTTTTCCTTCCAGGAGTTTTCCGGTCGGTTGGCAATTTTCGGCGGGTGGAGCGATGCCCAGTTCAGTTAAATCAGCGAGCAAGGCACGGTTTTTTTCGGCGGCAAAAAAGTTGACAATGCTGCCGGCAACCTGGGGGCCGATTTCGTGGATAGCGATCAGGGTGTCGTAGTCAGCGCCGGCGAGCTTGTCGAGGCTGCCGAACTGTTGCGCCAACAGACGTGCCGTGTGGCTGCCGACATGGCGAATGCCCAGAGCGTGGATCAGATTGGCTAAAGGCCGGTTCTTGCTATTCTCAATTGCTGCCAGCAGATTGTCAGCGAGCTTGTCCCCCATGCGTTCAAACTGAAAAAGATCTTCTTTTTTCAGGCGATACAGGTCGGCAATGCTGGTGACCGGTTGCAGCTGCAGCAGCTGGTCAACATAGCGATCCCCCATTCCCTGGATATCCATGCCGCCACGCGAGCAGAAGTGTTTGAGCGATTCTTTCAGTCGCGCCGGACAATCGATGCCCTGACAGCGTGGTACCACTTCGTCATCTTCCTGAACCAGGGGGGAACTGCAGGCCGGGCAATGGGTTGGTCGTGGAATAATCTGCTCAGTACCTGTGCGTTTTTCTTTGATCACCCGCACGACCGCCGGAATAACATCCCCGGCCCGTTCAACAATAACCGCATCGCCAATATGGACATCGAGGCGCTCAATTTCGTCCCAGTTGTGCAGGCTGGCACTGGAAACGTTAACGCCACCGACATTGACCGGGATAAGATTGGCAACAGGGGTGACTGCGCCGGTACGACCAACCTGTAGCCGCACTGATTCAAGGACGGTCTCGGCCTGGCGGGGGGGGAACTTGCAGGCGATGGCCCAGCGTGGGGTACGACTTTTTATGCCGAGTTCCGCTTGCAGGTCGCGGTGATTGACTTTGACCACCATGCCGTCGATTTCATACACAAGCAGTTCACGGCGTTCCTGCAATTGCTGGTAGCAATTGATCACTGCGCTGATATTTGCGGCACGGCGGGTTTCTGTGAGAAGGACCTGCAGCCCCCAGCGTGTCAGATCATCCAGCAGCTGTTGTTGAGTTGATGGAGGTTGGCCGACGAGCTTGCCGATGCCGTAGCAACTGATTTTTAACGGTCGTGTCGCAGTCAGGCGCGGGTCAAGTTGGCGCAGGCTGCCGGCAGCCAGATTGCGGGGGTTAGCAAAGGGTGCTTTGCCGGCGTCACGGCGCTGCTGATTGAGCTGGCGAAAGTCAGCAAGATCGATATAGATTTCACCCCGCACCTCAACCAGATCAGGAAAATCGTTCTGCAGTTGCAAGGGAACGCTTCTGATGGTGCGGACATTCTGCGTGATGTCTTCGCCGGTCGTGCCGTCGCCTCGGGTTGCGGCCCGGACCAATACGCCGGTTTCGTAGGTCAGAGCGACAGCCACCCCATCCAGTTTTGGTTCACACAGGTATTCGATGTCTGCCGAGGTGGCTAAAAAGCGTTTAATCCGCGCATCAAAAGCGATCAGATCGTCACGGTTAAAGGCATTTTCCAGCGATAACATGGGTTCGCCGTGAATGGCCGGAGCAAATTTGTCCAAGGGGGCACTACCGACACGCTGAGATGGTGATGTCGGGGTAATAAGTGCCGGGTATTCTCTTTCCAGTTGCAGCAGCCGTTGCATCAGCTGGTCGTATTCGGCATCACTGATTTTCGGAGCATCTAGAGTGTGGTAGCGGTAATTGTGAAAGTGCAGTTGTTCACACAGTTGCTGATGGTGTTCGCGAATCTGGTCGGTAACAGCGGATGTCATGATTTTATCCTTGTAAATAGTCCCCGGATGTTGTTATTTCATCCATATCATGCGGATTCAATTGAACTAATGCAAGAGTTTCTGCTGTTGTAAAGAACAGGGTAACGATACAATGCAAAAACTGAGGATACCTTTCAATGGATGAAACATCCTGGCGCATTTTGGCGCTATTTTTTCTGTTGCTGCTTTCCGGTTTCTTTTCCGGTTCCGAAACCGCCTTTACCTCCCTCGATCGCTTACGTCTGCGGTTGCTGCAGCAAAAGCAGCATCCGGGAGCCGACAAATTGGCTGAACTCGTCGATAACCCTGATCGCACCTTGAGCGGTGTGCTGGTTGGCAATAACCTGGTGAATATTGCTTCGTCGGTTATTGCTGCCGGGTTGTTTGTCGGGCTCTTTGGTGAACAGGGGGAATGGTTGACCATCCTGATCCTGACGCCGATTCTGCTGATTTTTGCTGAGGTCTGTCCAAAAACCCTGGCGGCACAGTACCCGGAGCGATTTTCTCTGATTGTGTTGCGGCCGATGCGGGGTTTTTTGTTTGTGATGACACCGGTTATTCGTGTGGTCGCGGGTCTGTCCAGGGTGCTAACCAGTTTTTTGCGCAAGCATCAGGCTGAAGGGCTCCATGTGTCAGAGGATGGCATCAAGGCATTGATCGAGGCCGGTGAAGAGTCGGGGGTTGTTGCCGCCGAGCAGCGGCGGATGCTGCACGGAATTTTTGAGTTATCCGCAACCCGGGTGCGCGATGTCATGATTCCGCGCACCGAGGTGGTTGGTATTGATGTGACGGCATCCTTTGAAGAGGTTCTTGATATGGTACGGCAGGCGCGCCATTCCCGCTTTCCCGTGTATCGCGAGAATCTCGACAATATCGTTGGGGTGCTGCATTCAAAAAACGTCCTGGCCTATATCCAGCGCCCGGCAGATTTCTCTTTTGAGAGCGCCAGCCGCAAGCCTTACTATGTTCCTGAATCAAAACGGATCGGTGTGCTGTTGCAGAATTTTTTGAAAATGCGCGAACACTTAGCCATCGTTGTCGATGAGTATGGTGGTATGGAAGGCATCGTTACCCTCGAGGATGTGGTTGAAGAGGTCGTGGGTGATATCAACGATGAATATGACATTGCCGAAGTCGAGTTTAAAGAGTTGGGGACTGGTCATTATCTGATCGACGCGGCCATGCCCCTGCGTGAAGTCAACAAGCGTCTGGGTCTCGAACTCCCCGAAGAACAGGTTACTACGCTGGCCGGTCATATTTTTCAGCTCAGCGGTAAAATTCCCGCCGAAGGGGATGTCTTTGATGAGGGGCCGATCCGCTTTCGCGTCAAGCGGATGGAAGAAAGAAGAATAGAAGAGATTGAAATCCTTCTTGCGCCTCCCCCACAGGAACCCTCTTGATGCTCCAATAGTTCATAGAAATTAGCCATTTCTCCTTGTGTCCCGGGCCTTCATTGCAGGGTTAATCCAAGTCCTTGTCTTAGCAATACTTTTCTTTTTCTCTCCAGACAGCCGTCTACAGATTTTCCCTTGACTCTTACAGGGCCCACCGCTATATTTTCCAAACTTGGTGTCAAAAAGTGTCAAGAGGTGTCATGTGAGATTCTCCGGCGAATTTAATGTCAGTATCGATCTCAAAGGACGGGTCAGTGTTCCGGCTCCGTTTCGTGATGAGCTGCGTCAGGATTATGACACTGATGGCCTGGTAGTGACACGTTACAAAAATGGTCTGGTCGCCTATCCGCGCAAACGCTGGGATGAGATCTGTGCCAAGGTTCTCGCCATGGCACCGGGGCCGATGCGTGAAGCAAATCTGCGTAATCGGATCGCTCCGGCGCGCGAATGTCAGTTTAACGCTCAGGGGCGCATTCAGATTCCCCAGGCATTGCGTGAGCATGCCGCTCTCGATAAAGAGGCTGTGGTTATCGGCATGTTCGAGAAAATTGAGATCTGGAGCCAGCAGGCCCATGCTCTGATCGTCGCCGAGTCGGAAGCGCTGCTGAGCGACGATGCGCAGGGGCAGGCGGACCTGGGTTTCTGATGCTCGCCGCTTCTTATTCGCATCTACCAGTGTTGCCAAAAGAGGTTATTCATTGGCTTAACCCACAACCAGGTGGCGTCTTTCTTGATGGCACTCTGGGTGGTGCCGGACATGCCCAATTGATTCTTGACAAAGCACCGGACAGTCGTTTGATCGGCGTTGACCGCGATCCCGCCGCGCTAACTAACGCGGCACAGGTGTTAGCACCCTACGGTGAGCGTGTCAGCCTGCACCATGCTGAATTTGACCAGGCTGCCGAGCTGCTAAAGCAACTAGGGATCGCCGGCCTCGATGGGATAATCCTTGATTTGGGGGTGTCTTCTCATCAGCTCGACACACCCGAACGGGGCTTTTCGTTCAGATATGAGGCCCCACTGGATATGCGCATGAATCCACAGGCCGGGATGACCGCTGCCGAGGTTGTCAATCAACTCGAGGAAGCGGCATTGCGCCAACTGTTCTTTGACTTTGGTGAAGAGCGTTACAGCCGTCGGATTGCCGCCAGGATTGTTGCTCGGCGTCAACAGGAACCGATTACCACCACTACCCAATTGGCAGAACTGGTGCGTGACACAGTTCCCGGTGGCCACCGTCCCGATCGTATCCATCCAGCGACCAGAGTGTTTCAGGCGTTACGGATTTATGTCAACGACGAACTTGGTCAAGTCAGGCGCGGGGTTAATGCCGCAATTGATCTGCTTAAGCCGGGCGGCCGATTGGTAGTGATCAGTTTTCATTCCCTGGAGGACAGGATAGTCAAGCAGCTGTTTCGTGCACGGGCACAGGGGTGCATCTGCCCGCCGCGGTTACCGGTATGTCAGTGCCGGCATCAGCCCGACGTCGTTCTGCTGACGCGCAAAGGGATCAAGGCAGCAGCTGCTGAAATTGAAATAAACCAACGTTCTCGCAGCGCTATTTTGCGTGCTGTTCAACGGCTTCAGCAAGGGGATTAGTCATGTCACAAGCAATTTCTCAGACACAAATCAAAATTAGTGGGTTTGCTCTGACCCGTCCACGTTTAAGCCCTATGCTGGTAGTGATTGTACTGATGTCGCTGTTATCTTTGTTGTTTGTCTGGACCCGGATTCATGCCATCAGTCTTGAGTATGAGGTTTCCCGGCTCGAGCGCGATTTGCGCGTACAAACCCAGCAGGTTAATGAACTTTCTTTGGAGGTTGCATTTTTATCGCGAGATGAGCGCATTGAAATATTGGCAAGGAGTGAACTGGGGCTGCGTGACCCAGTTCCCGGCCAGATCGTGCGCGTGGAGTAATGCCGACGATGACGCATGAGGCAGGACAGATTCGCATCCGGATTTTTGGAGTGCTGTTCATTCTGGCTTTTTGTGTTATTGCTGTGCGTGCTTATCAGTTGCAGGTGGCTGAAGCTCCGGAGTTACAGGCTCGGGCGGACCAGCAACGTCATCATGTGATCAAACTTGCCCCACGCCGGGGTACCATTGTTGATCGTAACGGTAGTCCTCTGGCCCTCAGTCTTGAAGTCGATTCCCTCTACGCTGATCCGGTGATGATTCAGGATCCGGCTGCCACGGCGAAAAAACTCGCGTCACTGTTGAAAATTCCCCAATCCGAATTAGTCAGAACTCTCTCCGCTGATGGCCGGCGTTTTGTCTGGCTCCAGCGGATGATGGACCCAGAAGTCGCCGATGCCGTGCGTCAGCTCAGAATTCCCGGTTTGGCGTTTGTCAGCGAACGCAAGCGCTATTACCCACAATCGGCGATTGGTGCCCATGTCGTCGGTTTTACCGGTCTTGATCCACGCGGACTAGAGGGTATCGAACTGGAATACGATCGTTGGTTGCAGGGGGAACCGGAGCTGCTGATATCGACCAAGGATGCTCGCGGCCGCGGCCTGGCAAGCGCCGAAGCACCAATCCAGGGGGGAGCAAGCGGTCATAATCTGCAGCTTACCCTGGATCGTGCATTGCAGTATATCGCGGAAAGGGAACTGGCGCGGGTGGTACGTGAAAGTGACGCCATCGGTGGCACCCTGATCATGCTTGAACCAGCCAGTGGGCGGATCCTGGCGTTGGCCAGTTGGCCCTATTTTAATCCTAATCTGCCTGGCCGCTATGCCGCTGATCAGCGCCGTAACCGCGCCATTTGCGATGTCTATGAGCCCGGCTCAACCTTCAAGCCTTTTTTGCTCGCCGGCGTTCTTGAAGAGGGGCTGATGACCCCCGAACAGACTGTTTACTGCGAGCAGGGTCGTTATTCCGTTGGTGGCAGTGTTGTTCGTGATTCTCGCAAGTTCGGCCATCTGACCCTTGAGGAGATGCTGAAATTCAGCAGTAATATCGGCTTTGTCAAGCTCGGCAAAGAGCTTGAGCGTGATCGTTATTACCGCTATCTGCAGTCCTTTGGTTTTGGCTCCAGAACCGGTGTCGATTTTCCTGGTGAGGTTACAGGGCTGATCCGCCCCTCATCGCGCTGGTTCGAAATTGACCTCGCGGCGATTTCTTTTGGTCAGGGAATCAGTGTCACGCCGATTCAGATGGCTGCGGCGATGGGCGCTATCGCCAACGGTGGCCTACTGATGGAACCCTATCTGGTAGAAACTATTACCGATGCTGACCATCAGGTAATACAGCGGCGCTTACCGGAAGTACGTCATCGGGTTATTTCAGAAAAGACCGCAGCGCAGGTGCGCCGGATGATGGTTGCCGTTACCGAACCTGGTGGTACCGGGGTCAGAGGGGCCGTTCCTGGTTTTCGGGTAGCCGGAAAAACCGGAACCGCCCAGAAGGTTGATGCGGTAACCGGAGGTTATTCTATCGATAAGCGGATTGCTTCTTTTATTGGTTTTGTGCCGGCAGAAAGCCCGGCCCTGGTGATTGCCGTGACTGTCGATGAGCCCAAAGGTATGGTCTACGGCGGTCAGGTTGCAGCTCCGGTTTTTTCGCGGGTGGCGGTACAGGCACTAAATCATTTGAATATTCTGCCGCATAGCCAGGTCGCCACCCTGCCTGTTGCTTCGGTATATGACAAGCCGCTGCCTGATCTGGCTCCTTTGCTGTCTTCTGCAAATGCGGATGACGGTCTGGTGATGCCAAATTTTAGGGGCATGAGTTATCGCCAGGTGTTGCAGGCCATGGAACAGCAGGGACTGAATCTGAAATTGACCGGCAGTGGCCGAGCTGTGGAGCAATATCCACGTGCCGGTGAATTGATTCCTTACGGCAAGAAAGCCTGGGTGCGTTTTGGTGCCTGATGTTAATCCTGCGGAGGATGCATTGATGCAGTTGTGTGAATTGATAGGTGCTATCCATCCGATTGCGGTTGAGGGGTCGACGGCGGGGTCGATCTCGGCCCTGGTCTATGATTCACGACAGGTCGGCGAAGGTGCTGTTTTTTTCGCGTTGCCGGGCAGCAAAACCGACGGGCGCAACTATATTTCCCAGGCCATTGCCGCCGGTGCTGGTGCTGTTGTCGCCAGCTCTTTTGTCGGAGTGGCGCCGACTACTGATTGCTGTTTTATTCAGGTCGCTAATGTTCGCCGCGCCATGGCGCAAGCTGCAGCGCACTACTATGGCTATCCCGGCAAGGGGATACCGGTGATTGGTGTCACTGGAACCAACGGCAAAACCACGACCACCTATCTGGTCGAAGCCATTCTCAGGACTGCCGGCTATAATCCGGCAGTCTTTGGAACGATTGCTTATCGTCTGGCTGGCACATGCAGCTATGAGGCAACCCACACAACGCCGGAGTCCATAGAATTGATGTGGATGCTGGCGGAGTTTCGCCGTCGCGGTGCCGATGCTTTGATAATGGAGGTTTCATCCCATGCCCTGGAACAGCACCGCGTTGATGGTCTTGTTTTTGATGTGGCGGTTTTTTCCAACCTGACCCGGGATCATCTCGACTACCATGCCGGGTTGGAGGACTATTTTGCCAGCAAAAGCAGATTGTTTACTGATCTGCTTGGCGCCGGGGTTGCGTTAATCAATGCTGATGATCCCTATGGACAGCGCCTGATTGCCGATATTCCTGCTGCTTTAACCTTTGGTCAACAGCCCACTTGTAACCTCTATCCGCGGCAGGTTGTGGTCGGTCGCGATGGGATTCATGGGGTTTTTAGCGGCAGCCGCGGGGATGTGCAGATCGACAGCCCGATGATCGGTGATTTTAATTTAAGTAATTTGCTGGCTGCGGTGGCTATTGCTCAGCAGTTGCATATCAGCAATGAACAAATCACCGCTGGAATTAGTGCTGCACCCCAGGTTCCCGGGCGGCTCGAGCGTGTTGACAACGATGGCGGCGTGCTGGCGCTGGTTGATTACGCTCATACCGGAGATGCGCTGGAGCAGGTGTTAAAAACCCTTTCCGGCCTGGAGCATCGGCGCCTTTATACAGTCGTTGGTTGTGGTGGCGACAGGGATCCGGGAAAACGCCCGTTGATGGCGGCAGCGGCAGTTAAATATTCAGATCTGGCCATTTTCACTTCTGACAATCCGCGCACCGAAGATCCTCTTGCCATTCTGCAACAAATACGTGCCGGAGCCTTGGCAGCGGGCAGCTGCGAGTTGGACCCGTCCGCGCTTAATAGCGCCAGCAATGGCTTCATCGTGATTCCGGAGCGGCGCTCGGCAATCAACTGTGCCGCACGTTTAGCCGGCAAAGGTGATCTGCTGCTGGTTGCCGGCAAGGGGCATGAGGATTATCAGATTCTCGGTACAACCAGGATTCATTTTGATGACCGCGAAGAATTGCAACGGGCGTTCGGCCAAGCCGGTGCGGCATGCAACTGCGGAGGCGGAAGCCATGTTTGATCTTGAACGGATCGTGCGTATTGTCGGTGGGGAATTCTGTGGTCGTAAGGTGAACTGTGACCTGACCGGGGTGTCAACCGATAGCCGTAACATGGTGCCGGGAGCCTTGTTTATTCCGTTGCGGGGAGGGAGTTTTGATGGCCATGACTACCTCAGCCAGGCGGTCAAAAATGGCGCCGCGGCCTGCTTGAGTGAAGATGTAGTGGAGGGCTTGACTGTGCCGGTGGTACGCGTAGCTGATACTTTGCGTGCTCTGGGTGACATTGCTGCTGCCCATCGTTTTCAGCTGCAGGGACCCTTAATTGCGATTACCGGATCAGCGGGCAAGACAACCACCAAAGAGATGCTTGCCGGCATTCTGACGCAGGTCGCCCCCGGGCTGAAAACCTTCGGCAATTTCAATAATCTGATTGGCGTGCCGCTGACCCTGTTGCGGATAGAAAAAAGTCATCAGTGGGCGGTAGTTGAAATGGGCACCAGCGCTTTAGGTGAGATTGAGCGACTGACCGAGATCGCCCAACCGACCATCGGAGTGATCACCAATGTCGGTGAAGCGCACCTCGAAACCCTGCACGGTCTTGATGGGGTTTCGCGCGCTAAAGGAGAGCTTTATGCCGGCCTTAAAGGGGGAACAGCAATCATTAACCTCGATGATGAACGTGTTGCCCGGCTGCCGGTTGCAAATGGGGTAAAAAAGAAAACCTACGGACTGAACCCCTCGGCTGATGTTCGTGGCGAAAAGATCGTTGTTGAGCCAGGTTCCATCCGTTTTGATCTGTTGACGATGGAACAGCGCAGTACGGTCCGGTTGCCGGTGCCGGGGGTTCATAACGTGCATAATGCCCTTGCCGCAGCAGCCGCCGCTCTTGAGCTTGATGTTACGTTAGACCACATTGTGCGTGGACTGGAAGAGTTCGTTCCGGTCCAGGGGCGGATGAATCTCTTCCCTCTGGCAGGCGGAGGCTTTCTGCTCGACGATAGCTATAATTCAAACCCCCTGTCTGCTCGTTCGGCGCTTGATGCGCTAAGCGCCCTTAAAGGGCAGGGCAGAAAAGTCGCCATCCTCGGTGATATGCTCGAACTGGGAGAGGATGCTCAGGTGTTGCATCAGGCTCTGGGGGAACGAGTAGCGCAGGTTGCCGATGTGCTGATTGCAGTCGGCCAGCATGGCGAGCAGCTGGAGGCGGGAGCCGTTAAGGGAGGAATGAGCAAAACGCAGATCCATAAGGTTGCCCATGTAGACGCTGCTATCGAGCTGATGAAAATTTGCCACCGTATTGGTGACCGGTTGCTGGTCAAGGGGTCACGTGGTGTGCAGCTCGATCGTCTGGTGCAGGAACTTAAATCAGCGGTGCCGGATTCCGCGCAGCGGAAGGGTTGACAGATGCTTTATCACCTGCTTTATCCATTGCATACGGAATTCTCAGCCCTCTATGTGTTCCGTTACATCACCTTCAGGACCATTTACGCAACTATTACCGCGTTAATGATCTCTTTTATGCTCGGTCCCTGGCTTATTGCTACCTTGCAGCGCATGCAGGTCGGGCAATCAATCCGCAAAGTTGGCCCGGAGTCACATTTTGTCAAGGAGGGGACACCGACAATGGGTGGCGCCCTGATCCTGGTCGCCATCATTCTGCCAACGCTGTTATGGGCCGATCTGACTAACCTGTATATCTGGGTCTGTCTGCTGGTAACAGGCGGTTACGGCGCCATCGGTTTTGTTGATGATTATCTGAAGGTGGTGCGCAAAAACAGTGACGGTATTTCGGCACGGCAAAAGATGTTCTGGCAGCTGCTGATCGCGGCAGTGGCGGCGTTGTTGCTCTACTTCAGCGGAATGGTGGAAACCCACTTGAGTGTGCCGTTTTTCAAGAACATCAGTCCTGATCTGGGGGTTTTTTACATCCCCTTTGCCATGCTGGTGATGGTTGGTGCCAGCAATGCTGTCAATCTGACCGATGGTCTCGACGGGTTGGCCATTGGTCCGATGATTATTGCCGCCAGCACGTTTCTACTGCTGGCTTATGTCGCCGGTCACGTTAATCTTGCCGGGTACCTACAGATTACCAGCATTCCAGGCGCTGGCGAATTGTCGGTTCTGTGCGGTGCCATGGTCGGAGCAGGGCTGGGTTTTCTGTGGTTCAACACCTACCCCGCACAGGTGTTTATGGGGGACGTTGGCAGTTTGTCTCTGGGGGGAGCTCTGGGAACCATCGCGGTCATCACCAAAAACGAATTTGTGCTGGTGATTGTCGGCGGGATTTTTGTCATTGAAGCGCTTTCGGTCATCGTTCAGGTGGTGTCGTTTCGTTACTGGGGCCGACGTGTCTTCCGCATGGCACCGATCCATCATCATTTTGAACTGAAAGGCTGGCCGGAGCCCAAGATCATTGTGCGCTTCTGGATTATCAGTATTATTCTGGCATTGATTGCCTTATCAACACTGAAATTACGATGAAAACAAACTATCAGCAACAGCGAGTGATTGTCGTCGGCGCCGGCCTGAGTGGTCAGGCACTGGTGCGCTTTTTTGTCGCTCGTGGTGCCGATGTCGTACTCTCCGATCAACGGACACTCGAACAGTTGGGTGGCCTGCCGGCGTTAACCGGAGTGACGGTTCATTATGATCTGGGTGGGCATGATCCCGATCTTTTTAACAACGCCGATCTGATTGCTGTCAGCCCTGGCGTGCCGTTGACCAATGTGGCGCTGCAGCAAGCGAAAAAACGCGGGGTGCCGGTATGGGGAGAGGTAGAGATTGCTGCTCGTGAGATTATCGCACCAATCATCGCCGTGACCGGCACCAATGGCAAATCGACCACCACCAGTTTGATCGGGGAGGTGATGCGGGTCTGGGGCAAAGACGCTTTTGTCGGTGGCAATTTGGGTACGCCCTTTGTTGATGCTGCCCTGCGCCGGTATGAGGTGGCGGTGGTTGAGCTTTCGTCGTTTCAACTCGAAGCGATCAACAGCTTTCACCCGCACATTGCCCTGTTACTCAACTTAAGCGCTGATCATCTCGATCGTTATCCTGATTTGCACAGCTACTATGCCGCCAAGCGCAATATCTTTGTCAATATGACGGCAACTGATCTGGCTGTCCTGAATGCCGATGATCCTGCAGTTGCCGAGCTCTGTAGTGATATTCAGGCGACCAAGGTGTGGTTTTCTGCTGCCGGCAAGCAGGTTGCCGGTATGGTTCGCCATGGCCGGCAGTTGCGTTGGAGCTGGCAGGGTATGGAGCAGGATTTTGACCTGACAGCGTTGCGACTCTCCGGCGAGCATAATATCGAAAATGCCATGGCGGCTTTGACTGCGGCGTTGCTGTACGGTTGTCCCGGTACGCTGGCCTGGCCGGCGATTTGCAACTTCACCGGATTACCCCATCGAATGCAGTTGGTCCGCACCCTGGCAGGAGTAGAATGGTACAACGATTCCAAAGGCACCAATGTTGGCAGTGTCCTTAAAAGTCTGGCCGGGCTTGATTATCCGGTGACCCTGATTGCCGGTGGTAAAGACAAGGGAGGGGATTATTCACCTTTGCGCCCATTGCTTGAAGAAAAGGTCAAGCAGCTGATTCTGATCGGTGAGGCGCAGCAGAAAATGAGTACTGACCTGGCGGGCTGTTGCAATATTTACCATGTCGACAGTATGTCCGAGGCTGTTGCCACCGCTCGTCGATTAACCACTAGCGGTGGCACTGTGTTGTTGTCGCCAGCCTGTTCGAGTTTCGATATGTTTGCCAACTATGAACAGCGTGGTGCTGTTTTTGCGGAGCTGGTTCAGGCTCTCCCTGTTACAGGAGTGAGCCGATGACTCTGCAGCGCCATATTGATACGAGCATGTTGCTGATGACCGTGGCGCTGACCTGTATCGGCGTTGTCATGGTTTATTCGTCGTCAGCAATCATGGCGACTGAACGATTCGGGGACGGTTTTTATTTTCTTAAACGTCAGGCGGTCTATACTCTGGTCGGCTTCGTCGTGCTGTGTCTGGCGACCTGTTTCAACTATGAAAACTGGCGTAAGCTGGCGGTTATCAGTCTGCTCGTCAGTATTGGGCTGCTCGCCCTGCTGCTGGTTCCCGGTATCGGTGTCAAGGTCGGTGGCGCAGCGCGCTGGCTACGTTTGCCGGGTGTGACCTTGCAGCCGGCAGAGTTGGTCAAACTGACCCTGGTGCTCTACCTTGCCCATTCCCTGACGCGCAAAAAGGAAAAGGTCAGATCCCTGACCAAAGGCTATCTGCCTTACATGATCGTGCTCGGGGTGTTGCTGTTTTTATTGCTTCAACAGCCTGATCTGGGTAGTGCGATGATCGTTGCCGGGGTGGCGCTGGTGATGCTCATCGTTGCCGGCGTCCGTTGGTTGTATATTCTGCCGACGATTCTCATGTCGTTGCCGGTGCTCTATTACCTGGTGATGACCTCCGACTATCGGCGGCGGCGGATCATGGCGTTTCTTGATCCATGGACCGATCCGTACGACAGCGGCTTTCAGATTATTCAGAGCCTGGTCGCCTTTGGTAAAGGTGGGATAGCCGGAGAAGGGCTCGGCGTGGGGCAGCAAAAGTTGTTTTATCTGCCTGAGGCGCATACCGATTTTATCTTTTCGGTGATCGGGGAAGAATTAGGGATGATCGGGGTCCTGGTGGTTGCCGCCCTGTTTTTATTGCTGGTGCTCAGTGGTATCCGTATTGCCTTGCAATGTCAGGAACCTTTTGGCAGAAATCTGGCTTTTGGATTAAGCCTACTGATAGGTCTCGGGGCTTTTGTCAATATGGCAGTATGTATGGGTTTATTACCGACTAAAGGCTTGACCTTACCGTTTATTTCCTACGGCGGCACCAGCCTGGTCACCAATCTATTGGCGGTGGGGATCCTGCTGAACATCTCCGGTCGTCAGCAGAGGCCGTCGTGAGAGTGCTGTTGGCCGGTGGCGGCACCGGCGGGCATCTTTTCCCGGCAGTGGCATTGGGGCAACTGGTGCTGAAAGAGGTGCCGGGGGCGCAGATTCTGTTTGTCGGAACCAGGCGTGGCATCGAATACCGCATGTTGCCACAATTACAGTTACCACTAGAGTTGGTTGACATGGTGGGGGTGGTTGGTCGTGGTTTGCGCGGTAAGCTGGAACTGCTACCCAAATTAACCCGCAGTCTGATTCAGGCTCAGAGGATACTGCGCAGATTCAGGCCCGATCTGGTGGTGGGTTTTGGTGGCTATGCGTCGGTACCGGTGTTACTGGCAGCAAAAATTCTGCATATTCCCTATCTGATCCATGAACAGAATGCGATTCCGGGTTTAAGCAACAAGTTATTGGTCAGGGGTGCCGCGCGGATCTGTGTCTCCTATGCCGATACTTTGGGGTGCTTCCCGCGCGACAAGACAACATTGACCGGTAATCCCTTACGTCAGGGATTTGCTGAGATAACAGAAGAACTACCAGTGCCGGGACAGGTACTGGTCTTTGGTGGCAGTCGCGGTGCGCGCGCCATCAATGAAGCGCTGGTCACCTGTCTGCCCGAGTTGCTGCGCTGGTCGCAGCCACCGCAGATTCTTCACCAGACCGGTGACGATGATTTTGTCATGGTAAGTAAAGCCTACGCCGCCGTTAATTACCCGTCAGCGACGATTGTTCCTTTTATTGATGATATGGCAACTGCCTATGCTCAATCAGCGCTGGTTATCTGTCGTGCCGGTGCGACAACCCTGGCGGAGTTGACGGTTTGTGGGCGCCCGGCGATCCTGATCCCTTTCCCCCACGCCGCCGGCGACCACCAGAATGCCAATGCTCGAGCCCTGGAGCAGGCTGGAGCGGCGGTGGTGCTGCAGCAGCATGATCTGACCGCGCTGCGATTGGCCACCGAGCTGCGTATTCTGCTCGCTGATCGCGAACAGTTGCAACTCATGGCCATGCGCGGGCGTTCTCTGGCCCGTCCCGATGCTGCTGCCAAGATTCTGGCCGAATGCCGCAGTCTTGTAGCCCTTTTATCGCCAGCGGAGGTGCACTGATGTACGGACGAATCCGCAAGATTCATTTTGTCGGGATTGGTGGCATTGGCATGAGCGGTATTGCTGAACTGCTGCTGAACCTCGGGTACCGGGTGTCGGGATCGGATCTGCGCGATACTGATACAACGCGCCGCCTGGCAACCCTGGGCGGGGAAATTGTTATCGGTCATCGTGCCGAGAATCTGATCGAGGTCGATGTGGTGGTGACCTCAACGGCAGTTAAAGCGGACAACCCGGAAGTAGTCGAGGCGCATCGCCGCCATATCGCCGTCATTCCGCGGGCTGAAATGCTGGCGGAGTTGATGCGGATGAAGTACGGCATTGCCATTGCCGGTACCCATGGTAAGACGACCACCACCAGTATGACCTCCGTGGTATTGCATCATGCCGGCATTGATCCGACAGCGGTTATCGGCGGCAAGCTTGATGCTTTTGGCTCCAATGCGAAGCTGGGGCGCGGCAAGTTCCTGGTTGCCGAAGCTGATGAGTCGGATGGTTCCTTCATGCTGCTGACACCGACCATCGCCGTGGTGACCAATATTGATCTTGATCATCTCGATTATTATTCCGGAATTGACGAAATCAAGCAGATATTTGTTGATTTTATCAATAAGGTGCCCTTTTACGGGCGCGCTATTCTGTGTCTGGAGGATCGTAACATCCAGGCTATTTTGCCCGAGGTGAAGAAGCGCTTTTCAACCTATGGGTTCAACAGTCAGGCCGATTTTTATGCCCAGGATATCAAGCATCGTCAGGGGCGGACGAACTTTGTCGCCTTTTATCAGGGGCAGGAACTGGGCCAGATCTCTTTTGCCATGCCCGGTCGTCACAATGTGCTGAACGCCCTGGCGGTGGTGGCGGTAGCCCACGAACTGGAAATACCTTTCAGCGCTATAGCCGGTGGCTTTCGTCATTTTGGTGGTTTGCAGCGGCGTTTTGAGATACGTCACAACATCTCCAACATCATGATTGTCGATGATTATGGTCATCATCCAGCCGAGATTAAGGCTACCCTGGCAGCGGCAAAAAATGGCTGGGGCAAACGTGTGATTGCGGTGTTTCAGCCCCATCGCTATAGCCGTACTGAGGCCTTGTTCGCTGATTTTCTGACGGCATTTTATGATGCCGATGTATTGCTGGTCACCGCTGTTTATGCCGCTGGTGAGCAGCCGCGCGAAGGGGCGAGCAGTCAGGCGCTGGTGGCTGGAATTGTCGATCATGGCCACAAGGCGGTTGATTATTGTGAAACCCTTGATCAGGCTGCCAAGAGGGTTGTCGAACTGGCGCAACCCGGTGACATGGTGATTTCCCTGGGCGCCGGCAATGTCAACCAGGTCTGTGATCTAGTGGCGGATCATTTGCGTGCCGCCGAGGCCAAAGGATGAAACGTTGGACTACTGAAAAGATGCAGAAAAAGAAGATCGGGGTGTTAGCCGGTGGCTGGTCGGTCGAACGTGACGTTTCCTTGCGTACCGGCCAGGCAGCGTTGGCTGCGCTGTCGGCGCGTGGTTATCGGGCGCAACTGATCGACCCTGATCACCATTTGCCGCAGCAACTGTATGATGCCGGGATTGAAGTTGCCTTTGTCGCCCTGCACGGTCAGGGCGGGGAAGACGGTACCGTACAGGGCCTGCTCGAGGTGATGCAGATCCCCTACAGCGGTAGCGGGGTTCTGGCATCCAGTATGGCTATGGATAAGATCGTTACCAAGCAACTGCTTGTTTATCACGGGATACAAACTCCCGGATTCGATTATGTCAAGCCGGGAGAAACGCCCGATGATCTGCTCAGGCGCTGCCTGCGGTTGCCGGTGGTGGTCAAACCCTCACGGGAGGGATCGACCGTCGGGATCAGCATTGCGCGCAACAAGCAAGAATTAGAAGCGGGTCTGGATGCTGCCGCCCAACTCCATGGCTCCCTGCTGGTAGAGGACTATATCGATGGTGCGGAGCTGACGGTATCGGTGGTGAATGAGCAGGTGCTGCCGATCATCCAGATTGTGCCGCAAGGAGGGTTTTATGACTATCAGGCCAAATACGCAAGCACCACGACCCGTTATCTGGTGCCTGCTCCGCTATCATCAGAGGTGACCGGACAAATTCAGGATGCTGCGCTGCGCGCCTGTCGGGCGCTGGGCTGTCGTGGCGCGGCGCGAGTCGATTTTATGATGGCGAATGGATGTTTTTATTGCATCGAAGTGAATACGATTCCGGGGATGACAGCAACCAGCCTGTTACCCAAGGCCGCCGCCGCCGCCGGTATCGCTTTTGAAGAGCTGGTTGAGATGATTTTGCTTGATGCGGATCTTGTGAAGTAGGACAGCCATGCACGACATGAAGAGACAAAACGCCGGCAAAAAGGTGCGTAACAACCGCCGCAAAAAGAAGAAAAAGCCGCTGAATCTGCGTTATCTTCTGCGCCGCTGTTTGCGTGTTGGGGTTGGTGTTTTCAGTGTTGTGTTAGTTGTCGCTGGTGGTTTTTTTCTGGTGCAATTGCTCCTGGCCTCAGACCAGTTTCGTATTGATACGATTCGTGTTGAAGGAAATCAGCGTTTGTGTGAGCAGACCCTGGTGGCCCTTTCTGATGTGCAGCCGGGAATGTCAACGTTCAGCCTGGATCTGGATTTGATCGGGCGCAAGATTGCAGAAAACCCCTGGGTCAAGGATGCGCGCATTCAGCGAATTTTCCCGCGCCAGGTCAGTATCCGCATCGTGGAACGCCAGCCGGTTGCGATTGTCAATCTGGGGTACCTCTATTATCTGGATACTCATGGTGTTGTATTCAAGCTGCTTGATGGCGGTGACAGTCTCGATTATCCGGTGATTACCGGTTTTGATGCAGCGCAACTTGAATCGGGCCGGCAGAAAGATCGTTTGCAGTTGCTGGAGGTGGTGGCTCTGGTTAGGGAACTTGGATCGCGTTCACAGTTCGGACTGGATAAGATCTCGGAAGTGCACAGGGAGGCCGGTGGCGGTTTGTCTGTTTATACTTTGGAGGACGGGGTGAGGATCCGATTGGGGAGTAACAACTACAACGAAAAACTGGATCGCCTGGAACGCATCTATGCGTTACTGAAACCAAAAATGAAGATGCTCGATTATATCGATTTAAACGTAGATGAAAAAGTCATAGTGCGCATTGAACAGCCGGATAGAGCGGCAAAAAGCTGATACCAAGGGGGTGTCATGAGTAAAAAGAGTGATAATTTGATCGTTGGCCTGGATATTGGAACCACAAAAATCTGCTGTATTGTCGGTCACATGGCAGAGGATGGCCTGGAAGTGGTGGGGATTGGTACCAGTCCATCGCGGGGAATGCGCAAAGGGGTTGTGATCAATATTGAATCCACCGTTGCTGCTATCCGCAAAGCGATTCGTGAAGCAGAATTGATGGCCGGGTGTGAAATTAAATCGGTTTTTACCGGAATTGCCGGAGGCCATATTCGCGGTATGAACTCGCAGGGGGTCATCGCTATTAAAAACCGGGAGGTGACCAGTGATGACCTGCAGCGTGTCATCGATGCTGCCAAGGCCATTGCGATTCCGATGGATCGGGAGGTGCTGCATATCCTGCCGCAGGAATTCATTATCGACGATCAGGATGGTATTCGTGAGCCGTTAGGCATGAGTGGCGTGCGCCTTGAAGCCAAAGTGCACATTGTTACCGGAGCCGTGGCCAGCGCCCAGAACATTATCAAAAGCTGTAATCGTGCCGGTGTTGATGTTGCCGATATCGTCCTGGAACAGCTGGCCAGCAGTGAGGCGGTCCTGTCAGCGGATGAAAAAGAGCTAGGGGTAGCGCTGGTAGATATTGGCGGAGGCACTGCCGACATCGCGATTTATTCCGATGGTGCCATCAAACACACTTCAGTGCTGTCGATTGGTGGTGATCATCTGACCAACGATATTGCCGTTGGTTTGCGCACCCCCATGGCCGAGGCGGAAAAAATAAAACAAGCTTACGGTTGCTGTCTGACCTCCATGGTCGGTAAGGATGAAACCATCGAGGTGCCTTCGGTAGGTGGACGTGAGCCGCGGATTTTGTCGCGGCAATTGCTGGCCGAAATTCTCGAGCCCCGGGTTGAGGAAATGTTTTCTCTGATCAACCGGGAGATCATCAAGAGTGGTTACGACGAGCTGATTGCCTCTGGTGTTGTTATTACCGGTGGCACCGCCATTTTACCCGGCATGCCGGAGCTGGCCGAACAGATTTTTAATCTACCGGTGCGGCGAGGGACGCCGGTGGATATTGGTGGTCTTGCTGACGTCGTTAATTCGCCTATTTACGCGTCAGGGGTAGGGTTGGTGAAGTACGGCAGCATGAACAGTCAGGCACAGAAATTCAAGGTTGGGGAAGACAACATGTTTGAACGGGTGTCGAAACGTTTGAAAGATATGTTCAGCGACTTTTTCTGATAAGTAATTATATATAAATTATTTGTAAAAAAGACTATAGTTTGCTAAGTTAGGCAAAATTAGATAACCAGCTTCTGTGATCGCGGAGTGAGCGGGAGCGCAACGACAGGGAGGCAGTTATGCCTATTCAAGAGGGAGTCATGTTTCAGTTCGAGGAAAGTCTGGATCAGGCAGCCAAAATCAAGGTGATCGGCGTCGGTGGTGGCGGAGGTAATGCAGTTAACACGATGATTCGCAACCATGTTGAAGGCGTTGATTTTCTGGTTGCCAATACCGATGCCCAGGCTTTGCGGCGCAGCGAAGCAACGATGAAAATTCAGCTCGGTGGTAACCTGACCAAGGGTCTTGGAGCCGGAGCCAATCCGGAAATTGGGCGTCAGGCTGCTGAGGAAGATATCAAGCGTCTGGTCGAACTCTTTACCGGTGCGGATATGATTTTTATTGCCGCCGGCATGGGGGGTGGTACCGGGACCGGGGCTGCACCTATCATTGCCAGGGCAGCAAAGGAAGCGGGAGCCCTGACCGTTGGTGTGGTTACCAGGCCCTTCACTCGTGAGGGCAAGCAGCGCATGACTAGAGCAGATGCCGGCATTGCTGCTTTACGCGAGGTTGTCGATTCGCTGGTCGTGGTACCAAACGATCGGCTGCTCGGTCTGGCCGGAAAAAATATGAGCATTCTCGATGCGTTCAAGCCGGCCGATGATGTCTTGCGCCAGGCAGTACAAGGGATTTCCGACCTGATTACCACCGAGGGGATGATCAACGTCGACTTTGCTGACGTGCGAACCGTTATGAGTAACCGCGGTATGGCGATGATGGGAATCGGCATCGCTGAGGGTGAACGCCGTGCCGCAGAGGCTGCCTACAGTGCCATCAGTAGTCCACTGCTTGAAGAGGTTGATATTTCCGGAGCCATGGGTGTTCTGGTAAATATTTCCGGCTCATCGAGTATGACTATGGAAGAGTTTGAAGAGGCATCAACCATCATCCATGAAAAAGTTCATGAGGACGCCAACATCATCGTTGGTCTGGTGATTGATGAGAGTCTGGGTGAAAAAATCAAGATTACGGCCATCGCTACCGGTTTTGGAGAGCAGTTCGAAGTGAAGGGCAAAGACACTGAGACTGTTGATGTGCAGCGTGCACCTTATGTGCCGCCAGTGGTTAGACACAAGCGCGATCTAGATGTGCCGACTCACATCCGTAATCAACAGAATGAACTCTATGGCCGCCGCAGCCGCGAACTGCCGAGCCAGAATCGCGATCTGTTTGTTGATGATGAACAGTTTGATATCCCGACCTTTCTACGTCGTCGGGTTGATTGATCATTGATTTAAATTTTTCAGGTTGGATCTTGTCTCCACTGTGGTAATTGAGGGGGGGATTATAACCGACGATGACGTTCGTTTCTTTGCTTGTCTTGCAAAAAGGTTAGTATCTGTTCAGCAACGGATCGGGGGTCCTATGTCAAGGGACGCTTTTCGTCATCCATGACCGCTTGTTGTCGCCATCCATGGCGACAAACACCCTTGTCACAGGCCCCCCGACCCTGCGCAAGGGCATAGCTGAATAGTTACAAAGGTTAACCCTCTGGCAGACAACTTTGTTGCGCCTGCTTCAAGAGCAGACGTTTTTTGTAATTGCTGATGTGATGCATGCCGGTTCTCCGCCCGGCGGATGTACAGCGTTTCTGTACCTTGTAGTTGTATCCCGACGACTCCCTCGTCCAGGGCCATCTTGTATGGCCCTTTTTTTTGATTATTTTAAAAACTCGAAACGTTCTCATCGGCGCCATTTGGGTGTATAACTGCTGCCATGGCCAATAAAACCCTTTCTTCCAATCAACTGCGCCGCACTGCCGAAATCGGTACCCGCTATCATTCGTGGAACGAAGGGCGTTACCGTATTGCCCTGGTTTATCCCAATGGCTATCAGCAGGGGATGGGCAATCTCGGTTTTCAGACGGTGTATCATCTGATCAATCAGCGCGATGATTGTCTGTGTGAACGGTTTTTTTTGCCGGAGGCATCCGGCGCGAATCAACTCCCCCCCCCCCTGTCTCTTGAGTCTGATCGTCCTTTACGGGACTTTGATTTGATTGCCCTGTCCATCTCGTTTGAGAATGATTATCTCCATCTGCCGGCCATTTTTGCTGCCGGCAACATCCCTCTCTTTGCCGCTCAACGCCAACCCGCCGATCCCCTGGTATTATTTGGCGGCGTTTGTGCCTTCATCAATCCTGAACCTATAGCTGAGATTGTCGACCTGATTGCTGTTGGTGAGGCCGAGCCCATTCTGCCTTTGCTCCTCGATACCTTACATGCTGCCATGCAACAAACATCTTTACCGCGCAATGAGCTGTTGCTCGCCCTGGCACAGCTGCCGGGTGTCTATGTTCCGCAGTTTTATCAGCCGCTTTACACCACAGAGGGAATTACTTATCAGCGCAATGCTGCTGTCCCCAAAACCATCAGGCGTCAATATTTGCAGGATCTTGACAGCTCTGCCAGTCGTACTTACGTCCAGTCTGAAGCTGCCGGGTTCGGCCACATGGCGCTGGTTGAGGTGTCGCGCGGTTGTTCGCGCGGATGTCGTTTCTGTGCTGCCGGTTTTGTTTACCTGCCACCGCGTGAACGCAGCCTGGATAATCTGCTGCAGCAGGTTGACGAGGGGTTATGTCAGCGCAACCGGATCGGGCTGGTTGCTGCTGCTATCGCCGATTATTCGCAGGTTTTGCCGCTGCAACAGGGGATAGTTGATCGTGGTGGCGAGATTTCCGTATCAAGTTTGCGTCTTGATGCCATCGATGCAAAGGCCGTTGCACTGCTGAATGAGGCAGGTCATGCAAGCGTCGCTATAGCACCGGAAGCCGGCAGTCAACGACTGCGTGATGTCATCAATAAGGGCTTGAGTGAGGAACAGATTCTTGCGGCAGTGCAATTGCTGACGGATGGTGGAATTAAACACCTGAAGCTGTATTTTCTGATTGGATTGCCGTTTGAACTGATGACTGATGTCGAAGCTATCATTGCTCTGGTGCAACGGATCGTCGCTATTCGTCTGGCCAGTGGCAAGGCCCGCGGCCACATGGGCAACCTGACGGTCAGTGTTAACCCCTTTATCCCCAAGCCCTTTACCCCTTTTCAATGGGCGGGAATGGAGGGGGAAAAATCGCTGAAGAAAAAAGGGCGAATGTTGCAGTCGGCGTTCAGTCGAATTCCCAATACCCGCTTTATGATGGAGTCGGTGCGTCTGGCGACCCTTCAGGCGTTCCTGTCGCGCGGCGATCGCCGCATCGCCGCTATGCTGCCGGAATTAGCCACAGGGGGAAACTTACGGCAACTTTGCGCTGCAGCTAAATTTCCGTTGCTGGATGAGTTAACGCGGGAGCGTGGACAGGATGAAGCTTTCGCCTGGGAAATTATCGATTCCGGGGTGCGACGCGAGTATCTGTGGCGAGAATATCAGCGTGCAGCAGGGCAACATTTAACCCCACCCTGTGCCCCTGGGTGCTGTCGTTGCGGCGTTTGCAGCTGATTGGGATGAAACAGTATCAGAATAGCATTCACCACTGAGGCACTGAGCAATTCTTAAAAACCCCTGAGCTTCTCTGTGGCTCGGTGCCTCTAGTGAGTGAAGCGAACGGGTGGTGAAATTTTTTGCTTTTTACCGCAAGCGAAGTTGATAGCCAGAAATTTTTTACGGGGTGATATTGCGCTTCTGCAGCTCCAGGCGTACCCGGTTAAGGTGGGCGCGCAGATCGGCCCCTGATTCCGGTTGCCCGATCGGGGTACTGACACCAACCCCGGCGCCAACGGAGCTGCGACCGCCATAGCTGCCCAAACCGAAACCGAGACTGACGGACGGAGATGAACGGCGTTGTTCCGTCACACTGATCTGATCTTCTACCTCATAAAAATGTAACAGCAGGGCATCATTATCGAGCTGCTGGTAGTCGGTGGCCATCAGTTCCTGGGTTCTGGCTGCGTGGGTTGAACAGCCGGCAAGGGCCACCAGCAGGGGCAGCAGAACAAGATACAGCCCCAATGTCGCCAAACTGGAACGCGAACGATGGCATTGCAGATGGGATGTCGGGGATAGCATTCTGGTCTCCTTGCAAAGATTGATACACTTGTAAGTATAGCAGTCAAGGCTTCCCGGCTTATATTAACTGCCGCTTAATACCCGCAGTTGTGACCCCGGAGTAATCTCACCGCCATGTAATACCCTGGCAAAAATCCCCTCCTTGGGCATGACACAGTCACCGGCCTGATAGTAAATCGCGCAACGGGTGTGGCACTCCTTGCCGATCTGGGTCACTTCAAGCAGGGTCTCGCCAATTTGGAGCCGGGTTCCAATAGGCAGAGCAGGCAGATTCACCCCGCGGGTGGTGATGTTTTCGGCAAAGTCGCCATTATCGACATCCAGCCCCATTTTGCGCATTTTATCGATGCTTTCCTTGGCCAATAAACTAACCTGACGGTGCCAGTCGCCGGCATGGACATCGCCGACAATGCCATGATTCTCGCGCAGCAGAACCTTGTCAACGGGGGTTTTGCGATCACCTTTAGCGGTGCTGACACAAACCGCGATAATCTCGCCAATCATGCTGTTTATCCTCCTATGCTGGCCATGGAAAATGGGGTAGTAGAATCGGGATCTGTGCCCAATCGATGATGTTCAGGCTTGCCACAGATCACCTTTTTCAAGGTGTCGATCAGTGCGGTACGCTGACGGACACCTAGGAGGGAGCGCAGATCGGTCACCTCATTCGACATCAGGCAACTTTTGGCCTGTCCTGTTGAGGTCACGCGGATGCGGTTGCAGGAGCCACAGAAATGTTCGCTCATCGGGGTAATGATGCCAATGGTACCGGCGGCACCGGTAATCCGGTAAGGGCGCGCCGGGCCACAGAGAAGATCAGTCGTGAGAGGCTGCAACTGGTAATGCGTATGTAATAGCGCAAGAATATCCGCGCCGCTGATAATCCGTTGTTGCCAGTGTTGTTCGCGAATTGTCGGCATATATTCGATAAAGCGCACCGACCAGGGATGATCTGTGGATAATGCGGCAAAATCGAGCAGCTCATGGTCATTGACCCCGCGCATGGCTACCATATTAAGCTTGATCTTCATGCCGATTTGTTCGGCTTTATCGATACCGGCCAGGACCCGACTGAGATCACCGCCCCGGGTAATTTCCTTAAAGGTAGAAGGGTTAAGGGAATCGAGGCTGATATTAAGTCGTTTGACACCAGTGTCACATAATGCCTGGGCATAGTCGGCCAACAGGATGCCGTTGGTTGTCAGGGCAATTTCTTCAATCCCCTCCAGGGCGGCAAGCTGTTGCAAGAAGCCGATCACACCTTTACGGACCAGGGGCTCACCGCCGGTGACGCGCACCTTGCGGATTCCCAGGGTAGTGGCAGCAGCAACAATACGCAGCATTTCATCATAACGGAGGATTTCGTCATGTTGCCGGTGCTCGATGCCCTCAGTCGGCATACAGTAAAGGCAGCGCAGATTGCAGCGATCAGTGATCGACAGGCGCAAGTAACTGATGTTACGTCCAAAACTATCCTTCATGGTGATCTGCTTGCGATTCGGATTTTTTCTTGTCACCTAGGTCAGCAAGGTCGATTTCCTGAGCCTCACTCACTCCTTTTTTAAAGTTGCGTATCCCCTTGCCCAGGGCTTCCCCAACCTGGGGGAGTTTGCCCGCACCAAAAATAACCATGACCAGTACCAGAATAATCAGCAGTTCCTGTGTTCCCAGACCAAACATGATGTGCTCCTTTAATTCAAGTTAAGAGGTTTTTTGACCAAGCGGCAGATGCAGCATAATTACTTCGACCATCTCTCCGGCTGCTATTGGAGGGGAGTCGATGGGCAGGGGAAACAGTGCCTGTGCCCCAATGGCACTGCGGTTCTGGCCCGAGCCCTGGCGTTCAGACGGCAGAAACTGCAGTTCGCCGGCGACAATATTCAGATTACCCCAGAGAAAATGCAGGCGTTTGCCCCCGGCTTTAATTGCTGTCGCCAGCTTGACCTTGAGGTTGGAAGAAAAAGGTTGGCGATGGCCGCTTAGCATGCGCAGGGCCGGCCGGGCATACAATTGATAGGTAGCAGCGGATGCCCCCGGATTGCCCGGCAGGCCAAAAACCGGCTGCCGGCCAATCATGCCGAACAGGGTTGGTTTGCCGGGCTTGGTGGCAACCTGCCAGAAGATGGTTTTAAAACCAATATTACTCAAGGTTTGCTGGACCAGATCGCGATCGCCAACGGAAACTCCACCGGTGGTGATCAGCATGTCAGCATCCAGTCCTTGACGCAGGCAGGCCTCAAGTTCTCCCGGTTGATCTTTGGCGATGCCAAGCAGAACAGGAGTAAAGCCGTCCTGACGTAAACAGGCAGCAAGCAGGTGAGCATTGGAGTTGATGATCTTACCGTTGTCTGGTGTTTCACCAAGTTCGACCAGCTCGTCGCCGGTGGAGAGAATTGCAACGCATGGGGCCGGATAGATGGTAACTTCAGCAATGCCTGCCGAGGCCAGCATGCCAATAGCCGCCGGGTCGAGTTGTTGGCCCTGGGAGAGAATTTTTTCACCGGCCTTGAGTTCTTCACCGCGATAGCGAACATTGGTGCCGCATGGCAGTTGCTTGCGCAGGCGAATCCGGTTGTTCCCCTGGTGTTCAGTATCTTCCATCGGAACGACCGTGTCACAGTCTGCCGGCAGCGGCGCACCGGTCATGATGCGAATCGCTTCACCTTCTTCAATCGTTGCTGAAAAGCTACCACCGGCCGGTAGAAAACCGACCTCGGTCAGGCTGCCGTCAACGCTGCCGGAAAAGGCATAGGCATAGCCGTCCATGGCTGAATTATCGGCGGGGGGTAACTCAAGCTTTGAATATACATCTGCAGCCAGAACGCACCCCAAACCTTCGGCCAGTGGCACTTGCACCGGTGACAATGGGGTGATGTTGTCAGCAATGGCTTTTATGGCTTGCTGGTAATCAATCACTGCTGTTCTCCTTGTTGATCAATTTCTGTGTCATCTTGTTCAGGCTTTAAAAACCTGATCAAATTTTTCATCGATTACCTGGTGCAGGCCTTCTTGCACATCATCAAATTTACTGAGTAATTCCCTGGCCTGCGGGGTGATGACGGAGCGTCCGCCGCCGCTTCCACCCTTCTCACGCTCGACCATGGGGATGCCGTGTTTTTCCATCTCCTGCACCTGACTCCAGGCCTTGCGGTAGGAGATGCCAAGTTGCTGGGAGGCGGCATTGATCGAACCCGTGGCGGCAATAGCGCGCAGCAGGCGCAGACGGCCACCACCGAGAAAGGGTCGGTCGTTGATCTCAAGCCAGATCTTGCTACGGATGCGGATATCGGTCATGACAGAAACCTCTTGACGATCAAATCGCAGAGCCCGGTCGTGTCATTGATGTCAAACACCGGCACATCCAGCTCAAGGTGTTCATCCGATGCCACAGCAAACAGGTTGGGATCATGTTGTTCACCACGACACAGCAGCGTGGCGCTGCGCTCGCGTCGATGAACTTCGATTTTCGGCATGCTGCTGCGCTTAAACCCCTCGGTCAGAACAATATCGACATCCTGGCAATAGGTAGCGACAGTGTCATCAAGGTTCGGCTCACTATTGCCATGCTGTTTGACCATGGCAATTTTGGCCGGTGAGGTGATGAGCATGGTGTCAGCCCCGGCCTGGGTCAGGCGCCAGGAGTCTTTTCCCTGGTGATCGATGCTGAAACTGTGGGCATCGTGCTTGATCGCGCCGACGCGAAACCCGCGCCTTTTCATTTCGGCAATCAATTTTTCCAGCAGGGTGGTTTTGCCGGTGCCGCTTTTGGCAACGATAGAAACAACGGGTGGCGTCATTGTACCTCTCTCGTCAGAAGAGCAAGATCCGCTGGAGAATTCAGATTGGTCATTGAGCGTTCCCATCCGATCGGCATCTCGCAGGATTCAACAAGGCGTATGTGGATGCGGTCATAAAAGTCGTAAATTCGGTAATTCTCGGCACGCAGCATCTGTTCCATGACCGGCAGACAACTTTTGTGGTAAAGGGCAAAAACCGGTTCAAAGCCCTTGGTCGTGCGCGGCACGACGGCTTCATAACCATTCCGGTAGGGCAGCAGATGGCGGATCAGGAATGGATCTGGTGCGGCCAGGTCGCATGGAATGACAAAAATCCAGGGCGTCCGGGCAGCGCACAAACCGCCATGGATACCACCCAGGGCGCTACCGGGATATTTGTCAGTAAAACAGGGGATTGTCTCGGAAGCCAGATCAGGTCGATCTCCGGCGATCAGGACCCGTTTGAAAATGCCGGACAAGGCATCGTGAGCACGGTCAAACAGGGTGCGCCCGGTGAGGGTGAGGGTGGCCTTGTCGCGGCCCATGCGGCGGCTGTGGCCACCGGCAAGGATCACCCCGGTAATGTCGCTATGGTCAGAAGTTTGTTGGTTGTGCGAAATTTGCATAACGCCTGTCCAAAAAAACACGCCCTAGGGCGTGGCAACAGTGATTGCTGATTGACGACAGAATTCTACACAAAGAGAACAGGCAGTACAACGGTCTTTATTGACCTCCGGTTTGTTGCCACGAATATCCGGGGTCGACAGCGCGCCGGTTGGACAAATGCCGACGCAGGCGGTGCAGCCACGGCAATCGGCGACAAAGGTCAGTTCCGGCAGAATCTTCGTGTCGGTCATTTCCCGCACGGCGGAAGACACCTTGCCGAGTTGCAGCAGGAGTTGACGGGTCAAGGGTATGCTTTTTTTGCCGTAACTGCTGGAAGTTGTGTTGAGACGCAGCCGATTGACCAGGGACGACCCGGTCTGGCGTGAACGGCGATTGAGAAAGTTAAAAAACTCGCGGCGTGAGCAACTTTTTTCGCGGTAATCAAGCTCTGGTGCTGACTCAATCACTTTAACAGCGCCGGGTAAGCCCTGTGCCAGTTCAGTAACTTGTTTAGCTGATTGCTGTAGTGCCGGTAAAATGCGACAGTTTTCGCAGGTTGCACAGGCTGACGCATTGAGACGCAGTTCCTTCCCCAGCGCCAGTTGCAGTACCAGTAGCAGCTGCGGATCAGCGAGTAACCCCAGACAGGGAACCCGCGCATGCCCCTGCGTCTGTGGGTTAAAGGAGCAGGCCAGCAAAGGGTTATCGACTTCATCAAGACGTTGGAGCAGGGCGCTTGGGTGCAGCTGATTGCTGGTCAACGCATCAGTTGGGCATCCTCCGGCGCAGAGCAGGCAGCCGCTGCATTTTTCCTGATTCCAGTGCAAGCCGGTTTCCGACCAGCTCATGGCGCCCGTGGTACAGACCGCAAAACAGTTGCGACAACTGGAAGAAGACAATCGGTGGCGCAGACAGCGACCACGCTCGATCTGCAGGGTGTCCTGGGGGGTGAGAAGTTTAAAGGCGGTGCTCTGCAGCATCATGTTGTCAACCTAGGCCGCTGATTTTTGTGCGTTGATAAAGCGCTGGGTCAGATCGGCAAGGTGGCGGTAATAGTCGCATTGCGTGTTGTTGCGCAGTCTGCCACAGAAGTCATCAATCCAGTGGCCGATGTGATCATCGATAAAGGTCTGACGGCGCTGCTGCCACTCGGCCTGTTCCGCAGAACGTTGTTCAACCATAGCCAGGGACTCATTGTAGCAGAGCAAATAGAGGAATTCGAGTTCAACGGTTATATGGTCAGGAACTTCCTTAAAATCAGCAGTAATGGCAAACTCGGCATCACGGTAACGGACGATGACATCCATGGTCGAGTCTCCCATGAGGATTTTTGGCCCATCAAGGTAGACCGATCCATAAGGGTGTGCCAGCAGCTCATCCGGGCCGACAAAAAGTTTGGCGTAATCGATCAGTAGATCCTGCTCAGGCGCTGCTTCAAGGCAGGTTGCCAGGGCATCGGCAAGATGAGCCGAGTCGGGGAGGCACAACTCAAGGGCTTCACGCAGCTGAATAAACAGGCCTTCTTCGAGGAGCATGTTTTTATCCGGCTCATAATAACAGGCAGAAAGCAGACGAAATGCATCAGCCGTAGCAGCGATTTTATCCATGAGGGCAGTAGCGGTCACAAATGTCTCCCGAATTAGAGGTAGTGGATTGATTGAGTAAAAAGCCGCAGACGAAACACTCTTCGTTTGCGGCTTTTTCTACAGGTAAATTAGTTACTTGCGCGCTGAATAGGTGCGGATGTAATAAATATTAGGTCCGACACCGTTTTCATTAGCGGCCAGAAATTCGCCCTTATTGTTTTTCAGGCGACGTCCACCATACTGTTTAACCAACTTGGCGGCATCGCTGTGAGGATCGTCGAGGTCTCCGGCAACGCGGGCACTGGATGGACAGACATCGGTACAGTAGGGCTTCATCCCGTTTTCAATGCGATGGTCGCAGAGGATACATTTTTCCACCACGCCAGCAGTTCTGATATTTTTATAGTCAGGATGGCCGTAATTCGTGGCATGCGGTGGTGTGAACCCTGCTTTTTTTGCGATTTCCGCACCGGAAGTGGTGCAGCCCTTGATGATTTCGGTTTTATCTTGATAAGCCGCGTGGATGGTTTTACCGAAATCATTGAAGCTGATAACGCTGTAGTCATTGGACCCTTGTGCCACGTCATTCTGACTGTAGGGGCAGGCATACTGACAGGCACGACATCCGATACAGCGCTCCTGATTGTGAATCGTCATCCCTTTGGCGTTCTTGTGCATTGCTTTGGGAGTAACCGGACATGCTTTCACGCAGGGTGCGTCGGAACAGTGGTTGCAGAGCACCGGTAGCATCTCGAGCTTGACGTTGGGGAACTTCCCGGAAACGACGGTCCTGTAGTCCGCCCAGTTATGGGTCTGACCGTCGGCACGGTCGTCCGTATTGTTTTCGGTTTTGCACCCGAGGCCACAGGCGCCGCAGCCGGTGCACTTGTGCAGGTCGATAACCATTCCGTATCTTGCCATCTATTTATCTCCTATTTAAAGTATAAGGGTATCGTCAGATCAGGCTTTTTCAATCTTGAGGCCAGTGTGACCGCCGTTACGGGCGGTAGCACCGCTCAAACGATCGTAGTCATCGGGCATGATCTCATTGAAGTTAGCTCCGCGAGGAATGGCCTTGGCAAAATCCTTGGCAGCGACGCGACCCATGGCGTGGTGACCCTGACCATAGCACTTGGCGACGACCCCGGGGCGGACACCCTCCCACAGGTGGGCTTTGACCTTCAGACTGCCCACAATGGAAGTAACTTTGACCATGTCTCCTTCCTTGATGCCAATTTTGGCGGCGTCAGCCGGGTTGATCTGGATGACATCCTGCTCATTGACATCGCCCGGATCGCACTGCTTGAAACTATGGTACCAGGTGTTGTTGGCACTGCGCCCTTCACGATTGAAACGCGACTTCATGTCGACCAGATCAAAGGGGTATTCAGTCTTGCTGCCATTACGCTTCGGCGACTCATAATGGGGGACAAATGCCAACTCGCCGCGAGCTTCATAGTTGGTGACTTCCATGACCTTGTCGATGCTGACCTTGTGTTTTTCAGCGTGAGCGGTCAGACCCTTCTTCAGGGTTTCGCTATAGAATTCAAACTTCTTGGTCTCAGTTTTGAAACCATCTGCCCATTTCTTGCGGAAGATGAATTTAGGCGAGTTGACCACGCCCTTGGCGCGGAAATCTTCCCAGCCGTTGGGGCGGTCACCCTTGTAGTCCTTGTTCTCGGCCGGATCCCAGGCTTTTTGACTGCGGATCTTGGTGGCATAGATGGCAAACTCCATGCTGTTTGTCGGTTCCTTGCCTGTTTCCGGATCCTTATAGGATTTCACCCACTGGAGCATGTTGGGGAAGCCCTTGTCGTTGAGTTTCTCCGCCAGCAGCCAGGTGACTTCTGTTTCGATGCCTTTGACATCAAACATCCGATCGATGACCGGTTGTTGGATGGAGATGTGACCGTGAAGGTTGGCTTTGCTGCGTACTACGGTCCAGTCTTCAGAATGGTGCAGAGCGGAAGGGAGTACGATGTCAGCAAAATAGGTCATCTCAGAGAACATGGGCACACAGTGGATAAAGAAGGGAACCTTGGTCATCGCCTTGTCCCAACGAGCGCCCTCGGTGCCGGAGAAGTTGACATTCTGGAAGTAGGACAGGGCGACCTTGATATCGTAGGGGTCTTCGGCCAGGATGGCGTTGGCAACGTTATTGAGAACAACACCGGAGCCGGGTTTGTGGCTGGCCATAGCCGGGAAGGTCAGGGTGCCACGTTGATCGATTTTCTTGTTTTTCGCACCTGCGGCAGCAACGGGATCCTGAAAATCGTTGTACTTCGGATAGCTGCTGGAGGGAGCGCCCATGCCGGTGCAGAGTCCCCCTTCGCTATCGGTAGCACCAACCAGGCCGTTGAGGGCGTGCATGGTCATTGCGGCATAGGTGCCGCGGGGCTGCATATTCGGGCCAAACCAGACGGCGCACTGGGGAGCAGCCTGAGCAAATTCTTTGGCGATGCGCTCAATCTGTGCCTGATCGACACCAGCTTCTTTGGCGGCCCATGCCGGATCTGAATCTTTCAGCGCCAGGTTCCACCACTTGACCAGACCGTGGGTCAGTTTCTCATCGAAGTCGGCTTCATTGACGGTTGCACCTTTGACAAAGCGGTTTTTGCCGTCCTTGAAGTCACCGACGAACTCCTTGCTCCACATACCATTGACCAGAATATAATGCGCCAGGGCGGAGGCGACAGCGCCGTCCGTTGAAGGTTTGACCGGCATCCATTCATGCGCCTTGGCGGCGGTGTTATTCATGCGCGGATCAATAACAGCAACCTTGCCGTTTTCCATGACCTTGTTCATCTTACGGATGGCGTTGGGGATCTGACGGTTGGAAGACATGGGGTCACAGGCCCAGACAATCAGATACTTCATGTTGTCGAGATCGTAATCACTGTAGCCCCAGTAGCCTTCCAACATTCGCCCCATCTTTTCAACTTCAGCGCAGATGGAGCTGTGGGAGATGTTGTTAGGAGAGCCGATCATCTTGGGCAGGTCACCATAGAAAATGGCGTTGTGGTCGGAGTAGCGGCCACGCATCAGCAGGAACTTGTGGGTTTCGTTGTTCTTGCGCAGTTCCATGATCTTGTCGGCCAGGGTGTCCATCGCTTCGTCCCATGAAATGGGAACGAACTTGGGATCAATGCCGCGCCCTTTTTGCGGGTTGGTGCGCTTCATCGGGGTCTTGATACGATCGGGATCATAGATCTGCTGCAGGATCAGGTGGCCGCGAACACAGCAGTAGCCACTGTTGGCCTTACTAAGCTGGTTGCCGCGAACCTTGACTGCGCGCCCGTCCTGAACAAAAATCTCGATCGGGCACCAGGTGGTACAGCCCTGACAGGTGTTGGCAATCCACTTGCCGGCCGACTCGCCCTTGGCTTTTTCCGCTTTTCCCATGGCGCTGGTGGCAGGTTTGGCTGTTGCGCAACCGGCCGCAAGCATGGCTCCGCCGGTAGCAGCGGAAGCTTTGATGAAGCCTCTTCGTGTCAATCTCATTCGCGTCCTCCTTTGTGTGGTGTCGTCCTGATAAAAAAGCAACAATGTTGCTGAGCCCATTTAGTGTTGGCCCAGCGTGAAGAAAGCAAGGTTTATGCCGTAATAAAAAGGCTGAACACAGGGTGTTTTTATTAAAACAACGGTACAGATCCTGTTACCTGAAGGTAGCGGAAAGTCTTGTTGGGGAGGAAATTGATAATAAATACGGAATGTTCTGGATAATTGTATACACTGTTACCGGTGGGTAGCGGTTGTGGATATGCTAAAGGCTGATGCACTTGCAAAAAGTCATAGGATGGCGACGCCATCAAAGGCTGAGTTTTTCCCATAGGGATTTACGGGAAATCCCCAGACGCTGTGCTGCCGCAGTACGATTGCCGTTTTCCTCATTAACGACACGAGCAATAAAACGTTGTTCAAAATCGTGCATGGCGTCGCGCAGGGGCTGGTCAGTGCGGAAGCATTGAATAATTTCGCTGCTGCCATCGCCACAACGGCGCAGTGGTTCCGGTAGCATCCCGGGGGTAATTTCCTTGCCGGGGGCCAGAACCTGGAGGCGCTCGATCAGGTTTTCCAGCTCGCGAACATTGCCCGGTAATGGGCAGTTCTGCAGTTGTTCGTAGGTTTCAATACTCAGTCGAATCGGATCTTTTGCGTAACGCGCCGCGTACTTTCCGATAAAATGATTGACCAGCAAGGGAATGTCTTCGCGCCGCTGCCGCAGGGGCGGCAGATACAATGGGATGACATTCAGCCGATAAAAGAAATCTTCACGGATGGTTCCTTCATCACGGAGCTCAGCCAGATCCCGGTGGGTGGCGGCAATCAGGCGAAAGTCGACCTTGATCTGTTTTTCGCTTCCCAGACGCCGGATGACACCATCCTGCAGAACGCGTAACAGTTTGACCTGCATCGTTTGCGGAATTTCGCCGACTTCGTCCAGAAACAGGGAGCCGCCCTGAGCCTGTTCCAGGTAGCCGCGTCGCGCCTGTTCTGCCCCGGTGTAGGCTCCCTTTTCCGTGCCGAACAGCTCCGATTCGAGGAGGGTCTCGGGGATCGCCCCGCAATTGACCTTGACCAGAGGGCCGTCGCAGCGGGGGCTGGAGCGGTGGATGAAATCGGCGGCCAGTTCCTTGCCGGTGCCGCTTTCCCCCTGCAGCAGGATGGTGGCATCGGTTCCCGCTGCGCTCTGTGCCGCACCGAGAAATTTGCGCAGGGAGGCGCTGTCACCGATCATTCCGGAGGTCTGATCTTTTTGTCGCAAGCTGCGGTTTTCAGCTTCAAGTTGTTGGAGATGAAACAGGCGTTTGAGTTTGAGCAGGAGCAATTCGGTGCGAAAAGGTTTGGCCAGATAGTCATGGGCGCCCTGTTTGAGGGCATCGACTGCAGCCTCAACCGTTGCCTGTGCCGTCATCATCATGATGGTGCAATCGGGTTGCTGGCCAAGGATCAATTCCAGCAGTGACATGCCGCTGATATCGGGCAGACGGATATCGATCAGAGCTACGGGAAAGATTTCATTGGCCAGAGCGTCCGCCGCCTGTTGACCGTCTTTGGCCGGAACAACCCGATAGCCGTTGTCTGTCAATACCTCGGTAAGCATCTCCAGATGAACCAGCTCATCTTCAACCAGCAGAATCTTGTTCCTATGCATGATCAGTTCCCCGGTAAAGAGCGTTCGGAATCGACAGGGTAAACGCTGTACGTCCGTCGCGATGGGTGTATGTCAGACTGCCACCATGATACTCGGCAATGCCCCGGGAAACAGCAAGACCCATGCCGGAACCATGGCCAGCCTCCTTGGTGGTAAAAAACGGGGTAAATATCTGGGCGGCAATGTCATCAGGAATGGGATCGCCGGTGTTCTGCACCTGCAGAACATAGCAATCGCCATCCAGCTCGGCCAGAAGTCTGACCGTGCCGCCGCTGGTGGTCGCGTCAGCCGCGTTGATGATCAGGTTGAGCGCCACCTGATGAATCTTGTCACGGTCGAGAAAGAGGATGGTGCGGGGGCAGCGGTTGTCGGTCAGTAGTCGGCAGCCGCTGTCTTTGATGGCCATGCGGGAAAACATCACCACATCATCAAAAAAAAGGTCGCTGTCCACCACTTGTGGAATGATTTCACCAACCCGTGACAAATCTGAAAGCTGACCGACGATGCGGCCGATGCGTTCGATGCTCTGGCGCACCAGACCAACATAGCGCTGAACAGGATCGCCACCTTTGCGTTCTATTTGATAAAGGGCGCCTTCAATCCCTGCCAGGGGGTTATTGACTTCATGGGCGACGCCGGATACCAGGCGTCCGATGGCTAAAATCCGTTCATTTTCCAGCATCCTGGCAATCGTAATATTGCGTTCGATCTCGCTCCGGTTAAGTCGTTCAAGCATGTCGGCAAAACTTTTCTGCAACAGGCCGATTTCGTCATGACGTGTCCGGTTGGCGAGCAATATGGGATGACCTTTGCCGACCCCCTCCATGCTGTTGGTCAGATTTCTGATGGGTCGTACCAGCATGGTGCCGATAATCCAGTAGATGAACAAGGCTCCGGCTGAAAACAGACAGGAGAAGAAAATGACCTGTCGAGCCAGTTGGGCCAGCTCCCGGTACGCAGGTTCCATGGAAATACCGACTTGCAGCACCCCCCAGCTTTTGCCGGCAATGGACAGCGGCATAATGAAGTCTGAAATGCGTTCTCCGTCAACGACACTGAAGAATTGCTGGAAAGAGGGGGCGCGCAGGATCTGGAGAGTCAGCGGGTCGGAGTAGGTTTTTCTGTATTCCGTCAGACGAGTATGGGCCAGAACGCGGCCGTCTTCATTGAGAACGAAGGCATAGCGAACCTCCAGTTGCGGCGTTGCCATGATCTCCGCGACAAAACTGTCAAGCAGTCCGCCTTCGTGAATAATGCCGAGTTCTTCATACACGATGGCGTTAATGATCGGAATCGCCATGGTTGAAACCAGCATCTCCGCTTCCCGCGAGGGTCGCTCGAGCAGGGACTTCTTCTCATGTTGCCACAGCCAGCCACCCCAGATACTCGAGGAGGTGACGGTCAGCACTACCGCAAGCAGCATGAAGCGGGCGCGCAGGCCGATCTGTGGGTATTTCAGTGACATCCGAGGCCGCAACCGGTTTTGTTGTTGTACGTCAATTCAATAATGTCCCTGTAGTCGTCAATGTCGACGCTGACAAAGCCATGGGCGAACTCCGGATCCCACTGAATGAGGTGCTGTTTCGTCCGGGGATCGGATGGGTCGATAGCCAGCAGTGCCTCTTTCATTGCCGCCACCAGATGGGGGTCTTCCTCTTTGCGCACCACAATGGGGACGGCCGGGATCGGATCGGAAACGGCAAGAAACCGCAACCCGTGTTCACGATAGCGGTAGGCAACGACATCCTTGACGGCTCCGGCGACAGCGTTCCCCTTGAGAACGGCTTTAGCTGTCGCATCGTGGGATTCGTAGTAGCTGTAGGACTCCAGGTCGGAAAGCTGTATCCCCTTCTGCGCAAGCATATGGTGGGGTATCAGTTTGCCGGAGGTGGAGTGGTGATCCCCAAAGGCAAAGCTCTTTCCCTTGAGTTCTTCCAGAGAGGTTATGGGGCTGTCCTCCAGGACCACGATGATGCTGTGATAATAGGGTACCCCTCTGGCGCTGAGCGGCGCAACAATCGGAATGGCCCCGAACTTTCTGTAGGCCTCGGAAAACGTGACAGGACCCAGCGAAGCAATGGGGGTCGTGCCGTTTTGTAAAAACTCCACTGCCAGGTGGTAGTCCCTTGACAGCTTTAACTCAAAACGATAGGGGGTGTTGGCGCTCAGGTAATCCATCATCGGCTGGTAGGAACGGTACATGATGATCGGGTTGTAGCGCGGGATGACGCCGAAATAGATGACAGGTTTGTAGGAAGTTGCCAGGACGGGTGGCAATGGCGGTGCTCCTGTCAAAGCCAGAGTCAGCAGGATAAGGACAAAACATTTACCTTTTTTCATGGTTGCTGGTGTCTCCACTTTCATCGGCCGAGCTGGATCGAATCGATAATCAGTGCCGAGTTTGATTTTAGCAGGACAGGTCGGCAAAAACAGGTTTTTTGTCAGCACAGCGGGTTCTTTTTCTTGACTGTTTGCTGACAGCTGAGCGAAAGTTCCGATTTCACCTGAAGATAGCCTGAAATATAAGTTAAGTGTAGATGATGTTAGAAAAAAACTATAAATCTCCGGCAAAAATCAACCTGTGCCTGCATGTGCTGGGGCGTTATGACAATGGCTACCACGCATTGGCGATGGCGATGCAGCGTATTGACTTGTGTGACGATATCCGTATCCGCGTAACAACATCCGGAGAAATAAATGTAACTTGTGACGGTCTGGCGTTGGCACCCGGTGAAAATAATATCGCTACCCGGGCGGCCCGGTTACTCTTTTCCGAGGCACAGGTCGATGTCGAGGTCGGTATCGACATTCGGATCGATAAACGCATCCCGGTTGCCGCCGGCCTTGGCGGTGGCTCATCAAATGCCGCTACGGTGCTGCTGGCGTTAAACGACATACTTGCTCTGCACATGGATAATAGCCACTTGCAGAGATTGGGTGCGCAACTTGGAGCCGATGTCCCTTTTTTTGTGTTTCAGCGACCAGCCTGGGCCACGGGTATCGGCACTGAACTGACACCATTGCCGCCGTTACCCGAGGTTGCCTACCTGTTGGTCAATCCGGGAATAGCGGTATCGACGGCCGAAGTTTATCAAAGTTTACAGTTGACAAAGGGAGGTGAACTGGCTAACCTTCCGAGGTTTTCTGTTGTGACTAAGGAAGAGTTGTGTGCCGCTCTGCATAACGATCTGGAGCGGGTTACGCTGATGCGTCATCCTTTGTTGCGGCAGATCAAACAGCGCCTATTGCAACTTGGTGCTCGTGGGGCGCTGATGTCGGGTAGCGGCGCAACCCTTTTTGGGGTGTTTGATACCCTCGACCAGGCGCAAAGTGCCGCCAGTGTGCTGGCTGTGGAAACTGACTGGTGGACCTGCCCGGTGTCGCCGTTGTAGAGTTTTGTTGCGCAGGTACAAGACTATTATCATATGAAGCGGTGCCGGTTTTGACCGGCTTCATTTGTTTTTTGGTAACTGTTCAGCACCGGATCGGGGATCCTATGACAAGGGGCGCTTTTCGTCATCCATGACCGCTTGTTGTCGCCGTCCATGGCGACAAACACCCTTGCCACAGGAGCCAAAGGCCCTGCGCAAGGATAGTGCTGAATAGTTACGTTTTTTGTTTACAAGATCGACAGGCTGTTTATTGGGGCGTCGCCAAGCGGTAAGGCACCGGATTTTGATTCCGGCATTCCCAGGTTCGAATCCTGGCGCCCCAGCCAATTTAAAAGTTTCGTTGTTCGGCTGTTCAGCCAGGATTCGAAGCGCAGCGAACGCTGACTCAATGTCAGAAGAGCGGCCATGGATGGCCGCGGCAGTGAGCGTAGGGGAGCCGACGCAGGAGCCGCCGTGATGGCGACGACGAAGTGGGCGAATCCTGGCGCCCCAGCCAATTTAAAAGTTTCGACAGTTTCAACCTTAGTTAATTTGGATGAAGGGTATTGACACGTGGGTATGATCAAAGTTTTTACCGGCAACTCCAATGAGCCGTTGGCTCATGATATCTGCCGGCATCTCTCGGTAAACATCGGCAACGCCAAGGTCAAGACCTTCTCAGATGGAGAAGTTCTGGTTGAGATCAATGATAATGTGCGTGGTCGCGATGTCTACGTCATTCAATCGACCTGCTCTCCGGCAAACAACAATCTGATGGAATTGCTGGTCATGACCGACGCCCTGAAGCGTGCCTCTGCAGCACGTATCAATGCGGTTGTGCCTTATTTCGGCTATGCCCGGCAGGATCGTAAGGTTGCACCGCGGGCGCCGATTACCGCCAAACTTGTTGCTGATCTTCTTTCCGTCGCCGGTATCGACCGCTTGTTGACGATTGATCTGCATGCTGGTCAGATTCAGGGATTTTTCGATATTCCGGTTGATCATCTGTATGCCGCACCGGTCATGCTTGATGAAATCCGTCGTCTGAATCTCGGTGAACTGGTCATTGTTTCGCCCGATGCCGGGGGTACTGAGCGTGCGCGCGCTTTTGCCAAGCGACTGGATGCCGGACTTGCCATTATCGATAAACGTCGTAGTGGACCCAACGTGTCGGAAGTGATGCATATCATCGGCGACGTCAAGGGTAAGGTCTGTACCATTGTCGATGACATGATTGATACTGCCGGTACTCTTTGTACTGCTGCTACCGCATTGCAGAATCAGGGGGCAACGGCCGTTTATGCTTTCGCTACCCATGGGGTATTGTCGGGACCGGCGTTGGAGCGTATTGCGGAAAGTCCACTGCAGAAGGTTTTTGTTACCGACACTATTCCGATTCAGGAAAAACTGAACAAATGTGATAGGTTGCAAGGGCTGTCGGTCAGCTATCTGCTTGCTGAAGCGATTCGCCGCATCCATAATGCGGAGTCGGTCAGTTCGCTGTTTGTATAGAAAAAATGATGTTATCAGTGCATATGAATAACCAATTTATACGGAGGACTAAATAGATGGCTCAAGTAGTTTTGGAAGTAGAAGCACGCGAGAACGCAGGCAAAGGTTTTGCCCGGAGATTAAGAGCTGCTGGGAAGGTTCCGGCCGTTGTCTATGGCAAGGGTATGGAGGCGACAATGATTTCAGTCGATCCAAAGGCCCTGCAAAAGGCGGTGTCGGGTGAGGCTGGCTGGAACACCCTGCTGACTCTGTCCGGTGCCGGTCTCGACAAGAAGGTTGTTGTTCTCAAGGACGCCCAGCTCCATGCATTGCGTCGTGATATGCTCAGCGTCGATCTGCATGCGATCAATCTCAAGGAAAAAGGCCACTTCATGGTACCGGTTACTGTTGTGGGCATCTCCAGGGGACAGAAGATGGGTGGTTCTACCCAGCTGATCAGAAAAGAGCTTGAGGTTGTCTGTCTGCCGACCCAGGTGCCACAAACGATCGAAGTCAATATCGAGGCGCTGGAGATTGGCGATACCGTTCACATTGAGGACGTAACAGCACCCGCCGGGGTCGAGTTTGTTCACGATGTGAACTTTACTGTTGTTACCGTCATCGGCCATAGTGCTGAGGAAGAAACCGGCGCCGAAGCTGAAACTGCAGAGAGTGATGAAGAATAGCATCATCACTGAACAGCTATTTAGTGGTCGCAGCCAGTGAAATTACTCGTCGGTCTCGGTAATTATGGTCCTGAATATGCGGTAACCCGCCACAATATAGGTTTTATGGTGGCGCAGCAGGTCGCCGGGCGTTATCACATTGCCCTGAAAAAAAAAGGCTATCAGGGACTGTACGGGGTAGGGGCGGTTGCTGCGCAGCAGACCACCATCATTCTTCCCCAGACCTATATGAATCGCAGTGGGACTTGCGTCCACGCCGCCAGTTGTGCTTTGAAGGTGGAGCCTGCTGATATTGTCGTAATTTACGACGATCTTGATTTGCCCTTTGGGCGGTTGAAGATCAGCAAGGAAGGGGGGCACGGTGGCCACAACGGGATTCGCGACATTATCGGCGTCCTCGGGCGCCGCGACTTTGTCCGCTTGCGTTTCGGTATCGATAAACCTGATCACGGTGATGTGACGCGCCATGTTCTTGGAACATTCAGTGCGGCAGAACGGGTCGGGTTGCCAACCATGGTAGCGGTTGCAGCGGATGCGGCAGAATTAATCATCCATCGTGGCGCAGATGCTGCCATGAATAAATTTAACGGGTTTACTCTGGAAGAGAATCTTTAAACACCTATCAGACGAAAGAGGCGAGACAAATGCAACTGCAAGCATGGGCCCCCATACTCGGGGTGATCGGTTTTGTGATCGCACTGGTGATCTACAATAACGTTAAATCACAACCAGTAGGCAATGACAAGATGCGTGAGATATCCGAGGATATCCACAAAGGCGCCATGGCCTTTTTAAACCGCGAATATCGTGCGCTGGCTATTTTTATTGTGGTAGTTTTTGTGTTGATTGCTGTTGCCATGAGTATTCACAGTGCCCTGGCTTTTCTTGGCGGCGCTGTTTGTTCCATGACCTGCGGGTTCATCGGTATGAAGGCGGCGACCCGTGCCAATGTCAGAACCTCTGAGGCGGCCCGTGCCCATGGTCAGGCGCGTGCCCTGGAGGTTTCTTTCAACGGTGGCGCTGTTATGGGTCTTGCTGTTGCCTCCTTAGGTCTGGTTGGTGTTGGTATTGCCTACATTTTTTATGGCGGTGATATTGAGACTGCTAAGCATATGAGTGGTTTTGCCATGGGTGCCTCATCCATTGCCCTGTTTGCTCGTGTTGGTGGTGGAATCTACACCAAGGCCGCTGATGTCGGTTCTGACCTGGTAGGTAAGGTTGAAGCAGGTATTCCTGAAGACGATCCCCGCAACCCGGGTGTTATCGCTGACAACGTCGGTGACTGCGTTGGCGACACCGCTGGTATGGGTGCTGATATTTTTGAATCCTATGTCGGTTCGATTATCGCCACCATGGCCATTGCTGCTGCTGCCAGCCCGCTGCTGCTCACCAAACTCGGTTCCGGTGCCAATGTACAGGCGGCTGCCATGCTGCTGCCATTAGCTCTGGCGATGATCGGTCTGGTCTTTTCGGTCATCGGTATTTTCTCCATGCGTTTTCTTAAATCAATGGACCCGGCCAAGGCCCTGCACTATACAACCTTTGTCGCAGCTGGTGGTTTTCTTGTTGCCGCTTTCGTTTACATCAAGGCAGCTGGACTGAATGCCGGTATCTTCTGGGCTATTCTCATTGGTACCCTTGCCGGAATTGCGATCGGTCAGATCACCGAGTACTACACCGCTCATGGCCCGGTAAAGCGGATTGCTGAAGCCAGTAAAACCGGCCCGGCAACCAACATTATCCACGGCCTGGCCGTTGGCCTTGAATCGGCGGTTCTGCCGGTACTGATCATTGCTTTTGCCATCTTTGTCGCCAATGCATTTGCCGGTCTCTATGGTATTGGTATCGCTGCTGTTGGCATGTTGGCCACCGTTGGGGTTACGATGACCGTCGATGCCTATGGACCGATCGCCGATAATGCCGGTGGTATTTCGGAGATGGCCGGTCTCGGACCGGAAGTTCGTAAGATCACTGACGGCCTCGATGCTATCGGTAATACCACCGCAGCTATTGGTAAAGGTTTTGCTATCGGTTCTGCCGCCTTGACCGCACTGGCTCTGTTTTCTGCCTATGCCACAACGGTCGGTCTTGAATCAATCAACCTGATTGAGCCGATTGTTGTTATCGGTCTGTTGGTCGGGGGTGCCCTGCCATTCTTTATCGGTGCTCTGACCATGACCAGTGTTGGTCGCGCCGCCGGAGCTATGGTCGATGAGATCCGTCGTCAGTTCCGTGAAATTCCAGGGTTGCTTGAAGGCAAAGAAGGTGCCAAGCCGGATTCACAGAAATGCATCGATATTTCGGCCAAAGCGGCCCTTAGGGAGATGATTCTTCCTGGTGTTGTCGCTGTTGCTGCGCCGGTGCTGGTTGGTTTTCTTCTTGGTAAGGAAGCTCTCGGTGGTATGCTGGCCGGCGCGACCCTGTCCGGTGTGCTCTTGGCGCTGTTTATGTCCAACGGTGGCGGTGCCTGGGATAACGCCAAAAAGTATATTGAAAGTGGTCAACTCGAAGGTGCCGGTAAGGGCAGTGATGCCCATGCTGCTGCAGTTATTGGGGATACCGTCGGCGATCCGCTGAAAGACACCTCCGGCCCGTCGATGAACATTCTGATCAAGTTGATGAGTGTTGTCTCGCTGGTCATCGCACCGCTGCTGATCTGACCAGGGTAACGAACAGATAGATGATCGGATAGCCGAAGCGCACGCTTCGGCTATCCTTTTTTGAGGATAAAAAACATGGGCTTCAAATGTGGAATTGTCGGTCTTCCCAATGTCGGAAAGTCGACTATATTCAATGCGATCACCGCTGCCGGTGCTGAATCTGCCAACTATCCTTTTTGTACCATCGAGCCGAATGTCGGGATGGTTGCGGTTCCCGATCCACGTCTGGATGTGCTGGCTTCTCTGGTTAAGCCAAAGGAGATTGTGCCGACAGTGATGGAATTTGTCGATATCGCCGGTCTGGTGAAGGGTGCAAGTCGCGGCGAAGGGCTGGGTAACCAGTTTCTGGGTCATATCCGTCAGGTTGATGCCATTGCCCATGTCGTGCGCTGTTTTGAGGATGATAACGTTGTTCACGTCGATGGATCCATCGACCCGCTGCGCGATATCGAAGTGATTCAGACCGAACTTAACCTGGCTGATCTTGATTCGGTTGAACGCCGTATTCAGCGCAGCAGTAAGCAGGCCAGAAGTGGTGATAAAAAACTGCAGGCTGAGGTTGCCGTCCTGGAAAGGATCTCCAGGGCCCTGAATCAGGGGATGCCGGCGCGCTCGGTCGCTCTTGAAGATGATGAAAGGTCGCTAATCAAAGATCTTCACCTGATTACTGTCAAACCGGTCCTGTACCTTGCTAATGTCGCTGAAGATGATCTTGCCGGCTCACATCCTTTTGTTGTTCAGGTGCGTGAGCAGGCTGCTGCTGAGGGAGCTGAGATGCTGACCTTGTGTGGCAAGATTGAGGCTGAAATTGCCGAACTGGACAAGGATGAAAAGGCCGACTTTCTGGCGGAATTGGGTCTTGAAAGATCGGGGCTGGATCGGATGATTCATGCCGGCTATCGCTTGTTGGGACTGATCACCTATTTCACCGCGGGACCGAAAGAGGTCCGGGCCTGGACAGTTTCTGACGGATCAACAGCGCCTCAGGCTGCCGGTGTTATTCACAGTGACTTTGAAAAAGGCTTTATCCGCGCCGAGGTCACTGCTTATAAGGATTATGTCGCATCCGGAGGGGAAACGGGTGCCAGGGAGAAGGGGTTGTTGCGCCTCGAAGGGAAGAATTATCGGGTAATCGATGGTGACGTGATGCATTTTCGTTTTAATGTCTGAAATCGCTTTAAAGATAAAAGCGCTTGTAATCGTGCAGGTTGCGTGATAAAAACTTTGGTTCTGCGGATTCATGGTGATTCCGCACCATTCCTTGTTCCGGGGTGTGCCCGGGGCTGTTAATCCGAAAGGGGTAAATGCTCAATGAGAAATTACGAGTCACTTTACATCGTTCATCCGGAGGTTGTCGGCGACGAGCTGACAGCGATGGTGGACAAGTTCCAGAAAATTCTCAGCGATCAACAGGCTGAGATTGTCAAGCTGGACAACTGGGGTGTGCGCAAGCTCGCTTATCCGATCAAAAAGGCTGAGCGCGGCAGTTACATCCAGGTGCTGTTCAGTGCCGGACCAGAGGTTGTTGCCGAGTATGAGCGTCGTTTGCGGTTGGACGAGCAGATTCTGCGTTTTCTGACCGTACGGTTGGATCGCGATTTTGCTGCAGAGCCTGTTGAGCCTGTCGAGCCTGCTGCATATGTTGCGTCAGTCGATGACGATGATGACGATGATGACGATGTCGACAGCGACGACGAAGAATAAACACAACCACTGATCAGGAGATTACCAATATGGCTATTGAAAATTCAGGACGTCCCAGTTCTCCAGCCCCGCGCCGCCGCTTTGGCCGTCGCAAGATTTGCCGTTACTGTGCCGACAAAGGCGCTAGAATTGATTACAAAGATGTCGACAGCTTGCGTTACTACCTGTCGGAGCGCGGCAAAATCGTTCCTCGACGGATTTCCGGAACCTGTGCGACCCATCAGCGTCATATCGCCGATGCGATCAAAAATGCCCGGCAGATTGCGCTGTTGCCCTATACCACCTCACATTCAGTTTGATTGGGTCTAATAGGGAACTGATCCACGATACGCACCGATCATAATACGTTCCGCTACGGAGAAAATATATGAATACAGATGTGATTCTGCGAGAAAATGTCGATGGTCTAGGTACCATCGGAGATATTGTCAATGTCAAAGCAGGTTACGCCAGAAATTACCTGGTGCCTCAGGGTTTGGCCCACGTGGCTGATAGCCGCAACGTGAAGGAACTTGAGCACCAGAAGCGGCAACTGACGCGTAAATTGGAAAAAGTGACCAACGATGCTAATGCCTTGAAGGCTCGCATCGAGAGGGTGACCTGTGATTTCGCCCAGCGTGCCAGTGACGAAGGTAAACTGTTTGGATCCGTGACTTCTATGGATCTGGAAGCTAAGCTTGCCGCCGCCGGAATTGCTATTGACCGCAAAAAGATTCAACTGGGTGAACCGATAAAAACCCTTGGCGAGCACCTGGTTACTATCAAGCTTGATGCCGGTGTCACAGCTGAGTTGAAGGTTGTGGTTTCCCCGGAAGAAGCCTGAACCTTCGTTGCGGATTTTCGAGAAGTGTTGGGATTAAAGGCTGCACGGTGTTTTCCCGGCGGCCTTTTTTCGTCTAAGTCGCAGTTGGTCTACGGTGGAACCTGTCTAATGGCGGTGACGTCGGGCTATCTTATGCAGTAAAAGAGGGGGTCTGTCATGTTGATGATGAAGTGTCCAAAATGTCAGAAAAATATTCGCTCAGCCTTGCTTGCTGAGTTGAAGGTGATTGGCTGTGACCAGTGTCAGGCGCAGGTTCCGGTCAGCAACGTTCTAATCTCTTCCAATGGCTTTACCTTTGATCGTAACGATCTGCTGAAACGCTTCTATCGCTACCGTAAGCTCCTGGATGAGGTGATTGAGGAGCGCAACACGATGAGTGGCAACAACAGTGCTTCGGATGTGAGTCTGCGTAGTATTGAGAAGTTTATGTCAGTACTGCAGGGGATGATGGCAGGGGCCAGGGATCACTATCGTTGTGAGTTTGCTCAACCCATTCCGGTCAAGCTGCGTTACTTGCAACAAGAATGTGCCGGCAGTATCTACAACCTGAGCATGGATGGTGCCTGCATTGAAACTTTCAGTAAAAACCCGCTGCCTCGGGTTAATGGGATTGTCACCCTGGTTTTTCAGTTACCTGAACAGAAGGATACCAATATTATCGCCGGAGAGGTTTGCTGGACTCATCAAGGGGATAGCGAGGGTAACCTTGGGCACACTTCCGGCGTGCGGTTTTCCAATCTGGACGGTCCGACCCGAGATGTTCTCTGGCAGTTTATTTCGACGATGGCTGAAAAGAAGTTGTCAGAAGAAAAAAATTAATATCCCGCCCCTTTCCACCATAGTGCAGTAGAAAAAGGGCGGCGCTGATCAGCCTTCTCAATAGTCAATTCCAGCAGCTTGGATACTTTTGGTATCATGGGCATGGCAGGGGGTAACGCCGTAAACCATGCCGCAATGCGGGCAGCGACACTCCAGGGTCGCCATGGTAAAATTCTGATCACAGCCACTACAGATGAGCTCAACCTCTTGCGGCAGACTGTAGTTGGAAAAACCCATCATCCGTAACTTGTCTACCACTTTTGCACCATCGCCAACCTGACCTTGACAGCCGTCGTGCATCATTATCTGCTCCTTTAAAGTTGTTCCAGGGTTTCGCCGGAGCGGATCCGGTTGCGTAACGCCAGGAGTTGATTGTCCATTTCTTCCAAACGCTGCAGATTGCGACGTTCGGCCTCGTTCGCTTTGATAACCTTGGCGATGCCGCCGTTTTTAATCACCAGGCGGCGATCACCCATCAGTGCCAGAATTGGATCATGGGTCGCCATCAGAACAATTTTTTCTTCACGGATCAGCAGGTTCAGGGCTTTTTTCCGATCAATCCCGGCATTTTCAATTTCATCTATCAGGGCAATAGGGGACTTGCTCAGAAACGCCATATCGGCGATCATCAGCGCCCGCGACTGACCGCCGCTGAGGGCGGTGACCGGCGTATCAGGACAAAACTGCTCGCCGGCCAACATATTGGCCTGTTCCAGGATTTGGGCGACTTTTTCCTGCGGATTGGTCACCAGACGGCTTTCAGCATGCATCTGGATAAATTCCTCGGCTGTCAGATCCATAACAAAATTCATATTTTGTGACAGTTGCGCCACCAGTTTATGTTCGGTAGAAAAACGCCATTGGCTGTCCGGTACCTGATCGTTAATCAGGATCTTGCGTCCCGTTGGGGTGTCTCCTTGAGCAACCCATTCGATGTCGGCGAGCAGGCGGCTTTTGCCTGAGCCGGTGGGGCCAACGATGCAGGTCACCTCTCCCGGTTGCAGGGTCAGTTCAACCTCTTCAGCTTCACCTGATTTATTATGACCCCCGATGATCGTCAGGGACTCGACTTTGTCGAGGGGTTTGCGCAACGCCAGCATGCCGTTGAGAAAATCATCGAGGCTGCGTTGCAGTTGTTCGCGGCTTAAGCCCAGGTCCTCAAGCAAGTCGGGGTTCAACTGGTCAAGGTAGTGCTCAAGACTGTTGTTGCTTGCAGCAACCGGCAGTCCAAATGAGGACAGGAAGTCCTCAATGTAGGGATGATCTGCCAGAGTGGTGGTTAGGGGCTGTTGATACAGGGCGACGTGTCTCATTTATTGTCCTCCATGTCCATCTTGCGGACATTGCCGGTTTGATATTCGTCGCCGATGCGGGTTTCACCGAGACAATAGGAGCACAGGGCGGCCGGCATGGAGAAACGCAAGGTTTTGCCTTTAAGGGTGTCGATGTCGGAGGCCGTTTCAAACAGACTGGTCAGTTCAAACGCCCCCTGGCCGGTGATGCCGTTGATGTTCATGATGACGGCACCGGGATTGACCTGCTTGACCCGGGAGGCAAACACCTCGCGTTCGGCCTGGGAGACGATATCGCCCTTGGTGATGACGACGATATCGGCGGATTTCAGCATCGGACCGATTTTGCGTGGTGTATTGACGCCACTCAGATTGTCGATAACACAGATGGCAGTAATGTCGTTGATGTGGGGTGAACAGCGGTTGCACAGACCGGCGCTTTCACTGATCAGATATTCGCAACCGTTCTCTTTGCCCCAGGTGACACAGGCCTCGATATTGCTGACAAAATAGTGGTCGGGGCACAGGGCGCCGGAGAGCCCTTTTTTTACCAGCACCCCTTTTTTCGCATAGAGGGTGTCATCGTCGGTCAGCAGGCAGTCGAACTTGACCACGCCGATTTTGTGCATACGTGCCTGCAGGGCCTCAATCACCCTCAGGATGACAGACGTTTTGCCGGATGATGGGGGGCCGGAAACGGTTAAAAAACGCACGATTTAACTCCTTCAATCGATGCCGAGGGCATCTTCAAATATTTTGTTGGTGTCATGGATCAGGGTGCCGATATCGTGCTGATAGATGTAGTCCCAGCCGATCCATTTCCACGGATGCTCGAAGTTGAGCCGGTTGTCCACTTCCGGGTGCAGGGAGGGAAACAGTCCTTTGTGGGAGAGCATTTCGCCGACCCCACGACCGCTCAAAAACTCGGCAATGGGTCGGGTCTTGTTGAGGGTAGAACGCTTGGTCAACATGAATATCGGGCTGACAACGGCACCATCTTCCGGCCAGATGATCTCAAGCCCTTCGACCATGCGCGCCATTTTGGTGAAAAAGTACGGCATGATGGTAACATAGGGTTTAGCCTCGCTGACCCGTTTGGCATTTTTCACCATCTGTGACGGGTGCATTGATTTGAGCATGCAGCGTCCGAGTTTTTTTACCCCCTCCTCCCCGTGCTCCTTGTGGATCGCCAGCAACAGGGCGTTAAACAGATCAAAGTCACCGACCGGCAGCGCCACTTGCTGGGCGAATTCGGGTTCTAACAGATCGCTCCAGCGCCGTGGAATCGGCAGGTCGCCACGCACGTCATGGTTGATCATGAAGACTGCAGCAACCGCTGCTACAATTGAGTAGTCGCCCTTGGGATCACGGATATCAAGACCGGCAAAATCCGGGTTGACGGCAGCGCCGCAGATGTCCTCAAACACCCCCTGATCCTTAAAACGGCCAATGGTTTTCTGGTCGAAGAAAGTTTCAAATCCGGCAGAGATAAAGATGTCAGGAAGTTTGTCTGCATCTTCAATGCCGCGAATGTTCGCAGCAATCCAGTCAGCACCGACCGAAGCCGCTTCGAGCTTGTAGCTGACGCGCCGGCCGGTTTCGGCGGTAAACTTTTCGATAAAAGCATCAAAACTTTCCAATAGCGGCAAGCGCACCGGGCAGGGAAGCAGTCCGGCAATACGAATATCAGCGTTGCCGTGATCGGTTTTTTTCATGGTGATGTCGGTCTGGTGACTGTTAAGGGCAATCTGGTCACGCAACAGAGTCATGAAGTTGTTCAGATCATAATTTTTCATCTGGGCGGCGCGTTCCAGTTTGAGATAAGGGGCGATAGCATTGCGCTGTGTTTCGTCACGAAAGCTATCAAAGCCGTTGGCCACGAACACATCGAGGGTTTCCGGCCAGTGTTGCAGAATATCTTTAATTGTCATGTCTTTGTTCAGGGTCATCGTCGTCATTTTGGCTCTCCTTAGCTGATGTGAGCCTGAGTATAGGGGCAGTGTGGCTGAATTAAATTGATTCAGGTCAAGAAGAAAAAAAATATTTTTCTGTTACGCTTTTGATCTGTGTCAATTTTTTTTTATCCGGGTTGCGGCACTGTTGCATACAAGCAACATCAGGAGCAATAATCTATAACCATCAAAAAAGGAGAGCGTTTTATGAGTATGTTCTGTTACCAGTGTCAGGAAACAGCAAAAGGAAGCGGCTGCACCATCGCCGGTGTATGTGGCAAAAAGGAAGATACTGCCGGTCTGCAGGATCTGCTGGTCTACACCCTTAAAGGCCTGGCAGTTGTTGCCGAGGAAGCAAAGAAACAAAACAAGTTGGATTCTTCTGTCGGGTTGTTCATCTGCCAGAGCTTCTTTGCCACTATTACCAATGCCAACTTTGATAACGCCCGCTTTGTTGATCTGATCAAGGCATCGATCTCCAAACGCGATGCTTTGAAACTGGCCATCGGCTATAGCAGTGATCTCGATGTCCTCAACTGGAATGGTCCTGAAAGCAGCTATGCTGCCAAGGCCGCCGAGGTCGGAGTATTGTCGCAGGCTAACGAAGATGTGCGCTCTCTGCGTGAGTTGCTGATCTATGGTCTCAAGGGGATGGCGGCTTACGCTGATCACGCTGCAGTGCTCGGTTTTGAGAAGCCGGAAATCTACGATTTCATGATTTCCGCCCTTGCTACGACCACCCGTGATTTGAGTGTCGATGAAATGGTCGGTCAGGTGCTTAAATGTGGTGAGGTTGCGGTGACGACCATGGCCCTGCTCGATGAGGCCAATACCACCACCTACGGCAATCCGGAAATCACCAGTGTCAACATTGGTGTCCGCAACAACCCCGGTATTCTGATCTCCGGCCATGATCTCAAGGACATGGAAGAACTGCTCAAACAGACCGCAGGCACCGGTGTTGATGTTTATACCCACAGTGAAATGCTGCCGGCCAACTATTATCCAGCCTTTAAGCAGTACGATCATTTTGTCGGTAATTACGGCAACGCCTGGTGGTTGCAGGACAAGGAGTTCACTTCCTTTAACGGCCCGATTCTGATGACCACCAACTGTATTACCCCGGTTAAAGAGGCCTATAAGGATCGCATTTACACCACCGGTATGGCCGGTTGGCCGGGCGCAACCCATATCGCCGACCGTCTCGAAGGTGGCGCCAAGGATTTCTCGGAAATCATTGCCAAGGCGAAGACCTGTGCCGCCCCGACCGAGATCGAGACCGGCGCCATCGTTGGCGGATTTGCCCATGCCCAGGTCATGGCCCTGGCCGACAAGGTTGTTGACGCCGTCAAGTCCGGCGCCCTCAAGCGCTTTGTTGTCATGGCCGGCTGTGACGGGCGTCAGGCCGGACGCAGCTACTTCACCGAGGTGGCCGAGGCGTTGCCTAATGATACGGTGATTTTGACCGCCGGCTGCGCCAAATATCGCTACAACAAACTCAACCTTGGCGACATCGGCGGTATCCCGCGGGTTCTGGATGCCGGTCAGTGTAACGATTCCTATTCACTGGCCTTCATAGCGTTACAGCTCAAGGAAGTCTTTGGTCTGGAGGATATCAACGATCTGCCGATTTCCTACGATATCGCCTGGTACGAGCAGAAAGCGGTCGTCGTGCTCCTCGCCCTGCTCGCTCTAGGGGTAAAGCATATCCGTCTGGGACCGACATTGCCGGCCTTCCTGTCGCCAAACGTTGCCAAAGTGCTGGTGGAAAATTTCGACATCAAACCGATTGGTGATGTTGCCGGCGACGTAGCTGCAATCATGGCAGGTAACTGATAGCTTGAAAAGAAAGGCTATGCTGGATCCCTGGCTAAGTTGCCAGGACTGACCAGCAAAAAGCGACAACGAAAAAGGGGTGCCGGCACATTGTTCTGGCACCCCTTTTTAATGATAAGAAACGGTTTATTTGGTGTGATTTTAATAAAAGTGTTCTTGATGTTGTTGCCACTTGTTGACAAAATATAACGCTTGAGTATTTTTTAATCTGTCGGATGGTTGCTTTCATGGATAAAAAAAAGCTGGAAGAAGGGTACGAGGTGTTGATCGACTTCGCCAAGCGTGGCGGGTTTGTGCCGGCCGTGGTTCAGGATGTTGCCGATGGGCGTATTTTGATGCTGGCCTATGTTAATCAACAGGCGTTACAGACAACCCTGGAAAAAGGAATGGCGACCTTCTGGTCGACCTCACGTAATGAACTCTGGACCAAAGGCGAAACTTCCGGCGATTATCTGAAAATTATCGACATCTACACCGACTGCGATCAGGATGCCGTGATTTACCGGGTTGTGCCCCAGGGCGGGGGCAGTTGCCATACCAAAGATCCTGAGACGGGGCAGACGCGCGCCAGTTGTTTCTATCGCAAGCTGAATTTGACGGATGGCAGTTTACAGCCCCTGTAGCAGCGGCGCTGTCAGAATATTCATCTGTACAATCGGCCGAGCCTGGTGACGCCATCGCGCTGCTTGATGTGATGGAAATGGTTCTTTTGCGCTGCGGCCTGGATCTATCTGTCTGCTTTTACCTGAGGGTCTGTTGAAGACCCTCTTTTTGTTTTGTGTCGTTGCTTTTTCCTGTTATCTTGCCGACATCATCAGCTGTTGGGAGAAAAGTATGTCCGAATTGTCATCACATCGTTTGCCACCCCAGAACCTTGAAGCGGAAATGTCGGTTCTGGGCGGGGTAATGCTGGAAAACGAGGCGCTTAACCGTGCCCTGGAAGTGTTAGTGCCGAGTGATTTTTACCGTGAGAGTCACCGCAAAATATTTCAAGGTCTGATTCGTCTGTCCGAGCGCAATGAACCGGCTGACCTTGTGACTTTGACCGCTGAACTAAAAGCACATCAGGAGTTGGATACTGCCGGTGGCAGTAGTTATCTGGCAACCCTGGTTGATTATGTTCCGACTGCCGCCAATATTTCATACTACTGTAAATTGGTTAAAGAGAAGGCCGTAGCGCGCAAACTGATTGAGGTATCGACGGATATCGCCACCCAAGGGTACGATGGCGGCGATATGGAGGAGATTCTCGATCGTGCCGAAAAGGCAATTTTTGAGATTGCTGAAAATCGCACCCGGCCATCCTACTTCCCGGTTCGGGAAATCCTCAAGGATACCTTCCGCACCATCGAAAAGCTCTACGAACGCAAGGAACTGGTGACCGGAGTCCCTACCGGTTATCTCGACCTGGATAAAATGACTGCCGGCTTGCAGCCAAGTGACCTGATCATTATTGCTGCCCGCCCCTCCATGGGGAAAACCGCATTTGCGCTGAACCTCATCGAGTATGCCACGACTCATGATGACAATGCGCTGCCGGCGGTTGTTTTTTCACTGGAAATGAGCAAGGAACAGCTGGTGCAGCGGATGCTCTGTTCGCTGGCCAAGGTTGATGCCGGACGGTTAAGGACCGGCCACCTCGGGGAGTCGGATTGGCCCAAGCTGACCATGGCGGCCGGCCAGCTCAGTGAAACCCAGATCTTTATCGATGACACTCCGGCCATCTCGGTGCTTGAGTTGCGTTCCAAGGCGCGGCGTCTAAAAGCTGAGCATGGTCTGGGATTAGTTGTCGTCGATTATCTGCAGTTGATGCGCGGGAGTAATCCGGAGAGTCGGCAGCAGGAGATTTCCGAGATTTCACGTTCGCTTAAAGCGTTGGCCAAAGAGCTCTCGGTCCCTGTTGTTGCTTTGTCGCAGCTCAACCGCTCGCTGGAAAGTCGAACCGACAAGCGTCCCGTCATGGCTGACTTGCGGGAATCGGGCGCTATTGAGCAGGACGCCGACGTCATCATGTTTATCTATCGCGAAACGGTTTACTGCGAAGAATGCAAGAGCCACGAAAAAACCTGTGAAAAAGGGCATGAAAAAGACGCTGAAATTGTCATTGGCAAGCAGCGTAACGGGCCGATCGGCACCGTCCATCTGACCTTCCGCGGTGAGTTTACCCGTTTTGAAAACCAGGCCCGGCGAGAAGAAGGTTACTGATCAGCCACCGTTGTTGCGTTTGACGTCGATATTCAGGGTACTGATCTTTTTGCGCAGGGTGTTGCGATTGATGCCGAGGATTTCGGCGGCACGCACCTGGTTGCAGCGCGCCTTTTGCAGGACAATGTTGATCAGCGGGCGTTCGATCTGATGCAGAACCATCTCATAGAGATTGTTCATCTCACTTAAATCCATCTGTGCCAGTGAACTTTCCAGTTTGCGACAGACCAGCGCTTCCAGCGAATCTTCGTTGGGAAGTGACCCTTCTTTGATCCCCAGGTCAGGAAAGTCCGCCGCCGTCAGCACGTGATTGGGGCACAGCAGCGCGGCGCGTTTGATGGTGTTTTCCAGCTCCCGCACATTGCCGGGCCAGTGGTGACCTTTGAGTAGTTGCAGCGCTTGCCGGCTGCACTCGATGGCATCAATGCCGAAATCCTGGCGCGCCTTCTGGAGAAAAAAATCGACCAGTGCCGGGATGTCATCTCGGCGTTCGCGCAGTGCCGGCAATGAAATCGGAACGACGTTAAGACGGTAATAGAGATCTTCTCGGAAGGTTTTTGTCTCGACCTGTTGCGCCATATTCTGGTTGGTCGCTGCGACAATGCGGACGTTGACCTTGATCGTTTGTTGACCTCCGGTGCGGGTGACCTCCTTTTCCTGTAGCACGCGCAGCAGCTTTGCCTGTAGTTCCAGCGGCATGTCACCGATCTCATCAAGAAACAGGGTCCCCCCTTCGGCCTGTTCAAACTTTCCCGCTTTGCGTTCTGTCGCGCCGGTAAAAGCCCCGCGTTCGTGACCGAAGAGCTCGTTTTCAAGTAATTCCCGTGGAATAGCGGCACAATTCAGGGCAATAAAAGGCTTGCCCAAACGTGGGCTGTTCATGTGGATAGCGCGGGCGATCAGCTCCTTGCCGGTGCCGCTTTCGCCGGTAATCAAGACGGTGACATCGGAGCCGGCAACGCGACCGAGGGTTTTATAAACGGTTTGCATCGTCTGACTGTTGCCGATAATGCTGCGACCGAAACTGTAATGGCTCTGAATTTCACTTTTAAGTTGATCGATCTGTTCGGTAACCTCTGCGGCTTTAGTTGCCTTAAAAATGATCGCGTCCAGCGCACTTAGATCGAAGGGCTTAGTCAGGTAATCGTAGGCACCGTTTTTCATGGCAGCAACGGCGTTTTCCATGGTGGCTTCAGCGGTCATAATGACAACCAGTGTTGCCGGATATTCCTCACGGATAAATTTGAGGATTTCGAGCCCGCTTGCTCCCGGCATTTTGATGTCCAGAATCGCCAGGTCGTAGCGGTGCTCTTGCATCTTATTTCGGGCCTGCTTGCCATCCTCTGCCACATCGACATCGTACCCCTGTTTTTTCAGGGCCTTGGAAAGAACCCAGCGGATACTCTCTTCGTCATCGGCAACAAGAATGCGTGAAATGGCCATATCTTTTCCTCGTCAGTGCTTATTCGTTACGATCAGTACGCAACAGGGGGAGCGAGACCGTAACAATTGTGCCGCCGTCAGGATGTTCATTGAAATGCAGCAAACCACCATGGTCGGCAACAATCTTCTGGCAGATAGGTAATCCTAGACCGCTGCCGCCATCTTTTGTGGTGTAAAAGGGGGTAAATACCTGTTCCATCTCTGTACGTGAGAGGCCGGGCCCACGGTCGCTGATGCGCACCAGAACCAGGGGAGTCGGGCGTGAACCTTCGACGTTAAGATAATATTCGCCATCGATTCTGGTTTCAATGATTATCTCGGTATGTTCGAAAGATGCTTCCCAGGCATTTTTGAGCAGATTAAGAAACAGTCGGCTGAGCAGGTCGCTGTCGCCGTAGATCGGCGGAATGCTCGGATCAAGGAGCAGTTTGAAGACGATATGCCGCGCTGTCCCGCTGTGACGGTGGAGACGGATCATCTCATCGAGTAATTGGTTGATGTTGACCGGTTCCAGACGATTGCGCCGCGGCGCGGCGAGATCAAGCAGTTCAACAATAATGCGGTTGATGCGTTCACTTTCGCGGATAATCAGGCTGGTGTACTCCTGAAGGTCAGACTTTTCGCCCAATTCCATCTGCAACAATTGGGCTGCTCCTTTGATGCCGCCCAGGGGGTTTTTGATTTCGTGGGCCAGTCCGGCAGCCATTGTGCCGACCATGGTGAGGCGATCGGCGTGGCGCACCGCCTCTTCGAGTGAGCGCACCTGGGTTAAATCGTGCATGATGACAATTGCACCCTGCTGCTGTCCGGCCGTCGAGTGGATCGGTGAAACACTGACACTGAGCTGGCGTTTACGTCGGTGCCCCGGGGCGTCGAAGGTAACTGCTTCGTGGTCAGAGAGGGAGCGTCCTTCACGCAGGGAGGTTCTGACCAGATCACAAAGACTTTCCTGGCGCTGAAAACAATCGCAGAATATCTTGCCCAGCGCCTGTCTTTCGGACAGACCGGTAAAATTCTGTGCCGCCGGGTTAAACAGAATAATGGTTCCTGATTGATTGATGGCAATAACGGCGTCGTCAATGTTGTCGATGATCGATACGTAATCTTCTAATGCCAGTCGTTTGGTTGGAGTCATAGATGGTGATCCTGGTGAAAAAAATCATGGGTCAAGACAACCAGATCGGACAACTGTCGGCATGACTGAACCTGTGATCTGAACTGACTGGCGCCTTCCATGCCACGCGCATACCAGCTGATATGCTTGCGCATCTCGAGTAGTGCTTTATCATCTCCAAACTGCTCACAGTGCAGATCAATATGACGCTGAATCATCGCCAGCTTGTCAATTGCACTGGGACAGGTGATCTGCTTGCCCTGCAGGGTGTCATTAATCTGTTGGATCAGCCAGGGATTACCATAGCCGCCCCGACCGATCATCAGGCCGTCACAACCGGTCTCGCGGTACATGCGGATGCCGTCATCGACGGTTATGATATCGCCGCTTCCAAACACTGGTATATCCAACGCCTGCTTCAACTCGCTAATGTGGTTCCAGTCGGCCCGACCGGCAAACCCCTGGCAGCGGGTGCGTGGGTGGAGGGTGATGGCATCGACACCTTCTTCCTGGGCTATGTGCCCAATGTCAAGAAAATTGATATGGTGGATATCCCATCCCGAGCGGATCTTGATGGTTAGCGGACCGGTCACGCGGCGGCGCACCGCCTTAAGAATACGGGCAATCAGTTTTGGGTCCCGCAGCAGGGCGCTGCCTGAGCCGCTGCGAATGACTTTTTTTACCGGGCACCCCATGTTCAGATCGACAACCGCCGGTGGCTCTCTAAACCGTGAAATCGCCTCGGCAAGAACCTCAGGATCGCTGCCAAACAACTGGATTCCCAGCGGATATTCTTCCGGGTGGGTGATCAGTAAATGCTGTGTTTTGGCCCCATCACGGACCAGACCATTGGCGCTGACCATCTCACTATAGACCAGGCCGGCGCCGCAGGACTTCATGATCCGTCGATAGGGCAGGCTGGAAATCCCGGCCATCGGGGCGAGGATAACCGGACTATCGAGGGTCAGGGATTGTATGGTGAGGGGAGCTTTTTGCATAAATTTTGAGCATACTAGCATCGGTTTAGGGTCGCGCAAAGAAAAAAATTGGCAGCTCTCTACCAAAAACCGGTAAATTGCGCGGTTGGGCGCGGTGGATACAGTATACAATTTACAACTTGACAATAAGGGGGTAAGTTGTTAGAACAACATTTGGGAAAATCAGCGCTTTGCTGCGTCTCAAGCAGCATTGGTTCTTTCTCAAGGTTCTGACTTCCCTAATTCCTTACCGTACCTGCTATTACCATGAATCATCAGTTTTCCGGTTCATGATCGTTGTTGTTTTCCGCCAAAGCGGAAATGTTTCCCATGGCCCGCAAGGGCATCAATAGGCTGTTTTACACCCACAAAAGGAGAGAGAGTATGTCGACATTGAAGCAAGTACTGGCACAGAAAATTGCAGAGCACCGTCCCCGTACCACCCGTCTTCTTAAGGAATTCAGTGATGTTAAGCTCGGTGATGTGACAATCGGTCAGGCGATCGGTGGTGCTCGTGACATCAAGTGTCTGGTGACAGACATCTCCTACCTTGATCCGCAGGAAGGAATTCGTTTCCGCGGCAAGGACATTCCTGAAACCTTTGCTGCTCTGCCCAAGGTTCCGGGTAGTGACTACCCTTACGTTGAAGGTTTCTGGTGGATGCTGTTGACCGGTGATGTGCCGACCATGGAGCAGACCCTTGAAGTGGTTGAAGACTGGAAACAGCGCTCCCAGATTCCTGCCTATGTTATTGACGTGCTGCGCGCTCTGCCACGTGATTGTCATCCGATGGCCATGTTTTCTTCCGCTATTCTCGCCATGCAGCGTGATTCGGTTTTCGCCGCGACCTATTCTTCCGGCAAGTTCAACAAGATGACCTGCTGGGAAGATATGTACGAAGATGCCAATAATATGATGGCCAAGCTGGGTCCCATTGGTGCCTACATCTACCGGATGAAGTACATGGGTGACACCCATATCGACGCTGATCCGAACCTCGACATGGGTGGTAACTTCGCCCGCATGATGGGTATCCCCGCTCCTTATGACGATGTTGCGCGGATGTACTTCATCATTCACTCCGACCACGAGTCCGGCAACGTCTCTGCTCACACCACCCACCTGGTCGCTTCTGCGTTGTCCGACGCTTACTATGCCTACAGTGCCGGTATCAATGGTCTTGCCGGCCCGCTCCACGGTCTGGCCAACGAAGAGGTGCTACGCTGGACCCAGAATTTCATGACCCAGCTCGGTGGCCAGGTGCCGACGGAAGAAAAACTCAAGGAAGCCCTGTGGGCAACCCTGAACAGTGGTCAGGTTATCCCTGGTTACGGCCATGCCGTTCTGCGCAAGACTGATCCTCGTTATTCCACTCAGCGTGAGTTCTGCCTGAAGACTGAAGGGCTCAAAGATTACCCGTTGTTCAAACTGGTGAGCATGATTTTTGAAGTTGCACCGGGGGTGCTCACCGAGCATGGTAAGGCCAAGAACCCCTGGCCGAATGTTGATGCCCAGTCCGGTGTTATCCAGTGGTACTACGGCGTGACCCAGTACGAGTTCTATACCGTGCTGTTTGGAATCGGCCGTGCGTTGGGTTGCCTCGCCAACATCACCTGGGATCGCGCTTTGGGTTATGGCCTTGAGCGTCCCAAGTCGGTTACTACAGCGATGCTTGAGAAAGCGGCTGGTATCAACGAATAAATGATCGTAATTTTTACATGTTGATGATAATCGGGAGGCTCGTTCGGGCCCCCCGATTTTTTTTTGCTGCCGGCATGATTGTTTGTATCTGTTCAGCACCGGGTCGGGGGGGCCTATGTCAAAGGACGCGATTGTTTCCCGTTGGGTCATCCATGATCGCTTGTTGTCGCCATCCATGGCGACAAACACCCTTGTCGCCTGCCCCCGACCCTGCGCAAGGGCATAGCTGAATAGTTACGATTGATTTTGCTTGGTGGGATATCGTGCTATAATAACGGCTCAAATATCTGTATGGAATAAAGACGGCCTTAACAATATCAAGGAGAGTTAAAATGATTTACAGATCAGGATTATGGGTACTTGTTGTTGCTGTGCTGGTGGGCTTAAGTGGTTGTGCAGCCAACACCACTCATGAGCAAACAAAAAAAGGTGCCGGTATCGGCGCCATCCTCGGTGCCGCATCCGGCGCCATCATCGGCTATCAGAGTGATAAAAGCAGTGGCGCCTTGCGTGGGGCGCTAATTGGCGGTGCAGCAGGTGGGGCCCTCGGTGCCGGTGTTGGCTCCTATATGGATAAACAACAGACCGAATTTGAACAGCAACTTGCTAATGAACAGGCCCAGCATCAGATTGAAGTCGAGCGTCAGCAGAATGAAATTCTCAAACTGACCATGAGCAGTGAAGTTGGTTTTGATTTTGACTCAGCGACGGTCAAACCAAGCTTTCACTCTTCCCTTAACAAAATTGCCGATATTATGAATCGTTATCCGCAGACCGATATTGCTGTTGTCGGCCATACCGACAACGTCGGGAATCCGGACTATAATTTGCGTTTGTCCCTGCGGCGGGCGAATGCTGTCGCTGATTATCTGATGGATCAAGGGGTGGCTCGTTACCGCTTGTCAACTGAAGGGCGCGGACAGTTGGAACCGATTGCCGGCAATCAGACAGCGGCAGGTCGGGCTGAAAATCGGCGGGTGGAGATTTATGTCATTCCGAATTGATTTTATTGTCCCGGTGTAAAAATATCGGAATTCTGCTTTGGTATGGGCGGGTCTTCCCTGCCCATACCCATTCTCCCATCCTATTTTTTCTCTTTTTCCTTGCGCGTTGCGTAGATTAATAGCTTCTGATCGGTGAAGCTTTCGACTTCACCGGCGAAAGACTCGATTTTGAAGAAATCGTGGACCTTCGGCGATGCTTCCATAAAAAATTTGTTGAGTTCCTGAATTTTGGTACGGTTGAGGCCGGCTGTTTTAACCCACTCCTGAAAGTCGTGGATCTTGGGAATGATCAGCGTTTCCTGCAGAATCAGTTCGGCATCCTCGATCATCTGCCGCCATTCTTCCTCGCTAAACGCTTTGACGTGGGTTGGATTGCGCATTTGTTCCATGGTTTGAAAAAAATCGGAAATTTCCGGATCTTCCGGTAATAAGGTGTCGATAATGACCATGCGCCCGCCGCGTCTTAGGACCCGGTGAAATTCACGCAAAGCGCGCGGGACATCGGCAAAATGGTGCGATGCGATGCGGCAGGTCAACAAGGTAAAGGAGCCGGCAGGAAACGGCAGATCTTCGGCGTCGGCCTCGCGAAAAATGACATTGTCGATACGACCTTCTTCGGCGATATGTTCCTGGGCTTTTTTGAGCATTTGCATGGTCAGGTCGGAAGCGACTACTTGACGTACCATGGGGGAGAAATACAGCGCCATGTGACCTCCAGCGCAGGCAACATCGAGCATATTGTCGTCCTGGGTCGGCTGGAGCAGGCGCGCCGCCTCTTCGAGATCCTGGCCGCCGGTAAAATGGGTTGCCTCTACGTAAGCGGTTGCTGTCCTGCCGAACTGCTCGCGGATCCGATTTTTGAATTTTTTGTCCATTGATACATCCTGTAAGAAAATTTTTGGAGCCAGTATAGCATCAAATTCTGCTATTTTAGCAGATAATGACCGGTGGAAATTGTTTTTGCCGTTAATTTTTTTGAACCCATTTTTTTACTGTGTCTGCCCGGGTCAACAATCTGATTCGGCAGAAGGATCAAACGATGAAAAAGTGTCTGGTGGGACCGGAAACCAAACGCATATTGCTACAGGGCCATCCCTGGGTAATTGCCGATCGCTACACCCGCCAATGGCCCAAAGTGGCCAACGGAGAACTGGTAATGCTGGTCGATGAGCAACGGCAGCCTCTAGCGGTGGCAATCTGTGATCCACAAAACCGTATCGTCGCCCGCCGGTTGTCGGGCGACCCGGAAAGTATCAGCAGTCGTTGGCTGGAGGAGCAATTCCAGGATTGCCTGACATTGCGTCACCACGCCCTGCTTGGGGATAGCGACTGCTATCGCCTGGTGAATGGAGAGGGGGATGCCCTGCCGGGAGTAACGGTTGATCGCTACGGTGATTACCTGATGCTGCAACTTTATACCACTGCATGGGAGGCTTATCGGAGCGAATTAGTAGCGGCACTGGCAAATGTTTTTCGGCCAAAAGGCATTTATTTGAAATATCGTCCGCAACAAACGCGCAAACTCGAAGCTCAAAATAAAAGCCGCCAGATTAATGAACTCCTGGCAGGCGCTGCCGCACCTGATGTTTATCAGGTGAAGGAGGATGGTCTGTATTATCAGGTGAATCTGCAGCGTGGACTCCATACCGGTTTATTCCCCGATCAGCGCCGTAATCGCCGGGAATTGACGCAGCGGGTTGCAGGAATGCAGGTGCTTAACCTGTTTGCCTTTACCGGCGCTTTTTCAGTAGCCGCTGCGGCGGCTGGAGCCAGCCGGGTCACCAGCGTCGATGTGTCGGAAAAGTATTTGGCCATTGCTCGTGAAAATTTTAAGGCTAACCGGATCGACCCGCAACAGCATGAATTTATTGTCGGCGACGTATTTGCCGAACTCGCAAAATTTCAGACACAGGGGCGTCGATTTGATTGTGTTCTGTTTGACCCACCATCCTTTTCAACTACCAAAAAAAGTCGCTTTGCCACTCATGGGGGGACCTCTAGTCTGGTCAGTGAGCTGCTGCCTCTGTTGTCTTCAGGGGGACTGCTGGTCGGTTCTTCCAATCATCAAAAGGTTTCTCTTGATGATTATATGAAAGAGTTGCGCCGTGGTGTCGCTGATGGTTCCCGACTTAAAACTGTTTATGTCGGTGGACAATCTGAGGATTTCCCCTGTGACCTTGGCTTTCCCGAGGGGCGCTATCTCAAATTTGTCATCTGCGTCAGGCAGTAATGACGGGTGTTTGGCAAATTCCTGACCTACTAAAGCTTCACTTGAATTTCTTTGGTATGATGACCGAAAAAGCTATCTTTGCTGTTCTTTCAGATTTATCCTGCCAAAAACGCATTGGTGGTTTTGCTCTTTGAATAAAAAATACAGGGGGGGTTGGCAGAAAAAATACTGATTGGCTAGTATGACAAATTAATGTTGTTGTCTGCGGCCTCTAGAGGGGGTTGTCAATGACTTCAGCCGAAACAATGATGTGTTCTCGGCTGGGTCGCGACGACCCTTTTTCGGGACTTTTTCGTAACTGTTCAGCACCGGATCGGGGCTCCTATGTCAAGGGACGCGATTGTTTCCCGTTGGGTCATCCATGACCGCTTGTTGTCGCCGTCCATGGCGACAAACGTCCTTGCCACAGGAGCCCCGACCCTGCGCAAGGATAGTGGTGAATAGTTACACTTTTTCTAACCCACATGATGTCAGGAGGAAAAGAATGAACAGATTTCGTTGGATACCCTCGAGTTTGTGCCTGTTTGTACTGATGTTTTCGTTTGCCTTGGTGATGCCTGTGAGGGCTGTTGCCGCAGAACGTGATTATCTGCTGGCGACCGCCTCGACCGGTGGTACCTATTATCCGGTGGGTGTTGCTCTTTCCACCTTGATCAAGGTGAAGCTGCAGCCATCCCAGAAAATTGGCATGTCGGCAATCAGCTCTGCCGGTTCCGGAGAAAACATCAAACTCCTGAACGACAATGAAGTTCAGTTTGCCATTCTGCAGGGACTTTACGGCGCCTGGGCCTGGAACGGCACAGGAGATTTTGCCGCTGCCGGTCCTCAGCGCGATCTGCGTGCAGTGACCATGTTGTGGCAGAATGTCGAGCACTTTACTGTTCTCAAGCGTTTTGCCAAAACTGGAACGGCGGCGGACCTGGTGGCGATGAAGGGGCAGAATATGGCCATGGGACCACGTAACTCAGGTACTCTCGGTTCTAACAAGACCCTGCTCGGCGGTCTCGGTGTTGATATCGAAAAAGAGTATAGCCTTGCCTATGCCGGTTATGGCCCTTCAGCTGATGCCTTGCAGAACGGTCAGGTGGCCGGAATGAGTACCCCGGCCGGCGCTCCAGTCAGTGCAGTGACGCGGACCTTCGCGACCATGGGTGACGATGTTGTGGTTCTTGACTTTACCGATGAGCAGATGAAACAGGCCGACAGCGGCATGGAGCTCTGGACACGTTACGTGGTTCCTGCTGGTACCTATCCAGGTCAGGTTAAGGATATCAATACCATTGCCCAGCCTAACTTCCTTGCAGTGCGTGCGGACATCGATGAAGACGCTGTTTACCATATCACTAAAACAACCTATGAAAACCTGCCATTTTTGAATGCCATCCACAGTGCAACCAGGGTGATGGCAATAGAGAAGGCTCTTGCCGGTTTACCGATGCCGTTGCATCCCGGAGCCCTCAAATATTACCGCGAGGTCGGTCTGGATATCCCCGCACGCCTGATTGCAGATTAGTCCGGTCTTTCCCACTGCGACCGCCCCAAAGGGCGGTCGTTTTTCTCCGGAGAGTTCCATGTCCGTTACCGAAAAAGAAATTGGCCTGGTTGAGCACTGGGCACTGATGATCATTGGCGTCGCCGTCTCAGTGATGCATATCTGGTTTAATGTTTTTGCAGTGCTTTCAAGTCTTTGGCAAAATTCCCTGCATTTTGCCGGCTTCGCTATCCTGGTCGCCATTGCCTATCCCTTGCGACGTAACGGTCCATTGCTCCTGCGCCTTTTTGATGTCTTTCTGGGGGTCATTGCGGCCTCGTCGGCGATTTTCCTGATTGCCCGGGAAGACGCCATCTATGCTCGCGGCATCTATCTCGTCCAATCGGAATGGATCGCCGGGATTATCGTTGTTCTTTGCGCCATCGAATTTACGCGGCGGGTGGCCGGCTGGTTTATTCCGGTGCTGATAGTCGTCGGGCTCACTTATGTCGGCTGGTGGGGAAGTGAGTTGACAGGGATGTTCCGTTTTGCCGGCTTGCAGCCTGAAACTCTGCTATTTCGCAGTATCTATGGTGATGACGCCCTGTTCGGCACGATTGCCCAGATCTCTTCCTCCTATGTCTTCATGTTTTTGCTGTTCGGTGCCTTTTTGCTGCGTTCCGGAGCCGGGGATTTTGTTATCGACATGGCGCGAGCGGTCGCCGGACGTCTGGTCGGCGGCCCGGGATTTGTGGCGGTGATCGCTTCCGGCTTGATGGGAACCATCTCCGGTTCGGCAGTGGCCAATACCGCTTCGACCGGGGTTATTACCATCCCGCTGATGAAAAAAGCCGGTTTCCCCGCTAAGTTCGCTGCTGGTGCCGAGGCGGCCGCCTCGACAGGTGGCCAGTTGATGCCGCCGATTATGGGTGCGGGTGCTTTTGTTATGGCGACCTACACCCAGATTCCCTATACCACCATTGTTCTGGTCAGCATCCTCCCGGCGTTTTTGTATTTTGCCACTGTCGGCTTTTTTATCCGCATCGAAGCCAAGCGCAGTTATGTGACCGCGATGGATGATGAGTCGATCTCTTTTGTTGAGGTCATCAAAAAGGGGGGTATTGTCTTTCTGCTGCCGATCGGCATATTGATTGGTCTGCTGATCTATGGTTTTACTCCGACTTACGCTGCCGGTTATAGTATGATTGCCGTAGTCGTTTCGTCCTGGTTGACCCCCAACAAGATGGGCCCTAAAGCGGTTATTGAGGCATTGGCTCTGGGGGCAAAAAACATGATCATGACAGCGATTCTGCTGTGTACCATCGGCCTGATCGTTAACGTGATTACCACGGCTGGTATCGGCAATACCTTTTCACTGATGATCAACCAATGGGCCGGACACAGTTTGCTGATCGCCATTGGCCTGGTTGCCCTGGCGTCCCTCGTATTGGGGATGGGACTGCCGGTTACCGCCGCTTATATTGTTCTGGGGACCCTCTCGGCTCCGGCCCTGTCAGGTTTGATTGCTGACGGGATGCTGATCAAGGCGCTGGTCAGTGGTCAGGTGCCGGAAGCGGCAAAAACCTTCTTTATGCTGGCGGTACCGGAACAGCTGGCCCTGATTGGCGAACCCATGTCGGTGGCAACGGCGCGCTCGATTGTCGATGCCATCCCCTTCGATCTGGCCAATCTGGTGCGTGAGTCGGTGCTCAGTGACCATACCCTGACCTTTGCCCTGCTCTCGGCCCACTTGATCGTCTTCTGGCTCAGTCAGGATTCCAACGTCACGCCACCGGTTGCTCTGGCAGCATTTGCCGGTGCTGCCATTGCCGGCTCCAAGCCGATGATCACCGGTTTTTATTCCTGGAAACTGGCCAAGGGGCTCTACATTATCCCCCTGCTGTTTGCCTACACCCCCTTTATTGGTGGCACCCTGGCTCAGGATCTGTATATCTTTTTCTTTGCCCTGTTCGGCCTTTACGCCTTTGCTGCTGGAATTGAAGGCTTTATGGAAGCCAAACTGAACCCGGTCTTCCGTCTTTTGACCCTGGCTTCTTCCGCGCTGCTTCTGTGGCCGACAGTATGGTGGGTCAATGTCGGTGGTTGGCTGCTGCTGATGGCCCTTATCATCCTTAATAAACGTAAAGATCTTGCCGAAGGTGCCACTAAGCCCGCTATTGCCTGAATGACTTTTTCCTCCTTTATTTTTATAACGCCCGGATTTGTCCGGGCGTTGCGACTTTTGGACATCTTTTGCAGAAAGAAAAAATAATTGCAGCTAACTTCTCTTTCTCTTGCACTTGCACTTCCCCGCTCTTCAATTTGAAAAGGAGCAGCTCAAGTTGGAGCAGGAGCCTTCTTAACTTTCGTGAATGGCACTGTGCTTTTGCACATTCTCCCCCTGGTTTGCCTTGATTTCATTGTCACCCGATTGCAACCTGTGCAAAGATGTACAGTTTAAAGAGACATTTTTGACAAGGAGTTATTTTATGACGATACGTACGTTTTTAGCCGTTCTGCTCTGTCTGATCACCACTCTGGCCAATGCCGATTCAGTTGATATCGGCTTTAATAATGAAAGTTTTCATTTGGGGTATGAGCGCCCGGTGGCACAAGATGAATTTGGTGTTGTTTTTGGCACTGCCGGTTTTCTTTACAACGACGATGAAAAAACCAAGGTGGGGCGCATCGGAGCAGACTTTGTTGGCAGCCCCGGTCAATATCCCGGCACCCAACTAGGGATGGGGGTGCGGCTTTATGCTGGATCAACCGCGAAAAATACCGATTTTATCAACCTGGCGTTAGGATTGCGGGCATCTTACGCACCACCGCAACTTGGAGGCTTCGGGGTGACTGCTGCAGCTTACCATGCGCCGGAGGTTTTCTCTTTTAGTGATGCGGACAACCTGACGCAAACAGAGATTGCCCTGACCTATGCCATGATTCCCAAGGTGCGCTTGAAGCTTGGCTATTATAGTCTGCGTCTCAAAGAGGATACCCGGAAAAATAACAGGACGATTGATGAAGGGTTGCGTATCGGCTTTACAGGATTTTTTTAATCCTGTTTGTTGCGCTCTTGGGAAATAAATTTTTCCGGCGCTCTGGTGCCTGTTGCTTGACAATACCCCCCATTCTGACAGATAAAACACTGTCTTTTTAACCTAAAGCCACAGAGGGCACAGATGTCTGGGCTGAGTCGTCATGGTTCCCCTGCGGCAGAGTATTAACGGACGATCTTTTCAAGATAATCGAGGGCAAAAAATGAATGGAAAACAACTATTACTCAAGGCACTGAAGGAGCGTAAAGTTCGCTTCCTCTTTGGTTATACCGGCGGTGCGATCATGCCGGTTTTCGATGAAATGGAAAAAATGGGGGCGTTTGAATTTGTTATGGCTCGCCATGAGCAGGGTGCTGCTTTTATGGCGCAGGGTCTGTCCCGGGCTTCATTGTCGACTTCGACACCGCAGATCGGCGTGTGCCTGTCGACCTCCGGTCCTGGAGCAATGAACCTGGTAACCGGTGTTGCCGATGCCCACATGGATTCAGTCCCGATGCTGGCCATTACCGGGCAGGTAGCTACCGGAGTGATTGCCACCGATGCTTTTCAGGAAAGCGATGTCGTCGGGGTCATGATGCCGATCAGCAAACAAACCTACATGCCTCTGGCTGCTGAAGATGTCGAAAAGACCGTCCATGAGGCCTGTTATGTGGCTACCACCGGTCGTGGGGGTCCGGTGGTTATCGATCTGCCCAAGGATATTCAAAACCAGCAGGCCGGCGACGATTACCGCTTTGATGCCAAAAAGTTCCGCCCCCATCTGCCCGGTTATTTTTATACGCCGACACCCGAACGGGATCCAATCCGCCAGGCGATTGAGCTGATTAACAAGAGCGAACGGCCGCTGATTTTCTGCGGCCATGGTGTGATCAACAGTAATGCCGGAGATCTGCTCCAGCGCTTTATTGAAAAGGTCAATATCCCTGTCGCCTCCACCTTCCACGGTATTTCCGCCATTCCGGCAGATCATCCCCTGCACCTGGGAATGATGGGAATGCATGGTACGGTTGAGGCCAACCGTGCGATCATGGAAGCTGACCTGCTGATCGCCCTGGGGATGCGCTTTGATGATCGGGTGACCGGTAAGCTGGATGAATACGCCCAGAATGCTGCCGTCATTCATGTTGAAATCGATGCTTCGGAAATTGACAAGAATGTCCGCACAACGGTGGCGATCAACGCCGATGTCTATCGTACCTTGCATGTGCTGATGGGTGATCCCATGTTGACCTGTACCCCTCGCCGCCGCTGGTGGGACAAGATCAACAGTTTCCGCGAGGTTATGAAAGAGGATCTGCGTGAAGAGATCGAGGTCGGTATCGGCAACGACAATAAGTTGCTGATGAAAGGTATTGTTCATCGACTTTCAGCGGTGACCAAAGGGCGTGACCTGGTTGTTGCCGATGTCGGTCAGCACCAGATGATGTGCGCGCGTTTTTATAATTACCAGACCAACAATAGCTGGTTCGGTTCCGGTGGCGCCGGGACGATGGGGTGTTCCTTGCCGATGGCGATTGGTGTCAAGCTGGCCCGGCCCAAAGAGCGGGTCTGGTCGATCAGTGGCGACGGCGGTTTCCAGATGAACATGCAGGAACTGGGAACCATCATGGAAAAACAGATTGATGTCAAAATTATCATTCTCAACAACGGTTACCTGGGGATGGTGCGCCAGTGGCAAACCTTTTTCTTTGATGGTCGTTTTGCCGGCACACCGATGCTGAGTCCCGATTTTGGTTTGATCTCCCAGGCTTATGGCATTCCTTATCGCAAGGTTGAGCTGCTTGAAGATGTGGTGCCGGCCATTGAAGAGGCGATCGCCTGCAAAGGTGCTATGGTCCTTGAGTTTATTTGCGATCCATCCGAGGTTATTCTGCCGATGATTCCCGCCGGGGGTGGTTTTGGCGATATGATGATCCGTCATCCCCATGCGCCGAAAAAAGATCAGACCAAACAAGGAGAAGCAGCATGAAAAGGCGTGCCATACTTGCTTTCACCCTCGATCACCCCGGGGTTCTCAACAAGATCTCGATGTTGATCCGCAAAAAAATGTACAACGTCGATACCCTGACCGTTTGTCGCTCGCGCATCCCCGGCGTCAGTCGCATGACCATCACCTTGCGCGAAAGCGATCAGGACAGGGTTGACCAGGTGGTCTGTCAATTGGAAAAATTTACCGAAGTCATCTCGGTGAAAGAACTGGATACCGATCATAGCTATTGGCGTGAGGTGGCGATTGTAAAGCTGGAGATTGAAGCGTCGGTGCTCGAAACCTTTCACGGCCGCTACAACTTCGAGATTCTCGAACAAAAAAGTGACGACATTCACATTCTTCAGGTTGCCGGCTCAACCAGGCGCATCGATGCCTTTCTGGATGAGGTTGGTCAGGGGCATATCGTTGAGATTGCCCGTACCGGGGTCACGGCGATGGAGAAGTAGGGGGTAGGGGTAGGGAGTGGGAAATAGGTAGTGGGGAGTGGGTAGTGGGAAGTGGGAAGTAAGCAATTGAAGTTCACTGCTCACCGCTCACTGTTCACAGCTCACAGATGTTTGATTGTGTTATGATGTCGGGGTGTGGTGCTGATCAATGGCGGTGCTGCACCCCGATTTTTTTTGCTGGAAGGAGAAATCATGAAACGACGCAGCGCAACAATTACCGGCGATCCCGGCGGCAGTAACTGGGTAGAACGAACAGCGGCGCGCACCATGCTGCGGGCGGTGCGTTTTAGCGACGAGGATTTCGCCAAGCCGTTGGTGGCGCTGGCGGTTCCCTATACCAACGGTACCCCCTGTAACGACCATATCCGTGTTCTTGGGGATCTGCTCCAGGCTGAATTGGAAGCGGTCGGGGCCAAGGTCATTGTCTTCGGCACACCGGTAGTATCCGATGGTATCTCCATGGGCACTGAAGCGATGAAATATTCGCTGGTCAGCCGCGAAGTGATTGCTGATGCCATTGAGTTGATGACCGAAGGTTATCAGGTGGACGCGGTGGTGACCCTGTCCGGTTGTGACAAGACCATCCCGGCGGCACTGATGCCGATTGCCCGCAATGATCTGATCGGATTGACCCTCTACGGTGGTAGTATCCGCCCTGGTCATCATGGCGGAAGGGATCTGAATATCGTCAGTGCCTTTGAAGGGATCGGTGCCTACAGCGCCGGCAAAATCGACGCTGATGAGCTATGTCAGATCGAATGTCATGCCTGTCCCGGTGCCGGGTCCTGTGGTGGCATGTATACCGCTAATACCATGGCTGCGGCGATTGAAGCCCTGGGGATGAGCGTTCCCGGAGGTTCGTCGAATATGGCAGTGGATCCGGATAATCAGCCGTCACCGGATAAGCAGGGTGATTTGCGGCGCAGTGCTGCAACCCTGATGACATTGCTCAAACGCGGCGTTAGCGCGCGGCAGATCATGACCCGCCAAGCCTTCGAAAATGCCTTGACCTTGGTGTGGGCGCTGGGAGGATCGACCAACGCGGTATTGCATCTGCTGGCTATCGCGCGCGAGGCTGAGGTGCCTTTGACCCTGAAGGAGATGGCCGATTTTACCGCCGGGGTGCCGCTGCTCGGCAACTTCAAACCCTATGGGCGCTATCTGATGAACGATTTGCATCCCTTGGGCGGCGTCCCTATGGTGATGAAGCACCTGCTTGCTGCCGGTTTGCTGCACGGCGACTGTCTGACGGTGACGGGAAAAACCGTGGCTGAAAATCTGGCCAACGCTCCTGATCTGCCCGCCGGACAGGATGTGGTTTTCCCGGTTGCCAGTCCCTATGCGGCTGCCGGCAAGCACATTCGCATGCTGTTCGGCAATCTGGCTCCGGAAGGTTGTGTCCTCAAGCAGAGCGGTAAGGATTTAACCACCATGCGTGGCCCGGCGCGGGTATTTGAGCGCGAAGAGGAGGCCATGAGCGCAATTCTGGCCAATCGCATCAACCCGGGCGATATTGTCGTGATCCGTTATGAAGGCCCGCAAGGTGGTCCCGGCATGCGGGAGATGTTATCGCCTTCGGCGGCGCTGATGGGCGCCGGGCTCGGAGATACGGTTGCCCTGCTCACTGACGGACGCTTCTCCGGTGGTACCCACGGCATCATGATCGGCCATATCTGTCCCGAAGCCCAGGTTGGTGGCCCCCTGGCGCTGGTGGAGGAGGGGGATCAGATTGAAATCGATCTGGATCATGAGGCCCTTAACCTGCTCGTGGATGATGCGCTGCTGGCCCAGCGTCGTCACGGCTGGCAGGCTCCTGTCCAGAAGATCCAGCGTGGAGTCCTGGCCAAGTACGCACGGCTGGTATCATCGGCCTCAAGCGGTGCTGTGACCTCGTAACGGCCGCCGCCTGTCATGATCTCCAGCAATTTCTTTGCATCGATTCCCGCTCACTTGCCGGAAGAATTGATCGATGTTCTGGCCGACAGCGGTGTGGTGCGTTTTGAGCGGATTGTCTCGCGTGGCCACGCTTCGCCACCAGGTTTCTGGTACGATCAACAGCAGCACGAGTTCGTTCTGCTGTTACAGGGAAAGGCGGAACTTGAATTGCTGGATCCTGAAGAACATCTGTGCCTGCAGGCGGGGGATTACCTGCTGATTCCGGCGCAGCGTAAACATCGGGTTGTGCGAACCAGCAGCGACGAAGATTGCATCTGGCTGGCGGTTTTTTATCATGAGCAGGGGTAGGACAGGGGGCATGGCGGTACGTTGCGTTCAGAGAAATATCCCGGTGATCCTGGTCCTGTGTTGTTCTCTGTTCTTTAGTGCTACCGCCGTTGCTGCCGGCAAATCGGCGGCAAATGAGTCATTGAATAACAAAATAGGCCAGATGCTGATGGTCGGATTTCGGGGAACAGCGCTGAATGATGGCTATGTCATCCTGCGTGATATCCGCCGGCACCATCTCGGCGGGGTCATTCTCTTCGATTACGATGTTCTGACCCGCCAGCCCGGGCGTAATATCACCTCGCCGCAGCAACTTAAAAATCTGATTGCAGCTTTACAGCAGGCTGCGATATCACCACTGTTGGTTGCTGTTGATCAGGAAGGCGGACGAGTTGCCCGTTTGAAGCCGGAGTACGGTTTTTCCCGGACGGTGTCTCACGCCGAGCTGGGGCGGCTGGACGATCCGCAGGCGACTTATAGTGCGAGTGCGGAGATCGCCGCTACCCTGGCTGAACTGGGAATCAACGTCAATTTCGCGCCGGTGGTGGATCTGTGTGTCAACCCCGACAATCCGGTGATTGCCCGTCTTGAGCGCTGTTTTTCAGCACAGCCTGACAAGGTGATCCACCATGCGCGTGAGGTCATCCAGGCCCATAAAGCTCAGGGTGTGGTGGCCGTCATCAAGCATTTCCCCGGTCACGGCAGTTCGCACAGCGATTCTCATCTGGGTTTTGTCGATGTGACCAATTGCTGGACAGAACGCGAACTGGTGCCATACACCAAACTGCTGGAAACGGGGGAAGTGCAGGCGCTGATGACCGCCCATGTCTTCAATGCCAATCTCGATGCTGATCATCCGGCGACCCTGTCACACTCCACCATCACGGGCTTGTTGCGGGGGCAATTAGGGTTTGCCGGCGTGGTGTTTTCCGACGATCTGCAGATGGGCGCGATCAGCGAGCATTATGGTCTCGAACAAGCGGTGCAGCTTGCCCTTGAGGCTGGAGTAGATATCCTGCTGTTCGGCAACAACCTCGATTACGATCCGGAGATCGTGCCCAGGGTGGTGAATATCATCCGGGATCTGGTAGCAACCGGAGTCATTTCCGAACGCCGGATTGATGAGTCCTATCGGCGGATAATGCGGTTGAAAGGGGTGGAGAGGTAGGGGCGACTTGTGGTGCGCATCGGGCAGTGCAATTTTCTGCGAGGCTGAAGACGGCAGGCGCCCCTTCTCGCTGCGCTCGCCAGGGGATTTAGCGAGTTGCCGGCGGCGGACACTTCCTCAATCCGTTCTCTATTGGGGTCGCCGGGTGTTTCGGCGCGCAATCAGCAGCACGGACTACCGGTGGTGCAAACCAACACCATCGGTATGGCCTATGGCAGGTTGTGCATGCTGGTTGTGGCGGCATTCAGCGGGACGCCTTTTAACATCGAGTTGACCTCATCCTGTCTGCTGTCGCTTGGTTGCCTGGCCTTGTTCGGCTCGGCGATTGCTTGCGGCTGTGATCTGAGCCTGGTCGGCCGGATTGGCCCCGGACAGGCCCCCGTGCATTGAGCTAAGCACTGGTTGTTTTGTTGCAGGTCAACCAGGATCAGTCGCCTGCGGTTTACTGGGCGTGGCCGCAGCCTTCACAGACAAAAGCCGATTTTTCGCCGGATTCCTTGATCGCTTCCGAATAACTGTCTTTGACCTGACTCATCGGCTTGGCTGTTTTCTTACCACTGTCAGGAATATTGTGGTGGCCACAACTGACACAGACAAATGCTGATTTTTCACCGGACTCTTTAGTGGCTTTGGAAAATTGATCCGTCATGATGACACTCCTTTCTGATGGTTGGCGGACGTGATGCCGGGCTGACGCGGCCACCGGCAGAATACGTCCGGATTTCAACTGCTGATTACCCTCCCATTCTAACATATTTTACGAAACAGAGAGGAGGCAGGTCTCAACAATGACAGACTTTTTGTCATAAAGGGGACAGGGTGTTGCTGTTAGCGCCAGAACAGGGAATGACGTGGCCGCTGACAATTGAATGTCCCGGAGCTTTTTATCATGTCACGGCACGAGGGAATGAACAGAAAGATATTTTCTGCAGCCGCAATGCCCGGGCATTGCGCTGTCATCCTGCTGTGCTGGTCTTTCCCGCCTTGAATTTCGGCAGAAGAAAAGGACAAAGCCCGGGGATGGTCAAACGAGCCGGTTGCCACACTGTTCGCCATTGTTTTGCCACCCACTGGTTGGAGTCGGGTTGCAGCATTCGAACAACCCAGGAATTATGGGGGCATAAGGATGTCAATACGACCATGATGTGCACGCCCGTTTTAACTTCGCTTTACTGAAAATTTGCCTCAGTGGTACGAACCCCGCAACCGCCAATGGTATACTTGCATCAGGCAACGTAGAGACAAATGGCAAGTATGTGTACGCTTTTCGTATCTGTTCAGCACCGGCTCTTCGGATCCTATGTCAAGGGGCGCGATTGTTTCCCGTTGGGTCATCCATGATCGCTTGTTGTCGCCATCCATGGCGACAAACACCCTTGCCACAGGAACCCCGACCCTGCGCAAGGACAGCAGTGAATAGTTACCGCTTTTCATCCTATCGGCGATACTGTTCTGTGGGATTGTCTGATGGGATCGGCGCTAACCGCCGCCATCTTTATCTGGGCGGGTGATGCTGATTAGGGCGGACAGTGCCAAAAGCGCCAAGGCGGCCACTGTTCGTGGCGTCGCGAGAGGTTGATGCGGTCAGATTTTCCGGCCGATTGACTTTTAGCCATTCGGCAGCAGAGATCAAACAACACAGGGAGATGGGTGATGCCAGTAAACCGACTGGAGGCGGATCAAGTTTTCCGGGCATGTAACCTGGAACAATTGAAGTTTGAAACGACGGCAGATCTGGAGCCGATCAAAGAACTGAGTGAAGCCCTGGGCCAGCCCCGGGCGGTGGAATCTCTGCGCTTTGGCACCGGCATGGAACACCAGGGTTATAATATTTTTGTCCTGGGGCAATCCGGAACGGGTCGCCACACCATGGCCGCCCAGGTACTCGAAGGCCAGTTGAAGAAGCTTTCTCCCCCCGATGACTGGTGTTATGTCAACAATTTCGACGATCAGTCCCGGCCGAAAAAGCTGCAGTTGCCGGCGGGAAAAGGTATCCGGTTCACCAAAGATCTGGCAAAGATGATCAAGGATGCCAGAAGCGCCCTTAAGGCGAGCTTTGAAAGTGAAGAATACCAGCACCAGGTCCAGGCGATCGGAGAAGAGGTTAAAGAGAGACAGCAAAAGGCCTTCAAAGAGATCAGCGACAGGGCCACGAAAAAGGGACTGGCTTTGCTGCGGACTCCCGGGGGACTGGCCTTCGCGCCCCTCGATAAGGATGGTGATGTCATGTCGCCGGATGAATTCAAGCAATTGCCGAAAGAAACGCTGCAGAATTATGAAAAGGAAATGGCGGGGCTCCAGGCCGATTCCCAGAAAATTCTGGAAAAAATCCCGCAATGGCAAAAGGAAATTCAGGAAAAAATGGCGACCCTCAACAAGGAGATCACCGAAAAATCCCTTACCCAACTGGTTGCCGGGGTAAAAGCCGAATATGCCGAGATAGCGGGTATCCCCGCCCACCTGGATGTGGTGAAAAAAGATATTATGGACAACCTTCCGGCATTTCTCACCGAGGATCAGCAACAATCATCCCTTCCCAGCGGCGAGGAGACCGACATGGACTCGCCGGCTATAAGGCGTTACAAGGTCAACCTGGTGGTTGACAACAGCAAGCTGAACGCCGCTCCGATAGTATTTGAAGACAACCCCACCTATGCCAACCTGGTGGGTAAGGTTGAACACATATCGATGATGGGAGCCCTGGTTACTGATTTTACCCTGATCAAAGCCGGCGCGCTGCACCGGGCCAACGGCGGAGCCCTGATCATTGACGCCCGCAAGATCCTCACCCATCCCGGTGCCTGGGACGGATTGAAGCGGGCTCTACAGTCCAATTGCATTAAGATTGAGTCGCTGGCTGAGATGTACAGCCTGCTCAGCACGGTCATGCTCGAACCGGAACCGATCCCCTTAAAGGTTAAGGTCATCATCATCGGTGAGCCGATGCTCTATTATCTGCTCCAGCGGTTCGACCCGGAATTTCCCCAGATCTTCAAGGTCGCGGCTGATTTTGATGTCCAGATTGAGAGAAACGGGGAAAATCAAGAGCTCTATGTCCGGCTGCTGGGCAATATCGTGGCTAAACAGAAACTGCTCCATTTCGACAAAAGCGCCGTCGGGAGGCTCATCGAACAGAGTTCGCGGATGATGAGAGACAGTGAACGGCTCAATATCCGCATCCGTGACATCAAAGACCTGATGCTGGAAGCCGACTACTGGGCCCGGCAGCACAAGCATGAAACAGTGCGCGCCGGTGATGTGCAAAAATCCATTGATTCCAAGGTTTTCCGCTCCGATCGCCTGCGTCAGCGGATTCAGGAAGAGATCCAGCGCGGCACTCTGCGCATTGAGACGGAGGGATCCCGAGTCGGGCAGGTCAACGGTCTGGCCGTCATGATGCTGGGAGATTTTGCCTTCGGCAAGCCTTCCCGGATCAGCGCCCAGGTGTACATGGGTAAGGGTGAGGTGATCGATATTGAACGGGAGACCAAACTGGGCGGACCGATCCATTCCAAGGGAGTCCTGATTTTGTCCGGTTTCCTGGGCGCTCGTTACGGTACCGAAATGCCGCTTTCCCTCAGCGCCTCGCTGGTTTTCGAGCAGTCCTATGGCGGGGTGGAAGGTGACAGCGCCTCTTCGGCGGAACTGTACGCGCTGCTGTCGGCCATTGCCGAAGTGCCGATCAAGCAGCAGTTTGCCGTTACCGGTTCGGTGGATCAGTATGGCCGGGTTCAGGCTATCGGCGGGGTCAACGAAAAGATCGAGGGGTTTTTCGATGTTTGCCGTCACCGGGGTCTGACCGGTAGCCAGGGGGTGCTGATCCCGGCGACCAACGTCAAGCACCTGATGCTTCGCAAAGATGTGGTGGAGGCCATTGCGCACCAGGAGTTTCATGTGTATCCGATTGAAAACATCGACCAGGGCATCGAACTTCTTACCGGCCGGCCCGCGGGCGAAGCGGATGAGCAGCGGCGGTATCCCGCAGATTCGGTCAACGAGCTGGTCTTGCGGCGGCTGCGGACTTTTGCCGACAATATGAGTAAGTTTGGCAAAGGCGAGGAAGGCCCGGGCGAGAGAGGCGACCGTGACTCGTGACAATCAACACGTCAGCGTCCGCCGTATCCTGGTTCCCGTGGACGAATCTGTCCACAGCCGGACGGCCTTGGAGACGGCCAAGGTTCTGGCTGCCGCCCTGCAGGCCGAAATCAGTTGCCTGTTCGTAGAAGATGAAAAATTGTTGAAGCTTTCCCGGCACGCATTTTTTCACGAGGTCTGCAGCCACGAATGTCGGCCGCGCCCAGCTCATGAGCTGGAACGGGATCTCAAACGCCAAAGTGAGCGCATCCGGCGGATGATCGCCGGTGCCATCGGCGAGATGGGAATCAGCTGGTCTTTTGATATCAGGCGTGGCGTTGTTGAGGCGGTGATTCTGGAACAGGCCACCTCGGCGGACCTCATTGTCATGGGGCGAATGGGGAGATCCCTGCTCGGTTCCACCATGGGATCGGCGGCCCGTTACCTCATCCTGCACGGCCGGGGGCAATCGATGTTTATCCAGGAAGGTTTTCGACTAAGTTCTCCGATTCTGACGGTCTTTACCGGCTCGGCATTAAGCGCCAGGGCGCTTACGCTGGCGGCGGGTATTGCCGGAATTATCGGGGGCGAGCTGGAAATCCTGCTGCCGGCCGCAGACCGGCAGAACATGCGAAGGCTGAGGGCTGCGGTGGCAGACCATCCTGCCGCTGCTGCTGTGCAGAAAAGATATCATCCCCTCGATCTTCCCCTTGTCCGGGGGTTACTTGCCCGGCTGTTTCAGTCCACCCAGCGGGAACTGTTGGTCCTGCCGGCGGATGCCGCGCTAGACCCTCGCCCAGGGGGAGTGCTGGAGCTGGTCAAGCGGATCAATAACGCCATCCTGCTGATCCGCGATGAGCAGGTGCAACCTACCACCTGAGACCGACTCAAGCAGGTCCGTTGTCACGCCTTTCAGGTAGTTTCGGGGGCACAATAATCCTCGAGGAGGAATTCAGGCAACGGGTGCAGCAGCACTAAACTGGATGACGCTGTTCGTCAGTAGCTTAGCTGATTATTATCAGTCTACTGCTGGTACAAATTTTCCTTCTCTGCTGGTGGGTCTTCTCTGGCACAAAGAGGATAGAGGGCTTTTGACTATGCCATTTTCAGTCGCCAGACAGTACATGGACTTTCAGTCTCTAATAGTGAGTTTGGGCTTTGTCGCCGCGTCAACCAGATAGAGAATTGACCGGTAGGGAATCTCACCGCGCAGTGACAGGCCGATCTCACAGGTTTTGCTGGTTGAATAGCCGGCGTCACATCCCAGTAGTTGTTCTTTTAATCCTTCCAGCGCCGATTCATTCAATTCCGGATAGTTGAAGCCCCGATCCCCGGCAAACCCGCAGCAGTAGATGTCTTCCGGTACTACAACTTCATGGGCACAGGCCTGCGCCAGACGCACGAATTTATCCGTCAGATCCATCTTGCGCGCACTGCAGGTCACATGCAGGGCGATTTTTTGCGGTAAGGGGGTAAAGGTCAATTTGTCCTGGAGAAATTCAAGAACAAACTCGATCGGTTCATAGAGCTTCAATTTTTTATCCAGCTTATCCTTCATCCGCATCAGACAGGGGCTGGTGTCACAGAGAACCGGAATTGCACCATCGTCTGAGATGGTCAGCAGGGCCCGATTGAGTTCGGCGCTTTTGTCATCGGCTTGTTTAAAGAAGCCTTTGCTTTCAAAGGCCTGCCCACAGCAGAGTTTGCCGAGGTTGTCGGGATAGAGGATCTGATAACCCGCTTTTTTCAACAGGGCGGCGGTTTTGTGGGGCAGTGCGTCCGGTTCCGTTTCCCCCCGTGCCGGGCCGCTCATGCAGCGACTGGGACAGGCGGGAAAATAGATGACCTGGAGTGGGTTGTTCGGGTCGATCTGTTCAGTAGTGATTTTTCCAACACCGGACGGCATCTCCCGGTTCCATAGCGGCAGATGGTTACCGCTTAAGGTGCGGGCGACAGAAGAGGCAGATTCCATGAAAGCGGTGCCGGTCAGCTGGTGGATTTTATCAACACCATTCAGGGTGGTATTGATGCCGGTGGCGACACCTTTAAAGTTGCGCGCAACCCAGTCGGCGACATGATTGGCAAGCTCCCCGTTGGCCTCTTCGCGCAGGGCTTTGATCATCTTTCCGGTGTCGATGCCGACCGGGCAGCGGGTGGCGCAGAGACCATCGGCGGCACAGGTCTCCTTGCCCGGATAACGGTAGGATTTGAGCAGCTGTTTGACCAGCTCCGGGGACCCGTTTGCGGCCATTTGGCGACTGATTTCGCGCCGACCGACAATCCGCTGACGGGGGGTGAAGGACAGGTTGCGTGACGGGCAGACCGGCTCGCAAAAGCCGCATTCAATGCACTTGTCGACCAGTTCGTGGGTGGCAGGCAGCGGTTTTAAATTCTTGATATGGGTTTCGGCATCAGGGTTGATAATGACCCCCGGGTTGAGCAATTGATCGGGATCGAACAGCTGCTTGAGCTGGACCATCAGCTGGTAGGCCGCGGTTCCCCATTCCTTTTCGACGAACGGGGCCATATTACGTCCGGTGCCATGCTCGGCCTTGAGGGAACCGTCATACTTGTCCACGACCATGGTAACGACTTCGTCCATCAAATGGCGATAGCGAAGAACCTCTTCCTCCTGGGAGAAATCCTGGGTAAAAACAAAGTGCAGGTTGCCTTCCAGGGCATGGCCGAAGATGATCGCTTCGTGATAATGATATTTTTTGAACAGCTTCTGTAAATCGAGGGCGGCTGCAGCCAGATGCTCAATCGGGAAGGCGACATCCTCGATGATTACCGTGGTGCCGGTTTCGCGCACGGCACCGATTGCGGGGAACAGCCCCTTGCGGATGTTCCAGTAAACCTTGTATTCATCCGGATTGTCGGTAAACTCGAGCGGACGGACGGTCTTGATTTTTGCCAGGGCTGCACCAATTTGCTTGATCTGCTGTTGCAGCTTGGCCGCACTGGTCGCACGGGTTTCCACCAACAGGGCGGTGACTTCAGCGCCGAGTCCGGCCAGATAGGCGGGCATGCCCGGTTCGTCCTGGACGGATGCCAGGGCGGCGCGATCCATCAGTTCCGCAGCCGCAACCGGGAGATTGTCGCGCAGCAGCGCAATGACGCTGCAGGCGGTGGCGACGTCAGGATACATGATCAGCGCGCTGGCCTTGTGTTGATGCTCGACAACCGTCTTGTAGACGACGTTGGCGATAAAGGCGAGGGTCCCTTCTGAACCGACCATCAGCTGTTGCATGATGTCGAAGGGATCCTTGAAATCGACCAGTGCGTTGAGGCTGTAACCGGTGGTGTTTTTAATTTTAAATTTATAGCGGATGCGCTCACTTAATTGAGGATCAGCGGCAACCCGGTTACGCAGTTCGGCAAGTCCCTCGAGGATATGGGGGTGGCTGCGAATGAAAGCGGAGCGGCTTTTGTCATCAGCGGTGTCAACAAGGGTTCCATCGACCAAAATCAATCTCAGACTATCCAGGGTCTTGTAACTGTTCTCGGCAACTCCGCAACACATGCCGCTGGCGTTGTTGGCAACAATACCGCCGATTTTGGCACTGTCGATGGAGGCCGGGTCAGGGCCGATTTTTTTTCCGAACTCGGCCAGCAACAGATTGGCACGACCGCCGATAATGCCGGGTTGCAGCTCAATCTTTCTGGCTTTGTCGAAGATCCGGTAGCCCTGCCAGCCTTTGCCCAACTGAACCAGAATGCTGTCACTGATCGCCTGTCCCGAGAGGCTGGTCCCTGCCGCCCGGAAAGTGACCGGCAATTTCCTCTTATTGGCTTCGCGCAGAATCAGCCTTACCTCGTCCTGGTTTTCTACATGGATGACGATTTTGGGAATCAGTCGATAAAAACTGGCATCGGTTCCAAACGTGACCGTCTTCAGTGGATCGGTGGTCAATCGCTTTTTCGGCAAGGTCTTGCTGACAGCAGTTAAAAAATCCTGGTACGGAGCAGAGAGCATGGTTCGCATCCTTTACTGGATAGGTAACAATAGTCGTGGCAGATGACTCAAGGGCATAGTCCCTGGTCTCTTTCACTTTGGGTCAAAGCTTCAAACCCTGAAATGACATCGAACAGCTCCTCTGAGATGGCATTCTGTCTCATGGTGTGATAGCGCAGCTTCAATTCTTCCTTGGTTTCCTCGATATTTTTTTCGGCCCTCTGCATCGAGGTCAGACGCGCCGCATTTTCTGCCGCCATGGAAGCTGCAAAAGCGCGGAACAGGGCGACAAAGAGATATTCACCAATCAGGGCGCTGAAAAGATCTTCCCAGGGGATGGTATAAAGGGGAATCTGCCGTCCCGGCCATTTTCCACCGCCGAGGTCTTGCAGCCACTGCTGGTCGGGCGGCAGGAGGTTGACGCGGTTCTGCCGATAGGTTGATCCTCCTGCCGGTTGATTATGGAAGAGGATCAGCCGCGACTCACCTTCCTTTTCGCGGAGTTCGCTAAAATGCAGCAGGATTTCCTGAACCCTGGTGGAGATTCCCTCGGCCGAAGAGGGCAGGGGGAACAGGTGCTGGATCTCACCGAAGGCATCTTCGACCAGCCCATGCATCTTGATTCCGCTGACCCAGATCAGGATCCGCTCTTTTTGAGGATCGAGGTGTTCCTGGACAAATTCAATGAGTGCTTCATTGAAGCGTCCCGCCATGCCCTGATCCGAACCAAAAACGACGATCAGGGTAGTCCGTGGGTCTTGCTGGCGGCCGCTGTGAGGGTGAGTTCGCAAAGCAGCCCGCAGCCCCATTTCAACACAATGAAAATATTCCTCAAGAGAACGGGTCGCCTCTTCGTACTGACGAATGCTGACCGCGGCCAGGGACTTCATCGTCCGTACTACGGTATACAGGTCGTCTGCACTCTTGAGCTTGCGCTCCATGCTTTGGAGTGTCTGCATAGGGTTTATTTGTTTTTTTCTTTGCGACTGGTTGAATTGTCTTTTTTGGTCATCTTTTCTTCTCCTTTGGTCAGGCCGGCAACGGCCTTTTGTGCCATGTCACGCAGTTTCACCTGATCTTCATTCGCAAGTTTTTCCCCTGCTTCAATCTTCAGCGCCACCTCGTCATCCTGTTGCAGAGCTTCTCGCACGAGGGTCTCCGCTTCCATCAGTTTTTCTTCAGGGATCGTATCAAAAATCCCTTCATTGACTGCGAGGAGCACGATAATCTGCTGGGAGGCTGACAGCGGCGAGTATTGTGGCTGTTTCAGAATTGAACGTACCCGGCGTCCTCTTTCGAGGGTTTTGCGGGTGTCTTCATCCAAACGTGTTCCAAAACGTGAAAAGGCTTCAAGCTCTTCAAACTGAGAGTAGGTCAGACGCAGGTCTCCGGCGACGCTGCGATAAGCCGGAAACTGGGTTTTTCCGCCGACCCGGGAGACCGATTTGCCGATATCAATAGGGGGCAGGTTGCCTTTGCGAAACAGATCAGGAGAAAGATAGATCTGTCCGTCGGTAATGGAGATCAGATTGGTCGGAATATAGGCGGAGATATTCTGAGCCTCCGTTTCGATGATGGGCAGGGCGGTCAGTGACCCCCCTCCGAGTTCTTTGCGCAGACGGGTCGAACGTTCCAAAAGGCGCGAGTGAATATAGAAGATATCTCCGGGAAAGGCTTCGCGTCCCGGAGGGCGTCGCAACAGCAGGGAAAGCTCGCGGTAAGCGCGGGCGTGGTGGGTGAGATCGTCGTAGACCACGAGGACGTCTTTGCCCTGCTCCATGAAATATTCAGCCATGGTGGTAGCGGCGTAAGGTGCAATATATTTTAAGCCGGGAGCATCGTCACCCAGGACCGTCACCACCGTCGTGTATTCCATGGCGCCGTGTTTTCTCAGATCAGCGACTACCCGTGCGACGCTCGCAGCACGTTGTCCAATGGCGCAATAAAAGCAGAGCACCCCCTTGCCTTTCTGGTTGATGATGGTATCGATGGTGATGGCTGTTTTACCGGTCTGGCGATCACCGAGGATCAGTTCGCGCTGTCCGCGCCCGATGGGAATCAGGGCGTCAATCGCCTTGAGTCCGGTCATCAGTGGAACGGTTACCGGGGCCCGGTCCATAATTTCGGGAGCCGGGCGCTCGATCGGGCGCCGCTCACGAAAGCGCAGACCGCCCTTGCTGTCCCGCACCCTTCCGGTCGGATCGAGTACCCGCCCGATGAGTTCATCTCCCACCGGCACATCGAGCACCCGCCCGGTACGGCGTACTTCGTCGCCGGCTCCAAGATGTTCATATTCGCCGAGCATGATGACCCCGACTTCACGGGAATTAACGTTAAACGCCAGACCGAGGGTTCCCCCGGGAAAGGCGAGCAATTCCTCTGACTGGACTTGGTCAAGACCGTGTACCCGCGCAATGCCCTTGCCGATATAATCAACCCGACCGAACACCTGAGGATGAAGAACAGGGGTGTAGTCTGCCAGACTGCGATCAAGAGAGGCGAAAGTATCCTCAAGTATTTTAGTCGTTTGCGGTGTGTTGTCGGTCATTGCCTCTTTCCATCAATGGGCAGGAATCTGCTGCGGGAATTTTTATGAGTGTTTTTCATCTTCCTCTTTATCTTCTTTTTCCCCGTTTTTGTCGTTGGACCCATTTTCATTGCCCCTTCTCTGTTCATGGGCTTTTTCTTCAACCAGGGAAATTACCCGGGACTGTAATTCTTCAAGATAGTTCTCAATTCCCCAGGAAAGGCGGATGTTTCCTGCCCGGGCTTCGATGCCTAAGGGGCCTTCTGGGTCAATCTGGTAAACAATAGCTGCATCTTTCCCACATATTTCGTGAAAAATTGTCGTCAGCTTGCGCTGTTCCGGCGCAGCTAGTTCACATGTTGATCGAACGATGATCTGGTCGGTGTCGGCGGCGTGCCGGAGTTTTTTTCTGTCATCCTGGTCAAGATTTTCGATTTTCGTCGCAAGGACCTGGGTCAGGCGGTTATTCAAGGGTTCATCCGCCAGGTCATCGATGATGCGGCGAACATATTTGAGGATCTCCTGGCTTCCGCGCTTTTTGAACTTGCGGGCAAAGGCTTCTTTTTCCTTGTCCAGTGCCTGCAACCACTTTGCGCGCTGGTCTTCAACATCTTTCCTGGCTTGGGCAAGGATCTCCGTTTTTCGCAGGTCCGCCTGCTTTTCCGCCTGTTCGATTTTTTTGCCTGTTTCTTTATCAAGATTGTCGAGTTTTAGCTGGTACTTCTCAATCAGGTTTTGCGCCCCTTTCTTTTTTTCTGCGGCTTCCTCGAGGCGCTGTCTGATCTTGTTTTCTCTTTCGGTCATATGTCCGACGATCGGGCGATAGAGAAACCGGTGGAGAAGAAAAACCAGGATGAGAAAATTGACGATCTGGGCAGCGACCGTAAACCAGTCGATAAGCATCTCAACCTCCAGCTGTCTGGCTCAGAAAATAATTCCAGAAAGGGTTTGCGAAGAGCAGAATCATCGAGACGACAAAGGCGTAAATGGCCGTCGATTCGACCATGGCAAGGCCGACGAAGAGGGTTCGCGTGATGGTGTTGGTTTCGTCAGGTTGCTGTGCCATGGCTGAGAGGGCCTGGGCCAGAGCGCGACCTTCACCGAGGGCAGGCCCGATAGCACCGATACCGATGCACAGACCGCTACTGATGATAGAGGCGACGGCGACCCAACCAAGACTATCCATGAGAGATACCTCCTTTGTCACGGGGTTGTTTTTCTGATTGATCGGTATTGCCTTCCTTCTCCTGCTGGAGTCTGGCGGCTGCGGCCAGGTAGACAGCCGCAAGAACGGCAAATATATAGGCCTGGATGACGCCGGTGATCAGTCCGAGAATGTTCATCAGCACGGGAAAGAAAAGGGGGGCGATAGACAGCAGTATCCCTGCGATCATCGCTCCGCTCATGATATTTCCGAACAGCCGGACTGCCAGGGCCAGGGTGCGTGAGATTTCTCCCATGATATTGAAGGGGAGCATAAAGGGGGTCGGCTGGATGTATTGCTTCAAATAGCCGAGCAGTCCCCGGCGGCGAACCCCCCAGGCTGGCACAGCGACGAAGACGCAAATAGCCAGTGCCGCGGCGGTGGACAGGGAACCGGTCGGCGCCCGGTAGCCCGGCACGACAGCGAGAATGTTGGGTACCAGGATAAAAAGAAAGAGGGTGCCGATAAAGGGGAGGAATTCATCGACCGGTTTCAGTCCCATGTCACCGATCTGGTTGCGGATATTGCTCACCACCACTTCCATCAGATTCTGCCCACGACCCAGGTTTTTACTGGAAGTCAGACCTATGGTCACGAATATCGAAAACCCGACCAGTAGCAACATATTCAGCCAGGTCATGACGATAGTGGAATTGAGTTTGACAAAACCATGTTGCCAGTAAATGAAGGCATCGGGAGTAATTTCCATGAAAGCGCTATCTCACCTGTCTGTTGTTATTGTTGGTCGGTTGTTGGGTTTTCGGCTATTCATCCGGGTTAATACCTGACGGCTGATCAGCAGACCGAGCAGGGCTGCGACCAGCGCCTGCCATCCCCAGGGGATCAGGGCGTAGAAGGCCGCCAGTGCCGCCGCCATACGCAGGAAGAAGCTGCTGACCAGCAGCAGATGGGGATTGCCGCTGGTCGGGATACGCTTCACCGTCAACCATAGTCCGCCGAAATAGAAGACTCCGATAAGGCCTCCAGCGATAAAACAAGCTGCGAGCTGCCATCCCTCAAGGGTCATTTCCCCCCCCTTTGTGCACGTCGTTTTGCTGGTTGCGGTGAAATTCATCTTCGATGTTAGTGCGTTCGCGACTGACCCAGAACCAGGCGTTCAGACAGCCCACCCCGATACCGATCACCAGCATCATCAAGGTCCAGGAGTATTGCCCTGCAAAACGGGTATCGATCCAGATGCCGGCAGCGATCGCAACCAGCGTCGGTATTGCTACCGACCACCCTACCAGCCCGAACATCCCGAAGCCGAACCACATCCCCTGGTCACCCTGACGCTGGGCACGCATCTTGCGCTTCTGGGTTTTTTCCACCTTGCGTCTGAAGTCTCCATGGGGATCTTTTCTCATCGATTTATCTGTCACAAAAACCTCATCAATCTTAAATATTTTCTGTTCATCTATTGATGCACTCGCAAAAAGTCATAGGATGATGGCGTCGCAAAAAACTCACCAACTGCCGCGTTGCTGCGTTTATTTCGCTGCTTCGACGTACGTAAGTACGCCTCATTGCTCAACAAACGCGCGCCTTGCATTTGGCGCTTTTTGCTTAGCCAGCTAACCGGATACT